>JANNAE010000010.1:0-8281 GCA_031383985.1 Novosphingobium sp. | reverse complement strand
CGCGGCTGGTGGTCGAGCCGGGGGCGGGCGGGATCACGGCCGCGCTGGCCTTCGATGCGCCTGATACGCCGCTGGCACAGGACTTGCAGCAACCGCCGCCGAACCTTGCTTTGCTGGAGTCCGAGCCATGAGCCTTGCCCTGATATTCGCTGCCGCTGCCGCCTTCGCCGACCTTGATGCCATCGACCGGCAGGTCGCAGGTTTCACCGGCGCGCCTTCCCGCGCCCAGGGCGGCGCGAGCCTACCGATCGACCGGCGGCTGCGGCTGCGGGTCTGCGGCTCGCCGCTGGCGCTTTCGTGGCGCGGCGAGCGGCGCGATACCGTGGTGGCCGAGTGCCCCGATGCCGGCGGCTGGCGGCTGTTCCTGCCGGTCAATGCCGCCGCTTCCAGCGCGTCCGGCCTGCCCGCGGTCAGCCGCGGCGACGCCGTGACGATTTCCGTCAGCGGCGATGGTTTCGCCGTCAATCAGCCCGGCGAGGCGCTCGAATCCGGACCCGTGGGAGCGTGGGTCCGAGTGCGTCCGGCGGCTGGCGGCAAGTCGGGCGGCGAGCCGATCCGCGCGCGCGTGATCCGCGCCGGGCTGGTTGGCGTGCCGCTGCCCTGACAAATGCTGCCGCCCGCCCGGCAAGTTTTCGCCGCGCGGTCGCTTAATTGCGGCGCTGCGTTGCCGTTCTTCGATACAGAAGAAACCAAGGAGCGGCGTCATGCCACCGATCAATCTCGGATCTGCGCTTCCCGTCGGCGCAGTCAATGCCAGCACTATCCGCAATTCCACCGCCGGTAATGGGCGCAGCGAGAAAGCTGCAAGCCCGGCGCCGTCGCCCAAGCCCGCCCCAATCAGGAGTGACGCGCTCGATCCAGGCGCGGCGCCAGTTGATGCCGATCGCGTTCGGATTGTCCGCCAGGCGGTAGAATCCGGCACCTATCCGCTGCTGCCGGCGCGGGTCGCCGATGCGATTATCGCGGCCGGCATGCTGCTGAGGAGCGGGAAATGAGCGATCTGCGCGAGACTTTGGGGCAGATGCTTGCCGTGCTGCAGGCCGAACGGCAGGCGCTTGCCGGGCTGGACCTTGACGCGATCATGGGCTGTGCGGTCGACAAGCGGGCGCTGTGCGGACGGCTCGACGATAGCGGGCCGTTTGGCGATGGCGCTGCGGTCGATGAGGAATGCCGCGGAATGCTCGATGCGGCGCGGCGTCTCAACGAGGTAAACCGCCAGGTTCGCAACCTGATTGCGGCCAATGTTGCCTCGCGGCTTGATGCGCTGACCGGCTCGCCCGCGCTTTACCGCACCGGCCCCGCCTATGCCTATGCCGGAACCCGCGCTTACTCGTAAGGCGTTTGGCACGACCCTTGCTCAATAGCTTCCGACGCACATTTGTATCGGGAGTGAGGATTGAGCCAGCCGCAGTCTATTGGCGCGCCTACCGGCGATACCGGGCAGGTCCGCGCGTCCATCGCACGCGCTGCGCGGGCAACCGGCGTCGATTTCAACTATCTCCTCGCGCAGGCGAAACTTGAATCGAACCTTGATCCCCAGGCGCGGGCGCGCACCTCAAGCGCGGCGGGGCTCTATCAATTCACCGACAGAACCTGGCTTCAGACGCTGGGTCGGCACGGCGCTGCACATGGTCTCGATTGGGCCGATGCCGCGATAGAGGCTGGACGGGTGCGCGATCCGGCAATGCGCGGACCGATCATGGATTTGCGCTATGATCCTGGTGCATCGGCGCTGATGGCGGCAGAGCTTGCCAATGATAACCGCACCGCTTTGACTGCGACACTGGGACGCGAGCCCGATCCGTCCGAGCTTTACCTTGCCCATTTCCTCGGCGCTGATGGCGCGCGCCGGTTCCTGACCGCGCTGGCCGCCGATCCGGCCCAATCCGCTGCCGCGCTGATGCCGCAGGCCGCCGCCGCCAATCGCGGGATATTCTTTGCGGGCACCGCGCCGCGCTCGGTCGGGGCAGTGATGGAGCTGATGCGCGGGAAAGTAGCTGGGGCGATGGGGACTTCCTTCCTCCCCTCCGCTTCAGGGGAGGGGATCGAGGGGTGGGGTCTATCCTCGTCGCCCAGCGCTGCGTGGGAGGAGAGACCCCACCCCAACCCCTCCCCTGAAGGTGAGGGGCTTAAGGTCCGCCCGTCCATGTCGGAAACACTGCGCGCCACCTTCGCTGCCACCGGCAACACTGCCCCTGCCCACATCCGCGCCGCCTATGGCAAGCTTCAGGCTTTCGGCCTGTGAGCATTTTCAGCCGCCCCCGGTTTTCCACTTTGGCGCTGCCGTTCGGGATCCTCACGCTGATCGGCCTGATGATCGTGCCGACCCCGGCGGTGCTGCTGGATATGTTCTTCGTCCTCAACATTGCCCTGTCCGTGGCGATCCTGATGGCGGCGATGAATGCGGAAAAGCCGCTCGATTTCTCGTCCTTCCCCTCGGTCTTGCTGTTTGCCACACTGCTGCGCCTCGCGCTCAATGTGGCCTCGACCCGCGTGATCCTGGTCAACGGGCACGAAGGCGGAGCGGCCGCCGGCCACGTGATCGAGGCGTTCGGGGCCTTTCTGATTGGCGGCAATTTCGCGGTCGGACTGTTCGTATTCATGATCCTGATGATCATCAACATGGTCGTTGTAACCAAGGGCGCGGGGCGTGTTTCGGAAGTCTCGGCGCGTTTCACCCTCGATGCGCTGCCGGGCAAGCAGATGGCGATCGACGCCGATCTGGCCGCCGGGCTGCTGTGCGTCGATGAAGCCAAGGCTCGCCGTGTCGAAGTGGCAACCGAGGCCGACTTCTATGGCTCGATGGATGGTGCCTCGAAGTTCGTGAAGGGCGATGCGATCGCCGCGCTGCTGATCCTGGGGGTCAACATCATTGCCGGATTCTGTCTGGGCATGATCAGCCACGGGCTCTCCGCGGGCGAGGCGGCGGAGAAATACATCGCATTGGCGGTAGGCGACGCGCTGGTTGCGCAGGTTCCCTCGCTGCTGCTGTCGATTGCCGCTGCGGTGATCGTCACCCGCGTGTCGGATAGCCGCGACCTTGCCGGGCAGATCGGCGGGCAGTTTTCCGATCCCCGGACCTGGCTGCCGGTGGCTTGCATTCTCGGCGCAATCGGGATGATCCCGGCGATGCCGCAGACGGTATTCCTGCCCGCGGCGGCAGTCGCCAGCTGGCTGTGGCACAAGCTGAGGCTGCGCGCGGCGCGGCCTGCTCAGATTGTCGCGGCTGCGGCTCCTCCGTTCGAACCTGGCCGAATTGCGCTGGAAGATGTCTCCGACCATACGCTGGTGACCGTCGAGCTGGGTTATGGTCTGGTCCATCTGGTCGATGATCGTCGCGGTTCGCCGCTGGTGGCGCGGATTACCGGGGTTCGCAAGCAGCTCAGCCAGAGCTTCGGCTTCGTTGTACCGCAATTCCGCGTCCGCGACGCGCTGGAACTGGCACCGGGCGAATACCGGATCATGCTCGGCGGGGTGCCGCTGGGCGGGGGAACGATCCGCCCCGACAAGATCCTGGCGATCGATGCCGGTGAAGCCCGCGAAAACCATGCGCTGAGCGGCGAGGCGACGACCGATCCCAGCTTTGGCTGCCCGGCCTTGTGGATCGATCCTGCGGCCCGCGATCATGCGATTGCCGAGGGTTTCCTGACGGTCGACGCCAGTACGGTGGTTGCCACGCATCTCAACCAATTGCTGGGCAATCGTCCGCAGGAGCTGCTTGGCCCCGATCAAGTCCGCGCCATCCTCGATAGCGTCAAGGACCATTCCGCCGGGCTGATTGAGACGATCTATCCTCAGCCGCTGTCACTCGCCGCGCTGACCCGCTTGCTCCGGGCGCTGCTCGAGGATGGCATTCCCATCGCTCATCCGGTGCCGATCCTGTCGGGCCTGAGCCGGGCCGTTCAGCAGACGCTCGATCATGACCGGCTGGTCGAACTGCTCCGCGCCGATCTGGGCGGGTTGATTGTCGGGCGGATTTGCCCGCCGAACAAACGTCTGCCAGTGCTGACACTGGATGCGACGCTGGAGGCGATGATCGTCCAGGGGCTGCATGATCCTGCCACCGGCCAGCCGGTGATCGAGCCTGATCTGGCGCGTACCATTGGCGAGCGGGTGGCGATGTTAGTTGCCGAGCGCGGCGCTGCTGCGGCGCTGGCGCTGGTGGTCCAGCCGCGCGCCCGCCGCGCTCTAGCCGCCCTGCTCAAGCAGCGCGCACCAACCTGCCTGGTTCTATCGATTGCCGAATTGCCCGCCGCCCAGCCGATCGAGGTGGTGGCTGTCATTGGCGGCGAGCCGGTCCCGGCTCAGCCTGCACTTCCTTCGCCTTCAACCACTCCAGCCTTCGAAAGCGTGGCCGCATGATTCATGACCAAAAAGCCTTTGCCGCCGCTGAAGCCTATCGGGCCGATGTGGGAATGCGAATCCGCCGGTTCGTGCCGATGGTCAGACGCCTTGCCTGGCATATCCACGGTTCTGGCCGCGCCGGGATCGAACTGGAAGATCTTATGCAGGCGGGGATGGTCGCGCTGACCGAATGTTCGCAGCGCCATGCCGGACCGGGCGAGGATGGCTTTGCCGCCTATGCCAAGATGCGGGTGCGCGGGGCGATGGTCGATCTCATTCGCCGCACGATCCCGTTGTCGCGCGGGGCGGTGGAGCGGCGGCGGCAATTGCGCGATCATGAAACCGCATTGCGCGGCCAATTGGGCCGCGATCCAACCACCCCCGAACTCGCCGCGGCAATGGGGCTCGACGAGAACCAGCTCGCCGCCTTGCGCGGATCGAGCGAGCCGTTGCGGTTCGCGGCGATCGACGAGATTTATTCCGATAGCGACATGGCCTTTGCCGATCCGCGGCCAGACAGTCTGGAGCTGCTCGCGGGGGAGGAAATGCGCGAGAGCCTGGCCGCTGCCATCACCGCCTTGCCCGAGCGGCTGCAAATTGTCGTGCAGCTCTATTTCCTTGATGAGCTTAACCTCTCGGAAATTGCCGCGGCGCTGCACGTCAGTGTGCCGCGGGTTCACCAGCTCAAGGCGCAAGCTATTGGCAAGCTGCGCGCGGCGCTGGCCGGGCTGGCAGAAATTCTCTGATCGCACAGCTTGACCGGCGCGGAGGAATGCGGCTTGAACGACGGCACATTCCAATCGCAGGAGAGCCGCATTGCAACTATCTCTTGAGGGCCGCACCGCGCTCATCACCGGCGCCTCGTCCGGCCTTGGCGAACATTTCGCCCGACTGTTCGTAAATCACGGTGCAAAAGTCGTATTGGGCGCGCGGCGGGTCGAGCGGCTTGCGGCGCTGGCGCAGGAGCTGGGCGGCGCAGCGCTGGCGGTGCCGCTTGATGTTACCAGCGAAGCCTCGATCATCGCCGCCTATGATGCGGGCGAGGCAAGGTTCGGGACGATTGACACGGTGATCGCCAATGCCGGAATCGCGATTGGCGGCCGTTCGACCGAACTGCCGGCCGCAGAGATTGTCGCAGTCATCGCTACCAATTTCACCGGACTCTATCTCACCGCGCGCGAAGGAGCGAAGCGGATGATCGCGGCCAATTTCCGCGAGAGCGAGCGCGGGCGGATCGTGCTGATCGGATCGATCACCGCAGAGATGACCGGCCAGGGCGACACCGCCTATGCGGCGGGCAAGGCCGGGGTCGCGCATCTCGGCCGCCAGTTCGCGCGTGAATGGGTGCGCCAGGGAATCAACGTCAACACGATCCAGCCGGGTTATGTCGATACCGAGATTCAGGACGACTGGTTTGAAACGCCCGCGGGCATGGCGCATATTGCCAGCTTCCACCGCCGCCGCCTGACCCCGATTGAAGCGCTGGACGCGCCGTTGTTGTTCCTTGCCTCGGATGCCTCGCGCCATGTCACTGGCGCAACGTTGAGTGTCGATGATGGGCAGGTGCTGTGAATCTGGTGCCAGACAATACTCCGGTGATTATCGGGGTGGGCCAGGTTTCGGAACGGATCGGCGAGGCCAGCTATCTGGAACGCTCGCCGATGGACCTTGCCGGAGCCGCGCTGGCTGCGGCGCTGGCTGATGCCATGGCGCGGGAGCCGATTGCTCCCGCGCTCGATACGCTCGCCGCGATCCGCCAGTTCGAAATTTCAGGCACCCGCTATGGCGCGCCATTCGGCCATGCCGACAATCCGCCGCGGGCGATTGCGGCGCGCGTGGGGGCCGATCCGGCCCGCGCGATCCTCGAGATCGTCGGCGGGCAGGGACCGCAAAGACTGGTGGGTGAACTCGCCAGCGACATCGCGGCAGGGCGCTCGAAGCTCGCCGCGATTGTCGGTTCGGAAGCGATTTCAACGACCCGCGACCTGGTTGGGCGGGGGGAATCGCGCGATTGGTCGGAGACGATCGGCGGCGACATCGAGGATCGCGGTTATGGCCATGATGGGGTCTATGATCTGACCGCCTTGCGGCATGGGGCAGGCGCGCCGATCGCTGGCTATGCGATCGCGGAAAATGCCCGGCGCGAGCGATTGGGCGTGTCGCTGGGCGACTACCGGTTGGCAATTGGCCGGCTGTTCGCACCTTTCACCCGGGTTGCTGCTGCCAATCCGCATTCCGCGGCCCCAACTGAGCGCAGTGCCGAGGAACTTGCGACACTGACCGAGCGCAACCGGCTGGTCGCCGAACCCTATGGGCGGCTGCTGGTTTCGCGCGATCAGGTCAATCAGGGCGCGGCGATCCTGATCGCCAGCGCGGGCGAAGCGCGGCGGCTGGGCGTGCCAGAGGATCGCTGGGTGCATATTCACGCCGTTGCCGACTGCGCGGAACCCTCGTTGCTGACCCGCGCAAACCTTGAACGAAGCCCGGCCACGGTAACGGCAATTTCGGCAGCGCTCGAGCTGGCGGGCACGCAGTGGGCCGCGCTGGCCCATATCGATCTCTATTCGTGCTTCGCGATTCCGGTGTTCAACGTGCTCGATGCGTTTGGCCTTGATCCGGCCGATCCGCGCGGTTTCACGCTGACGGGCGGGTTGCCGTTCTTCGGCGGCGCCGGAAGCAATTATTCGGCCCATGCTATTGCAGAAGCGGTCGCCCGCTGCCGCGCTGCACCCGGAACAACCGCTTTCGTCGGAGCGAATGGCGGGGTGATGAGCAAATATGCGGCCGGGATCTATTCGACTGATCCTGCCGACTGGAGCGAAAGGCGCTGGCGCAAGCTGGGGACTCTGCCAGCCCAATATGGCTATGCCAACGAGTTCACTGGCGAGGCCGTGATCGACAGTTTCACAATTCAGCCGGGCAAGGGCGGTGAAACCGGCACTATCGTTGCGCGGAGCGGCCACATCCGGATCTGCGCTAACAGCGCCAATCCGGCTGCTCTGGCCAGCCTGCGCAGCGGACGCGCGGCAGGCCGCACAGTGCGGGTCGAATATGCTGGCGAGGGCGTGAACCAGTTCTGGCTGGTCTAGAGCATGATGCGATAAACCGGTTCCCACCTTTTTGCATCACGCTCTAGCGGCGGCTGAGTTCAACCAGCGTATCTGGCCCCAGCACCTGCGGCAATTGCTGCGGCGCGCCGCCGCCGGGCGGATACCACATGTAGAGCGGTACCCCGGCCACGCCCTGCTCGGTGAGGTAGCGGGTAATCGCCGGATCGCGCCGGGTCCAGTCGCCCACCAGCGCGACCACCCCCGCCTTTTCGAACGCGGCCCGGGTGGCCTCGCGCTCGATCGAGGTGCGTTCGTTGACCTTGCAGGTCAGGCACCAGTCGGCGGTGAAGTAGAGAAATACCGGCTTGCCGTTGGCGCGGGCTTTGGCGAGGGCTTCCTCGCTGAACGACTGACTGGGCAGGATAGAATTGGCGGTTTCTGCGCCCTGCCGGACCAAGCTGGGCAGACCCGCCCCGGCGAAAATCAGCACAGCCGCCAGCATTGCCCACCAGCGTCCACCCGCTGCGCGGCCATGGCGCTGACGCCGTCCGAGCAAGACCAGCAGCGCGATCACAATGATAACCACCAATCCGGCCGCGAAAGCAAAGCCGCTTCCGGCGAGGCGGCTGGCCAGCCACAGCAGCGCGGCGGCAGTCAGCGCCATCGGCAAGGCCATCCAGCGGCGGAAAGTCACCATCCACGCGCCGGGCTTGGGCAGCAGTGCGCGCAAGGCCGGGACGTAGGCGATCAGCAGGAACGGCAGCGCGAGGCCCAGCCCCAGCGTGGCGAACAGGGCCAACCCTTGCGGCACCGGCAGCAGCAGCGCCGCCCCCATCGCGGCGGCCATGAACGGGCCGGTGCAGGGCGTTGCGGCAAAGGCCGCCAGC
>JANNAE010000096.1:0-2957 GCA_031383985.1 Novosphingobium sp. | reverse complement strand
ATCGTAACGCAGGAAAAGATCTAGGTCGCCCGACTTGGGCGCGTCGAATAGCGAGAACTGCGCCATCACATAGCCGCCAAGCACGTCGCTTCTGCTACCGAAGAACCGCGAGCGGATAACCTCGCCCTCGATCGTCGTCGGGCGGCCCGCGAGCCGGATGGAATAGGCGCCATCCGCTTCGAAAGTCAGCTTGCCGCCTGTCGCCGGGACGCCCCCCAGCGGTGCTGCGGCGATCGCTGTTCCCAGCGTGAAGCTGCGATTGGTGATGCCGCTTGTATAGTCACTGGCGAAACCGAGCGTCAGCTTGCGCCCCCCTTGCGCGTCATTGACGGGTGTCAGGAGGAGCTTGCCCGCAACCGAACGTCCGATGCTGTTGTGGTATTCCCCGGCGTTGAGTGACCCGCGATTGTCGCCAACCGAGAACTGGATACTAGCCTTGGGCGACAGCGCCCTTTGTACTTGGAAACCCATCTGCGCGCCGAAGGCGTTGACCGAGCCATGCTCTTCCAGAACCAGTGAGCGGTTGATTGTCGGCAGATTGCCCGACGAGAGATTATCGTCACGCGATAGGATATGGGTGTTATGCCCGAACAGCAGCCGAAACTTGCCGGGATCGTCGGCGTCCTGGAGTGAGACGAACAGGTTCTCGAAATTGCGGCGGAACGGCCCATTGCGGAAGAAATCGCTGTTGGTCAGATCGACCTCATAGTCGACCGCGGCGCGCAAATGGGGTGTAATGCGCGGCAAATCGAACTCTGCCCCTTGCCGCACCCGCCGCCAACCATCCTTGCCGTCAGGGTCGATCAGACGCTCGGCAAAGCCCCAAGCGGTGATGCGGAAATCGCTTGACTGGACGACAACGCCCGCGTCGGGGTTGAATGAAAGGACAGGCGGCGCTTCGCTCGATGAAGTCGTTTGCGCGAATCCGGGCGTTGCCGTGACCGCCAGCAGCGCCGCAGCCAAAGTGCAGAACGAACTCTTCACCAGAAATACCGCCGCCATCCGCGCACCTTGCCCGCCGAGCCTGTCCGCCGCGCCCGCAACATCTTGAGATAGAGAATGATCCCGGTGATGCTCATGGCAATGAGGGCCAGCCCCCATGCCAGCCCAAGGAATTTACCCCCGTCGCCCAATATCTCGCCGGTATGCAGGCGCACCACCCAATCTTCTCCATCAGGTTCGGACTTTATGATTGCAGCCGTCGCCGTGTTGACCGTGACCTTGATCGGCTCAGCGCCGTCAAGATGGAACACATAGGCGGGAACGGGAGCCTTGATGACCCAATCGACCGAGGCAACGGGACGATTTCCATAACGGGCGAAAATTGCGGTGCGCGCCCTGTCGAGCGATGCCGCATTGGACGGGAGCGGTGCTGAAAGCGACGCAGGTGAGACGATTTCCGCCATCGCCTCACGAACGGCTTCATCCTCGCCAAAGATCGCTTCAATCTGGAGCCAGATACCAGTTGCAGCAACAGACATGAAAAAGACTATGCCGATAACGCTTAGCCAGCGGTGAATTTTACGATTGATCATCTGCGCGCGGCCCCAATGTCTCTATAATCTTGCAATCGCCAACAGTGCTTTGCCGACACGAATTTATAATGCGGTCAAGTTCTGTTCGCAGCGCCGATAGATCAGCAATCTTTTTGTCGATTTGAGAAAGGTGGACACGAGCGATCCGATCAACCGCTTCGCACGGCTGATTGGCGTCGTCGGCAAGAGTCAGCAGTTCCCGAACCGCATCAAGTGGGAAGCCCAGACTGCGGCTTTGACGAACGAATGCTAACCTCTACACATCACTTTCGCGGTAAACCCGTCGACCGGAGGCAGTCCGTTCAGCCTGAGGCAGTAATCCAGCCTCTTCATAGAAGCGGATCGTGTTGACCTTGGTTCCGGTCAATCGGGCCAGATCGCCGATTGCCAGATGCGCTGCCCCTACCATCCTCAACCCCCATGTTGCGACTCGCTCGCAAAAAACCGCTTGCTCCTACAGTAGCTGTAGGTTGTATCGGGTGTCCATGACCATTCCCGAATCTCGAAATTCCGAGCAAAATCGTACCGTTGCTACTTTCCCGAGCCTGCGGATCATATTGACTTTCTTTGCACTGGCGATTGGCTTGTCGTTACCGGCTATTGCTGCTGCAAGCGATGAAGACGTGCAGACGGCGTGGCGGCTGCTCGATTATGTGGCGGTCGATTACCGGGGTGCGGTTGCCGGTGGGCAGGTCAAGAGCGCGCAGGAATATGCGGAGATGACTGAGTTTTCGGGCGCGGTCGAAGCCAAGATTACCGCGCTTCCAGCGTCGGCCAATCGCGCCGCACTCATTGCTGAGGCCAAGGCAATCCGAGCAATGGTGGCCGGGAAGGCTGCGCCCGATGACGTGGCGAAGGCCGCACGGACGCTTGGTGCGCATCTGCTGGCGGCATATCCCGTTCCGCTCGCGCCAACCAAGACGCCCGACCTAGCGCGCGGGGCAGCTCTCTACGCCGCAAACTGCGCGAGCTGTCATGGTCTGAACGGCGATGGCCACGGCCCCGATGGCGCGAAATTGAAGCCAGCACCTGTCGCCTTCCGTGACGCAGGCCGCGCCCGTGAACGCAGCCCCTTTGCTTTGTACCAGGTGGTCGGTCAGGGGCTGGACGGAACTGCGATGCGCAGCTTTTCCGAACTGCCTTCGCAAGACCGCTGGGCGCTGGCCTTTTATGCAAGCCGTTTCGCGTTCGCGGACAGCGATAAAGGCGAGCAGATCTGGAAGACCGATGCTGGCTTGCGCCGCCGGGTTCCCAACCTGGCCGCGCTCGCGGGATTGACGTGGGCAAATCTGTCGATGTCGCGATAACCGAGGGGACGATGGAGCGCGTCCGTGCCGTCCTGATGACGGGCATCGTTCCGGCCATTGGCTTTGTCCCGATGGCGCTGGCCACCGGCACCGGGGCCGAGGTCCAGAAGCCGCT
>JANNAE010000031.1:0-2139 GCA_031383985.1 Novosphingobium sp. | reverse complement strand
CACCAGATTATGGCGAATCCCCCGGCGGAGCGCGGCCTATATTACTTGGAGATCGTGCTGACAACCCCAGAACCGACAGTCCGGCCACCTTCGCGAATTGCGAAGCGCAGACCCGGGTCCATCGCGATCGGAGCGATCAGTTTGACACCAATCGAGACGTTGTCGCCCGGCATAACCATCTCGGTGCCCTCGGGGAGGATCACTTCGCCGGTTACGTCGGTGGTGCGGAAGTAGAACTGCGGGCGGTAGTTGGCGAAGAACGGCGTGTGACGGCCACCTTCATCCTTCGACAGCACATAGACTTCGGCATTGAACTCGGTGTGCGGATTGACCGAACCGGGCTTGCAAAGCACCTGGCCGCGCTCAACGTCTTCACGGGCAACGCCGCGAACCAGCGCGCCGATGTTGTCGCCAGCTTCACCCTGATCGAGCAGCTTGCGGAACATTTCAACGCCGGTAACAACCGTCTTGCGGGTATCCTTGAGGCCGACGATTTCGACTTCTTCGCCAACCTTGACGATGCCGGTTTCGATGCGGCCGGTCACAACCGTACCACGACCCGAGATCGAGAACACATCTTCGACCGGCATCAGGAACGGCTTGTCAGTCGGACGCGGCGGCTGCGGGATGTAGCTGTCAACAGCAGCCATCAACGCGTTGATCGAATCCTTTCCGATCGCATCGTCGCGGCCTTCAAGCGCAGCCAGAGCCGATCCCTTGATGATCGGAATATCATCGCCCGGGTAGCCGTAGTAGGTCAGCAGTTCGCGAACTTCGAGTTCGACGAGCTCGAGGATTTCCTCGTCATCGACCTGATCAACCTTGTTCATGTACACCACCAGCGCCGGCACGCCGACCTGGCGGGCAAGCAGGATGTGCTCGCGGGTCTGCGGCATCGGGCCGTCAGCTGCGTTCACCACCAGGATGCCGCCGTCCATCTGCGCAGCGCCGGTGATCATGTTCTTCACGTAGTCAGCGTGGCCTGGGCAATCGACGTGCGCATAGTGGCGGTTAGCCGTTTCATACTCGACGTGAGCGGTCGAGATGGTGATGCCGCGCTCACGCTCTTCCGGCGCCTTGTCGATATTGGCGTAGTCCGTGAAAACGGCGCCGCCGGTTTCGGCCAGCACCTTGGTGATCGCTGCAGTGAGCGTGGTTTTACCATGGTCAACGTGACCGATGGTGCCAACGTTACAGTGCGGCTTTGTCCGCACGAATTTAGCCTTAGCCATTGTCCAAACCTTCTATTGCGTTTGTATTGAAAACTGCGGGAAAGACGCACGCCCGCTGAAACAGGCGCCGCCCCTAGTATCTTCTTGCTGCCTAAGCAAGCTTCTCCTTGACCTCAGCCGCGACGTTTGCCGGGACCTCGTCATAATGCGAGAAAAACATCGAGTAGTTGGCCCGGCCCTGGGTGAACGAACGGAGGGTGTTCACATAGCCAAACATGTTTGCCAGCGGCACCAAGGCCTCGACCACCTGGGCATTGCCCCGGCTGTCGGTGCCCTGGATCTGGCCACGGCGGCTGTTCATGTCGCCGATCACATCGCCAAGATAATCTTCCGGCGAGACGACCTCGACCTTCATGATCGGCTCTAGCAGCTTGATGCCTGCCTTCTGCGCGGCTTCCCGCATGCCCGCCCGGCCGGCGATTTCAAACGCCAACGCCGAGGAGTCAACGTCGTGATAGGCGCCGTCGTAGAGTGAAATCTCGAAATCGATGATCGGGAAGCCGATCAGCGAGCCGGACTCGGCGGTTTCGCGCATGCCCTTTTCAACCGAGGGAATATACTCCTTCGGAATGTTGCCGCCCTTGATCTCATCCTTGAAGATGATCCCTGTGCCGCGTTCGCCTGGCGTGACCGTGAACTTGATCCGGCCAAACTGGCCCGAGCCACCCGACTGCTTCTTGTGGGTGTAGTCAACGTCGACCTTCTTGGCGAGATATTCGCGGTAAGCCACCTGCGGCGCACCGACATTGGCCTCGACCTTGAATTCGCGGCGCATCCGGTCAACGATGATGTCGAGGTGAAGCTCGCCCATCCCCTTGATGATCGTCTGGCCTGATTCATGGTCGGTCGAAACACGGAACGAGGGATCCTCGGCTGACAGGCGGTGAAGCGCGACGCCCATCCGTTC
>JANNAE010000013.1:0-101628 GCA_031383985.1 Novosphingobium sp. | reverse complement strand
GGCAATTGCGCAATCTGATGACCGAGCAGCCAGGTCCGGGGATCATCTATGCGCCGACCCGCCGCAAGGTCGAGGAGCTGGCCGAAAAGCTCGGCTCTGCTACCGGACGCACCGTGCTGCCCTATCACGCCGGGCTCGATCCGCAGGTCCGCGCCGCCAATCAGGCGGCCTTTGTTGCCAGCGAAGACATCGTGATCGTGGCAACAGTGGCCTTCGGAATGGGGATCGACAAGCCCGACGTGCGCTTTGTCGCCCATGCCGGGATCCCCAAATCGATCGAGGCCTATTACCAGGAAACCGGCCGCGCCGGCCGCGATGGCGATGCTGCGGTGGCAGTGATGCTGTGGGCGGCCGCGGATTTTGCGCTGGCCCGCCAGCGGGTCGAAGAAGTCGAGGAGCAGCGCCGCGTTGGCGAGCGAACCCGGCTGGGCGCGCTGGCGATGCTGGTCGAAACCGCCGGATGCCGCCGCGCGCTGTTGCTGCGCCATTTCGGCGAGGATCCGCCGCTGGCTTGCGGAAATTGCGACAATTGCCTTGATGCTCCGGGGGTCGCCGACACCACCGAGACTGCGCGCAAGCTGCTATCGGCGGTCTATCGCACCGGGCAGAGCTTTGGCTTTGGCTATCTGGAAAAAGTGCTGACCGGGGTGGCGGACGAACGCGTTCTGGCGCGCGGGCATGACCAGTTAAGCGTTTTCGGGATCGTCACAGCCGAGGAGGCACATCTGCTGCGTCCGCTGGCACGCGCGCTTCAGGCCCGCGGCAGTCTGGTCCCGACCGAGCATGGCGGCCTCGCGCTGGGCGGCGATGCAAAGGCGATCCTCACGGGCGAAGCGAGCGTGATGATCGCGCTGGCCCCCAAACGCGAGAGCAGGCGCAAAGCGGATCGCAGCGGCGCGGTCAATCCGGTTGGCGATCCGCTGTTTGACGCCTTGCGAGTCCTCCGCCGCGAGCTGGCCGAGCAAGCCGGGGTCCCGCCCTATGTGATCTTCCACGATGCTACCTTGCGCGAGATGGCCGCCACCCGCCCCGCCGATCGCGCAGCGATTGGCGCGATCAGCGGTGTCGGGACAAGAAAGCTGGAGGCCTTTGGCGATGCCTTCCTGGGCGTGATCAGGCAGAACTAGCCTTAGATCTTTTCAGGCATGACCGAAGAATGGAGGTGCTCGATCTTCCATTGCTTGTCTTCGTACTGGTACAGGAACGAATAACGGGCCTTCACGTCGGTTTTGGCACCCGTGGCCGCGTCGGTCAGGGTCACAGTCCAGGCACCGGCTTGTAGCGCCCAGTTGCAACCAGACTTGATCGTGGCGCTGTCAATTTTGCCGACCGGACTGCCCTTCAGAAACTTGACGAAATAGTCGCGGATCCCGGCCGGGTTGGTACGCGGCACATTGGCGAGGGTTGCCAGCAGCACGGCATCATCATCGAACAGCGCCGTCACCACATCCGGGTTCTTGGTTGCCCAGGCGGCGTTGAATTCGGCAAATTTAGCATTCAGCGCGGCAGGGGTTGCTATGACGCAGGTTGCGCGGCGGGACTTGGCATCGACCGGCTGGACCCCGATGATCGCGAGTCCGGCCACAATCGGCAAGGCAACAAGAACAGACTTCATAGGTATTCTCCTTGGTTTATCGATCAAATAGGCTTGGAGGGGTTCGTTACCTCTTCGCCACGAGTTTTCCAGAGCGAATAGAACACCCCGGAGGCAATCAGGCCCAAGGTCACCGCGAGGCTGGCCAGCGATGGGAATTTGGCTCCGCCCAGCAGGAAGTCAGCCACGAAGATCTTGCTGCCGATGAACACCAGCACGGACGCCAGTGCATATTTGAGGTAGTGGAAGCGGTAGACCATCGCTGCGAGGGCGAAATAAAGTGCGCGCAAGCCCAGGATTGCCATAATGTTCGAGGTATAGACGATGAAGGTGTCGGTGGTGATCGCAAAGATCGCGGGCACGCTATCCACCGCAAACACCAGATCCGCCAGATTGATCACCACCAGCGCCAGGAACAGCGGGGTGACTGCTGTCACCATCTTGCCGGTGTTTTGATCGGGGACTTTGACGAAAAAGTGCTGACCGTGATGCTGGGGCGTGACCCGCATGTGGCTGGAAATCCAGCGCACCGCCGGATTTTTGGAGAGATCGGGCTGGTGATCGCTTGCCCATACCATTCTGATGCCGGTGTAGATCAGGAAGGCGGCGAAAATATATAGCACCCAGTACGCTTGCTCGACCAACGCCGCGCCCGCCGCAATCATCACCCCGCGCAGAACGAAGACCGCCACGATGCCCCACAGCAGCGCACGATACTGGTACTTCGGCGAGATCGCAAAATACGTAAAGATGAGGCTGATGACAAACACGTTGTCGATCGACAACGCCTTTTCGATGAAGAACCCGGTATAGTATTTCATCCCGAGGTCTGCACCCTTCTCGATCCAGACCCAGACTCCGAAGGCCAGCGCGATCGTGATGTAGCCCGCCGAAAGCTTCAGCGATTCGCCGATCCCCATGACTCGATCCTCCTTGTGGAGGACGCCAAGGTCAAAGGCGGTCAGCGCAAGGATGATGCCGACAAAAGCCAGCCAGAACCAGGCCGGTGTACCCAGCCAATCAGCCAACAGAAATTCCATGGAGAGGCCCCTTCAGGCAAATCAAAGGGTCCGGCGCCGCGGCTGGCGGCGCCGGTCAGTTTCGCTGCCTGTTATGGGCTGGCGGGCGCGTTGCGACGGAAAAGCCGATCCTTGAGGATCAGTTTCAGCTTCTTCAGCCGCACCACTTCAAACGGATCGGGCCAGCGCATCGACTGGATGCGGCGCAGCCGTTCATCAAGCCTCTGGTGGCGCTCCAGCAGGCGGAATACACGATCGGACATGACATAAACTCCCTAATCGAAACAACAGTTCGATCGGATGAGCCGCGCTGGGCCGCAGTACCATGAGGGGGTATGGGCAGTACCCCGGACCCAAGCATCGGCGTCATCCGATGCGGTCCGACATCGCGTGGCACTGCTTCCAGAGAAGCGATTGTGCCAAGCCAGAGGGGCCCGGTCCCGCAAAAACCATTTTAAGAGCGCTGTTCTCGTATTTCAAGAGGGCTTGACGAAAATGCGACTCATGATATTAATATGATATCATATTTTATACAGAGGTTATCTGTCATGTCCGACAAGCATTCTGCCATGACCGCCAGCAGTGAACGAGCGGCATGGAGCACCAGTGGCTATCTCATGCTCGTTCTGCTTCTGGTGCTGCTGGCCTTTACCGTGGCCCGCATCATCGGCTTTGCCGGAAGCAATCCGGAAGATACGGCCGTGCTTGGGTTCCTGACCGGGACCGGGCTTTTGGTGCTGGCACTGATCATTATCTCATCAGGCTTTTACATGCTCCAGCCCAATCAGGGCGCGGCGATCACGCTGTTCGGCAGCTATCGCGGCACCGATCGCAACACCGGTCTGCGGTGGGTCTGGCCGTGGATGGGCAAGACCAAGATATCGGTCCGCGCCAACAACCTGATTTCCGACAAGATCAAGGTCAACGACCTGCGCGGCAACCCGATCGAGATGGCCGCACAAGTGGTGTGGCGGGTGGTCGATACCGCGCAGGCGCTCTATGACGTCGACGATTACAAGGCCTTCGTGATGGTCCAGATCGAAGCCGCGGTGCGCACGATCGGTTCGCGCTACCCTTATGACGACTTTGCCCATGCCGAAATCACGCTGCGCGGCAATCACGATCAAGTCGGCAGCGAACTGCGCGCCGAGCTGATCGCGCGCCTCAAGACCGCCGGCATATCGGTCGACGAATGCGGCTTTACCCACCTTGCCTATGCTCAGGAAATCGCCGGAGCAATGCTCCGCCGCCAGCAGGCCGAGGCCGTTGTCGCGGCGCGCAAGACTCTGGTCGAAGGTGCAGTCGGGATGGTCGAAATGGCGCTCGATATGCTTAGCGAGAAGAAAATCGTCCACCTCGATGATGAGCGGCGCGCGGCGATGGTCTCCAACCTGATGGTGGTGCTGTGCAGCGAACGTGACACCCAGCCAGTGGTCAACGCAGGCTCGCTGTACCAGTAAAGCAAAGGTGCAAAGACCTGTGGCTAGTCCGGGCAAGAAAGGTTTCCCCCTACGGCTCGATCCGACGCTGTTTGTCGCGCTGGAACGGGCCGCGGCGGCGGATCTACGCTCGGTCAATGGCGAGGTCGAATTCCTGCTTCGCGAGGCGCTGGCCCGGCGCGGGATCAGGCCCGCCCCGGCCGATCCGCCCCGGCGCGGCCGCCCACCCAAAGGAGAATGACGCCGGGCTTTTGCGCGATTTTAACCTGCTGCTGCTAGGCAGCGCGCCATGCGTAATCTTGCCCGCCTTAGCTTTGCCCCCGCCGCCCTGCTGGCCGTGGTGCTTCCCGCCGCGCTCGTCTCGGCCCAGGCCGGGCCTTATACGGTGGCCGAAACCGGCCAGTCATTCGCGCGGTTGCAGGACGCGATCAACGCGATTGACGCCGGGGTCGGAACCATCCGGATCGCGCCGGGCCGCTATGCCGATTGCGGGGTCCAGCCGCGCGGCGATATCCGGTTCGTTGCCGCCGTTCCCGGGCAAAGCGTGTTCGATGGCGTGACCTGCGAAGGCAAGGCTGCATTCGTGCTGCGCGGGCGTTCTTCCGGGGTCGACGGCATCGTCTTCACCAATATGCGGGTCGATGATGGCAACGGCGCCGGGATCCGGCTGGAGCGCGGCAATCTGACCGTGACCCAGACCTGGTTCCGCGATAGCGAACAAGGCATCCTCACCGCCGACGATCCTGCGGGGACAATCATGATCGACAAATCGACCTTTACCCGGCTCGGCCGCTGCGATCGCGGCCTCAGCTGCGCTCACTCGATCTACACCGCCAATTACGGCGCGGTGACCGTCACCCGCAGCCGGTTCGAAGCCGGTCGCGGCGGGCATTATGTCAAGACCCACGCCCAGCGGGTCGGGATATTCAACAACAGCTTCGATGATTCGGCCGGCAAGACCACCAATTACATGATCGATCTCTCGGTCGGCTCGACCGGACGGATCGCGGGCAACTGGTTCGTCCAGGGCCGCGACAAGGAGAATTACTCCGCCTTCATTACCGTCGCCCCCGAAGCCCGCGAACACCGCGCCGACGGCCTGACCATCGAAGGCAACGACGCCCGATTTGCGCCAGGGGTTAGCCGGGAGAGTGCATTCGTGGCGGATTGGTCGGGGGGTCGCATCGTCATCGGAGAGAACGCTCTGGGGGCCGGGCTCAAGCGATTCGAGAAGCGGTAACGCTAGAGCGTGATGCGAAAAAGTGGGAACCGATTTTTCGCAATAAATCACGCGACAACAAAGGATTAAAGTGCATGATGCGATTCTGCATCATGCTCTAGAGAATATGCCCCGCCCGGTCCCGCTTGGTATCAAGGTAGCGGGTATTGTGCGGATTGGCTGGAAGCTGGTGCGCCACTCGCTCGGCCACTCTCACCCCCTCAGCCTCAAGCGCGGCGACCTTCGCTGGATTGTTGGTCATCAGCCGGATCGTGTTAACGCCAAGCAGCGCCAGCATCCGCGCCGCGACCGGGAAATCGCGGGCTTCGGATGGCAGGCCGAGGCGGTTGTTGGCATCGACTGTATCGAACCCCTGATCCTGCAGCTGATAAGCGCGCAGCTTGTTGATCAGGCCGATTCCGCGCCCTTCCTGACGCAGATACAGCAGCACCCCCCAGCCAGAGTTCTGTTCGGCCTCCTCGGCCATCGCCGCCAGTGCAGCATCGAGCTGCGGCCCGCAATCACATTTGAGGCTGCCAAGGATATCGCCGGTCAGGCATTCCGAATGGAGCCGCACCAATGGTGCGCGATTGGCGTTCTGCGCGCCGATCACCAGGGCCACATGTTCGCGCAGATCGTCAGTGGAGCGAAAGGCGACGATCTCTGCCGTGGCGCTCGCGGCGATCGGCAGGTGGGCGCGGGTGGCGATGGTCAGCCCGGCGATGTCTTTCCAGGCGGACAAATCGGCGGAGCTGACCTCCTGGACCTCGCCCGCCGGTAACGGATCGACCAAAAAAGCGGGGAGGATCCCGGCCAGCCGCGCCAGCTCCATCGCGGCAGCGGCGGCAGCGGCGGCGGGCTGGTCCAGCGGCATGGCGACGAACGGACCCTTCAGGGGAAAGCGCAGGTCGAGCGCCGGATCGGCCATGGCCCGCGCCGCCTCAAGTGTGAACGGTTCAGCCCCGCGGATCAGCACCGGGGCCTCGGGCAGCGCCGCCTCGCGCTGATTGGCAAGCTTGAGCGTGGCCGCCCGCGCCGCCGAGATCAGCATGCGCGGGGCCGCAGCGCCTGGCCCAAACCCGGTTTCGGCCGGCAATAAGGTGAACTCTCCGTCGATCCAAATCGGCCAGCCGTGGCGCAAGGCGTCAAGCGCCTGTGCCACCCGCCTGGTGCTGCTGTGGCCTGCCGGGATGCTCAAAGAGCAAACTCGGTGATCAGCGGAATGTGATCGGAGCACTGCTCCCAGTCGCGGGTTTCCTCGATCACGCGGTGGCCGCGCGATTGGACAGCGAGTTCGGGCGACGCCCACATATGATCGAGCCGCCGGCCGCGATCGCCCTCGCGCCAGTTCTTGGCGCGATAGCTCCACCAGGTCCAGTTGCGCGCCGGGGCGGGGATATGCTGGCGGCCCAGATCGACCCAGCCATGCGCGGCTTGAAAGCGCGCCAGCGTCTCCACCTCAAGCGGGGTATGGCTGACGACCTTCAGCAACGACTTGTGATTCCACACATCGCTTTCGAGCGGCGCAATGTTGAAATCGCCGACGATCAGGCTGGGCCGCGCAATCTTGTCGGCCCAGCCGGTCATCCGCTCGAGGAAGTCCAGCTTCTGGCCGAATTTGGGATTGATCGCCCGATCGGGCTCATCCCCTCCGGCCGGGATATAGACGTTTTCCAGAATTAGCCCTTGCCCCGGCCCGAGCAGTTCCACCCCGACATGGCGTGCCTCGCCATTGGCCTGCCAATCATGGCGGCTGAATTCACGGAGCGGAATCCGGCTGACCGTAGCGACCCCGTGATAGCCTTTCTGGCCGTGCACTGCGTGGTGGATGTATCCAAGCTCTGCAAAGGACTCATACGGGAACAGCTCTGCCACCGTCTTGATTTCCTGCAGGCATAAGACGTCGGGCGCCTGTTCTGTCAGAAAACGCGCGACTTGCGGCATGCGCAGCCGGACCGAATTGATATTCCAGGAAGCTATGGTGACCATGTTTGCGGCGTTAGCCTGTCACTGCCGACAAAAAAACCCCCACTCCGGGGGCATTGGAGCAGGGGTTCCTTTTTGCGTTCGTCACGCGTCGACGGAGCGATCACATTAGAGGCAAGGGCAACAGGGGGGAAACCCGCCTCAAACCGCGCCGTCGAGGACAGTTTTAGGCGCTTTGAGCTTGCTCGCCAATGAACAATCGCGCCATAATTGTCGCAGTTTGTCGCAACAGCAGCACATGCTGCGATGGTACGTGGCGCTTTATCGACGAGCAGCCTAGCGCCGTCCGGATCGGCGCGGATCGTTGAAGCGGAATGTGTTGTCCGCCACTGCCAAGCCATACTGGTGATTCGCCAGCCGCACCGTGGTCCGCGCATTCTGCGAATCGAGGGCGACCCAGCTCGCCAGCTCCAGCCCGCCCGGGGCCGAAGCCTTGCGGATGAAGACCAGCGTGATCACGCCAAATTCGGGATGCCTGGCATCGCGCACTTCAACGCTGATGACATTGGGATCATTGGTCGCCTGGAGTCGGCCAAAGCGCATTACATCGCGACCCGGATCGAGCAGGGCGCCAAGCGGGCTGTTCTTGATCGGCCAGCGCTGGACCTGGCGGACCTCGTAATCGACCAGCGTCAGCGCGCTGCCGTCCGAGACAACCAGCAACTGCACGCCCGGGGCATATTGGAAACGGATCCGGCCCGGGCGCTTGAGCGTCAGCACCCCGCTCACCCGCTGGCCGTTGCGATCAGTCTGGGTGAAATCGGCCCGCAAGGTCGTAATTGCGCGCAGCGCCGCAACCGCATTGGCCAGCGATCCGCTGGCGGCAGTGCTCTGCGCGGGCGCCTGCGCCGCAGCCGGGGCAACCAGCGCGGAAACGACAAATGCCGCCGAAACGGCGGCACTTGTCAAACGAGGGAAAATTCTGGTCAAGTGGTTCATGCCTATCTCCGTTAAGGTTGCAGGCTTGAACTGTGAATGAACCCGCAAGGGTCCTTACTTGATCTTGGCTTCCTTGAACTCGACGTGCTTGCGCACGACCGGATCATACTTGCGGAAGGTCATCTTCTCGGTCGTGTTGCGCGGGTTCTTCTTGGTGACATAGAAGAAACCGGTGTCGGCGGTGGAGACCAGCCGGATCTTGACGGTTGCGGGCTTCGCCATGGCGCTTGTCCTGAGTCTTTGAAATGATTCGAGCGGCACGTACCCCGCGCCGCCCTTGTAAGCGTGGGCCATTGGTCGAAGCGCGGGGCAAAGTCAATAAGGAGCGGCCCGGATCGGCCCGCGAAAGCCGGATCAGCCCTTGAACTGCGAAATCGGCTTGAGCGCACCATATGTCTCGGCCAGCGGTTCATGCCCGAGCGGCGGCAGGACCAGCTCGGGCGCATCGACCCCCGTATCGGGAAGCCGATCGAGAAAATCGCGGAGCAAAGTCAGCCGCCCCCGCTTCTGATCGTTGAAATCAACCAGTGTCCACGGCGCGTGTTTGCTGTGCGTAGCTCTCAGCATTGCTTCGCGCGCCTGGGTATATTCAGCGTATTTCTCGCGCGCAGTGAGGTCGATCGGCGAGAGCTTCCAGCGCTTGAGCGGATCATCCAGCCGCTCGGCAATGCGCTCCTCCTGCTGGGCCTGATCGGTGGTCAGCCAGTATTTGAACAGCAGGATGCCATCTTCGATCAGCTGCTTTTCGAAATCGGGCGCGGCTTTGAGAAACGCTGCGACTTGCTTGTCGCTGGCAAAGCCCATGACTTTCTCGACCCCGGCCCGGTTGTACCAGCTGCGATCGAACAGCACGATTTCGCCCTTGCCGGGCAAGTGGGCGGCATAACGCTGGAAGTACCACTGACCCTGTTCCTGCTCGCCTGGCTTGGACAGCGCGACAATCCGGCATTGACGCGGATTGAGCGGGTCAGCCAGCGCGCGGATCGATCCGCCTTTCCCCGCCGTGTCCCGCCCTTCGAACAGCACCACTATCCGCGCGCCGGTGGCCGAGGCCCAGCGCGCCATGGCAACCAGCTGTTCCTCCATCGGCGCATAGAGTTCTTCGAATTTCTTGCGTTTGAGCTTGCTCATGGCGATTCCTTTTTTCTGATCACCAGACTGCGCGATCCCGGCAGGCAGCGCAACATTTGCTCCTGCGCCCCGTTTGCTTCCTTCAAGTTGCGGTGATAGAAGTTGCAACCGTAACTATGTCAGACAGCCTCGCCCTTGATCCCGATTATGCCCACCTTCCCG
Source organism: Novosphingobium sp. (assembly GCA_031383985.1). Taxonomy (GTDB): domain Bacteria; phylum Pseudomonadota; class Alphaproteobacteria; order Sphingomonadales; family Sphingomonadaceae; genus Novosphingobium. Next base: position 92,139 of record JANNAE010000013.1, on the reverse strand, counting down.
AAATGGGCGCGGAGGTGTTTACCGCGCCCTTGCAGCGCCCCGCCGATGTTGGCGCGGACTGGCTGGAACCCGCCCAGCGCAGCTACACCGCCGCAGAGCATGGCGTCTGGGACGATCTCTACGCCCGCCAGCTCGATGTTTTGCCTGGGCGAGCGTGCAGCGCCTTTATGGCGGGCCTGCAAAAGCTCGGGCTGGGGCGCGGCGGGGCGCCCGACTTCGCCCGTCTCTCCGAAGAACTGGGAGCGCTGACCGGGTGGAGCGTGGTCCCGGTGCCGATGCTGATCCCCGATCATGTATTTTTCTGGCACCTGGCCAATCGCCGCTTTCCGGCGGGCAATTTCATCCGCAGCCGCGAGACTTTCGATTACATCGAGGAACCCGACGTGTTCCACGATGTGTTTGGTCATGTGCCGATGCTGGCCGACCCGGTGTTTGCCGATTACATGCAGGAATATGGCCGTGCTGGGTGGAAGGCGATGCGCTATAACCGCTTGAAATCGCTGGGCGCGCTCTACTGGTACACGGTCGAATTCGGGCTGGTGATGGAGGGCGATGATCTGCGCGCCTATGGTGCCGGAATTCTTTCTGGCCCGACCGAGGCGGTCTATGCGGTGGAGGCGCAGTCGCCCAACCGGATCTTCCTCAATGTCGACCGGGTGATGCGGACCGACTATGTGATCGACGATCTTCAGCCGACCTATTTTGTGATCGAGAGCTTTGCCGATCTCTATCGCCAGACCGTCGAGCGCGATTTCGACCGGCTCTATCGCAGCCTTGGCCCTGGCTTCACCTATGCCAATTCATCCGTGATCGATGTCGACAATGTCCTCCACCGCGGAACGCTGGAATATCTCCTGCGCGGCGGGCGCGGTTCCGGGGCTAGTCCGATCTAAACGCGAAAAGGCCGGCAACCCGAATGGATTGCCGGCCTTCCCGTTGTTCAACTGGAGAGCTGTGTTCTGACAGCTCTGGCGCAAGATCAGCCCGGGATCTTGTCGGCCTTATCTTCCATAGCATCAGCTTTGGCATCGCCCGATTCACGGACATTCGCGGCCTTGCTTTCCATGGCATTTTCAGCCGGTGTATCCATGCCGTCAGTCTTGGGATCCATCGCATCGGCACGGTTTTCCATAGCATCGGCCTTGGCATCCGCCGAATCGCGAATGGCGTCCGCCTTGTCTTCAGCCTTGTTTTCGGCAGCGCCGTCACACGCTGCAAGGCTGAGACCCATCGCGGCAACCGAAGCGATCATCGTAGCTTTGAAAAATGTCTTCATAATCTGGTTCCCTTGCTTGACATAGATTTTCGCCGGTCGATGCTCAGCGCATCGAACCGCGGCGGAACAGGTTGACGATTGCCAGCAGCACAACCGCGCCGAGGAGCGAGACCAACAGCGAACTGGCGCTCAAATCGCCGTTCATGATGTTTCCGCCGCCGATCATCGGATTGATAATGAAGCCGGCCAGGATTGCGCCGACCACGCCAACCACGACATTAAGGAGTATGCCCTGCTGGCCATCAGTGCGCATGACAATGCTGGCCAACCAACCAAGAATGCCGCCGATCAAAATCAAAATGACAATGCCCATGAGAAGATTCCTTTGCGTTGCTTCCAACGCGAAAAGCTTCGTCGAGCGATTTAGTTCCACAATTTCGGTAGACCGGGTGAAATTTTCATATGCCGTTAAGCAAAACGATCGCCGCGATACCGGCGATGATCCGGTACCAGGCGAACGGCGCAAAGCCCGAGCGGCTGACGTAGGCGACGAAGGCCTTGATCACCGCCAGTGCCACGACAAACGACACTGCAAAACCGATCGCAATCTCGCCCCAGCCGACCGGGCCGGAACTGGCAGCCAGCGCGGCGCGGTTGTCCCACAACTCCAGCGTGGTCGCGCCCATCATGGTTGGAATGGCGAGGAAGAAACTGAATTCAGCAGCGGTGCGCCGCTCGATCCCCATCGCCAGCGCTCCCATGATCGTCGCGCCCGAACGGCTGATCCCCGGAACCATCGAGATGCACTGGAACAGCCCGACGCCCAGCGCCTGCCGCGCGGGCAGCTGGGCCACCCCGCTGGGCGCGCCGGGCTTGGCCCAGCGCTCGACCGCGAGGATCGCGATGCCGCCCACCAGCAGCGCCCAGGCAACCACCAAGGGACTGCCGAGCATGACATCGATGTAATCCTTGAGCGCCAGCCCCAGCACCGCCGAGGGCAGGAAGGCGAGCAGGATGTTGCGCAGGAACGCAATGCTCATCGGCTCGAGCCGAAGCAGTCCCCAGCCCACCGCCCAGAATGTCCGCCAATATTGGACCACCACCGCCAGGATCGCGCCTAGCTGGATCACCACGTTGAACACCTTCCAGGTCTCGGCATCATAGCCGAAAATCTCAGAAGCGAGGATCAGATGCCCGGTAGATGAAACCGGGATGAACTCGGTAAGCCCCTCGACAATGCCGAGGAGGATCGCGGTAAGGGTCAGGTCCATTTGCGCGTGATGGCGAGCGGTACAGCCAAGTCAAGCCGGGCCCGCTCGCTGCACACCGATTTCACCGGTTAGCCAGCGCTTACCAGATCCGCAGCCGCTGTTCGGGCGGCAGGTACAGCTTGTCGCCGGGCTTGACGCCGAACGCCTGATACCATTCGTCGAAGTTGCGGACGATGCCGTTGATCCGGGACTCGCCGGGTGAATGCGGATCGGTCTGCAATTGCTGGCGCAGCGCCGCTTCACGCATCTTAACGCGGAACACTTGCGCCCAGGCCATGAAGAAGCGCTGGTCGCCGCTATAGCCATCAATCACCGGGGCGGGCTTGCCGCCCAGCGACATCTGGTAAGCCCGGTAAGCCAGGCTGAGCCCGCCCAGATCGCCGATGTTTTCGCCCAGGGTGAGCCGGCCATTGATGCAAGTCTTGCCGCCATCGAGCGGGCAATGGGCGTTATACTGCTCCACCAGCGCGCCGGTCAGTTTCTCGAACGCGGCCTTGTCTTCCTTAGTCCACCAGTCGCGCAGATTGCCCGAACCGTCGGACTTGGAGCCCTGATCGTCAAAGCCATGGCCCATTTCATGGCCGATGACCCCGCCGATTGCGCCATAGTTGACGGCGGCATCGGCGGCTAGATTGAAGAATGGCGGCTGGAGGATCGCAGCGGGAAACACGATTTCATTGCCGGTCGGGTTATAATAGGCGTTGACCGTCTGCGGGAACATGAACCATTCGGCCTTGTCGACCGGCTTGCCCAGTCGGCTGACATTGTCCTGCTGGCTCCACGCATCGACCGCCAGGCTGTTGGCCATGGCATTGTCGGCGCGGAGGACGAGCCCGTCATAGGTCTTGTAGCGCTCCGGGTAGCCGATCTTGGGCCGGAACGCATCGAGCTTGGCCTGGGCCTCAACCCTGGTAGCCGGGCTCATCCAGGCAAGGTCAGCCAGATTGGCGGTCATCGCGCGGCGCAGATTGCCGACCAGTTGCTCCATCGCGGCTTTGTTCGCGGCCGGGAAGTAGCGCTCGGCATAGACCTGTCCGGCCAGCTCGCCGACCGAACCTTCAACCGCACCGATTGCGCGTTTCCACCTGGCGCGCTTCTGCGGCTGGCCCGACAGGACGGTGCCGTAAAACGCGAAATTGGCATCGTCGATCTTGGCCGGGAGCACTGCCGCCTTGGACGAGATGAAGCGGCTGACCAGCCAGGCCTGCCAGTTGGCGATCGGTTCCGTTGCAATCAGCCGGGCCAGTGCGGGCACACCGCCGCCCAGCTTGGCGGCCATGGCGGGCGTATAATTCGCCGCGCTGAGCTCTTCCTTGGTCGGGGGAAGCTGGGCAACGATAATCGAGGTGGCGGCGCCAACGCCGATCTTGTCGAGCATCGCCTTGAGCGGGACATTGGGCGCAAGCGCGGCAAATTCTTCGGCTGACAGCTTGTTGTAAGTGAGATCCCGGTTGCGGCCGAGTGCCCGGTCCCAGTTCTCGCGCGCCATTCTGGTTTCAAGCTGGAAGACGACCGCAGCCGCCTTGGCCGGATCGGGATAGCCAACCTCGCCCAGGATCAGCGCGAGATAAGCCTGGTACTTCGCCACGATCTCGCGGTTGCGGGGGCTATCGACCAGATAATAATCGCGGTCGCCCAGGCCAAGCTGCGCTTGCGCGGCATAGAGCACATTGACTGTGCTGTTCTTGGCGTCCGGCCCGACCCCGAGCCCGACCGGCGAAGCGAGCCCGGGCGAGGCAAACAAATCGGCCAGATCGTCAACCGTCCGGGCAGCATAGATCCTGGTCAGCACCGGATAGACCGGAACCAGCCCTGCGCGTTCGATTGCAGCGGTGTCCATATAGGATTGATAGACTGCGGCGACGCGGGCGGCAGCGCTGCCCGAGGGGTTGGCTGCGCTGGTCACTTCATTGAGGATCGCCTTCATCCGCTCTTCGGACAGATCGCGCAGCTGGATGAACCCGCCAACCGAGGTCCGGTCATCGGGGATCGGGGTTGCATCGAGCCATTTGCCGTTGACGTGACGGTTGAAATCATCGCCCGGTTTGACCGCAGGATCAATGTAGCGGGTCTGGATGCCAAAGCCCCAGTCACTGTCGGCGGCAGCCATCGTGGTCGCGGCGGTCGGGGCGGCGGAAGTCGGGGCGGCTGGCGCAGGCGCAGCGGATTGGGCCTGAGCGGGGGTCGTCAACCCGGCAAGGGCGGTGGCGCACAGCAGTGCGGTAAACTTGGCAGGCATCGAACGGTCCCTTCGCAATCGGTCCGTCTAGACGGCCGTGATATTCAATCGTGGGAACCACATAAGCCAAAGCTGAACCGCGCGAAAAGTCATTCGACGGTTTCGCTGGGCCTTTCGTCGAATTGCAGCGCTGCAAGGCGCGAATAGAGCCCGCCGGCGCGGCTCAGCGCATCGTGCTTCCCGGTCTCGACAATCCGGCCACGGTCCATCACCACGATCTTGTCGGCCTGCCGCACAGTGGCGAGGCGATGGGCGATAACCAGCGTCGTCTTGCTGGCCATCAACCGGTCAAGCGCATCCTGGACCAGCCGTTCGCTTTCGGCATCCAGCGCGCTGGTCGCTTCATCGAGCAGCAGGATCGGGGCATCGCGGAGCAGTGCCCTGGCAATGCCGATCCGCTGGCGTTGCCCGCCCGAGAGCCGCGCGCCGCTTTCGCCCAGAAACGTATCGAGGCCTTGCGGCAGATCGCGCAGGAATTCCTCCGCATTGGCATCGCGGGCGGCTTGCCAGATCGCCTCATCCGAGGCCTCCCAATTGCCATAGCGCAGATTGTCGCGCGCGTTGGCGGCGAACAGGATCCCCTCTTGCGGAACCAGCGCCATCCGGCGGCGAATCTCAGCGGGATCGGCCGCGGTCAGAGGCACGCCGTCGAGCTTGATGGTCCCTGCCTGCGGATCGTAAAACCGCTCGGCCAGCTGGAACAGCGTGGATTTGCCCGCTCCTGATGGTCCGACGATCGCCACGGTTTCTCCCGGTTCCACCGTCAGCGAAAAATCGGCCAGCGCCGGGGATTCCAGCCGGGTTGGATAGCGGAAGCTGACGTGGTCGAAGCTGAGTTGCCCGCGCGGCGGCGACGGCAGTGCCAGCGGCCGGGCCGGCGGGGCAATCGCAGGCTGTTCGTTGAGCAGCTCGTTCAGACGGCTGGCCGCTCCGGCCCCGCGCAGCAGATCGCCGTACACTTCGGTAAGCGCGCCAAAAGCGCCCGCAACCAGCCCGCCGGTGATGACAAAGGCAGCAATGGTGCCGCCGCTGATCGTACCCTGAGCGACCCCCAGCGCACCTTCCCACATCAGGGCGGTGATCGCACCGAAGATCAGCAAGATGATGATCGCGGTCATCGCTGCACGCAGCAGGATACGGCGCTTGGCGGTGGCAAAAGTCGCTTCGACCGCAGCGGCAAAGCGCACTCCTTCGCGGTCTTCCTGGTTAAACGCCTGGACGATCTTCATCGCCCCAAGCACTTCGGAAACCATCGCGCCGATATCGGCAACCCGGTCCTGGCTCGAGCGCGAAACATTACGCACCCGCCGCCCGAACCAGACAATTGGCAGGACAATCAGCGGGATCGCCAGAACCAGCCCGAGCGTCAGCTTGGGAGCCAGAGTGAACAGATAGGCCAGTCCGCCGATCCCCATGATGATGTTGCGCAGCGCCACCGATACCGTGGTGCCGACCACCTGTTCGATCAGCGTGGTATCGGCTGTCATCCGGCTGGAGATCTCCTTGGGGCTGTTTTCCTCAAAGAACCCGGGGGCAAGCCGCAGCAGATTGGTCTGCACCTTGAGGCGGATATCGGCGACGACCCGCTCACCCAGCCAGGACACGAAATAGAACCTGAGCGCGGTGCCAATCGCCAGAACCGCAACGATCAACAGCAGATAGCGGAACCACCGGCCGATATCGTCGGGATTGCCGCCGGCCGCGAAGCCGTTGTCGATGATCAGCTTGAAACCCGACGGGATCGCCAGCGTGGCGGTCGCGGTGATCAGTAACGCCATTGCCGCCATCGCAAGTTGGCCGGGATAGGCGATGGCTGCGTCCCAGATCATCCGGAGCGGGCCGAGGCTACGCGCGGGCTTGGCTAAAGCGGTCGCTTCAGCGTCATTGGGAGCAGTGCTGGGGAGGGTCGCGGTCATGGCGCGCCCCTAGCACAACCACGATGGCCATAAAGTGGCAAATACGCACCGATTGTCCAACGCAATTGCAATTGCCGCATTGCAACATAGCTTGAAACCCGCCACCATGCCGGTAATCCGCAGCGGCCGGGCTGCACACAGGGGGACCTCGATTGCTATACACCGCACATGAATTGCAGCGTTCATGGCTTAACGCTGCGAGCACCTGGGCCTCACTGGGTGCCGAGATGTTGAACAATCCGGCCCTGCCGTTCGGCTATACCGGCTTTGGATCGACCATGTCGTCGGCGCTGAAAGTCTTCGCTCATGCCGCCGCGCCCTATGGCAAGCCGGCCTTCGATATTGCGGCGGTGACCGTCGATGGCACGAGCTATCCCGTCACTGAAGCGATCGTGAAGCACGGCGCTTTCTGCAATCTGCTGCGCTTCAACCACCCAGGTTTGCCCAAGGATGCCCCCAAGCTGCTGCTCGTCGCGCCGATGAGCGGTCACTTTGCGACCTTGCTGCGCGGCACGGTTGAGCGGATGGTTGAACGTGCGGAGGTCTATGTCACCGATTGGGCCGATGCCAAGATGGTGCCGCTCAGTGCCGGCTCGTTCGATCTGGATGACTATATCGACCATCTGACCGACTATCTCGAATTCATCGGACCTGGTTCGCATCTGATGGCAGTGTGCCAGCCTTCGGTCCCGGCCCTGGCGGCAACCGCGCTGATGGGCGGGCAGAAACACCCCTGCCGCCCGGTGACGCTGACCATGATGGGCGGCCCGATCGACACGCGCGAGGCCCCGACCAGCGTCAATGATCTGGCGATGCAACGCCCGATCGCCTGGTTCCGCAACAGCGTGATCGCCACCGTTCCGATGCAGTATCCGGGGGCGGGGCGGCAGGTCTATCCCGGCTTTCTCCAGCTGGCCGGGTTCATGAGCATGAATTTGGGCAATCACATGATGAGCCACTACCACATGTTCAAACATCTGGTGATCGGCGCGGACGAGAGCGCGGATGCCACCAAGGCGTTCTACGATGAATACCGCTCGGTCTGCGATCTCGATGCCGCCTATTATCTCCAGACCGTCGAGGAGGTGTTCCAGAAGCACTCCCTGCCCAAGGGCGAATTTGTCCACCGCGGCAAGCTGATCGATCTTGGCAATATCCGCGACACCGCAATCCTGGCGATCGAAGGAGAGCGCGACGACATTTCCGGGATCGGCCAGACCAAGGCCGCGCTGCACCTGGCTACCGGCCTTTCCGAAGCCCGCAAGAAATACCACCTTGCCCCCGAAGTCGGCCATTATGGCATCTTCAACGGCAGCAAATGGCGCGATTCAATTGCGCCACTGGTCGATGACTGGATGGCAACCCATGCCAAGGCGCGGCTGAAGATGGTGGCTTAGCCCCCAATCGGGGGCGGCTGGCCGAAAATCCGCTTGAGCACACGCCGGGCCATCAGCACCAGCCAGATCGACAATGCCAGCAGCAGCGCGGCGATTGCCCCGGCGGCCAGCGGGTATTTGTAGGCCAGGAACAGTAGCCCGCCGGAGACCACGTCTTCGGCGGTTGAAACCACCATATTGCTGAACGGCTCGGGGCTGGCATTGACCACGGCCCGCGCGCCCGCTTTGCCGCCATGGGCCAACAGCGAGCCGCCGCCGCCTAGGATGAAGGCAATAGCCTGCGTTGCCGGATCGCCCGGATCGACCACCGCCAGCGCCAGCACCGCGCCTCCCAGCGGCCGGATCAGGGTGTGAACCGTGTCCCAGACACTATCGAGCCAGGCGATCTTGTCGGCGAAAAATTCCGCCAGGGCGGCAAAACCCGCCACCGCCATCACATAGGGATTGGCCAGGATCTGGAGCGAGGCGAGATGTTCGGGCAGCGGCAACACCCCCAGTTGCATCGCCGCACCCGTCGCCAGCACACAAAGATAGAGCCGCCAGCCGGCCAGCAAGCTGACGCTTCCGGCAATACCCAGAATTTCAGCAATGCCGAGTTGTTCAACCATGGCCTGCGCCCCTCAACCGATCGAGCGGGAGGATGCGCGTCAAATCCGGCCTTGGCAATATGGTGCGAAGGCGCTCCCTTTTGGCTCTGCCAAAAGGGAGCGCCTTGCGATCAGAGAACCTCGAACAGCCCGGCAGCGCCCATTCCGCCGCCGACACACATGGTCACGACGACAAATTTGGCGCCGCGGCGCTTGCCTTCGATCAGCGCATGCATCGAGCAGCGTGCGCCAGTCATGCCATAGGGGTGGCCGATCGAAATCGCGCCGCCGTTGACGTTGAGGCGATCGTTGGGAATCCCCAGCGTATCGCGGCAATAAAGCACCTGCACCGCGAAAGCTTCATTCAACTCCCACAATCCGACATCATCCATGTGAACGCCAAAGCGCCCGAGCAGCTTGGGGACCGCAAACACAGGCCCGATGCCCATTTCATCCGGCTCGGTCCCGGCCACCGCCATGCCCATATAGCGACCCAGCGGGGTCAGGCCCTTCTTAGCAGCAAGCCCGGCTTCCATGATAATCACCGCAGCGGAACCGTCCGAGAGCTGGCTGGCATTGCCGGCGGTGATGGTTCCATCGGGCAAAACCGTCTTGAGCGATTGCAGCCCTTCCAGCGTGGTGTCGGCCCGGTTGCCTTCATCCTTGGTGAGGGTCACTTCCTTTTGTGAGGTTTCGCCGGTGGCCTTGTCAGTGACGTTCATCACCGCCGTGACAGGCACGATTTCGGCGTCGAACTTGCCCGCTGCCTGCGCGGCGGCCGTGCGCTGCTGTGATTGCAGCGCATATTCATCCATCGCATCGCGGCCAATGCCATAGCGCTTGGCGACCACTTCGGCGGTCTGCAGCATCGGCATGTAGATCGCGCCCTGCATCGCCATCAGTTCCCGATCGGGGGCAACGCGCATTTCGGCGGTCTGGATCAGGCTGATCGATTCCTGACCGCCGGCTGCGACCACGTCCATCCGGTCGATCACCACCTGCTTCGATGCGGTGGCGATGCTCATCAGGCCGGACGAGCACTGACGGTCCATGCTCATTCCCGAAGTGGTGACCGGGAGGCCCGCCCGCAGCGCAACCTGACGGGCGATATTTCCGCCTTGCGAGCCTTGCTGGAGCGCTGCGCCCCACAGGACGTCGTCGACTTCGGCACCGTCGATCCCGGCGCGCTCAACTGCGGCGCGGAGCGAGTGGCTGCCCAATGTCGCGCCCGTTGTGGCATTGAAGGCACCGCGATAGGCACGGCCGATCGGGGTGCGGGCGGCAGAAACGATAAGAGCATCACGCATGGGTATATCCTTGAAAATTGGCGTCAGAGCGATCCCCGGGGAGGCGAAAGATCATGCAGTTACACGAAAAACTGAGTGATCCATTCGCAGATCAGCGCAGGCTTGTCCTCGCCCTCGATCTCGATGGTGATCTCGTTGGTCTGCTGCCACTGACCGGGGCGCTTTTCGATCAGTTCGAGCAGCTTGGTGTGAGCGCGCACGCGCTTGCCGGCACGGACCGGCGAAAGAAACCGGGTTTTGTTGCCGCCATAGTTGACGCCCATCTTGACCCCGTCGATCCGCGGGCCGTTGGAGGTCGCACCCAGCGCCGGGATCAGTGACAGGGTCAAAAAGCCATGGGCAATAGTCCCGCCAAACGGTGTCAGCTTGGCTTTTTCCTGATCAATATGGATGAACTGGAAATCGCCCGTCGCCTCGGCAAACTGGTTGATGCGTTCCTGGGTGACTTCGATCCAATCGGACGTGCCGATGGTTTCGCCGATCTTGGCTTGCAGTTCCTGCGGGCTCATGGCCATCTCCTCTTGAACAAGAAGACGCCCCAATGGCCCAAACGCGCCGGTCATGCAACGCGCCTTAGCGTGCCGTTACGGCATGCTTGAGCGGTAACCTGCCGAGACGGGCCGCGGCCAGACGCCCGGGCGAATCGATTCGCCGCAGATAGGTCCACAGACCGCATTGCAGGCCGATCAGCATGAAGACGAACGGCTGGTAGGCGATCCCGACAAACAGCGAGCCGGCCAGATAGATCAGCTGCGCCTGCTGCAGGGCATTGGCGAGCGGGGCCTGCCATTGCTCATTCGGCCCGGTCCGCTTCTTCCAGCGCGCCCGGATCAGCTCCATCTGCCACAGTCCCATCGCCTGAATCCACAACCACAGTCCCAGCCCCAGCCAGCCCTGCTCGCCCAGCATCTCGAAGTAGCTGGAGTGATAGGCGCGGCCCGCATCGAAGGTTTCGGTCACTTCGACCGACTGGTTGTTGGCTACGCTGCCGCCGTCACCCTTGCGCGTTTCGATCCGCAGCCGGTTTCCGCGAAAGGCATCGAAGCCGCCGCCAAACGGGTGTTCCTGGACATATTCCAGCGTCCACGCCCACACCGCCAGACGGGTCGAGGCCGATTCATCCGCCTGGTGGTTTTCGATTGTGCTCATCCGCGTGGTGTAGCTGTCCGGCAGGAACGGGATCGCCACCAGACCGGCAGCGGCGACCAGCGAGATATACAAAACCCGGCGCTTGATGTTGCGCAGCAATAGTACCCCCAGCAAGGCAATGCACAGCAACCCGGTGCGCGCTTCGGTGCCGACCGGGATCAACAGGCAGGCAAACACCAGCGCCGTGCTGAACAGCTTCACCTGCCAGTCGCTGGGGTAGATCGTGCCGTGCCTGGCCAGCCACAGGATCAGCGGGATGATCGCGATGGCGACGCAGGAGATAATCGAGCCCTCATACAGCCCGGTGTTATCATTGACGAAGAACCGCAGACTGCCATAGCCGCCACCTGAAAAGGCGGTCTTGGTCCCGCCGGTGATGATGATCGATGCCGCCGCCAGCACCATGACCAACGCGGCAGCCTCGATCCGCAGCCGGGTGCGCAGGGTCAGCGGGAGGAACATCGCAAAGACCAGCGCCTTCCACACCCAGCCCCATTTCGCCGCCGCCTCAACCGGGAAGTCGGCCCCGATCGTGGTCAACCCGCAATAGATCAGCAGCACCAGGATCAGCCACTGGCGCAAGCCAAAGCGGCTGTTGGTCTTGTCGTCGGCCAGCAGCCACCCACCGAAGGCTGCGATAAAGGCAATCAGCGAAATCGGGATCGAGGCGAGCAGGAAATACGAGATCTTCTGCGGCGCAACCACGTCGATATAGAGATAGGCCAGCACCCACAGGTACGGGCGGCGCAAGCCGAGCGCCATCATGCCAAGCACAAAGCCGGTCAGCGCCAGATCAAGCATCGTCCGCCCTTTGCGGCGCGGCCGGGCGCGGCGCGGCCTCATCGGGATCGCAATCAAGATCGTCACGCGCCAACAGCCGCCATGCGGCCAGCGCCAGCAGCAGATGAGTGATGCCCAGGGCGAAATAGTCAACCATGTGGAGACTGCCTTAACAGCCAGCAGTTGACGCGGCGTTAAGCTTCTTTCGCCTAGAAGAACTGCCTATGACCAAGGTTCTGCATGTCCTCGACCACTCGTTGCCCCTGCACAGTGGTTATACGTTCCGCACCCGCGCGATTCTCAAGGCGCAGCAGGCGGCAGGGCTGGACGTGCGCGGGATCACCGGTTTGCGCCATCTGGCTGAGGGGCCCGACCCCGAGGAGGCCGAGAGAATCCTGTTCCACCGCACTCCGGGCAAGGCCAGCGGCCCGCCGGCCCTGCGCGAATGGCGCGAGATCGGGCAGCTCGCCGCAGCAATCGAAGCGTTGTGCGAAGCTTGGCAGCCGGACATTCTTCACGCCCATTCGCCCGCATTGTGTGGCCATGCCGCCTTGCGGGTTGCCCGGCGGCGCGGTCTGCCGCTGGTTTATGAAATTCGCGCGTTCTGGGAAGATGCTGCGGTCAGCAATGGCACCGGCCGCGAGCGCGATCTCAAATACCGCCTGACGCGCGCTCTTGAAAACCGTGTGGTCGCCGGGGCCGATGCGGTGGCGACAATCTGCCACGGGCTCAAAGCCGATCTGGTGGCCCGCGGCAGCGATCCAGCGCGGATCTTCATCAGCCCCAATGGCGTCGACTTGTCGTTGTTTGGCGGACAGGCACCGCGCGATCCTGCCCTCGCCGCTGAGCTGGGGCTGTCAGGCGGCCCGGTGATCGGTTTCATCGGCAGCTTCTATGACTATGAGGGGCTGGACGATCTGATCGCGGCCATGCCTGCGCTGATCGCCGCCCAGCCCAAGGCGCGGCTGCTGCTGGTTGGCGGCGGGCCTTGTGGGGAGGCACTGCACGCCCAGGCCAAATCCTCTCCAGCGGTCGCCGCGATCCGCTTTGCCGGCCGGGTGCCGCATAGCGAAGTGGAGCGGTACTACGCGCTGATGGACGTCATGGCCTATCCCCGCAAGGCGAGCCGGCTGACCGAGCTGGTGACCCCGCTGAAGCCACTGGAAGCGATGGCCCAAAGCAAGCTGGTCGCCGCCTCTAACGTTGGCGGACACCGCGAACTGATCACCGATGGGGTCTCGGGCACCCTGTTTGCGCCCGATGATCCAGCCGCTTGTGCGAGCGCACTGGCCGCGTTGCTGAGTCAACCGGACAGCTGGGGTGCCCGGCTCAGCGCGGGCCGCGCGCATGTCGCGCTCAACCATGATTGGGCGGTAAATGTGAACCGTTATCTCGCTGTTTACCATAAGCTGCTAGAAAGCCGGGCAGGCCGCGGCGGCGTGCTCGCTGCTTGAGTGACGGCTGCTTGAGAGAGGGCTGGCCGCGCGATCGCGGCCTATCAACGGGGTATCGAGTTTTGGCCAAGCACAACCGCAAGACGCCGCAAGGCAGGCCGGTCACCAGCCACCCGCTGTTTCCGGCGATAGTTGCGCTGTGGTTTGGCGCCTTGTTCGGGCTGAGCAGTCTGGCCATCCGCCCGGGCCTGCTCGAATCTTTGGTCCTCGCGGCGCACATCGACAGGGTTATTCCAGCCGCTGCGCCGCCGCTGGGGGTTACCGCACGGCTCCTGCTGGCGCTGGCCATGGCTGCGCTGGGAGCGCTGCTGGGAGCTGGCATCGGCGGCCGGCTGGCCCGGCCCAAGGCAGAAGTTCGCCCCGACCAGGACGAGCTGTTGCCCACCCAAAATCCGCTCAAATTGCGCGCCCGTGACGCTCACCCCGATGCACCGGCCCGCCGCCCGATCTCAGCCCATGAGGAAATCGGCGGGGCGGCGCCGCTCCTGCGGGGCGCACCGCGGAGTTACACCATCACCGACGGCGATTTTGAACCATCGGCTGCGCAAGCCGCCGAACCGGCGTTCGAGCTGGACGGATTTGCCAGTGATGAGGTGGTTGCAGAAGGTGCGCCGCTGCTGGCTCCGATCACCGATGAGCAGCAGCTGCTCCTGCTCCAACCTCCCGCTACCGACGAACCCGCAAGCGCTGCTCCAAGCAATGGCAAGCTCGCCTATTTCGGCCCGTCTGCGGTAACGGAACTGCGCGACGCTGACCTTGAATCGCTCGGCATGGCGGCCCTGGCCGAACGGCTGGGCCAGGCGATGATGCGCCGCCGTGGCCGCGTTGCAGCTGCGATTGCCGCCAGCGGACCGGCGGAGGAGACCGGCGATGAAGAATTCGGCGATGAAGAATTTGGCGAGGCAGTGATCGATCAGGATAGCGGCTACAGCTTATTGCTTGATCTCAGCCGCTCTGGACACACGCGTCCATCCGAAGTGCGAAGCCAACATGCACCCGTCCGGGCTGGCGATACCGCCGAGCCCGTGGTGATCTTCCCCGGCCAGGCGGCCCGCGCCGCGGCTGCGCTGGCCTCGTTGCCGGTACTGGCCGGATCGCCAGCATTGTCAGCCCCACTGCCCGATGGTGCGACTAATCACGCGGCGAGCGAGCTCGACCCTGAGGAAACCCGGCGCGCGCTGCGCGACGCGCTTGATTCGCTCCAGCGGATGAGCGGCGCGGCCTGAGCGGTCCGCTTCCTGATTTGAAATCCTGCTCATAGAAGCGCTTGGCCCGGCCCAAGTGCTTCTTGGCTTGTTCGCGGTTGCAATAACAGCTTCGTGTCGTCATGGGAAAAACTCGCGCAACTTTCGCTGCCTCTGGTGGCGGGGTGAGTCGCGTTTCATTGCCGGAATAGCTCCTATGGGCAGCTTCGGTTGACGACAGGATGGATTTTCGATGGGTTTTCCGCCGCGCCAGGGCCTCTATGATCCGCGCAATGAGCATGACGCCTGCGGTGTGGGCTTCGTTGCTCATATCAAGGGCGTCAAAAGCCACGCGATCATCGGCCAGGCGCTCGAGATCCTCCACAATCTTGACCATCGCGGCGCGGTCGGGGCCGATCCCTTGCTCGGCGACGGGGCGGGTATCCTGATCCAGCTGCCCGATGCATTGTACCGCAACTGGGCCAAAGCCGAGGGCAAGGAACTACCCGAACCGGGCAGCTACGCCGTGGCGATGTGCTTTTTGCCGCGCGACGAGGCGGCGCGCGATTTTGCCATCGCCAATTTCGAAAAGTTCATCGCCAAGGAAGGCCAGGCCCTGATCGGCTGGCGCGATGTGCCAACCACGCTTGATGGGCTGGGCAAGGCTGTGATCGCGCAAATGCCGGTGATCCGGCAATGTTTCGTCGCCCGCGGCGAGAGCTGCGCCGATCAGGATGCGTTCGAACGCAAGATTCTGGCGATCCGTAAGCAGGCCCAGAACCCGCTGGCAGCTTTGGCCGAAAAGCACGGCCTGCCCGGACTGACCGAGCTTTACATGCCCAGCTTCTCCAGCCGGACCGTAGTTTACAAAGGGCTGCTGCTGGCAACGCAGGTCGGCAGTTTCTATGACGATCTGCGCAATCCCGAGGCGGTGTCCGCGCTCGGCCTAGTTCATCAGCGCTTTTCGACCAACACCTTCCCGAGCTGGAAGCTGGCGCACCCCTACCGGTTCATCGCCCACAATGGTGAGATCAACACGGTGCGCGGCAACGTCAACTGGATGAACGCGCGCCGCCGCACGATGGAAAGCGAGCTGCTCGGCCCCGATCTCGACAAGATGTGGCCGCTGATCCCGCACGGCCAATCGGATACCGCCTGCCTCGACAATGCACTCGAGCTGCTGCTCGCGGGCGGTTATAGCCTGGCGCATGCGGTGATGATGCTGATCCCCGAAGCCTGGGCCGGCAACCCGCTGATGACGCCGGCGCGCCGGGCCTTCTATGAATATCACGCCGCGCTGATGGAGCCGTGGGACGGGCCGGCAGCGGTTGCCTTCACCGATGGCCGCCAGATCGGCGCGACGCTCGATCGCAATGGCCTGCGCCCCGCGCGTTTCCTCGTCACCGACGACGATCTGGTGGTGATGGCGTCGGAAAGCGGCGTTCTGCCGATCAAGGAAGGCAATATCGTCCGCAAGTGGCGGCTCCAGCCGGGCAAGATGCTGCTGATCGACCTTGAGGAAGGCCGGATCATCGAGGACGAGGAAATCAAGACCAAGCTGGCCGAGGATGAGCCTTACCAGCTGTGGCTCGATTCGGCGCAATACAAGCTCAAGGACCTCGAAGTGGCCGAGCCGGAGCTGGTCAATCTGCCGATCGAGACGACCAGTCTTTTGGACCGCCAGCAGGCCTTCGGCTATACGCAGGAAGATATTTCGCGCTTTCTTGAGCCGATGGCGGCGCAGGGCGATGATCCGCTGGGCTCGATGGGTACCGACACGCCGATCGCGGTGCTCTCGCAGCGCAGCCGGCTGCTTTACGATTATTTCAAACAGAACTTCGCCCAGGTAACCAACCCGCCGATCGATCCGATCCGCGAAGAATTGGTGATGAGCCTGGTTTCGATGATCGGACCGCGCCCCAATCTGCTCGGCCACGATGCCGGTACGCACAAGCGGCTCGAAGTCGATCAGCCGATCCTCACCAATGCCGAAGTGGCCAAGATCCGTTCGGTCGAGGCCGCGCTCGATGGCGCCTTCCGCACCGCAACGATCGATATGAGCTGGGATGCGGCGAGCGGCGCGGGCGGGCTTGAACTGGCGATCAAGGAGATGTGCTGGGCCGCGACCGAGGCGGTGCTGGCCGACAAGAATATCCTGATCCTGTCCGACCGGGCCCAGAGCAGCACCCGCGTGCCGATGCCCGCGCTGCTGGCAACTGCGGCGGTCCACCATCACCTCGTCCGCCAGGGCCTGCGGATGCAGACCGGGCTGGTGGTCGAAACCGGCGAGGCGCGCGAGGTTCATCACTTCTGCGTTCTGGCCGGATACGGCGCCGAAGCGATCAATCCCTATGTGGCGTTCGAGACGCTCGAAGAAATCCGTCTGCGCCGGGAGCTCCCGCTCACCGCCTATGAGGTGCAGAAAAACTACATCAAGGCCGTTGGCAAAGGCATCCTCAAGGTCATGTCCAAGATGGGCATCTCGACCTATCAGTCCTATTGCGGCGCGCAGATTTTCGACGCGGTCGGGCTGTCCAGCGCCTTGATCGACAAATATTTTACCGGGACTGCGACCACCATCGAAGGGGTCGGCCTGTTGCAGGTGGCCGAGGAAACCGTCCGCCGCCATGCCACCGCCTATGGCGACAATCCGATTTACCGGAACATGCTCGATCCCGGCGGCATCTACCAGTTCCGCCTGCGCGGCGAGGAGCATGCCTGGACCCCGGACAACATCGCCAATCTGCAGCACGCAGTGCGCGGCAATGATCCGAAGAACTATGCCGAATTTGCCAAGTCGATCAACGAACAGTCGCAGCGGCTGCTGACGATCCGCGGGCTGATGGAACTCAAGCCGGCCGAGCATCCGCTCGACCTCTCCGAAGTCGAACCCGCCAGCGAGATCGTCAAGCGGTTCGCCACCGGGGCGATGAGCTTCGGCTCGATCAGCCGCGAGGCGCATACCACGCTGGCGATCGCGATGAACCGGATCGGGGCCAAGTCCAACACCGGCGAAGGCGGCGAAGAGGTCGACCGCTTCAAGCCGCTGCCCGGTGGCGATTCGATGCGTTCGGCGATCAAGCAGGTCGCCAGCGGGCGATTTGGCGTAACCACCGAATACCTCGTCAATGCCGACGATATCCAGATCAAGATGGCGCAGGGGGCCAAGCCCGGCGAGGGCGGTCAGCTGCCCGGCCACAAGGTCGACAAGCAGATCGCGGCGGTACGCCATTCGACCCCGGGGGTCGGACTGATCTCACCCCCGCCGCACCATGATATCTACTCGATCGAGGATCTGGCCCAGCTGATCCATGATCTCAAAAACGTCAATCCGGTGGCGCGAATCTCGGTCAAGCTGGTTTCCGAAGTCGGGGTCGGGACGGTCGCGGCGGGCGTTTCCAAAGCCCGCGCCGACCATGTCACGATCTCGGGTTACGAAGGCGGCACCGGGGCTTCCCCGCTGACGTCTTTGACCCATGCCGGCAGCCCCTGGGAAATCGGCCTGGCCGAAACCCAGCAAACGCTGCTGCTCAACAATTTGCGCAGCCGGATCGCGGTGCAGGTCGATGGCGGCCTGCGCACCGGGCGCGATGTGGCGATTGGCGCGCTGCTCGGCGCGGACGAATTCGGCTTTGCCACCGCGCCATTGATCGCGGCCGGCTGTATCATGATGCGCAAGTGCCACCTCAATACCTGCCCGGTCGGAGTGGCGACGCAAGACCCGGTGCTCCGCGCACGGTTCACCGGTCAGCCGGAACATGTCATCAACTACTTCTTCTTCGTCGCCGAGGAACTGCGCCAGATCATGGCCGAGATGGGCTTCCGGACTCTGGCCGAAATGACCGGGCGGGTTGATCGGCTCGAGACGAAACAGGCGCTGTCGCATTGGAAGGCGCACGGGGTCGATTTGTCGCGCTTGCTCCATCAGGTGCCGCTGGGTGATGGTCCGTCGCTGGGTTGGAGCGGCACGCAGGACCACGGGCTTGAAGCCGCGCTGGACCAAAACCTGATCGCCGCTGCCGGCGATGCCCTTAGCAATCGCGAAGCGGTGCGGATCGAGCGCCGGGTGAACAACGTCAACCGCACGGTCGGCGCGATGCTATCAGGCGAAGTGGCCAAGCGCTATGGCCACGCCGGGCTGCCCGACAATACGATCAGCATCAGCCTGATCGGGGTCGCCGGGCAGAGCTTCGGAGCTTTCCTGGCGCACGGAGTAACGCTCGATCTGACCGGCGATGCCAACGACTATGTCGGCAAGGGCTTGTCCGGCGGGCGGGTGATCGTTCGCCAGCCGGGCCATGTCGATCGCGATGCGCCCGAAAACATCATCGTCGGCAACACCGTGCTGTACGGGGCGATTGCCGGGGAAGCCTATTTCAACGGGGTTGCCGGAGAACGCTTTGCGGTGCGCAATTCGGGCGCCACCGCGGTGGTCGAAGGCTGCGGCGATCACGGCTGCGAATATATGACTGGCGGCGTCATCGTGGTGCTGGGCAGGACTGGGCGCAATTTCGCTGCGGGCATGTCCGGCGGGATCGCCTATGTCTATGACCCCGAAGGTAATTTTTCCCAGCTGTGTAATGGCGCGATGGTCGATCTGATGCCGATTGTGGCCGACCGCGACGACGAGGCCAATGACCTTGGTGGAGCGGGACGGCCGCAGCAGCGCACCAATGGCGCGTATGATTCCGGGATGGGCGACATGCTGCGCCATGACGGCGAACGGCTGCGGATCTTGCTCGAGCGTCACCACCTCCACACCGCCAGCAAGCGCGCCCGCGCGCTGCTCGACGACTGGGCGAATGCGCGGGGCCAGTTCATCAAGGTGATGCCGCGCGATTACGCCCAGGCATTGCAGCAACTCGAAGCCGCGCGGCGCGATGCCGCGTCGGTGGCCGCAGAATAGGACAAGCGACCATGGGCAAGGAAACCGGCTTTCTCGAGCTTGACCGCATCGAACGCAGCTATGCCGACCCCAAGGCGCGGCTGAAGCATTACAAGGAGTTCACGATTGCGCCTGCCGAGCCCGCGCTGCGCGCGCAGGCCTCGCGCTGCATGAATTGCGGGATTCCGTATTGTCACAACGGCTGCCCGGTGAACAACATCATCCCCGACTGGAACAATCTGGTCTATGAGGGCGACTGGCGACAAGCGCTCGAAGTGCTCCATTCGACTAACAATTTCCCCGAATTTACTGGCCGGATCTGCCCCGCCCCGTGCGAGGCAAGCTGCACACTCAACATCACCGATCAGCCGGTGACGATCAAATCGATCGAATGTGCGATTGTCGACAAGGGGTGGGAAAACGGCTGGATCGTGCCGCAAGCGCCGCCCCGGCGGACCGGCAAGACCATCGCGGTGGTCGGTTCCGGCCCAGCGGGCCTGGCCTGCGCTCAGCAGCTCGCCCGCGGCGGCCATTCGGTAACGGTGTTCGAGAAGTCTGACCGGGTCGGCGGGCTGCTGCGCTATGGCATCCCCGACTTCAAGATGGAAAAGCACCTGATCAACCGGCGGGCGGTGCAGATGGAGGCCGAAGGTGTTCAGTTCCGCACATCCACGGAAGTTGGTGTAACCATATCGGTTTCTTCGTTGCGCGAAAACTTCGACATGATCGTGCTCTCGGGCGGCGCGGAACAGCCGCGCAAGCTCGAAATCCCGGGTGCTGAGCTGCCCGGCGTCCGGCTGGCGATGGAATTCCTCACTCAGCAGAACAAGCGGGTGGCCGGCGACGACGAACTCCGTGCCGCACCGCGCGGCTCGCTGACCGCGACCGGCAAGCATGTCATCGTGATCGGCGGCGGCGACACCGGGTCCGACTGCGTCGGCACCTCGAACCGCCAGGGCGCGGCCAGCGTCACCCAGATCGAAATCATGCCCAAGCCGCCCGAAAAGGAAGACAAGGCGCTGACATGGCCGGACTGGCCGATGAAACTGCGGACCTCGTCAAGCCATGAAGAAGGCGTGGACCGTGATTGGGCGATCCTGACCAAGCGGGTGGTGGGCGACAATGACGTGACCGGGCTGGAATGCGTTCGAATCGTATGGGCCCAAGGCCAGATGCAGGAAGTGGCGGGCAGCCAATTCACCCTCAAGGCCGATCTGATCCTGCTGGCGATGGGCTTTACCGGCCCGCTCACCCAGGGCTTGCTCGATCAGGCCGGGATCAGCCTTGACCCGCGCGGCAATGTCGCCGCCAGTATGACCGATTACCGCACCAGCGACCCGCAGATCTTCGCTTGCGGCGATATGCGCCGCGGCCAGAGCCTGGTCGTCTGGGCGATCCGCGAAGGTCGGCAAGCTGCGCGTGCAGTCGATGAAGCGCTGATGGGGACGAGCGAACTGCCACGCTAGTTTCACCTTATGAAAATCGCCTTCCTTGCCTGTGCCGAAACGCTGCCCAGCTCGCCCACCCGCCGGGCCGATGCGTTTGAGCATGACTATCAGATCGCCGCGCTGCGGGCGGGCTTTGATGCGCTGGGCGTTGCGGGGAGCAGGGTTGAGGTAATCGATGTGGACTGGCGCGCGCCGCTCGAGGCGCTGACCGGTTTCACGCTGGCGCTGCTCGGCACGGCCTGGGATTACCCCGATCACGCGGCCGCGTTTCTCACCCGGCTTGAGGCGCTGGAGGCGGCCGGGGTGGCGGTGTGCAACCCGGCCGAGGTAGTCCGGTGGAATGCCGACAAACATTATCTGGAACAGCTTGCGCTGGCTGGTGCGGCCTCGATCCCGACCCTGTGGCACGCTAATCCCGGCGAGGCCGACATCGAGGCCGCCTTCGATCATTTCGGCACGAACCGCGTGGTGGTAAAGCGCCGGGTCGGCGCCGGTGCACTCGGCCAGTTCAGCTTCACCCGGAATGATCCGGCGCTCGTCGGCTGGCAAATGGGCCATCCGGCGATGATCCAGGCCTTCCTGCCCGCGATCGAGAGCGAAGGCGAATACAGCTTCGTCTTCGTGGACGGTGCGTTCAGCCACGCGATCCTCAAACAGGCGGCGACCGGCGACTATCGGATCCAATCACTCTACGGCGGACGCGAAACCCAGATCGATCCTGCCGCTGCCGACATCGCCACCGCCAGTTCGATCATGGCGATGCTGCCCTTTGCCCAGGTGCCGCTCTACGCCCGGATTGACATGGTCCGCCGCGACGACGGTGTGCTCGCCCTGATCGAAGCCGAACTGATCGAGCCTTATCTCTATCCGTTGCAAGGCCCACAGTTCGGCGCGAAGCTGGCGCAGGCGGCGCTGACGCGGTTGGCAACCGCCTAGAGCCGCCAGTCCACCGCGCCCCTGCCTTTTGCCTCCAGAAAGGCATTAGTCTGGCTGAAATGGCGGCAACCCAGAAACCCCGCATGCGCCGAGAGCGGGCTGGGGTGCGGAGCGGTGAGGACGAGGTGATGGCTGTTTGCCAGCCCCGGAACGTGTCCCGCCTGCTTGCGCGCATGGCTGCCCCACAGCAGGAACACGCAAGGTTCCGGCTTGGCGGCGACGGCGGCGACCACGGCATCGCTGATCGCTTCCCAGCCTTTGCCCTGATGCGAACCTGGTTGGCCGTCCTCTACCGTCAGCACCGCATTGAGCAGCAGCACACCGCGGCGCGCCCAGCTCGACAGGTTGCCGTGCGAGGGCCGGGGCAGGCCAAGGTCCGACTCGATCTCCTTGTAGATGTTGAGCAGGCTGGGCGGCACCCGCACGCCCTCCTGCACGGAAAAGCTCAGCCCATGCGCCTGCCCCGGCCCATGATAGGGGTCCTGCCCGAGGATCACGACCTTGACCGCATCGCGCGGGGTCATCTCCAGCGCGCGCAGCCGGCTTCCCGGCGGCGGATAGATCTGTTTGCCCGCGGCCTCCTCGGCCTTGAGGAATCCGCCAAGCCGCCGGGCTTCGGGGCTCGCCAGAACCGGCTCGAGCGCATCGCGCCAGCTTGCGGGAAGTGCTTCGTGATGGATCACACCGTCGAACTCCAAACGCAGGACTTTCCCTTGCCGCCCAATCAGCCTAAGCATCTGCCCCATATGGCTGTCCATTTCCACGAAGAAGATCTCCCCGAGGGCGCACTCGGTCCTGGCCCGGTTGCGGTCGATACCGAGACGATGGGGCTGATAACCCCGCGTGACCGGCTGTGTCTGGTCCAGATTTCCGATGGCAGCGGGGATGAACACCTCGTCCGCTTCGCGC
Source organism: Novosphingobium sp. (assembly GCA_031383985.1). Classification (GTDB taxonomy): domain Bacteria; phylum Pseudomonadota; class Alphaproteobacteria; order Sphingomonadales; family Sphingomonadaceae; genus Novosphingobium. The sequence goes on along the minus strand of JANNAE010000013.1, from coordinate 69,461 downwards.
CCGGCAGCGCGTTCGATGCGCCCCATCTGAAAGCCGTTCTGGCCGATCCGGCACGGCTCAAGCTGTTTCACTTTGCCCGGTTCGATCTGGCTGCGATCGAACATTATCTGGGCGTCACCGCCGCTCCGGTGTTTTGCACCAAGATCGCCAGCAAGCTGACCCGCACCTATACCGATCGGCACGGACTGAAGGAGCTGGTCCGCGAGCTGCTCGGCAAAGAGTTGTCGAAAGTGCAGCAGTCGAGCGACTGGGGCGCACCCGGCTTGTCCGACGCGCAGCAGGATTATGCCGCCTCCGATGTCCGCTATCTCCACGCGATGCACACGATCCTGGTTGAACGTCTGGCCCGCGAAGGACGGACGGAAATGGCGCAGGCTTGCTTCGATTTCCTCCCCGTCCGCGCCCGGCTCGATCTGGCCGGCTGGGCGGACAAGGACATTTTCAGCCACGAATGACGGCTCAGGCAGATATTATCCGCAACCGGCGGCGCCATTTTGCAGCGCCGGGCGGTTCGCACGACCGGCTGATCCGCGTGCTCGCCACGGTGCTGCCCGGCGCGGTAGGCGTGATTGCTGCGGTGATGATCCTTGCCCCCTTGTCACCGCGCGGAGAGATCAGCTTTCTGCTCGATCGCAACAAGGTGACGGTCACCAACGAGCGTCTGCGCGTCGTCAATGCGCTCTACCGGGGTGAGGATGACAAGGCGCGGGCGTTCTCGGTCGGGGCCGGCAGCGCGGTGCAGGTCTCGGCTGCAGAACCGTTAGTCAGGATGGAAACGCTGGTGGCGCGGATCCTGTTGGCCGAGGGCCCCGCCGAGCTTACCGCCGCCGACGGGACCTATGATTTCCAGGCCGAAAAGGTCACCGCTTCGGGCCCGGTGGTGTTCACCGCCGCCGATGGCTACCGGTTGATGACCAGCGGTGTCTCGATTGATCTCAATTCTCGGCGAGTGGTCGGCGCAGGCGGGGTCAGCGGTGCCATTCCGGCTGGAACTTTCAGCGCTGACCGGATAATCGCCGATCTGCAAGAGCGTTCGGTAACGCTCGATGGACACGCCCGGCTCCAGATGGTGCCCGGCAAGCTCAGGATGCCGTGATGGCTGATAATTCGGTTCATATCCTTGCGCTGCGCGCCCTGCTCGGCGGCTTTGTGCTGGGCGCGGTCGCGCTGGGTGCGATCAGCCAGAGCGGGGCTCAAGCCATCTCCGGGCATAACAGCAATGCTCCAGTCAACTATGCAGCTGACAGGATCGAACTTCAGGACAAACAGAACCGCGTGGTCCTGTCAGGCAATGTCGATATCCGCCAGGCCGGGCTGCAATTGCGCGCGGGCCGGACGACGGTAGCCTACACCGACGCCGGATCGCTCAAGATCCAACGGATCGACGCCACCGGCGGGGTCACCGTCACCCGCAGCGACGAGGCGGCGCGCGGCGATGTCGCGATTTACGATTTCAATCGCCGGATCATCACCATGGTTGGCAATGTCGCGCTGCGCCGCGGTGGCGATACGCTCAATGGCGGGCGGCTGGTAATCGATCTGGCGAGCGGCGTATCGAGCATCGATGGCCGCGCCGGGGGTAGCTCGTCGGCAGTGGGTTCGCCGGTTGGATCGACCAGCAATGGCCGGGTTTCGGGGTCGTTCTCAGTCCCCAAACGCGATTAAGCGGCAATCCGTGGTTATGGACGCGCCCGCGCTGCGCCGAATCCTGCTCGAGCTGATCGGGACTGCCCGGCGGCCAAGCCTTGCCGGATTGAGCACGGCCGACTGGGCAATGCTGGACCGGATGGCGGTGCAGCATCGGCTCCAGCCGCTGCTCCACGCCCAGCACCGCGACAACCGGGCCATCCCCGGCGCAATCGCGGCAGGCTGGCGCGCGGCCCATCGCGCTGCGGCGATCACGGCGCTGGCCCAGGTCGCAGATCTTCGTGTCACCGTCACTCTGCTGGAGGACGCAGGCTTCGCCCCGATCGCCTTGAAAGGCGCGTGGCTCGCTCATCATGCCTATCCCGAGGCGGCGCAGCGCCCGGCGCGGGATATTGATCTGCTGCTCGATAGTGACACTGTGATGCCAGCCTTCGATCTGCTGCTGAGCAAGGGCTACAGCCTCGAGTCTGCGCCCGAGATGGCCTTGGCCGACGTGCTGCGGCTCGACAAGCACATGCCGCCGCTGCTCACCCCGGGCGGCACGCGGATCGAGTTGCATCAGTATCTTTGGGAGCGCGAGGGGCGGTTGAGCCATGCCATTCCGGCCGCACGGGATGCCGATTTCAGGCAGCGGGCGACACGCGGCGCGGATGGCCTGCTTTATCCGGCCAGCGCCGACATGCTCGCCCATCTCATCATCCATGCGATCTATAGCCACCGGCTGGATTGCGGACCGCTGCTGCTGCCGGACCTCGATTTCCTGCTCCGCAAGGCCGCTGCCGGCCAACCGGATTTCTGGGCGGATTTCTGGCGGGAGTTCTGGGCGCGGGCAGCGCGCGAGGGCTGGCAAAGCGGTGCCCGGCTGGTGCTCGAATTGGTCGCGCATTACCGCGAAGGAGCGTTGATCGACTTCGCTGCGGCGACAGTCCCGGCCCCCGCCGACTTGCTCAGTGCCGCGCCCGATCTGTTGCTGCAGGAACTGGATACACGGCGCAGCGCGGGGTTTGCCGCCGCAGCACTCACCGGCGGGCCGGGGCAACTGTTCGCCCGGTTGCGCGGCACGCACCGAGCCCAAGGCGAGCGTGCCGCGACCCGCGACATGACCGCAGAAGGCGGATTTTCCGGCTGGGCTTCGTCGCGCCTGATCCGCACTCTGGGCGAGCTATCGCGGCGCGACGTCCGCCGTCAGTCACGCGAACTTGCCCGGCTCAGCAAATGGCTCGATCAGTGAGCCCACCCGCGCGCGTCCTGCTCATCGGGCTCAATTATGCGCCTGAAGCCGTCGGCATCGGGCCCTATAGCGCAGGCCTCGCCGAGGCGCTGGTCGAGCGTGGTCACCAGGTCGAGGCGGTGGTCGGCAAACCCTATTATCCGCAGTGGCAAGTCAGCCCGGAATACGCCGGAGGCGGTTGGCGGCACAGCACCGAAGCCGGGGTGACCATCACCCGCTGCCCGCACTTCGTCCCGCGCGAGCCAACCGGAGTGCTGCGGGTGCTGCATCTTGCCAGCTTTGCGCTGACCGCGCTGGTGCCGATATTGCGCGGCGCGATGGGCCGCCGCGAGAAACAGCCCGAGGTGGTCATCTGCATCGCCCCCGCCCTGCTCAGCGTAGTCACCGCGTGGTTTGCGGCCAAGCTGGCCGGGGCCAGCCTGTGGATTCACTTGCAGGACTTCGAGGTCGAAGCCGCAGTCGCCACCGGATTGTTGCCGAAGGAAAGCACGGCGGCCCGCTTTGCCTTGTGGGCCGAGGCGAAGATTCTCGCGCTGGGGGATCGGGTGTCGACGATCAGCCCGCAGATGTGCCGCAAGCTGCGCGACAAGGGGATCGCAGCCGAACGGGTGATCGAATTGCGCAATTGGTCCGATGCCCGCTTTCGCCCCGATGAGGCCGGCGCCGCGGCGATGCGCCGCGAATGGGGGCTGGGGGAGCGCCAGGTTGCGCTCTATTCGGGGAATATCGCCCGCAAGCAGGGGATCGAGATCCTCGTAGAGGCGGCACGCCAGCTCAAGCATCGCCGCGATCTGGTGTTTATCATCTGCGGTGAAGGACCCAATCGGGCCGAGCTGGAGCGGCTAGCCGGGGGGCTGGACAATATCCAGTGGCATGACCTTCAGCCCGCCGCCCGGATGGGGGCGATGCTGATGCTGGCGAGCGTCCATTTGTTGCCGCAAATCGCAGGCGCGGCGGATCTGGTGCTGCCTTCCAAACTCACCAACATCCTCGCCTCTGGCCGTCCGGTTGTCGCAACTACCGAACAGGGAACCGGCCTCCATGCCGAAGTCGAAAGCTGCGGCGTGGTAAGCCCACCCGGTGATGCGCCGGCTCTGGCCGCCGCGATCGCAGCGCTGATCGATGATCCGGCCCGGCGTGACCGGCTGGGCCAGGCCGCCACTCGGCGCGCCAGCGAACGCTGGGCCAAGGAGGCGATCATTGATCGGTTCGTGGTCGAACTGGCGGAAATGTCGCGAACCTCAGGCGCCTCAGACGGCTGACCGGCCCGGCACTACTTGCCCTCGGCTGCCCAGGGTGACTTTTGCGCAGCATGCGTGGCTTCGGCCTTATGCGCGGCGGCTTGCTGTGCTTCATCGGCGGCGGGCAAGGTGCAATAGGCGGTCATCAGCACCATCGCTGACCACATCAGCGCTTTCCAGCGGCTGGCGAATACCGTGGTGAGTTTCGGTCCGAAGAACATCACCCAAAACTAGCATCAGGCGGTTAATGAACCGTGCCCGATCAATCCTCGAGCGCCGTGCGCTTCAATTCATACAGCAGATCAAGCGCTTCGCGGGGGGCGAGCGCATCGAGATCGAGCCCGCAGAGGTGCTCCCGCAGGCCATCGCCGGGCGCTTCCTCGGCTGCCAGCGCGGCGGCAAACAACGGCAGATCGCCCAGCCCGGCGGCGAGGCCCCCGGTTGCGGCGCGCCCCTTCTCAAGCTTGTCGAGCACGGCTTTGGCCCGGGCGAGCACCGGTGCGGGAACCCCGGCGAGGCGGGCCACGGCCAAGCCATAGCTGCGATCAGCGGGACCTTCGGCCAGTTCGTGGAGCAAGACCAGTTCGCCCTTCCATTCGCGCGCGCGGACGTGGTGAAGCGACAATGCCTCGCAGCTTTCCGCCAGCCGGGCGAGCTCGTGATAGTGAGTCGCGAACAGGCAGCGGCAGCGGTTGCCCCCATGAACTGCCTCGACCACCGCCCAGGCCAGGGCCAGCCCGTCATAGGTCGAAGTGCCGCGGCCGACCTCATCGAGGATGACAAAACTTTGCGGGGTTGCCTGCGCAAGGATCGCGGCGGTCTCGACCATTTCGACCATGAAGGTCGAGCGGCCCCGCGCAAGATTGTCCGATGCGCCGACCCGGCTAAACAGGCGGTCGACCAACCCGATGGTGGCGCGGCTGGCCGGGACAAACCCGCCGGCCTGAGCCAGCAGCACGATCAGCGCATTCTGGCGCAGGAAGGTGGATTTTCCGCCCATATTCGGCCCGCCAACCAGCCACAGCCGATCATCGGGGGCAAGACGGCAATCATTGGCGACAAAGCGCTCGCCTCTCGCAGCGAGGGCGGCTTCGACAACGGGGTGCCGCCCGCCCTCTATTGTCAAACTCGCATCCTCAGTGATTTCGGGACGGCACCAGCCGCCCTCTGCGGCCCGCTCGGCCTGACCCGCGGCAACATCGATCCGGGCCAGCGCCGCAGCGGTCGCAGCAATGGCATGACGCGCGGCAATCGCCTCGCCGACCAGCGCCTCGAAATGCGCTTCCTCGGCCGCCAGGGCATGGCCGCCAGCCTCGGCGATCCGGCTGGCTTCCTCGTGGAGCGCCAGCGCATTGAACCGCACCGCGCCGGCCATGGTCTGGCGGTGCGTGAAGCCGCTTTCCGGTTTCATCAAGCCATCGCCATGCTTGGCCGGGACTTCGATAAAATAGCCCAGCACGCCGTTGTGCCTGATCTTGAGCGCCGGAATCCCGGTCTCGTCGCGATATCTGGCCTCAAGTGCCGCGATCGCACGGCGCGCGTGGCCCGAGATATTGCGCAACGCATCCAGCGCGGCGTCATAGCCTTCGGCAATGAACCCGCCCTGCGATCGCTCGGTCGGCGGGGTTGGCACCAGCGCGCGCGCGAAATGATCGACCAGCGCGCCGTGCCCGGCCAAGGCGGGCAGCAGCCCCTCGAGCAGCGCGGGCCGATCCGTGCAGCGCTGGAGATAATCGTGGATCCGCCGCGCTTCGATCAGCCCGTCGCGCAACTGGCCGAGGTCGCGCGGGCTCCCCCGGCCCGCCACCACCCGGCCAAGCGCGCGCCCGATATCGGGCAGCGCGCGCAGCACACTGCGCAGATCGCCGCGCAGCAGCGGATCATCGTGGAGCCATTCGACCAGCGCCAGCCGCGCGCAGATCGCCTCCAGATTGGTCAGCGGAGCGGAGAGATCATCGGCCAGCGTCCGGGCTCCGGCTCCGGTGACGCAGCGATCAACCGCCTCGATCAGGCTGCCTTGTTTACCTTTGGACTGCCGGCCTTGGTTTGAACTGAGGATTTCCAGGCTGGTCCGGGTCGCCTCATCCATCGCCAGATGCGCTTCGCCAGTGCGCCCGACCGGGGGCAGCAACAGCGGCAATTTGCCGCGTCCAACATGGTCGAGATAGGCGATCAGACCACCGGCAGCCGCAAGCATCGCCCGGGTAAAGGTGCCAAAGCCATCGAGTGTGGCGACGCCGTGGATCGCCTTTAGCCGGGCCTCACCCTGCTCACTGGCAAAGTCGCGCGCGGGACGGGGGATGGCATCGAGCAGCGCCCCAGCTGCGCCATCGGCCGCCACCGTCTCGCTCGCGCCCAGCCGGGCGAGCGCGGCGCCGAGCCGGTCCGCCGGACATTCTTCCAGTTCCATCCGCCCGGTTGAAATATCGCAAGCGGCCACGCCATATACGCCGCGCAGCTCGCATACGGCCGCCAGAATATTGGCGCGGCGCGGCTCGAGCAGGGCCTCCTCGGTGAGCGTGCCTGCGGTGACAAAGCGAACGATGTCGCGCGCCACCAGCGCCTTCGATCCGCCGCGTTTCTTCGCCGCCTCGGGCGTTTCGGTCTGTTCGGCAATCGCCACCCGGCATCCCGCCTTGATCAGGCGGGCGAGATAGCCTTCGGCGGCATGGACCGGAACACCGCACATCGGGATCGGTACGCCGAGATGCTCACCGCGGCTGGTCAGCGCGATATCGAGGACCTGCGCAGCAGTGCGCGCATCATCGAAGAACAGCTCGAAGAAATCGCCCATCCGGTAGAACAGCAAGCAATCGCCGGCTTGCGCTTTGAGCGCGAGATATTGAACCATCATCGGGGTGGCAGAGCCGGTCATCAAACCCAGCGGTAACGGCAATAAAGCCGATTCGGGAAGCTTTGCGGCCAAGCTTTCCCCTATCGCGTCACCCCAAGCTTCGTTAGGGCAGGGCCGTAATCAGGAGGGTGCGGTGTCAGAAGATAGCAATGTCCGTTTTACCGAGCGCGAGGCGCTATTCTATCATAGCACGATCCGTCCCGGCAAACTCGAGATTGTCGCCAGCAAGCCGATGGCCACCCAGCGTGACCTGAGCCTCGCCTATTCGCCCGGCGTCGCGGTCCCGGTGCAGGCCATCGCCGATGATCCTGCCACCGCCTATGACTATACCGCCAAGGGCAATCTGGTCGCGGTGATCTCCAATGGCACCGCGATTCTGGGCATGGGCAACCTTGGTGCGCTGGCGTCCAAGCCGGTGATGGAAGGCAAGGCGGTGCTGTTCAAGCGCTTTGCCGACGTTGATTCAATCGATATCGAGCTCGACAGCGAAGATCCGCAGGCGATCATCGATGCGATCGCGATGATGGAGCCGACCTTCGGCGGTATCAACCTTGAGGATATCAAAGCGCCCGAATGCTTCGTGATCGAACAGGCCTTGCGCGATCGGATGAAGATCCCGGTGATGCATGACGATCAGCACGGCACCGCGATCATTGCCGCCGCCGGGCTGGTCAATGCCTGCCTTCTGACCGGGCGGTCGTTCAAGGACGTCAAGGTTGTGGTCAACGGCGCGGGCGCATCGGCGATAGCCTGCACCGCGCTGCTCAAAGCCATGGGTGTGCGGCACCAGAACGTGACGATGTGCGATCGCTCGGGGGTGATCTACCGCGATCGCGAAGGCGGGCTGGACCAGTGGAAAAGCGCCCACGCGATCGATACCGATGCGCGCACGCTGGAGGAAGCTCTGGTTGGCGCCGATATTTTCCTCGGTCTGTCCGCTGCTGGCGCCCTCACCCCCGAATTTGTCGCCAGGATGGCTCCGCAGCCGATCATCTTTGCGATGGCCAACCCGGACCCGGAAATCACCCCGCCCGATGCCAAGCGGGTGCGGCCCGATTGCATCGTTGCCACCGGACGTTCGGACTATCCCAACCAAGTCAACAATGTGCTGGGGTTCCCGTTCATCTTCCGCGGCGCGCTGGATGTGCGGGCCACTGCCATCAATGACGAGATGAAGATCGCGGCGGCCATGGCAATCGCCGAGCTGGCCCGCCAGCAGGTGCCCGAGGAAGTCGCCGCAGCCTATGGCGGCAAAGCCCAACAATTCGGCCACGATTATATCATCCCCGCCCCGTTCGATCCGCGGCTGATGGAGGTTGTCTCGTCAGCAGTGGCCAAGGCGGCGATGGACAGCGGCGTCGCCGGCAAGCCGATCGACGATTTCGACGCCTATCGTCATGCTCTCAAGAGCCGCCTCAACCCGACGACATCGGTGCTTACCCAGGTCTATGCCCAGGCCAAGCTTGCACCCAAGCGGGTGGTCTTTGCCGAGGCTGAGAACGAGATTTCACTACGTGCGGCAATCCAGTTCCGCTCTGGAGGCTACGGCGAGCCGGTGCTGGTCGGACGAACCCAGGCCGTCAAGGACAAGCTGGTCGAACTCGGTATCGAGGATCCTGACAGCTTCGAGATCCACAATTCGACCAGCAGCCCGCATGTCCCGGCGATGGTCGAACTGCTCTATGCGCGGCTCCAGCGGCGCGGCTTCATGGAGCGCGACGTGCGCCGGATGGTCAATCAGGATCGCAACATTTTCGGCTCGGCGCTGGTCAAGCTGGGCCTTGCCGATGCAATGATCACCGGGATCACCCGCCCGTTTGCCCAGACCATGCGCGAAATCCGCCAAGTGCTCGATCCGGCCGAGGGCAAGGTTCCGTTCGGGATCCACCTGATGATCGGCAAGAACTACACCGTGTTCCTCGCCGATACGACCATCAACGAGCGGCCGAGCGCCGAAGACCTGGCGCATATCGCGCGCGGCACAGCCGAAGTGGCGCGCAAACTGGGTCATGAGCCGCGCGTGGCGTTCCTCAGCTATTCGACCTTCGGCAATCCTCCGGGCCGCTGGCTGGAAAATATCCGTGAGGCGGTGCATCTGCTCGATGCCGATCCGCCGGGCTTCGAATATGAAGGCGAGATGGCGCCCGACGCTGCGCTCAATCCGACCGTAATGGCCAATTATCCGTTCTGCCGACTCTCGGCGCCGGCCAACGTGCTGGTGATGCCGGGGCTGCAATCGGCCAATCTTTCCGCCAAGCTGCTGCGCGAGCTGGCCGGCAACGCCACGATCGGGCCGATGCTGATCGGAATGGAAAAACCGGTCCAGATCGCAGCGATGACCTCCAACGCATCTGATGTACTGACGCTGGCGGTTTTGGCCGCAGCAGGGGTGGCTGGCTAATACCAACCTGCGGTGATCCAGACCTATGAGGGTCAGGATCACCGCAGGTTGGTATAATCGCGGTTCAACCCCAGGCTCGCCAAATGCCGAAACCGCTGGTCAGGATCAGCGCGATGCCGACCAGTATCAGCATGTGCCTGGGGTTGAACCGCTTGGCCGCAAAGGCACCCAGCGGCGCGGCGGCGATCCCGCCGATCAGCAGACCCAGCGTTGCCCCGGCCACATCGGCAAGCCCGAGGTGATAGATGAAAGCGGCGGAAACGGTAATCGTCAGGAAAAACTCCACCGAGTTGACTGTGCCGACGACCTTGCGCGGGTTGCCCCCCTGCACCAGCAGGTTGGATGTCACCACCGCACCCCAACCGCCGCCGCCTGCCGCATCCAGAAATCCGCCGACCAGGCCAAGCGGTTCAATCAGCTTAACTTCCTTATGCTCGTGCAGAAACGCCACGCCGCGCCAGAAGATGTAGATCCCGATGCCCATCAGATAAAGCAGCACGAACGGTTTAACGATACTGGCATCAATCGACGTCAACACATAGGCGCCCAACAGACCGCCAACGATTGCCGGGATCAGCAAGCGGAAGAACAGTCGTTTGTCGATATTGCCGTGCAGCAGGTGACTGATCCCGGACCCGGCGGTGGTGAAGCACTCAACGATATGCACCCGCTGCGAAGCAATCGCGGGCGGTACCCCCATCACGCCTACCAGCAGCGTGTTGCAGATCACCCCGAAGGCCATCCCCAGCGCGCCATCGACCAGCTGGGCGGCAAAACCCACCGCGATGAACGGCAGTAGATAAGCGAGATCGAAAGTGCCGAAATGCATGACCGGGCCGACTCCTGTGGAATGTCGACTGGATTGCTAGAGTTAATCGGAAAGCGGCGCGAGAAAGTTTTTTAGCACAGCGCCGAAGCGAAATTATTGTGCGCTGTGTCGTGGGCGGCGCAATTCAAAGTCAGGTCGCCAAGTGCGGTGCAGGAACCCGGCGTGGCAACCCAGACTGCCCAAAGCCGCTCGGAGGCGTTCATCGGAAGGATCTCGAATTCGATAGCCACTTGCCGTTCGATCGGCAGTGGCCCTGTTCGGCCCGGAAACAGGTGAGGCCGAACAGGGTTGCTGCCAGGTGCCTAGAAGTCGATCTGGGCGCGCAGCGCGAAGGCATCGGTAGAGTAACTGCGCCGGTTGACTGGATCGGTCGAGGTCGGGTCCGCTGCCAGGGCAAACGGGCCGCCGTGCACTTCGGTGTGGATGTAGTTCGCCAGGAAGCGGACGTAATCGGTGGGGATCCAGGTCAGCCCGGCGAGATAACCCATCTGCTTGCCGCCGCGTGCCTGGCGGGCGTTTACCGCCGCCAGCGACGTGATGCCCGAGGCAAACGTCGTGGTCGGTGCCGCGATCAGCCTGGCGTCATCGAGATCGAGATAATCGAACCGGCCGATGATCTGGAAGGCGCCCATCCCGCCCTTATTGACCGGGTTGAGCACCTTGGTGCGGTCCCACAGTCCGTTCTTGTAGCCCCGGGTCTCGCCAGTCAGGAAATACCCGACTTCGAAGTGGCCGCCCCAGAATGTCGGGTTCGCTGCGGGCGTTACCCCGCTACCGCCAGCAAAAGCGTCGAGCCCGGTGCGGATATTGCCAGGCCGGTAAGTGCTAAGCTTGAGTATCTGCGCCTCGCCGCCGATATGCAGCGACTTGAACACGCCATAGGCTTCGACCCCGAAGATGTTATCGCCGCGGGCGGCGATGTTGCCGGTGTCGACGAAGCGCACATCGGTGGTCTGCAGGAAGGGACGCGCGCGGTAGCGGCCGAATTGATTGGTCGACGGCGCACCGGTTGAAACGCTTGCCACAGCTGCGTTGTTGGACTGGAACTCGCGGTGCTGGAAGTTGGCACCAAGGTGCACAAAGCCATTCCCGACATAAGGCGTATAGCTCACGCGGCCGGCGCCGATCCAGCCGTCATTATCGACCGAAGCGTCGATCGAATGCGCGGCAAACAGGCCAGCGTCGGCGCGCAGCAGCCCGTCGGCAGACTTGATTCCGGCCGATAGCCCCAGCCGCCGGGTGTTGCCGAACGCGTCGTTGATCTGGGCGCGCTCGATAAAGCTCGACCAGCGCGAGCTGGTTTGCTGCTCCATCCCGTCGAGCGATTCGTGGTTGCCCAGAGTGATCGCGAACGGCTTGTTGGCGGGGGCGTAGGTGAGGATGACGTCACCAAAGCCGACCACGCTGTTGGCATAATCAACCTCTGCCTTATAGCCAAAGCCGCCGGGGATGGTGCCTTCGATCCCGATCCGGGCGCGGCGCACGCGGGCGTTGAAACCGAGATTGCGGTTGGCTGCGTATTTCGGCGGTTCGCCGGCATAAGCGGCATCCAGCATCAGCCGGCCGCGCATCTTGACGCTCCAGCCCTCTTCCTTGTCCTCAAGCAAGGGTGCGCCCTTCCATGTCGGGCTGGCTTTGGCGACCTGGACCTTGAGCGCGTCGAGCTGCGCCTGCAGCGCAGCAATCTGCGCCTCGAGAACCGAACTGCGGGCATCCCCGGAAGAGCGATTGGCTTCGTTTTGCCCGACTTGCAGCAGCGCCGGATCATCGGGCGATGGCGCATCGGCGGGGGGTTCGGCTTCTTTTTCCTGAGCCTGCGCGGCAGGCATGAGGGCGAGCGTGCTGACGCCAGCGAGGACGAGCCAGGCGGCGCGCCGTGGGGATTTCTTGATCATTTTGGGTAGTCCTTACTTGAGGCCAGCCGAGGTCATCGGCGTCATGCTGGTGGCAAAGCGCGCGCTGCGCTGGCGTTGGGCATCGCTCATGGCGATCAGCCCGGACTGCCGAAGGTAGCCTTTGGCACCGAAGGTGCCTTCGCGGACGAACTCCGCGGCATAGGCACGGATGCCGGGAATGGCATCGAGATGCGCATTCTTGATGTAGATGTACATTGGCCGCGCCCCGGGATAGCGGAAGCTGGCAATCGTTTCGTACGTTGGCTGCACGCCGTTAAGGGAGATGCCCTTGAGCTTCGAGAGGTTCTCTTCGAGGTAGGAATAGCCGAACAAGCCGACGGTGCCCGGATTGGATTCGAGCTTCTGGACGATCAGATTGTCGTTTTCACCCGACGCCACATAAGCGCCATCCTCACGAACGCCCTTGCAGATCTGGTTGTAGCGGGTCTCGTTGGTCTTTTTCATCGCTGCCATCGCCGGGCTTGCGGCGCAGCCGGGCTCCATCAGCAGGTCCTCGACCGAGGAGCGGGTCCCCGATGTCGATGGCGGACCGTAGATTCGGATCGGAATGGCAGGGTAGGCGCGATTGACGTCTTTCCAGGTCTTGGTCGGATTGGGCTTGCCGAACGGCGTCTTGGCCAAGGCGTAGTAGAGCTCCAGAGCGGTGAGGTTCGAGAGCCCGGTTGCGCGGGAAGTTGCCAGTGCGACACCATCGAGACCGATCTGCACTTCAGTGATCTGCGCCACTCCATTGGCGGCGCAACTGCGGAATTCCCCCAGCTTGATCCGGCGCGAGGCGTTGGTAATGTCAGGGTGCGACGCGCCCACGCCCGCGCAGAACAGCTTGAAGCCGGCGCCGGTGCCGGTCGATTCGATAATCGGCGAAGGGATACCGGGATTGGCGCGGCTGTAATGCTCAGCCACCGCCCTGGTGAAGGGATAAACCGTTGACGAGCCGACAATCCGAATGTTGCGGCGCATCTGCTGCGCGGCCACGGGAACAGCGACGACGCTTGCGGCGCCAAGCGCCAGCATGAGTCTGGTAGAGTATTTCATTGTAACCCCTATCGATTGCAATAGCCGGCGCGACAAAGCGCCTCACCGAGGAGCTCTCCTTAAGAAGCCGCTGTTTCAGCAGAGCTACAATTGCGTGACAGTACTGTGACAATGCACAGAACATCGCCAACCAGCGCGGATCAGCGCGATCGGGTGATAGCGGTTGCGGCTTGGACGCGGCAAAAAGCCACCGATCCAAATTATTGCTTATATATCAGAATTTTGCAGGGAAAACCGCAAAGTTACAGCCGTCACCATGCCGGGATATTCCGCTGGAAGGTCGGTATGTTGCCTGGGTCACGCTTGGGTGACACAGTGTCATCTTTGCCGCCCTGTGGGCCAACGCCCAGTTCACCCGCCCCGAATCAGCCCAGCGCGGCCTTCAGCTCATCGACCAGATCGGTCCGCTCCCACGGGAAGCTGTCGCCCACCGGCTTGCGGCCGAAGTGGCCGTAAGCAGCGGTCTGGCGGTAGATCGGCTTGTTGAGGCCAAGGTGGGTGCGGATCGCGCGCGGGGTCAGCCCGCCGAGCTTGGCAATCCCCATAATCGCTGCTTCGATGGCATCGTCACCATATTTGCCGGTCTCATGCGTATCGACATAAAGCGACAGCGGTTTGGAAACCCCAATCGCATAGGCCAGCTGGATCGTGCAGCGGGTGGCAAGCCCCGCCGCGACGATGTTCTTGGCCAGATAGCGGGTGATATAGGCGGCCGACCGATCGACCTTGGTCGGATCCTTGCCGCTGAACGCGCCGCCACCATGCGGGGCGGCGCCGCCATAGCTGTCGACGATGATCTTGCGCCCGGTCAGACCGGCGTCACCATCAGGTCCGCCGATCTCGAAGCTGCCGGTCGGATTGATGTGATATTCGGTTTCGCGCAGCAGCACCGGCGGCAGTGTTTCGGCGATGACGCGCTTCACATAGGCGTGGAGCTCCGCCTCCTTGTCGCCCTCGTTATAGCCCGGCGCATGCTGGGTCGAGACGACGATCGCGGTGGCAGCAACCGGCAGGCTGCCTTCATAGCGCAAAGTCACCTGACTCTTGGCGTCAGGCTCAAGGAACGGGGCCGCGCCGGAATGACGGTCGGCAGCCATCCTCTCGAGGATCTTGTGGCTGTAATAAAGCGTCGCGGGCATCAGATCGGGGGTCTCGTCGGTGGCATAGCCGAACATGATCCCCTGATCGCCGGCGCCTTCATCCTTGTTGCTGCTGGCATCGACGCCCTGGGCAATATGTTTGGACTGGCCGTGCAACCGGTTAATGAATTCGAACTTTTCCCAGTGGAAGCCGTCCTGTTCATAGCCGATCTCGCGCACGGTGCGGCGCACGGTTGCCTCAATTTCGGCCTGTGCGCCGGGAGCCCATTCGCCGTTCTCGTAAACACCCTTGCAGCGGATTTCACCGGCGAGGACCACCAGCTGGGTGGTGGTCAGCGTTTCGCAGGCGATCCGCGCCTCGGGGTCCTTCGCCAGGAACAGATCGACAATCGAATCGCTGATCTGGTCGGAGACCTTGTCAGGATGACCTTCGGAGACGCTTTCAGAGGTGAACAGATAATCGCTGCGCATCGGATTTCTCGATATAAAGGTTTCTTTATGTGATGTGCGCTCTAGCCGCGCCGACGCCGCGTGGCAACCTGTGACAGGCCAAGAAGTAACAGGGCCCAGCCAAGGGGAAGTACATTGCCAAGCCTTGCAAACAGCGTTGGCGGATGAGCGGGTGGAATCAGACCGTCAAGGCGCCCGGCCGTGAGGCGCGGAACGTGCTGGCGAACGATCCCGTCGGCATCGATCACCGCACTGATCCCGGTGGTGGTCGAGCGCAACACCGGCAGCCCCTCTTCGATCGCCCGGAGCCGGGCCTGGGCGAGGTGCTGCGGCGGACCCCAGCTGCCGAACCAGCCATCGTTGGACGGGTTGAAAATATAATCCGGTCGACTCGCCCGGTCCACGACTTGCCCGGAGAAGATGATCTCGTAACAGATCTGCACCCCGGCCTTGCCCCACGGGCCTAGCTGCAGCGTTCGCGGGCCGGGGCCGGGCCAGAAATCGATGCTGCCCGCAACCAGCCGCGCCGCGCCAAGCGGTTCGAGCAGCTGCCGCAGCGGCAGATATTCGCCGCCGGGCACCAGATGCGCTTTTGCATAACTCGCGACGATTGTCCCGTTCTCGTCCACCACGGTCACCGCGTTGCGGGCACCCACCGCTGCGCCGCGCTGGATTTCCAGATCAACCGCGCCAGTCAGCAGCAGCCCGCCCTGCCCCGCGACTCTGCCGATCCGGGCACGGGCAAGGCGCGGGTTGGCGCCATAGGTCGAATCCCGATAAAAATAGGCCGGGTAGCCATCGCGCAGCAGATCGGGAACACCCGATTCGGGCCACAACACGATCCGGCGCTGGCCGGGCTGACGCGGCAGCGACAGACGGGCGGCATTGGCAAACTGTGCTTCAAACTGGCTCGGATCATTGAGGACGTCCTGACGGACATCGGGCTGGAGCAGCGTAACCACCAGCGTCCCCTCACCCCCGCGGCCACCCGTCGGGAGCACGAACAGCAGCGCCGGGCCGATCACCAGAACTGCGCGGCGCCAGCGGGGTTCCTCGCGCTGGGCAGCCAGCCACCAGCTCCCCGCCAGCAGCACCACCAATCCCGATAACGCGTAAGTCCCCAGCCAGGGCAGCAATGTTGCCAGGCCGGCTTGCGAAAAACCGCCGAGGGCGGCGGCACCGAGCGGATTCCAGGCAAGCCCGGTCATCACCCAGCTGCGCAGCCACTCGGCGATGATCCAGCAGCCGGCCAGCGCCAGCACCAGCGCCGGCGGTTGCCTTCTCCCCAGCGCCCAGGCCCCCAGCGCCGCCAGCGCGGGAAAGGCAGCCAGAACCAGCGCGATGCCGAGTACCGCGATCCAGCCCAGCCAGGCCGGCATCTGCGCCTGATAGGTAAAGGCGGTTGCGATCCAGTTGAGGCCGATGGCGAAGTGGCCCAGGCCGAACAGCCAGCCAGCCAGCGCCGCCTGCTTTCGATTGGCGGCGCGGGCGATCAACGAGATCAGCCCGGCGGTGCCCAGCAGCGTCAGCGGCCAGATCCCGAGCGGCTGAAAGCCAAGCGCAGCCAGCGCGCCCAGCACTACTGCGGCAAGGCGCGGGGCGCGATCGATCATAGAGCCAAAGCCAGCCATGCCAGGGGCTTACCGGCAGCGGCGCGCGGCGCAAGTGCCGATCAGCGGATCGGTCCGGCGATTAGCGCGCCGATTCCACCGGCTCGCCCGTATCATCACCCGTTGGCTTGCGGCGCGGCGCGCGGCGGCGCGGCTTGACCTCGGCGGTTTCGGTTTCAGCTTCAGCTTCAGGCTCATCGCGGCTTGTCGAGATGGCGGGCGGGAGCATTGCCGGATCAAGCCCGATCGGTGCATCTTCATCGAGATCGCGGCGCGGGCGGCGATCCTCGCGGCGCGGACGCAGACCCCGGGTGCCGCGATTCTCTTGCACGAAGGGGTTTTCGGCCGGCTCATAGGTAGGGCCGGTATCATCGCTGCTGTTGTCATCGCCAGCTTCGGCTGGTTCGTCGCGGCGCGATGCTACAGCTTCGCGCTCGGGCCGGTCCTCGCGTTCCGGACGCTCGTCACGCACGCGGCGCGGCCGGTCATTGCCCCGATCAACCGGCCGATCCTCACGCTCGCGCCGAACGGCGGCGGGTTGCTGGTCAAAGCTGGGGAAATCGCTTTCCACCGAGAATTCGTCGCCCTCGGCATCGCCTTCCTGCCAGCGTTCGGTGCGCGGCCCGCGTGGCTCATCCTGACGGACGCGCTGATCGGCGATCACGCGGAAATAGTGATCGGCAAACTGCAGATAGTATTCCGCCGTCACCCGGTCGCCATTGAGATGGGCGTCCTGAGCGAGCTTGCGATATTTTTCCAGCAACTGCGGCGCATTGCCACGCGCCCGGCTGTCTACCCGGTTCAGCTGTTGGCCACCGCCGCCACCGCCGCCTTGGGGACGGTTGCTGCCCCGGCCACGCCGACGGTTGCTATTGTTGTTGGTGCTGTTGTTGCTGCCACGATTATTGTTGTTCAAGGGTGTCTGTTCCTTAACCCCGGATCGCCGCCCGGCTTTACGCCAGCTGCCCGATCACATCACTCTGCGCCACGGACCACACATCGGTGCCGTGACCCCGCCATCTGCCCAAGTCGATGGCCGGTTTCGGCCATGCCCGCTAGCAAATGTTGGAGTTGGCCTGCCGGATGGGAATTTTACATCCTTCCGGGGACCGCTATGAGACTTAGGCGGTGGGCGGCGATATGCCAAGCGAAAACTTGAGTTCCAGCGCGCGCGGCCGCCCAGCCAGGTCAAAGTGCAGCGTCACGGCAAAGCCCTGCGCACGCGCGATCGCCGCAACCGCTTCGGCCTGACTTGCCCCGATTTCGACCAGCGCGACGCCATTGGCGGCGAGCAGTCCGGCCAGCTGCGGCAACAGCACGCGATAGGCATCCAGCCCCTCGGCCCCGGCGAACAAGGCCCCGGCCGGCTCATGCATGCGGACCGAAGCGGCCAGATCCGCTGTTTCCTCGACATAGGGCGGATTGGTCAGGATCAGGTCAAAATGGCCCAGATCGTCAGCCCAGCCCGGCTGGTCCCAATCGGCGCGCAGCAGCCGGGCGCGGTTCGCCAGCCCCAGCCGCGCTGCATTGGCCGCCGCCACCGCCAGCGCCGCGATCGAACGATCGATCCCGACGCCGTGCGCTTGAGGCAGTTGGGCCAGCGCCGCCAGCAACAGCGCGCCGCTGCCCGTGCCGCAATCGAGCACGCGCCGGGCATCGGGGCAAGCCGCCAACGCCGCATCGACTACCGCCTCACTGTCGCCGCGCGGGATCAGCACGGCGGAGTTGACGATGAATTCCAGCCCGCGAAATTCCTGCCGGCCCAGAATATAGGCCACCGGCTCATGGTTCAGGCGGCGCGCGATCAGGGGGCTGATTCCAGCGGGGACCGGTGCTGTCATATGCCGCAACAGCAGCTCCGACCGCGATACGCCCAGTGCTTCGGCCATCAGCAATTCGGCATCGAGCCGGGGAGTATCGCTGGCAGCTTGCAGAACTACCGCAGCGTCACGCAGCGCCTTTGCGATGTTGGCCTGGTCCGCGCTCACTCACCCAGCGCCGCCAGCCGCTTGGCCTGATCCTCGGCGATCAGCGCGTCGATCAGTTCGCCCAGCCCCGGACCTTCAAGGATTTCGGGCAGCCGGTGCAAGGTCAGATTGATCCGGTGATCGGTCACCCGGCCTTGCGGGAAGTTGTAGGTGCGGATGCGCTCCGAGCGATCGCCTGAGCCAACCATCGCACGGCGCGCCTCGGCCTCGGCGCCATGCGCTTCGGCGCGTTTGAGATCATACAGCCGCGTGCGCAGCACCTGCATCGCCTTGGCCTTGTTCTTGTGCTGGCTGCGCTGGTCCTGCTGGATCACCACCAGCCCGGTCGGCAAATGGGTCAGGCGGACGGCCGAATCGGTGGTGTTGACGTGCTGGCCGCCCGCGCCCGATGCGCGGTAGATATCGATCTTGAGGTCCTTGTCCTCGATCTGGACATCGACCTCATCCGGTTCGGGCAGCACCGCGACGGTGGCGGCGGAGGTATGGATCCGCCCGCCGCTTTCGGTAACCGGCACGCGCTGGACCCGGTGGACCCCGCTTTCGAACTTGAGCTTGGCGAAAACCCCGGTCCCGGTGATATTGGCGACCACTTCCTTGAACCCGCCGATGTCCGAGACATTGGCGCTGATCAGCTCGATCCGCCAGCCCTGATCCGCCGCATAGCTTTCGTACATCCGGTAAAGATCGGCCGCGAACAGCGCCGCCTCATCGCCGCCGGTCCCGCCGCGGATTTCCAGCATGGCGGGGCGGCTGTCCGCCGAATCGCGCGGCAGCATGGTGATCGCAAGAGTATGCTCGGCCTCGGGAAGTTCGCCCTTGATCCGGGCGACTTCCTCTTCGGCCAGGCTGCGCATTTCAGGATCGCTCTCGTCCAGCGCAACCAGACTGGCGAGTTCCCCGCGCATTTTCGCGACGGCGGCAGCGGCCCTGGCGACAGGCTCCAGCTCGGCATAGTCGCGGCTGGCAGCGACGAACTCCGCGCCTTCGAGCGTGCCCGAGGCGAGCCGCGCTTCAAGCTCGGCAAACCGCGAGGCGATCTGGGACAGGCGGGTGCTGGAGATGGTCATAACAGGCTGTGCAGCACATCCGAGAGTCTGGGGTCCCTCTCTCCGTCCTCACTGATGCCGCAGTAACCGTCCTTGCCAACTCGAAGGATTGCGTGAGGATTTTTTTTGGTCGCTTTTTCGAATCGTTTGCGAGGTGAGCCAGTGGCCATCATATCCACAACGAGGCCAGCTTCGCGCAGTTTCCTAAGCAGTGAATGGGCATGTGCAACGCCACTGTCGTCTTCGACAACGACCATCACCTCCAACGGAGACTCAGGCCGTTCCCCCACCAGCATCGCCAGCCGCTCGATCCCCGCTGCCCAGCCCACCGCCGGCGTATGCGGCCCGCCGAGGCTCTCCATCAGCCCATCATAGCGCCCGCCGCCGATCACGGTGCCTTGCGCGCCGAGCCGGTCGGTGACGAATTCGAACGCGGTGTGGCGATAATAGTCGAGGCCGCGGACCAGCGCCGGGGCGCGGGTCCAGCTGACGCCTGCCGCATCCAATCCGGACGTCACCGCCCCGAAAAAGTCCTGCGCTTCGCCGCTCAGGAAATCGTCGATCTTCGGCGCATCGGTGTTGAACACCTTGTCGCGCGGGTCTTTGCTGTCGAGAATCCGCAGCGGGTTCTTTTCGAGCCGCTCCTGCGAATCCTCCGACAGCGCATCCTTGTGCGCGCGGAAATACTCCACCAACGCGGCCCGCCATGCCTCGCGGCTGGCGCCATCGCCCAGCGTGTTGAGCATCAGCGTCACTGCCCCAGAGTCATTGGCGCCAATCCCCAGTTCCTTGAGCAACTGATCGGCCATCACCAGCAGTTCGACATCGGCCTGCGGCTCGCCCGCGCCGATGATTTCGGCATCGAGCTGGTGGAACTGGCGGTAGCGGCCCTTTTGCGGGCGTTCATAGCGGAACAGCGGTCCGTGGGTGACAAGCTTGAGTGGCGCGTGCTGCTGCCAGCCGTTGGTGAGATAGGCGCGGCAAATCCCGGCGGTGAATTCGGGCCGCAGGGTGAGTGATTCGTCGCCGCGATCGAGAAAGCTGTACATCTCCTTGGAGACGACATCGGTGGTCTCGCCGATCGAGCGGCTGAACACTTCGGTCTTTTCGAACACCGGCATTTCGGCGCGGCGGAAGCGGTAGAGCTTGCGCACCCGCTCGAACGTCTCGACGACATGGGCGAAGGCCTCAGCCTCGGGGCCGAAAATGTCCTGGGTACCGCGAATGGCCTGTGGAGTTTGCATGCCTGCGCCCCTAGCCGGATTGTCGTTGATCGAAAAGCGGCAACGGGCATATTGCAGCGCAGCCCGCTTCGCGGCATGAATGATCGCATGATAAAAATCCGCACGGTCGCCGCACTGCTAGTCGCCTTTTCTGTCTCCACTATCGCCCTGGCTGAGACCGCTGGCCTCTCGGCCCCCAGCGCCGTGCCGATTGCGCGCAGCGTGCCCGATGCGGCGGACCTGCCGTATCCGGGCGGCACCCTTGCGCTCGATATTGATGCGACCGACACGCTGCGCGGTGCCTATCGCGTTACTCAGACGATCCCGGTGGCCCCCGGCACCCGCGCGCTCACGCTGCTTTTGCCGCAGTGGCTGCCCGGCACTCACGGGCCGCGCGGGACTTTGGCAGAGCTGGTCGATTTGCGCTTTTTGGTGGATGGCAAGCCGATCCGCTGGGTGCGCGATCCCGTCGAAGTATTCGCCTTCCACCTCGATCTTCCAGCAGGAACCCGCCAGGTGGTGGCAAAATTCATCCACACCTCGCCGCTCCAGGCCGCCGAGGGCCGGATCACCATGACGCAGGAAATGCTCAATTTGCAGTGGGAGAAGATGAGCCTCTATCCCGCCGGGCATTACGTTCGCCAGATCCGGATCAAGCCCGCCGTCACCCTGCCGCAAGGCTGGACCGCCGCGACCGCGCTGGATGGTGCGGCCCAAAGCGGCAACCGGATCAGTTGGGCCGAGACCAACTACGAAGTGCTGGTCGATTCGCCGATCTTTGCCGGCGCCTATTTCCGCAAGTGGGACCTTGGCCAGAAGGTTACGTTGCACATCGTTGCCGACAAGCCCGAGTTGCTGGCGGCGACGCCCGAGCAGATCGAACTGCACCGCGCGCTGGTCACCGAGGCCCGGCTGGCGTTCGGGGCGAATCACTTCGACCACTATGAATTCCTCCTCGCCCTGACTGACCGGATGGGCACCATCGGACTTGAACATCACCGCTCGAGCGAGAACCAGCTTGAGCCCGATGCGTTCACCGAATGGACCAAGAACGAATGGGATCGCGGGCTGCTGCCGCATGAATATTCGCACAGCTGGTCGGGCAAGTTCCGCCGCCCGGCGCGGCTGTGGACCCCCGATTATCGCCAGCCCATGCAGGGCGACCTGTTGTGGGCCTATGAGGGGCAGGACCAGTTCTGGGGCCTCGTCCTGGCGGCACGCTCGGGCTTGCAGGGCAAGCAGATGGTGCTGGGCCAGCTGGCCAGCTGGGCGGGCAATTATTCCGAACAGGCCGGGCGCGGCTGGCGCTCGATCGAGGATACCGGGACGGATCCGGTGTTCGCCGCGCGCAAGCCCAAGCCCTACGCCTCGATGGCCCGCAATGAGGATTACTACACCGAAGGCGCGCTGGTCTGGCTGGAGGCCGACCAGGTGATCCGCGCCGGGACCGGCGGCAAGCGGAGCATCGATGATTTCGCCCGCGCCTTCTTTGGCATGCGCGATGGTGACTGGGGACAATTGCCGTTCGAACTGGCTGACATCGTCAGCGGATTGAACGGGGTCTACCGCCATGACTGGGACAGCTTCCTGCGCACCCGGCTGATGACCCCGGGCCAGCCCGCCCCGGTCGGCGGCATCGAAAAAGGCGGCTATCGCCTCGTCTGGAAGGCAGAGCCCAATCCCAGTGACAAGGCGCGGATGGTGGACGCAAAAACCCTCAGCCTGACCTATTCGCTGGGGATCACGATTGACAAGGACGCCAAGGTAACCGCCACTCAGTGGAACAGCCCGGCCTTTAACGCCGGGGTGGTGAACGGAGCCAAGCTGGTGGCAGTCAATGGCACGAGTTATGATCAGGACGGGCTGAAGAAGGCGATCACCGCTGCCAAGGAGGGTAGCCCGCTTGAGCTGCTGGTCCAGCGCGGCGACCGGTTCCAGACGGTCAAGATCGACTATCGCGGCGGGCTGCGTTGGCCCTGGCTTGAACGCGCGGCTGCGGGCACAGCGCCCACCGGGCTAGACCTGCTGCTCGCCCCGCGCCGGGTGCAACCGCTGCCCGCTCCCAAGGCAGCGAATTGAACAAGGCAAAACCCGGCACGGCGGGAACCCGCCTTGGCAACCGGCTTGCCCCGCCGCGGTTCCTGCTGTTTCTGGCATTGCTGCCGCTGGGCTTCCTGACCTATCGCCAGCTCGTCCCCGATGCCGGCTGGATGGACGCACTGGCGATGGCGTTCGATTTCGCTGCGGCGTCCTTTCTGATCTCGCTGATCCCGATCCTGCGGCAAAGCAGCGCCGCTGCGATGCGGCTGCATTCGGCCAGCAATGACGCCAATCGGGTCATGGTGCTGGTCATCACGACACTGCTCACGCTGGTCGTCATGTCTTCGATTTCCGACGAATTGAAGGCCGCGCAAAGCGGCGAGCCTGCGGGCATGATCAAGCTGATCGGCACGCTGTTGTTGATCTGGCTGTTTGCCAACAGCGTTTACACGCTGCACTATGCCCATGCCTATTACGCCACGGATAGTGACAACGGCGGTGATATCGGCGGCATCGTCTTTCCTGGGACCAAAACTCCGGATTATTTCGATTTCGCCTATTTCTCTTTCACCCTGGGAATGACTTTCCAGACCTCTGACGTCGAAATTTCGCTCGCCCCGGTGCGGCGCATCGTATTGCTGCATTGCTTTGCCGCATTTGTGTTCAACATCGGGGTGATTGCCTTCACAATCAACGCACTTGGCGGCAAATAGCCTGATTGCGTTGCCATAATCCCGATATTTGAGGCTGGTTCCATGCGTATTGATCTGATCCCCGCCGGCGCTAACCCGCCGCACGAACTCAACATCGTCATCGAAGTGCCGATCGGCGGCGAGCCGGTGAAGTATGAGCTCGACAAGGCTTCGGGTGCCTTGTTCGTCGACCGGATCCTCCACACTGCGATGCGCTATCCGGCCAATTACGGCTTTGTCCCGCATACGCTGGGCGAAGACGGTGATCCGCTTGATGCGCTGGTCATTGCGCGCTCACCGATCATTCCCGGCGCCGTGATCCGGGTGCGTCCGGTGGGCGTGCTGATGATGGACGATGACAAGGGCGGCGACGAAAAACTGATCACCGTGCCGATCGATTCGACCTTTCCCTATTACAGCGAGATCGCCGGGCACGAAGACCTCCCGCCCATCGTCACGCAGCAAATCGAGCATTTTTTCCAGCACTACAAAGACCTTGAGCCCGGCAAATGGGCCAAGCTCAAAGGCTGGGGCGATGTCGAGACGGCCAAACGCTATATCGTCGAGGCGATGGACCGGGCCAAGGCAGAGAAGGCCTGATACCAACCTGCGGTGAGCCGGCCGATCAATCCCCCGCGATCATCATCCCGTCGACACGGAGCGTGGGCACATTGATGGCGCGGTGCCATTCAAGATCATTCGCCGGGACAAGTGCGGCAAACATCGCGATAAGGTTCCCGGCAATGGTGAACTCCGCCACCGGCCCGGCAATCTCGCCGCCCACGATGCGGAAGCCCGAAGCGCCGCGGCTGTAATCGCCGGTCACCCCGTTGACCCCCTGACCGATCAGTTCGTTGACATAAACCCCGTCGGCGATGTCGGCCATCAGCACCGCCGGTGAGACGGTTCCGGCGGCCAGGTGGAGATTGCTGGGGCCCGCCCCGGGCGCGCCGCCGCTGCCGCGGACCGCATGACCCGACGGCGCGCGGCCAAGTTGGCGGGCCGAGGCGCAGTCCATCAGCCAGCCGGTTATCCGCCCGCCTTCCACCAGATTGCGCGCTGCGACCGGCAGCCCTTCGGCGTCGAACGGGCGTGAGCGCAGCCCGCGCGGGCGCAGCGGATCATCGGTGATGATTATTGCGGAATCAAACAGCACCTCGTCCTCACGGTCGAGCAGGAAGCTGGCGCGCCGGGCGATTCCCGCGCCCGTCATCGCGCCAACCAGATGGCCAATCAGCGAGCCACCCACGCGCGGATCGAACACCACCGGCATCGCGCCGCTCTTGAGCCGGCCGGGGTTGAGCCGGGCGACCGCCCGGTCACCCGCCTGCTCGCCGATCTCTTCGGGCGATGGCAGGTCACTGCCATGGCGAACACTACGATGGCCATAATCGCGCTGCATGGCAGAGCCCTCGCCCGCGATCACGCTGGCGGATAATCCCCGGCTGGTCCCCGCATAGGTCCCGGCAAAACCATGGCTGGTCGCCAGCGCCATCACGCCCTCGCCAGCGCTGGCTCCAGCGCCCTCGCTGTTGGTGACCCCGGCAACGCCGCGCGCTGCATCCTCTGCTGCTTCGGCCAGAGCACGCAGCGACTGGGGCGACGGCTCGTCCGCATCGGCCAGATCGAGCGCCGGGAATTCTCCGCGCGCGAGCAATTCCTCAGGCGCCAAACCGGCGTAGCGATCCTCTGGTGCAGCGCGGGCCATGGCGACCGCGCGCGCCGCCAGCTCATCCAGCGCTTCATCCGACATGTCGCTTGAGCCGATGCTGGCGGAACGCTGGCCGACGAAGACCCTGAGGTCTACGGCTTCGCTTTCCGAACGTTCGACATCTTCAAGCCGGCCCAATCGAACCTGGACACCTTCGGACGAACTGCCGTGATAGACCGCATCGGCGGCATCGGCCCCGGCCCGGCGGGCACGATCAATCAGCGCGGCAGCGCGGTCCTGGGCAGCTTGGGGGGATAGCATGGCGCGGCAAGTCTCCGGTTGGGAGCGGCCGATCTAGGGAGCCAAGCGGGTTTGAGCAATGTTTGGGTTCAACCAAACGCCATCGCGAGCAGCTTGAACATGCCCGTGACGGCAAACGGCAGGCCGATCGCCATGAGCCACAGCGCCAGCCGATCCCGCCGGTAAAATCTGGCCAGGCCAGGATCGGCAGCCTGAGCATTGTCCAGCCGGTTCCAGCGTCTTTCAAAGCTGCGACAGGCCGGAATGATCGCCACGACCAGCAGGATCAGCGCGAGATAAGGGAGCAGCGAGCCGCCCTTTGAATCAAGCGCGCCCATCGTCACAAAAATCTGAAGGCCGGTATAGACCAGCAGGGCATAAGCGATATTGTCACTCATCCGCTTGCGCCAGTCGATCGGCCGGGCGGTTGCTGCCGGCTCGACTTCGCGGTGCTGCCATGCCTTGGCCATCATCTATCCCCTCGGTAGGCTCCCGGGACCGAGTAAAACACCGAAGCTGGCGGCAAGCAAGCCTTGTTAACCCTTCGCTGCAATCAGGGGCCGCGATGAAGCCATGCATGAAACCTGCCAAATGGACCAACCGGCGCTTGCTGTTCGCAAGTTCGGTCCTTAAACCGGGCTACTGATGACTGACACCGCCACGCAAGAGCAGCTCCGCACTGACGATTCCCGGCACCTTCCGCAAGAAGGGCTGCCACAAGGGGGGCTGGAGGTGATCTCGATCGCCAAAAGCTATGACAAGCGCGCCGTGCTGAACGACATCTCGCTTTCGGTCGGCAAGGGGGAGGTGCTGGGCCTGCTCGGCCCCAACGGTGCTGGCAAAACCACCTGCTTCTATTCGATCATGGGACTGGTGCGCCCCGATTCGGGCCGGATCCTGATGGACGGGGTCGATGTGACCAAACTGCCGATGTATCGCCGGGCGATCCTGGGGCTGGGCTATCTGCCGCAAGAAACCTCGATCTTCCGGGGCATGACAGTCGAACAGAACATCGCGTGCGTGCTCGAGCTGAACGAGCCGGATGCCGGCGTTCGCGGCGACGAGCTGGAACGGCTGCTCAATGAATTCGGCCTCACCAAGCTGCGCAGCAGCGCCGCGATGGCGCTGTCCGGCGGGGAACGGCGCCGCTGTGAAATCGCCCGCGCGCTTGCCGCCAAACCCTCGATCATGCTGCTCGATGAGCCCTTCGCCGGGATCGACCCGCTCTCGATCCACGATATCCGTGATCTGGTGAAAGACCTCGCCAACCGCGGTATCGGGGTGCTGATCACCGATCACAACGTCCGCGAAACGCTGGAGATCGTTGACCGCGCCTGCATCATTTATGGTGGGCAAGTGTTGTTCACGGGCAGCCCGGAAGCTTTGGTCGCAGATGAAAACGTCCGGCGGCTCTATCTGGGCGAAGGCTTCACGCTGTGAGGCACAAGACCACCCGGGACTGATCGATGGCGCTCGGACCACGGCTCGATCTGCGGCAATCCCAGTCGCTGGTGATGACACCGCAGCTGCAGCAGGCCATCAAGCTGCTGGCGCTGTCGAACCTCGAGATCGAGGCGTTTCTGGGCGACGCGGTTGAGGCCAACCCGCTGCTCGAACTGGGCGAAGGCGCGGCGCTCGCAGAGCCCGCGGGCGACGATCCCGAAATTCGCCGGACCACGCTGGAAAGCTC
This sequence comes from Novosphingobium sp., assembly GCA_031383985.1. Taxonomy (GTDB): domain Bacteria; phylum Pseudomonadota; class Alphaproteobacteria; order Sphingomonadales; family Sphingomonadaceae; genus Novosphingobium. The sequence goes on along the minus strand of JANNAE010000013.1, from coordinate 42,517 downwards.
GCCGGTCGATCAGCTGATCGGCGAAGGGCGCGCGGCGGATGATCGCCCGCTCGACATTGACCGCACCGCGCTCGATACCGACCGCGATACCGGTGACGGCGACCGCGACGAGCGCATCCGCCACGACGCAGACTGGGGCGGGGACTTGCGCGGCGCCGGGGGCGAAGATGGCCCGGGCATCGACGAACGCGGCCAGCTCGGCGTAACGCTGGCGCAGCACCTTCACGCTCAGGTTGGCCCGGCCAGCCTTGATCCGCGCACCGCCTTTACCGCCCGCTATCTGATCGATCAGCTTGACGAGGCGGGCTATCTGGCCTCGCCGCTGCGCGATCTGGCGAGCGAACTGGGCGTCCCGCTGGCCGAGGCCGAGGCTGGGCTGATGCTGGTCCAGTCGCTCGATCCGACTGGCGTGGGCGCGCGCAGCCTGGCCGAATGTCTGGCGCTTCAGGCCCGCGAGGTCGACCGCTATGACCCTTGCATGGCGCGGCTGCTTGAGAACCTTGATTTGCTGGCCCGGGGCGAACTCGCCCGGCTCAAACGGATGTGCGGCGTCGATGACGAGGATTTTGCCGAAATGATGGCCGAGCTGCGGGGTTATGATCCTAAACCCGGCTTGAGGTTTGGAGTGAGCGGGGGCGATCCGGTGGTGCCGGACATCCTGATCACCGCGCGGATCGATGGCGGCTGGGACATTGCGCTCAACCAGGCCACCTTGCCGCGCCTGATCGTCAACCGCAGCTATTACGTCGAGATGCGCGGGGCTTGCGATGACAAGGCGTCGCGCGGCTGGCTGTCGGAAAAGCTGGCCGATGCCAACTGGCTGCTCAAGGCGCTCGATCAGCGGCAGAAGACCATTCTCAAGGTCGCGGCCGAAATCGTCAAGCAGCAGGACGGATTCTTCCGGCGCGGCGTGGCCGAACTGCGCCCGCTGACCCTGCGGACCGTGGCTGAGGCGATCGCGATGCATGAATCGACCGTCAGCCGGGTTACCTCGAACAAATACCTCCACTGCGCGCGGGGCACGTTCGAGCTCAAATATTTCTTCACCTCGGGCGTCGGAGGGGTCGATGGCGAGGGCGGTGCTTCGGCCGAGGCGGTCAAGGCTGCAATCAGAACCCTGATCGATGCGGAACACCCCAAGGCGATCCTCTCGGACGATGCGCTGGTCGATCTGCTCAAGGCCCGGGGCTTCGACCTCGCGCGGCGAACGGTGGCCAAATACCGCGAGGCGATCGGCCTTGGCAGCTCGGTCCAGCGGCGGCGTCAAAAGGCACTGGCGGGGGTGTGATCACGCGCTAGAGTGGCCCCTCGATATTGGGGAGAAACCACGATGAAGATTCGCCTGCTGGCCGCTTGCGCCGCCTGCGCCCTTTCCGCGCCCGCACTGGCCAAGCCGGTCGATTACCGCGTTCTCACGCAAAGCCGGGACATCGGCCATTACACGGTGGACCACGCAGGCGACCGGATCACCGTCGACTTTGATTACAAGCAGAACGGCCGCGGTCCAACCATCAAGGAAGCGGTCCGCCTCGACAAGGACGGGGCACCGATTCAGTGGACGATCACCGGGCGGACCACTTTTGGCAATGCCGTGGCCGAGAGCTTCACCCGCAACCGCCAGGGCGCCCAATGGCGCGATCTGGCCGGGCCGGGCCGGATAACGGGCAAGGATGCGCCGCGTTTTTACGCCGCACAGAACGGCTCCCCGCTCGATGCCGCGCTGATGGCCAAGGCGCTGCTGGCCGATCCGGACCGGTCGATGGCAGTCGCTCCGGGCGGCATCGCCACGCTGACCGAGCGCGATCGCCGCAGTTTCGATGGCCCCGAGGGCAAGCTTGAGGTCATCACCTACGAGCTGTCCGGCCTGTCGCTCAACCCCTCGTACATCACGCTCGATACCAGGGGTGAGTTCTTTGCGCTGGCCAGCGCCGGTTTCATCATTGCCCGGTCAGGCTATGAGAAAGCGGCTGACCAGCCGCTCCGCGATCTGGCCGAAAAACTCGCCTCCGATCGGTTTGCCGCGATCCAGAAGGACGGTGCGCATCGCTATGCCGGGCCGGTCCGGATTCGCAATGTCCACCTGTTCGATCCCGCCGCCAAGCTGCTGACCGTCCTCAGCGATGTGGTCGTCTCGGGCAACCGGATCGCGCAGGTCGTCCCCAGCGGCAGCCCGGCGACCCCGGGCGAGACGGCGATCGAGGGCAATGGCGGCACGCTGGTCCCCGGCATGTATGAAATGCACGGCCATCTGGGACAGGAGGATGCGTTGCTAAACGTCCTCGCCGGGGTCACATCGATCCGTGACATGGGCAATGACAATGCTGTGCTCGATGTGCTGGTGCGGCGGATCAACACCGGCGAAGTCGCCGGGCCGCGGGTGATCCGCAGCGGCTTTATTGAAGGGAAGAGCCCGTTCAGCTCGGCCACCGGCAAGCTGGTGACCAGCCAGCAGGAGGCGATCGATGCGGTCCGCTGGTATGCGGCGCGCGGCTATTGGCAGGCCAAGCTCTACAATTCGATGAACCCCGAATGGGCCGGCGCCACCGTTGCCGAAGCGCATCGGCTGGGACTGCGCGTGGCCGGCCACGTCCCGGCGTTTTCCAGCGCCGACGCGATGATCGCGGCCGGGTTTGACGAGATCACCCATGTCAATCAGCTGATGCTCGGCTGGGTGCTCAACCCGGGCGAGGACACCCGCACCCTGTTCCGCTTTACCGCGATGCGGCGGTTCCCCGAGCTCGACATCACATCGCCCAAGGTCACGGCCACGCTCGACGCAATGGTCCGCGGGAAAGTTGCGCATGAGCCGACCATCGGCATCCACGAACTGGGCCTGACTGCGCTCGACGGCAAGCCCAACCCGGGCGCACTCGACTATATCGATCACATGCCGCCAGCCGAGCAACGCAGCCTCAAGCAGGCGCTGTTCGGGGCCGACACCCCGCAGCAGCGCGCCCAATATGTCTCCGCCTATGCCAAGATCATCGAAACGTTGACCGAAATGAACCGCCGCGGGATCATGCTGATCCCCGGCACCGACACCGGCGGCGCCTTTACCTATCACCGCGAACTGGAACTGTTCGGCCAGCTCGGGATGAGCCCGGCCGAGGTGCTCGCCCGCGCCACGCTGGATATGGCCCGCTATCTGGGGCAGGACCAGCAACTGGGCTCGATCGAACGCGGCAAGCTGGCCGACCTGTTCCTGATCCCGGGCGATCCGACCAAGGATCTGAAGGCGATCAAGGCGATCCGGATGGTGATGAAAAACGGCGCAGTGTATTTCCCCGCCGAGATCTATCCCAAGCTGGGGATCAAACCGTTTGTCGAAATGCCGAGTGTGGTGGAGGCCAAGTAGGGTGCCTCACGGCTCCAGCTCGACATCCCAGTAAAGCCAGTCCCGCCAGGTCTCATGCAAATAATTGGGCGGGAAAGCGCGGCCGCGTTCCTGGAGGTGCCAGTTGGTCGGGCGGATCGGCGGGACCAGCAGCGGCATGTGTGCCTGTTTGGGCGTACGCCCGCCTTTGCGCAGATTGCACGGCGCACAGGCGGTGGCGACGTTTTCCCAGCTGGTCTGCCCGCCCAGCCGCCGGGGGATCACGTGATCGAAAGTCAGCTGGCGGGGACTGCCGCAATATTGGCAGGCGAACCGGTCACGCAGGAACAGGTTGAAGCGGGTGAAAGCGGGAAACTCGCTTGGCCGGACATATTGGCGCAGCGCGATCACCGAGGGGATTTTCATGTCGAGCGAGGGCGAATGCACCGCGCGCTCATAGCTGGCGACGATGTCGACCCGCTCAAGGAACACCGCCTTGATCGCGGTCTGCCAGGGCCACAGGCTGAGCGGGTAGTAGGACAGCGGCGTGTAATCGGCGTTGAGGACCAGCGCCGGACAATTCGACAGGTGCCGCGCCGGATCACCATCCACGCTGCGGAACCGGGCCGCGCGTTCAATCAGCTCTGCCTGAAGCATGGCCCCCGGTCGCAAATCGGCGTTACGGTTTCAAGTCGGTTCATGGCGGTGAATCCAGCACGGACAGCGCCATGCCGTCAAGGCTTGCCTGATAGCGCAATCCACAGGAGGGTAGCGGCGTGACCACAACCCGCTTTGCCCCCAGCCCCAATGGCGCACTGCATCTGGGCCACGCCTATGCCGCAGTGGTGGCGCATGATCTGGCGCGCACCGCCGGGGGCCGGTTCCTGCTGCGGATCGAGGACATCGATGCGGCCCGCAGCCGGGCGGAACTGGTCCCCGAAATGCTGGCCGATTTGCGCTGGCTGGGGCTGGAATGGGATGGGGCGGTGGTGTTCCAATCCAGCCGCCTGGCGAGCTATGCCGCGGCGGGAGAGCGGCTGAAGACGCTGGGACTCCTATATCCCTGCCATTGCACCCGCGCCGAAGTGCTGGCGGCGGCGCAGGAGATGGGGCCGGATGGGCCGATCTATCCGGGCACTTGCCGCAGGCGGCGGGCGGATCCAGCAGGCGCGGCATGGCGGCTCGATGTCGCCGAGGCGATGGCGCTCAACGGTCCGCTCGAGTGGATCGACGCGCTGGCCGGGCCGCAACGGGCAACGCCTGAAATTTTCGGCGATGTCGTGCTGCTGCGCAAGGAAGCCCCGGCCAGCTATCACCTTGCCGCGACGCTGGACGATGCAGCCGATGATGTAACCCTGGTCACCCGCGGCGCGGATTTGTTTGCCGCGAGCCATATCCACCGGCTGCTTCAGGCCTTGCTCGGCCTGCCGGTGCCGCGCTGGCATCACCATGCCTTGCTGGTCGAGGCCGATGGCCGCAAGCTTGCGAAGCGGCGCGGATCGCCCTCGCTCGGCGATCTGCGCCGCGCCGATAAGGATGGACGGACGCTGGCAGAAAGCTTGCGCACCGGCCACTTCCCCACTGGTATTTCACTGGCAGGAGGCCTAAATACGGCGGCATGAACTACATTCTCATCCCGATTATCGTCGGTCTTGTCATCATGGTGGTAATCAGCCTCGTCCGCGGCATCATCGCCTTTGTGCAAAGCACCAAGGCAGACCTTGATCGCGATCCCGCCAGCACCGGGGCAAGCCCCAACCAGCTGCTTCAGAACAAGATGATGTTCAACCGCATCAAATATCAGGCCGCTGCGGTTCTGGTGGTCGCGGTGTTGCTGGCCGTTTCGCGCTAAAGTTTTGGTAAAACTCAACAAGATCTATACGCGCACCGGCGACGACGGGACCACCGGTCTGGTCGACGGCTCGCGCTGCCCCAAGCATGCGGCGCGGATGGAAGCGATCGGCGCGGTCGACGAGGCCAACAGCGCGATCGGGCTGGCCGTAGTCGCGCTGGGCACAGGCGATCATGCCGCTGCGCTGACCCGGCTACAGAACGACATGTTCGATCTGGGCGCCGATCTTGCCACCCCCGGCGCAGACTTCGCCCCTTCGCCAATGGTGCTGCGGATCGTTCCGGCACAGGCCAAATGGCTTGAGCAGGCGATTGACGCCCTCAATGAAACGATGTCGCCGCTGACCAGCTTCATCCTGCCGGGCGGAAGCGAGGCAGCCGCCCGGGTCCACATTGCCCGTGCTGCGGTGCGCCGGGCCGAGCGGGCGATGACTGCGCTGGCTGCGACCGAACCGGTTAATCCGGCCGCGCTCGCCTATGTCAATCGGCTGTCCGATTATTTGTTTGTCCTGGCGCGCGCGATCAACGCAGCCGGATCGGGCGATGTGCTGTGGATACCCGGCCAGAACCGCTGAATTCACCGCTGGCCTTGCCGAACTATCCTCGCTAGGCAGCGCCCCTTGCTGCAAGTGCGAAGGGGATGGGCAATGCGGATAGTGGCGGTAATCGGGGCAGGGCAAATGGGTTCGGGCATCGCCCAGGCCGTGGCGCAAAACGGCATCAAGGTGCTCCTGTCCGACGTCGAGCTGACGCTTGCAGAAAAGGCCAAGGCCGGGATCGAGAAGGCTCTGGTTCGCCTCGTCAGCCGCGACAAGCTGACCCCGGCCGAGGCTGAAGCCACCCTTGACCGGATTTCGCCGATTGCGGATTACGCCCCGATGATCGAGGCCGATCTGATCATCGAGGCCGCGACCGAGAAGGAAGAGATCAAGCACAAGATCTTCGCCGCCGCCGGAAAGGTGCTGCGCGCCGATGCAATCATGGCTTCCAATACCAGTTCGATCCCGATTACCCGGATGGCGGTAAGCTCGCCCGATCCGGCGCGGTTCATCGGGCTGCATTTCTTCAACCCGGTACCGGTCATGGGACTGATAGAGGTCATCCCCGGCCTTGCCACCAGCGCTGATACCATTGCCCGGACCCGCGCCTTTGCCGAAAGTCTGGGCAAGCAGGTCGTTCAGGCCGAGGATGAGCCGGGCTTCGTCGTCAACCGCATCCTGCTGCCGATGATCAATGAGGCGGTCTTCGTACTGGGCCAGGGCACCGCCAATATTGCCGATATCGACAAGGGCTGCCGGCTTGGCCTCAACCATCCGATGGGCCCGCTGGAACTGGCTGATTTCGTCGGGCTGGATACCTGCCTCGATATTGTCCGGGTGCTCTACAACACCACCGGTGACAGCAAGTACCGCCCCGCCCCGCTGCTGATGAAATATGTCGAGGCCGGCTGGCTGGGCCGCAAGACCGGGCGGGGCTTCTACGACTACACCGGTGAAGTGCCCGTGCCGACCCGCTGAAGCAGCGAAAATCGCTTGTCTCACGGTGGTTCCTCGCTAGGCAGCGGCTGATGTTTGATCGTTCCCTGCTTGTCCGCATGTTCGGATTTCGTGCCGCGTTCCTGCACGGCGATGCGATGATGCTCGATCGCTGGCGCTTCGTGTGCCGCCACCTGCCGCGCACCGGCAATGGCGAGCGGCTGTTCGATGTCGGCTGCGGTACCGGGGCTTTCACGATCGGCGCGGCCCAGCGCGGCTATGAAGCGGTCGGGCTCAGCTGGGACGAGCGCAACCAGCGAGTCGCGCAGGAACGGGCGCGGATCTGCGGCGCGGACAAGGCCAGCTTTCCGATCGGCGATGCCCGCCAGCTGGATGCGCTGACCGGCCATGCCGGGGCCTATGACTATGTTCTGAGCCTGGAAAACATCGAGCATATCCTCGATGATCGCAAGCTGATCACGGATCTCGCCGCTTGCCTCAAGCCGGGCGGCTGGTTGTTGCTTTCCGCGCCCAACCACAATTACCGCGCGGTCACGCCCGAAGACGACGGCCCGTTTGAGCGCGAGGAACACGGCTGGCATGTCCGCCGCGGCTACACCCCGGCGATGCTGCGCGAACTGGCCGCTGAGGCCGGCCTGATGGTCGAGGAATGCGGCAGTTGCAGCGGCTGGTTCAGCCAGAAGCTGACCTGGCTGATGCGCCGGCTGCGCTGGGCAGGCTGGCTTTTGGCCTTGCCGCTGCGGATTCTACCACCGGTGCTGGACCTGACGGTGCGCCGGCTGTTTGCCTATCCCGACTTCTCGGTTACGCTGGTCGCCTACAAGCCGCGCTTTGACGATCAGGCTGGCACCAGGTGAGCCGCTGATGGTTCGCCCCCCGATCCGTCCCGCTGGTCCAGCCGATGCTGATCACCCAGCCACCGGCTGACGGCGAAACCGCCGATCTGCTGATTGTCGGAGCCGGCGCGGTCGGGCTGGCGCTGGCGATTTCACTTTCGCGCCAAGGCCGACGCGTGCTGGTGGTCGAAGGGGGGGAAGAACGGGTCGATCCCGATTATGCGCTGCGCAACGAAATAGTTCAAAGCGGGGCCCGCCATCACCGCGGCGCCAGCGCGGGGCGCTACAAGGGCCTTGGCGGTACTACGCGGCTGTGGGGCGGACAGCTGATGCCGTTCACCGCAGCAGACTTTGCCCCCAATCCGGCGCGCGGCAAGCCGGGCTGGCCAATCGGCGCTGCGGAACTCGCTCCCTATGGCGATGCCGCGATGCAATTGCTGGGTTTTCCGGGTGGCTGGCCCGAGGCTGCGCGGGACTGGGCGGGTCCAGATGGGGCACTGGGTGATGCGCTAGAATTTGCCCCCAGCGTCTGGATGCGCCAGCCCGACCTGGCCAATTCGTGGGGCAAGGAACTCCGCAGCGCGCCCAATCTGCGCGTGCTGCTTGGCCATGAAGCGATCGCTATCACGATCGATCCGGCGCGCGGGACCGTCTGCGGGGTCACCGTCACCGGTCCGGGCGGCGTTGCAACCACGATCAAATCGAGGAATTGCGTGCTGGCCTGCGGCACGCTGGAGACGGCCCGGCTGCTGCTCCGCACCCAGGCGCGCCTGCCCGAGACGCCGCTTGGCCGCAACCGTCACGTTGGCCGCTGGTTTATCGATCATTTCCACGGAACCGCCGGCGAGGTCAAACCGCAGGACCGCGCCCGGTTCGGCAAATTATTCGACGCGTCTTATGCGGGGCGCGTCAAGATCCTGCCCAAGGTCCGGCTCAGCGATGCGGTTGTTGCCAAGGACCATCTGCCCAATTGCGCCGGGGTGTTCAACGGGCGGCTGAGCCCGGGTACGGCGCTGACCGAACTGGCCGGGCTCGGCCGCCGCGTGGTCGGCGCAAGCAGTGGCGGCCGGATCGCAGCACTTGGCGAGGGTCTGCGCACGGGGGGACTGATCGTGCCGCTGGTTTGGCGCTATCTGCGTCAACGGCGCTCGGCCACGTTCCTCTCAGGCATGGCCAGTTTTGGATTTGAGCTTGAACAACTGCCGTCGCCCGGCAGCTATCTCTACCTTGAACCCGGCGTCCCGGCCGCAGAGGCACGGCTGGGGCTCAACTGGTCGGTCGATGGCGGCGAAATTGCCGCGCTGACCCGGCTTGCAACCGCGATGCAGTCTTATTGCAAGGCGCAGGAATTGGGCGAGCTGGAGATCGATCCGCGCATCCTCCAGGGCGATCCCGCGTTTCTTTCCGAGTGTGAGGATTCGTTCCATCAGATGGGCGGCGCGCGCATGGCCGCAACCGCAGACGATGGCGTGGTCGATCACAATTGCGCGGTTTTCGGCATGGCTGGACTGTATCTTGCCGGGCCTGCAACCTTTGCCTCGGGGAGCTTTGCCAATCCGACCCTGACGGCCATAGCCATGGGCTTGCGGCTCGGCGAACACCTCGCCATGAGCAAGTCATGATATTGCGTGATCGCTTGATTTTCGGCACGGCCCGCCTGTCCGGCGGAGCCTATGCCAGGCGTTCGCGGCATGTGATCGAAGCATGTCTCCAAGCCGGAATACGCCGCTTCGATACAGCGCCCAGCTATGGCATGGGCGCTGCGGAACAGCTGCTGGGCGAGGTGACTTGCGGGATCGACCAAGTTGCAATCCATACCAAGGCAGGTGCCCCGAAACCGGCCTTTTCCGGGCTGCGCGGCTGGGCCAAGGCCCTGACCGCACCGATTCGTCGCGGATCGGGCAACAGCCGGATGACGCTGCCGATCGCGCCCTATCGCGGTCCCGACGTAGCGATGAATTACACCGCCGCTGCCTTGCAGACTTCGCTGGCGCGGAGCCACGATTTGCTGCGCCGCGAAGTTCTGGATCTTGCCTTGTTACATGAGGCCGAGCCCCGGCATATTGACGCGGCGAGCTGGGCCGTTTTTGAACAAGCGGCGGCGCAGGGCTCAGCGCGCGAGATCGGCTTTGCGCATTTCGGACCGTTGCTGGCTGAACACCCCGGCCTGACCGCGCAGATCGCGCCATGCGCAGCTGATTTCGCGCAGGAAGACAACCCGGGCAAACGGATCTTTCATTCCATCCGGCGGGCTACTCTGGAATTGGCGGGCCGCGATCCGGGAGTGGCGGCAAGGCTGGCGACCATTGCCGGCGAATTTGGCCTGGAGCGCGAGGGGGCGGCCGGCGAGTATTTGGCTGCGCTGCTGTTGCTTGCCCGTATCCAGCCGCGAGCCAGATTGATTTTCGCGACCGGCGATCCGGCTCATTTCGGCAGGTTTCTGTCCCTGCTAGGACGCGTCGAGGGCCGGTCATGAGGCGGCGCAGATTGCTCCTGGGCGTGATGTCGATGGGCTATGGCAAGCTGGTCAGCGCGATCGTCCAGCTCGCCATGGTGCCGGCTCTCGCCACAGGGTGGGGGCTGCAACTCTATGGCCAGTGGCTACTGCTATCGGCCATTCCAGTATTTCTCGCGGCCAGTGATTTCGGCTTTGGCACGGCGGCCGGCAACCGGTTGATCGGTGAAGTGGCAAGTGACGATCCCGATGGCGCCCGGGTCACTTTGCAGAGCGCGCTGGCGGTGGTGCTGGGCGGCTCGCTTGTGGTCCTCGCTCTTGCGATGCTGATCATTTTCGCTATTCCCGGGCATGTTCTGGAGGCCGCTGGGGGAATGGCGGCGAGCGAAGCCCGTCAAGTGCTGGCGGTCCTCTGTCTGTTTGGACTCGTCGCATTGCAATCCAGCCTGTTTGCGGCCGCAGTCCGGGCAGCTGGTCACTTTGCCCGCTCGACCACGTTGGACGCAACCATCCAGCTCGTCGAAGGGTTGGCCGTGATCGCAGCGGTCTGGCTTGGCTATGGCCCGATGGTGGCCGCCGGCATCTATCTGGCCGTCCGAACCTGCGGCGTCGCCGGGCATGTCGCGCAGGCCCGGCATTACGCCCCCTGGTTGCAGATCGGCTTCAGGCAGGCCAGCCGCGCACGGATTCGAGAATTGCTGCGCCCGGCGCTGGCGGCGATGATGCTGCCGTTATCACAGGCCGGATATGTCCAGGGCAGCGCCCTGGCGGTAGGGGCCGCTGCGGGTGCGGGCGCGGTTCCGATCTTCACCAGCCTTCGCACCTTGTCGCGGGTCGGGCTGCAGCTGCTGATGGCACTCAATCTGCCAATTCTGCCCGAATTCACCGCCGAGCACGCCAAACGCAACACTGCCTGGATTGCACGGGCAACCGGCGGGATTGTCACTCTCAACCTCATTATCGGACTGATCTTTGCGGCCGGGCTGTGGGCGTTTGGCCTGCCTTTGCTGGCTGTGTGGACCAAGGCTGCCATTCAGCCCCCCCAGGCAATGATCACATTGACCGCTTGTGCCCTGATCGCCAGCACCTTGTGGAATCCGCTTTCCAACCTCTTGCTCGCGGTAAATCGGCACGAAGGCTTCACCTATATTTTCATCGTGGCGGCCGCAGTGGCAACCGGATTGACCTATGGACTGGTCGGCAGGATCGGGATTACCGGAGCGGCCGTCGCCGGCCTCGCGCTCGACCTGACCATGGCGATCACGGTCCTGGTGGTGATACGCCGGGTAACCGGGTCGATCCCGATTGGGCTATCGGGCGTGGCCTGGGCCTTGCCGCTGCGCTGGGGACGATCCACCCGGCCAGATTAGACCAAGCCCACTGGACTTGCCGGCCCGCCGCTCTAGGAGACTGGCGCAAACCATGAGACTGGGCGTAATAAGGGAAAGACGATGATCCGCCAACTGAAGTGGAAGCTGCAAGCAGCGTTGCGGCAGCGCGGGATCGATGTCCGCAAGGCACCCGCTGCGTTCGAGCCAATCCCGGTTTTCCGGCTGGCCGTGGAAGCTTTAATGGCACGGCGCGGCGATGGTCTGCGGTTTGTCCAAGTGGGCGCAAATGATGGCCTGTTCGGCGATCCGTTGCGCCCGTATATCCTGAGCCGCGGGTGGAGCGGCATCTTGATCGAACCCCAGATTGATGTGTTTGCGCGGCTCAAGGCCAATTATGCTGAATATGCCGATCGGCTGGTGTTCGAGAACCTCGCCATCTCATGCGATGACAAGTTGACGCTGTACCTGCCTCCGGCCGATCTGGCCGAAAGTCGGCTGGTTTACGCCCAATCGATCGTCTCCAGCGATCCAGCGGTTATTGCGCGTCAGATGGGAATTGCAGAAGCACAGCTGCGCCGGATCGATGTACCTGCCATGACCCTGAACGCGCTATTTGAAAAGCACGCCATAGCCGCGCTTGATCTGCTCCAGATCGATGCTGAGGGCTATGACTGGGAGGTATTGCAAACGCTGGATCTTGGGCGGGTTGCGCCCGCCATCATCCAGCTGGAGACGGGCCATATGGGGCGGACAGACATCTCGGCCATGGCGGCGCATCTCAATCAAGCGGGTTACCTGATTTACTACGGCGGGTGGCAGGGCGATACTCTGGCCATGCGCCGCGAGTTGTTCGACCACGCCTGATCCGCCGCTCAATTTGAGCATGACTTTGGGGATGCACCCTTGGTAATGGACCAAGAATAGCGGCGCTGGCTTTTTTGAAGGTGGGGGAATGGCTGATCAGGTCACGCAGGATGTGCCAGAGAGCGCTTCGGCCCGCCGCAAGCGGCGGCGGCGTTCGCGAAACGACGAGCCAAAGGGTTTCGGCGGCTGGGTCACAAGCGTCAGAGCGGACCGGGCTCTCTTCATGGCCATGTTAGCGCTTGCCGTGGCCTATGCAGTGACCGCAGGATATATGGTCTGGACGGCAACGCTTGGTTACGGCGATGCCTGGATGGGCATGAGCAAGGCCGAAGCTCGCTATGTTCTGGGTCCGCCGCCGGTAACCAGCGCCGCAGACGCCCATTGGCGCTATAGCGACGGCGGAACGCTGGTGGATGTCCGCTTCGATCATTCCGGTAAGATTGAGGCTGTGTCCTGCACAGAAGCCGCGAACAGTCTGAAAAGTTGTCCGGCCAAACTGGGCCTGCACATAGGTACGACCGAGCGTGATCTGATCCTCAGGATCGGTGGCGCTAATCGCAACTGGATTGACGGGCAAGACAAGTTCAAGCGTTATGATGGACTCGGCCTGACCTTTCGGCTTCGTCGCACCATCGTTGTGGAAATCATACAGGAACGCAAATCCGGGCTGCTTGACCTGAGTCGCAGGATTTTGTGGGTGCTCATGCCTTAGCTGGACCGGGCTGGATGATTGCCCCGCATCTGGTCGATCAGGAGCCATGCAATCTGGGCGAATAGAAGGATCAGCGTCTGGCGCGGGGCGAACACGTTCAGCGGCGAACGCACGGCCATGATAACCAGCGCATTGAGCGCAAAGGCGAGCAAATGCGCCAACATCAGCGCTGGAAATCTTTTCAGCGGATTGGGCAAACGCAAGGTTAGCCGGCTGACGAAATAGGCCAGCAGGATCGCCCCAACAATTCGCAAAATTATCTGCATCCGCACCACCTCCATGTCGGTCCATAGCGGCCGGAGGGTTGCTGCTCAAGCATTGCCAGCCACGGTCGGCGCGGCATCAAGGCCCAGGTCGCTCAACAGGGCCGCGATATTGCTGCGATAGTTGGCGAAGGTGTATTTCGCCGCTTCGGACTGGGCGGCATGACGCCAGCTATCCAGTTTATCCCTCGCGTCGATTACCGCCATCATCGCGCCATGCAGGGCATCAGTGTCGGGATGATCTAGAACTATGCCGCAATCCGGCGTAGCGCCATTACCGCTCGCCCGGGTCTGGATAACTGCCAATCCGGAGGCAAGCGCTTCGATCAACGACAGTGCCGAGCCTTCGAAATAGCTCGGAAATACCAGCACATGATGGTCGGCCATGATCTGCGGGATGGCCGAGCGGGGCACGGTCGGGATATAATTCACCCGGTCAGCATAGCGGGCGAAAACCTGGCGCGGCACCCTGAGGTCGCCCACGATCGTCAGTTCGGCGGCAGATCGGGGAATCCGCGCGATCGCCTCGAGGAGATGGTGGAAGCCCTTGCGCGGATTGGCGAGACCGATGAACAGGAAGCGCAGTGGCCCATCGCGGGATACCTCCTGTGGCGGTGGCTGGGTTCCGAACAGCGCCTCGTCATAGCAATAGGGCAGAACCCGGACCTTGGCCGCGACTTGCACGCCGCCGTGTTCGCGGATCGTCGCCGCAGCGTATTCGCTGCCCACTACAATCGCATCGGCCAGCTCATACTCGGCCTGATCATCGGCGATCGCAGCTGCCGATATGGCCCGCTCGGTTTCCAGAAACCACTCACCATAACGATCTTGCAACGCCGCCATTGCCGCATTGTAAGACCGCGGGTCGCCAATCGTACGGTCGAGGATCGTGGGCCTGTCAAGCTGACGCGCGAGCTCGAAAGACGAGCGCGAACTGCCATTATAGCCCCACAGCGCAAACGCCCGGTCGGAGCGCAGCTGTTGGGCCAACTTGCCGACAAACCGGCGATTTCCCAGCCGATCGATCTGCTGGGCCAAACGGCGCAAGCCGGCTCTTGCCGCCATTCGCTCTGCCCATTCAGCCATGCCACTGGTGCGAACCAGGTCTGGATCCAGCGCTGGCTGACTGAACCGACTGAATTCGCGGTGAAGCCGATCACCAAGTCGCCCGGGCAACAATCGCTCGAGGCGATAGGGCCATAAGTCAGGCTGATAGAAGATCGATGTCGCGTACCACTCAAGCCGGCCAAGTTGCTGCAAGGCCAGTGCGGTCTGCCAGCTGTGCTGCGTGCCCGGGTGAAATACGCCAATCTGCATCGGAAACTGCTAAACACCGAGACAGGATGGGTAAACCGAAAATAGACAGCTGAATGGGTTTTTCATTTTCCTACAGATAACCATATCGGTTATTTCAGCGAATTCCAATGATTCGCCAGGAGCCGAAATGCCCAACAATCCGATCCAGAACCCCACCGGCTACGCGATCAGTCGCGCCGTGGCCTATTCCGATGTCGACGGCACCAGCATCTTGGTCGGCGCCGCCGCGCCCCTGCCGGTAACCACCATCCTGCCTGCCAGCGCAGCTCTGACCGGCACCGCAGCCACCTCCGCGCAAGTTGGTCCGTTCCAGCCGGTCGCCGGCCGCCCCGTCATGCTTGCACTTTCCGGCAGCTGGTCCGGTACGGTCAAGGTTCTGCGCTCGACCGATGGCGGCGCGACCAAGCTGCCATTGACAATTGCCGGTGCCAGCTGGGGCCAATTTACCGCCAACTGCTGCGAAGCGATCTGGGAGGAGAGCGAAGCTGCGGCGCGGCTTTATCTCGACATCACGCTGATTGCGGGTTCCGCTTCCTATCGGCTCGGCCAATGAGCGTCGATCCGATCGCACGCGGGATGGCGGCAAAAGCGCGCAGTGACACTGCCAAGAGCGCCAACACCCAGGCGTTGATTGCGGCGATCCGCACTTACGGCTCTTATCCGCGTCTGGCGACAGCGTTGGCGGCCACCGACATACCAGTTCTGACGGTGGGCCTTGCCAGTGCCGTGTCCTCGATCAATGGCGCAGCAGCCCGAACCGCCACTGTTGCCCGCGGTGACGCAAAGCTCACTTATGTTTCTGGCGTACCCCGGCTCTATGGCCCGGCCTTTCCACGCAACAGCTATTTTACCTCGCGCGGGGCCTATTATGGTGCCTCCGACGGCGTTGGCACACCGCTGCTTGGCACAGGCTATTTTGGCTATGAATTCATGCATTTGGGCACGGTATTCGAAATTCCCCTGGCCGGGGCAGGCTGGTCCGGAGTCAACTTCCGGGTGCTCGTCAATGGCGCGGCAGCGGCAAGCACCAGCGTCACCAGCAATACCGATGGGGCCTATTATGTTCGCGTGGAGTTCTCCGCCTCGGGCACGCGCAGGATCCGGATCGAAACAGGCGGCCTGCCGGCCAATGGCGTCCACGTTGCCAATGCGAACGAAGTGGCCTCGGTCAACCGCAGCTATCCCACCATCACCCTGATTGGCGACAGTTTTGTCGAGGGCAGCGGGGCTAGCGTCGGCGATCTCGAGGCCATCATCATGGGCCGGGCGCTGGGCTGCAATTGCGCGCTGGGCGGGGTTGGCGGCACCGGCTTGATCCTGACTGGCGGCAATAACAGCGCGGGATTCCCGAAAACCAATTTCACCGAGGCAAATCGCCTGCTCGATCTGACGCTGGCCGGCGTCACCAGCGCCCAGGATGCCAGCGCAGCCGATCCGCGACTGGGCGTAGTGTTCGGTTCGGTCAATGATCAGGGACTGCTCGCTGCCAGCTACAGCGCCTACGGGGCAACGCTGCAGGATGCGATCACCAACCGTGCGAATGTGATGGTCGATGCCTGGTTGGTGGCACGTCCCGGCAAGCCGCTGGTCTTGTTCGGCCCGACCTGGCCTTCAGGACCACCTAACAATCGCCCGACCCTGGACATCTACCGCATCCGCGACGGCATTGCCGAAGCCGCCTGGAGCCGCGCTGCCGACAACGTCTGGTTTATCGACCGAGCCATGCCGCACAAGCGTGAGGGCGTCTACTCGACCATCTCCGATCAGGCGTTCCTGTATACCGGCGGCTTGACCGGAACCGACCCGACGCACCCGACCCCAGCCGGACACCGCTTTGACGGCTTGCATGACGCAAATCTGTTGCGCCGACTGATCCTGTCCGAATTCGCCTGATCCAAGGGGGTCGCCACTGGCCCCCTTGCCGCGTTCAATCCCAGCCAAGGAGCCCCAATGGCCGATTTCATGTTCAATCAGATCCCCGCCGAGAACATCCGCAGTGGAACCGACATCATCCAGACCAGCGGGCGCGAAGCGATTGGCAAGGGGCCAGGCCGCTATGTCTGCGACAGCCTTGCCGATGCGAGCCTGTTCGCTGCCCATCCACGCTTCGTTGGCAGATCCAGCAATGGCCGCTATTTTCGCGCCTTGCCGGAAGCCGGGCGGGTTGCGGTTGAGCTGTCGGGGGCAAAAGGTGACGGGATCACCGATGATGGCGGCGCAATCCGCGCCAGCTTTGCCTATGCCGCAGCGATCGGAGCGCAAGGCGCACGCTTCACCCAGGCCAAGCATCGGATGGAATCGATCCCGGTGGGGGAATCGCCCTTCCCCTTTGCGGCGCAACCGTCGCTGATCATCCCTGCCATCCCGGCAATTCATGACTGGGGCGGGGTGGAACTGACACGCCAGCTCAACGGCCGCGGCATTGCGTTCACCCATACTCACATCGGCGGCATCGTCGAGTTGCCGCTTATCGCCGACGTGGTTACCGGCGCAACCCAGGTCCGCTTGTCTGCCGCCGATGCCGCCAAGCTGGCTCCGGGCGACTTGGTTGGCTGGCAGCTCGGCGAGCTTAGCTACGACACTCCCGAAACGCTCAACTGGGACATCGTCAAGGTCGTCAGCGTTACAGGCGAATATGTTACGCTCGACAAGCCCATTCCCGCCGGACTGGTGCTGGCCAGCGTCACCGGCCCGAACAAGCGCCTGCGCAAGATGCCGGTGCTGCGCGATTTTGCGATGCGCGACCTGACGATCACTGCCAGCAATTGCGAAACCGGAGTGGAGATCTACGGCGGCAAGCGCATTAGGCTCGACCGGATCGGAGGCAGCAATCTTGGCGCGGGCTTGATGGTCGCTCAGTATTGCGACGGCGTTACACTGACCGATTGCTGGCAGGATGGTGTGATCCTCTCGCAAGCCAGCTTTGGCTCAGCGTTCAGTTTTGCCGAGTGCCGCAATGTCGTGCTGATCCGCCCGCATGCCCGTGCCACACTGGGGCTGGTTCGGGCCGAAGCTGGCGCCGAGGTGGCCATTGTCGGTGGTCATTTCGACAACACGATTCTGGACGGCAACAATCAATCGCTCGGCTCCAATGTGATGGTCCTCAACGCCGCAGGTCGGGGGGTTATTTCGGCGCATGATCTAACGATCACCGGCTATGGCGGTTATCGACTGGCTGAGACAAGCAATGGCGTGGCAGAATATAACGGTACGATCAACCTGACGGGGATTACCCGGCTGCGCCATCCGACGATGCCTTTTTCAATTCCCGTCGGAACGATCACCGGCACGCTCGACATGGAGATCGGCGGTGTCCGCGAGGTCCATGACTTTATGCGTCTGCGTCGCTGGAAACGGCGTTTCGCGTTGCGCGACAATGAGTATGTCTATGCGTTCGGCCCTCCAGGAATTCTGGTCCGCGGGAGCTTCTATACCTCGCCGGGTCTGACGGTCGGCGCCAACCAGCAGCTCACCGGAATGTGGCTTGGCCGGGCGGGTGATAACGGGGCGAATATCGCGGCCGGCGTCAACGGCCAACTCATCCCGGGCAGTGATACCGCAGTTCATATCTATGGCGGCAGTGTTGGGGGCGCGATGTGGAACTTGCGCAATTCCAGTTTGCAGCTCCTGTGCGTTACCGGAGCCAGTGCCGGGCTCGACACAGCCAATCGGTTCGTCGAATTCGAGGCATGGCTGACTACCCGGCCCGGGGACGATTTTACGGTAAGCGAAGCCGACTGGCGCGCCGCCAGCGGCGATGGCAACGAAATGGAAGCCCTGTTCCCGGCCTATGATTTACCTTCTGTACTGGCGGGCGGCTCGCTAACCATCGATTTGCCGATCGCAGCAATGCAGCCGGGTGATTTCATCGAGGCGATCCGTAGCACTGGCGGATTGAACGGGCTGGCATTGTCGAGTGTCGAATCGCGAACTGGCAGTGCCCGGATTGTGTTGAGCAACGCCGGGACAGCGCCAATCGACAAGGCACCAAGCGATCTTGCCGTCCGGTTTGCCCGGGCCCAGCTTGGTCGATAGACAGCCGTTGGTTATGGGCGGCTTGCCTGGAAGCGGCAGGCCGCCCAACTCTTCGCTTGTGCAGGGCGCAGATTGGGATAAGCCAGACTCTGGCGTTCAAGCTGCAACGCTAGCCTCGCGG
Organism: Novosphingobium sp.; assembly: GCA_031383985.1. GTDB lineage: Bacteria > Pseudomonadota > Alphaproteobacteria > Sphingomonadales > Sphingomonadaceae > Novosphingobium. The sequence goes on along the minus strand of JANNAE010000013.1, from coordinate 23,923 downwards.
GCACTGGGGCGTTCGGGGATTTAATAGCGACAAGCATGGCAGGGCAGCGACTTCCTCGTATTGCAATGTTGTGGACGCAGTTTGCGCCTTACCATGTCGATCGGATCGAAGCCGTAGCGCTGCAGTTGCAGGGCCGTGCCGAGGTGATTGCAGTAGAGGTGGCGACCACTTCGGATACCTATCAGTGGGAGCCTTCGAGCGGGATTGCGGGCGCCGCCAAACTTACACTCTTCCCGAACCGCAACTATGATCGGATTTCTGCACTGCGCCGCTGGTGGGCCCAGTTCGGTGCCTTGTGGCGATGCCAGATGGTGCTGATCGGGGTTGGCTATAACAAGCCCGACATTATCGCGCTGTCGTGGATGCTGCGCCTGTGCGGTGTCCAGGTAGTCATGATGACCGATTCCAAATTCGATGACCGTCGCCGTTCAGTCTTTCGCGAGGCGCTGAAGGCCGCGCTTCTGACCTGCTATTCCGCGGCGCTGGTCGCGGGCATGCGGCAAATTGAATACGTCCGTTTCCTTGGCTTCAAGCGGCGCCAAGTGCTGCCCGGTTATGACACCGTTGCGATCGAGCGGATCCGCCAGCAAGCCGGGAGCGAAGCCAGGCCGGGGCATGAGGCCCGCGATTTCGTCTTCGTGGGGCGGTTCGTGCCCAAGAAAAACCTGATGACCATGCTGGATGGCTACGCTGCTTATGCCGCAAGAGCAGGCAGTTCTGCCCGACGGCTGCGGCTGGTCGGTTCGGGCCCGCTGGAAGCCGAGTTACGAAGCCGGTGTGCGGCGCTCGGGGTGGATCAGCGTGTCATCTTCACCGGTTTCCTTGATGCACCCCAAATTGCCGCAACGCTCGCATCTGCACTGGCACTGATCCTGGTCAGCAGCGAGGAGCAGTGGGGCCTGGTGGTCAACGAAGCGCTCGCGCTTGGCCTGCCGATTGTGACCAGCACCGCAGTTGGATCACGCGATTCACTGGTCCGCAACTTGCGCAATGGCTTTATCGTCGAACCAGGCTCGGTCGAGGGCATTGCTGCGGCGCTGGAAGCCCTGGCGAGCGATCCGCAGCTGTGGGCCGCGATGTGCCGCCACTCGCAAGACCGTGCCTGGCTGGCGGACAGCGGCCGCTTTGCAGATGCGGTCGAATTGCTGTTTGACCCCGGGAGCGAAGTGGTTGCGGCGCGGCATGAGCGGTTCATGGCCGAGCTGCGCAGTTCAAGCCTGACTTGAATCCGGCTGACTGACAGGCTTTGCACTGGTCCGCGGGATCAGCTGGCCGCGGATCGTGGTTGTGCTTACCCCTTCGGTCCGGGAGAGGTAGACCACTTGGCAATGCGGGCGAAGGAAGTCGAACTTGCCCAGCCAATCGTCCCCCATTGCAAAGATATCGGTGCCATATTTTCGGATATCGGCCAGTTTTTGATCCCAGGACTCCTCGGCAAAGACCAGATCAACGCCCTGAATAGCGGCAACTATCGCAACGCGATCCGCGTAGGGAATGACCGCTTTTTTGCCCTTGCTGGCGTTGAATTCATCACTTGATACACCGATGATCAGGCGGTCACCCAATGCTTGCAACCGCTCGATCAGACGCAAGTGGCCGATGTGGAACAAATCGAACGTGCCATAGGTCAACACGGTCGCAGAAACCCCCCGCGGCGCATTCAGTTCCAACTGGGTCACTGGCGTTGCTCCAGAGCTGCCCACAGCCGTTCGGCGGATCGGTCATCGCGATCCTGCACCAACGGCGTCTCACCCTGTTCGGGTTGCGCCTTGTCGAGCACAAAGGCGATCAATGCTTCAACATCAGCCAGTTCCTCGCCCGCCGCAAAAAAAGGAACAGCCACTTCGGGAATGAAGCCGCGATCATAATCGTCCCGATCGGGACAGAAGTAGCCGATTGGCCGGCCGAGTACGGCAAAGTCGATCGCGGCCGAGGAATAGTCTGTAATCAGGCGGCGACTGCGCGCCATCAACAACGGCAGATCCTCGTGAACATCGCCCCGACGGATAACCTCGACATTGGCAAAGTCATGCGGGAGCTCCAGGTTGAGCGCATCCATTGGATGCAGCTTTAGGATGAGCCGCGTTGCCGTCCCCGCCAGGCCATCGTCCAATCTGCGCAGGACGGCTTCCATCGCCACGCTGCTAAACGGCGAATCGTGGCGAATCTCACCTTGTCCCGAACGCCGGTAAGTCGGCATCCACAGGACGCTGGTGGGAGCGGCGGCGCGCGCGGCGCGAACCATGGGATCATTGCGCGGCTGGCCAACCACCAGGACATCCGCTTCGTCCATCGCAAAGGCCCGAGCCATTATAGGACGAAACATCTCGGAACTGGCGATCGTCACATCTCCAAGTGGCAATCTTGGCCCGGTCTTATCGTAAGTCCCGATCGTCTTCATCGGCATTCCATGCCACAGATTGACGATGGTCTGGCACCGGCGGCGGCGGGCAAATCGAAAAATGCCATGGGTGTGGAAGACATACTGCGCGGTAGCGAGCGCATGCATGGCCCGAAATCCCTCTCGGGACAGCAATCGGGCTTGCCGCAACGCGGGCAAGGATTGCGTCTGTTGCGGCCCGACCAGCCAGATAGTCCGCAAGCGCGGCATCTGCTGGCTAAGGTATCGATACATCGCCAGCGCATTGTCCGAGGCATCGGGATAGCTGGTGAAAACCACCGTTCCTTGCCGAACCGGGAGCAGGGACAACGCTGCATAGATCCACCGCAGCCCGGCAAAAAGGCCTAGCCCGGCCAACCGCCGAGCGCTGAAGTCTGTGACCAAGCGCAGGTATTCATGATTTGTACTAATCTCGTCTCTGCCTGCATCAATTCATTTTGCGCTATTTCCGCTCGGGACGATAGCGGTCAGTCCGCTCTTGTAAATCCCGCGCACAGCGCTTTTTTCCAATCAATTCCATTGCGAACCTTGCTGATCCGAAGTCCGATCTGCTAGACCTGACCCATGATGCGACACGGGAAGAAGCCCTTTTGCGATGTATGAGACCGCGCTGGCCCTTTCCGTCGTTTGCCTTGGCATCGTCGGGGTGTATTATTCGCGGAGCCCAGCTTACAGCGTGTATCATCCGCTGACGTTTTATCTTACGTTTCACGCCTTCATTTTCGTTTTTCGTCCGATTTATGCCTATATCCAGGATTTCCGGACGATCTATCTGCTCTACCAGTTCTCGCCATCGCCCTCGGACAAGCTGACTGTAATCTTCGCGGCCAATCTGGGTATGATTGCGTTTGCCATTTTCAGCCTGCGCGGCAACCGCCTTCCGATGCAGTTCAAACAGGACCAGTTTGCGATCGCCGAACGCAACAGGTTGGTCCCGGCCGCCTTGTGGGCCATCGCCATCTGCGCGCCAATCGGGATCTACTCGCTCAGCCTCAACTGGGGCCGGGCGACCCAGGACGCCTCAACCATGGTGATGGATGCAGGCAGCGGCAGTTTCATCAACACGAATGGCAATGGCTATCTGGCCGAGGCGCAGCTGATGCTGGCGACATGCTGCGCGATGATCGGCTGGCTGTTCCGATTCCGCCTGGTTGCGCTGTTACCGTTGGCCGGATTCATTCTGTTCCGCGCTGGAACTGGCGGGCGAGGGCCGTTCGTGACTGCTGCGGTCTGCCTCGCGCTGCTCTATCTTTATGAACACCGGCAACGCCTGCCAAGTTTGCGGGTGGTGGCCGGGGTGATTGCGATTGTCGCCATGTTTACTGCCGTCGGTCAAGACCGCGGCCGCTCGATCCGAGCAGCGATCAGCGAAGACAATACGATTGAGCGCGATTATGGCGGGCTCAAACCGCGTTTCCTTGAAGGGATGGATTACGGCAATCTCGAATATTTCGAGTATCTGGTATACGCCATTCCTCAGCGCAGCGGCAGCTATGAGTATTTTGCCGATAATCTGATGTTGCTGACCGAACCCATTCCCCGAGTGTTATGGCCGAACAAGCCGGTGGGCTCGCCGGTCAAATTCTTCTCATTGTTCGATTATGGCTATCCGATCGGGATGACCCGGTCCTTGCCCGGAGAAGGATGGGTCCAGCTGGGCTGGCTTGGCGTCATCATCTGGTGCGGGTTGTGGGGTCTGGCCCTCGGCTATATTTACCGGCGTTTTGTCGAAGGGCAACAGAGCGCTTTTGCGGTACTGGCTTTTTTCAGCTTCATGCCGATGCTGATTATCGTGTTTCGTGATGGAACCTTGATCACGTTGCTGCGCCAGTCGGTATTCTTCTTTACGCCAATCCTGTTGTGGAAGCTGATGGCGACATTGCTTGGTATTCCCAGCGCCCGTGAACGGCGGGCCCAGGCGGCGCACCAAGCCAAGGCACGCGCCGTTCCTTTGCCAGACGGGCTGCGTGATCCGGATTGGCAAGCCGATAGACAGGCGCTGCCCGCCGCCGTGCTACGCCGCCGCATCCGCTTGCAAGCGGCCCGGCAATCGGGCGGGGCATGACCCTGGCCCTCGCTGGCAAGCGGATCGGCCTGCTCACCGCCTCGGCCTCACGGCTGGGTGGCGGCGTGTTCGAGGCTGTAGCAGCGCAGGCGGCGATGCTCCGGACCGCTGGTGCCGAGGCGTTGGTCTTTGCGTTGGACGATGCCCATGCTGACGAAGATCGCAGCAGGTTTGCACCTTCGACGGTCAGGCTGAGCCCAATCGTTGGCGCAGCGCAAATCGGCTTTGCGCCGGATCTGGTCCGGCAACTGGCCGCGGCCAGGCTCGATTGCCTGCACCTTCATGGCATCTGGATGTATCCTTCGCGCGCCGCCGCGCTATGGGCAAAGGCCAGTCGCAAGCCTTACCTGATTTCTCCACACGGCATGCTCGATCCCTGGATTACCGCGCGGGGGAAATGGAAAAAATCACTCGCCCGCGCTGGCTATGAGCGTGCCAGCTGGCGCTTGGCCGCTGCCTTCCATGCCCTGACCCCGCGTGAGGCGGCAGACATAGCGCGCGAATCCGGGCGCACCGATAGTCTGGTCATTCCCAATGCCGGACCGCCCGCCGCCGCGCCGCCAACCGCGCCACGCAAAGGAAAATTCCTCTATCTTGGGCGGATTCATCCAAAAAAGAATATCGCAGCCCTGATCGCCGCATGGACCGGGCTTGCGGGGCAAGACGCGTTGCCGGCAGAGGCACAACTGACCATCGCCGGCTGGGGTGAAGCGGAAGATGTCGCGGCCTTGCGCGGCCAGCTCGCCGCTGCGCCGCCTTCGATCACATTCATCGGGCCGTGTTATGGCGGCGCAAAAGAGCGCGAGCTGAGTAGCGCCGCCTTCCTCATCCTCCCCTCGCTCAGCGAAGGACTGCCGATGGTAGTGCTCGAGGCCTGGGCCGCAGGCACGCCGGTTTTGATGACCAGCGAATGCAATCTGCCCGAAGGATTCGCGGCTGGCGCAGCGGCCGATTGCGGCTTCACTGCGGCAACGATCAGCGCCGCGCTGAGCGCTGCTTTCGCCCTGCCTGATGCGCGCTGGCTGGCGATGGCGGCGGCGGCCTGCAAGCTGGCAACCGGACGGTTTGCCGCCACGTCGGTGGCAGCGCGCTGGGCCGACGCCTATTCTGGCCTGATCGCGGGAAACACAGGGGAAATCTCATGAGTCCGCTCGATGCGAGCCAGACCAGACCGCTTGAGGGCGGGGCCAGCTTTACTCTTGGCAACCGGCTGTTGCGGGTGATCTGGAGTGTAGTCTGGCTGGGCCTGGCACGCTATACCCCGCCGCCACTGCATCCCTGGCGGCGACTGGTGCTGCGGGCGTTCGGAGCCAAAGTCGGACGCGGCGCGCGTGTCCATGCCAGCGCGAAGATATGGCTTCCCGCCAATCTGAACCTGGGCGAGCAGGCGCTCATCGGCCCCGGCGTGCGGCTTTACAACCAAGGGCGGATCACGATCGGTCCGCGCACAGTCATCTCGCAGCGCGCTCATCTATGCGCCAGCAGCCATGATATTACCGATCCGGATTTCCAGCTGGTCATGCGCCCGATTACGGTCGGCGCGCAGTGTTGGATAGCGGCCGAAGCCTTTGTCGGTCCGGGCGTATCAGTGGGTGATGGCGCCGTGATCGGAGCGCGCGCGGCACTGTTTGAAGATGCGCAGGAGTGGGGAGTCTATTCCGGGAATCCCGCCAGATTGCGCAAGGACCGCGAATTGCGCAGGAATTAAAGACGCGTCAGCACCACATCATCGATGATGATTGCCTGACTGCCGGGCACCAGCCACAGTTGCAACCAGGGCGCAGCACACGCCCCGGAAAAATCCAACCTCGACGACTGTGTCCCGCCCGCCAGAACCGCGGGGCGCGGATCGGCCTGCTGGCGCTCAACTCTGCATGACAGGCTGGCAAGCACATGCGCCGCGCTTTGAGCGTCGGCGGCATCGCTGCGCCAACTGAGGCGGTAATGTCCCGGGCGGAGCGGGATCATCTGCACTGCAACCGGCAGGATCTGCGCCGCCGAACTGCGCAGTGACAAGGCCTGACCGCCGCCCGCACCGGGCACAAAACTGACCTCGAGCGCACCATCGCCGGGTAAATTCCAGGCAAAGGGCGCCATCGGGCTGGAACTGGTGGCCTGCTCGAAGCCGCTGTCGGCCACCGCGCCAAACGCCGCTGCCGACGGACAATGGGCCCGCCAGAGCGTGGCCGCAACCAGCGGCTGGCTTGGTGCCAAACTCCGCGCCATGCGGGCAACGCCCTCACACCCCAACTTCCGGCCAAGAGTTCCAGCCGCGACCAACACTTCGGCCCGCGAAGCCAGCCGCTCGGACGGTTCGTTTTGACCTGGATCGGCATAGGTCAACGCCCAGGTTTCGCCGTCGGCAATCCGGCGCGACAGCGCGGCGCGACCACGCGGATCAGCTTCGAATACAGCGGAAAGCTGACTGATTTCAGGTGCGCGCGGCCATTGCCGGGCCAATGCACTGAACCGGGTTGCCGCCAGTGTATAATCGCCGCCTGCTAGTGCCGCGCGCAGCCAATAGATCTGCGTCGCAGGTTCACGCCAGCCATGTTGCGCCGATACCCGAAATGCCCGCTCTGCCCCGGCGTTGTCGCCGCGCGCCATCCGAGCCGCTCCTAGTAGCGCCGTTGATTCCGGGCCGGTCGGGTTGAGGGAAATCAGCCGCTCGGTTGAAGCAAGCGCAGAGTAAGCTATTCCCGCCGCGAGGTAACGCCTCGCCTCGCGTGCGAGACTCTGGACGCGAAACGGCTCCAGCACATAGCGGTCAAGCCCAGGGTAATACGCTGCTACCCGATCGAGCCCTGACGCCAACGCCAAAGCCGCATAAGCGGCAGCGAAAATTATCGTCAGTGCTGCGCCCGGCCATTTGCGATGTCCCTGGGCGGCCATGCCGCTCATCCCGCCTTGCTGTCCGAAGATTCGTATTGATAATATTGATAGCCGTAATATTCGGAGTAGCGGTTGCCTGATCGGGTCGGATCGAATTTGGTCAGCACGGCACCCAGCAGGATCGGCCGCATCGCCCGCAGGCGGCGCAACGCGGTCTTGAGCGAACCGCGCCTTCCGCGATCGGATTCAACCACAAAGATCACCCCGTCGGCCAGCGCTGACAGGACCGGAGCATCGGCCAGGCCCAGAATTGGCGGGCTATCGATAACCACCACTTCATATTCGCGCGACAGCTCCTCGATGATCTGTTCCATCCGCAGCGACGACAGCAATTCGGTTGGGCTGGGCGGGATCGGACCGGAAGCCAGGACCGAAAGATTGGCCTGCGGGGTATCCCTGACCACCGAGGCAATTGCATCCTGCGTGGTCAGCAGCGTCGTCAGCCCGCGCTCATTGTCATAACCGATCCGGCGATGGACCGACGGGCGGCGCAAATCGGCGTCAACCAGCACGACCTTGCGTCCCATCCGGGCCAGCCCGGCAGCCGTAGCATAGCTGGTGGTGGTCTTGCCTTCAGACGCCTGAGCGCTGGTAACCAGCATGACCTGCGGCAGCCCGGCCGTTGTTGAATACAACAGCGCACCGCGCAATGAGTTATAGGATTCCGATACTGGCGATTTGGGGTCGAGCAGATCGGCCTCCGGATCGCTCCTGCTGGCCTTGGGCACCACACCCAGCAGAGGCAGGCGCAGCTTGTGCTCGACATCCTCCGGCACGCGGATCGCATCGTCGAGCTGGTCCTTGAGGAAGACTGTCAGCGCAGCCAGACCGAAACCGGCAATCAAGGCCAGCGCAAGGTTCTTGAGCAGGTTGGGCGAGGTCGGAGATTGCGGCGCTTCGGCCGTATCGATCACCGAGACATTGCTCGAGCTAATTCCGGCGGTGGCGTTGAGTTCGTTGTAACGCTGCAGTAGCCCGTCATAGAGGGTGCGGTTGGTATCGGCCTCGCGTTCAAGCAGGGCATAGCGCACACCAAGATCCTGTTCAGCCAGCGTATCGCCTTTGAGCTGGTTGACCTGGGCACTGAGGGCCCGTTCAGCTGAGAGCGCGGCGTCGTATTCAGAGCGAATGGACGCGCGTACCGAACTCGCCACCGACTGCAATTCCGCATTGATCCGGCCCAGCTCGGCGCGCTTGTCGCGAACGGTTGGATACCCATCGAGATGCCGCGCCAGATCTTGCTGCAAGGCGGCTTCGGCGCGGGCCCGGTCGGTCATCAGATTGACCACGGTGCTGTTCGACAGCACTTCGCGGGCATTGAGCAGCGATCCGCTGCTGACCGCCTGCCAGCGACCTTCGGCAACAATCCGGTCAGTCCGGGCCTTATTGGCGGCCTCGTTAAGCTGAATCAGGCTGGCAGTGGTAATCGAGCCGCCGGAGCCGCCCTTGCCTGAGCCTTCGTCGGCTCCCGCATCGCGGGTGCGGATCAGGCCTGATGAACGGGCGTATTCGTTGAGTTCAAGCTCCGAGTTCTGCAGCCGGACTTTGGCTTCGCCAAGCTGCCCGGCAACGAAATCGCGGGCATAGGCCGTACTGTCGAACTTGCGCTGGAGGTTCGACTGGATGAATTCGCTGGCATAGGCGTTGGTAACCTGTGCAGCGATTGCGGGATCGGCACTTTCGAAGGTGAGCGTGACAATCCGCGAATCGCGCGGCAGTTTGACTGCGAAATTCCGGGCCATCAACCCCAAAGTAAGATTGCGGACGACTTCCGCAGGGGTGCCGGCAGTCGGCGGGTTGGCTTCCATCGCCCGGTAGAAATCGGCGTTGCCGTGGAGCTTCAATTTCTGTGCGACGCGCACCGCCAGCCCCCTGCTCCTGAGCACGTCGGTCTGGGTTTTGAGGAACCGGTCGGTATCGAAGGAATTGTTGATCGGCGAGGTCGAATCGTCCTTTTCGCTGATCACCCGGTCACTCGAATCATTGATCTGGATCGTCGTAGCAGCCGTATAGCGCGGTGTATCAAGCAGAGTCGCCATCACCGCCAGGGCCAACGAGGTCAGTATGATCGCAACGATCAGCAACAGATTGCTGCGGATCGCCGCTGCAAGATAACGGAAATCGAGCGCACCGCGGGCTTGCCCGTGGAAGGCGTCAGCCTCATCGGTCAGATCGGCAGATGCCATTGGATGGCCATCGCGAAAGATCGGCTGGTCGTTCATGGCGCGCGACTTATCCCTGATTGCATCACCCGGCCTTACTTGAAAATGTAGAAGAGGTTGAGAAGCGGTGCGGTCAGAACGAAATCACGGAACGCACCCTTGGTTGACGAGTAGCCGACCACGATCGTATCGCCGCCAACGATCTGGGGATCAGCGGCTCGTCCCGAGCGAATTTCCTTGAGGTCGAAGCGCGCCCCGACACGCTTCCCCGCAATCTCGCGGAAGACCAGGATTTCGTCCAGCCTGGCAACAGGAGTGGGGCTTTTGGCCTTGGCCAGTGCGGCAAGCAGGGTGGTCGACAGGTCCGCCTCGAAAATGCCGGGTTCCTTGACTTCGCCTTCAACCGCGTAGCTCGCTTTGGCGCGCTCGGCCACGGCGACCGAAACCTGCGGATCGCGGATAAACCGCGCCGCCAGACGCCGGGCAATTTCCTGGCGTAATTCGTCCGGTGAAACGCCCGCAGCAATGATCTGTCCGACCAGCGGCATCTGCAAAAAGCCTGACGCATCAACCCGGTAATCCGGCGAGGACAGCTCTGGCTCGGCAAAAACCCGGATGTTGAGCCGGTCGCCAGCGCCAATCCGCTGGGCCAGCAATTCGTCCATCGCTTTGACCGGAATCGCCTCATAGGCCGCAGTTCCCCGGGGCAACGGGCTCTTGAGCTCGGAAGCGCAACCACTGCAAACGATCATGAGGATGGCCGCAACAGCCGCCCCGAACTTGCTTGTCATTTCACTTCGTCCGCCCTGGCAGGGCCGGGTTTAGCAGTGCCATTGCTTGACACCATCACAAGTCCGGCTGCGACCCCAATCAGCGTCGCCAATGCCATGGATCGGAACGGGTAATCAACCATCGAATGCAGACCGGTCAACAACAATGTTCCAGCCGCGAACCAGGCGTGCTCACGCGGTACGCCACTAGTCCCACGTAAAGCGCGCCATAAGGCCCTACCCACCAGGACCCCGGCGACAGCCCAGGCTAGCAAAAGCGGCAATCCGCCCTCCAAGGCAAGTTCGAGAACCTCATTATGCGCCCGGTTGGGTAGCGCCGCTCCGATCGCCTCAAGCCGCTCGGCCGGATAGATCGCGGGAACAAATGTTCCCAGACCGCTCCCCAGCGGCCAGTACTGGCGGATCGCAAACAGGGTGTCGTGCCACAGATCCGGGCGGTATTCGCCGACAAAGTCGAACCGCGCCAAAACCCGCGAAATCGCCTGGTTGCGCCACAGGACCAGTGCCAGCACCCCCAATCCGGCCAAACCCAGTCCGCCCTGCCAAAGGCGCGGCAAGCGCCATTGTGTCGCCAAGTTCGGCCGCCCCAGTAGCACGGCAAAGCACAGCGCGATCGGAAGCAAGGCAATTCCGGTGCGCGAGGCCGTGAGTATGGTCGCCAGCACCAGCAGTGCCGCCAAAGCCGCGAAGGCAAATGCCAGCGGAGCGCTGCGCGGCAGCTTGCTCAGCCCGCCCCAGACCGCCGCCACAGCGAGCAGGCCGATCATCAGCACATCCGCCGCGGCATTGCGGTTGGCCTGGAAACCGAACAGGATTCCAGCCTCACCCTCGTTGTAGAATTGCAACGGACCAGTACCACTGCCGGCCAGCTGCCCGGCACCCACCAACGCCGAAAGCAGACCGCCAAACGCGATTGTGCCGATCAGCACCCCGCGATGGCGCGGCGGCAGCATGGCCGTCATGGCCAGCGCAATCAGCGGCGGCAACAACGCAAGCAAGCCTGCAAGACTGCGATGCGGTGCGATCGAGAGCGGCTTCCAATTGTCGTCTCTACCTACCAGTGCCAGCGCCGCTTGGACCGATGCCTGGCCTGGCAGAGCATGCCAGATCCGGGGCGGCAGAGGAACGAGTTGCAATGCCGCCGGGATGAGCAGCAGCGCTGCGATTTGCGCGACTTGCACCGGGCGGCTCATATCCTTTGCCGGGGCTGCGACGACCCAGCCGGCCAGCGCCAGCGCCGCAATCAGCTGACAGACCAGTTCCGACAGCGGCGCCGGGGTTCCACCGCCGCCAAACATCAGCAGCAGACCAAGATATGCCGCTGCGATGGTCGGCCGGGATAGCCACAGGATCGGGCCATTCTTCAAGCCAGCTTGTTCAGTCATGGTCGGCCCGCCCTCCCGTTTCGTCTTCAGCTGGTTAGAATTGCCGAAATCGCATGCCCCGGTAATCTACAGGAGCAAAAAGAAAAGGCCCCGTTCGATCGAACGGAGCCTTTTCTAGGGTCCCCAAACCAATGATGGAAAATCAGCCGTTGCTGGTGTTCCCCAAAGCAACGCCAAGTCCGATCGCACCAACGCCGATCACCAGCGGAACAACCAGTCCGCCAATACCGCCGCCAGAAGCTGCGCCGCTGATCTGCTGGCCGATGTTGTCTGAAACCGATGGGGCGCCATTGCATTCGCGATCACGCAGCAGCGCTGTCACAATCGATTCTGCCGAGCCATTGCCCGCAGCCGAACCGGTTGTGACGGTGCAAACGCAGCTCCCATTGGAAAGCACCTGACGGGTCACGTCCGCTGCTCCGGGTTGGCCTCTGCGAACGACTTCGACCCGGCATTTGTCGCCTGTCAGACCGCCTGCGGACTGACCTTCGCCCAGCAGCGAAACCTGGCCCGGAAGGGCAGTCGATGAACGGGTTTCACCCGCCGACGCGAACCCTGCGGTCACAAGACCGGCAGAAGCGAGGACGGCAAAAATCTGCGAAGCCAAATCAATTCTCCTGATACACAACCTGTGGTTAGCATAGGTACATATACCAAGACTAGTGTAAATTGAGTGTTTACAGGCTTTTCAATAGGCCCGCTCATGGACCAGCACACCTAAAGTCGCGAAAAGAATCATAATATCGCGCCGCAGCGTCCATCCGCACAGATACTCCAGATCGGCGTTGAGACGCCGCTCGAGGTCCGATACTTCGTCCGTCGCCCCGCGCAGCCCGCGAACCTGGGCAAGGCCGGTCAGCCCCGGTTTGAGCGCGTGACGCTGCCAGTAGCGGATATCGACTTCCCAATAGAGCTTATCCCCGGCCTGCGAGCCCAGCGCATGCGGGCGTGGCCCAACCAGGCTCATTTCGCCCATCAGCACATTGAACAGCTGCGGCAACTCATCGATGCTGGTGCGGCGGATCAAGCGGCCGACCCGGGTCATACGATCATCGTCGCGGGCTACTGCAACGACACCGTCGGCATCGTTGTGAGCTTCAGCCATACTGCGGAATTTCACCATGGTGAAGAACCGGTTGCCTCGCCCGACCCGGCGCTGGACAAACAGGGCCGGACCGCCATCCTCCAGCCGGATCGCCACCGCCACCAGCAACAACAGCGGTGCCAGCACAACCAGGGCACTGGCAGCCAGCACCACGTCAAACAACCGCTTGGCAATCCGCGCCCGCATTCCGAGTGGACCGAGCGAGACCCGAAGCCAGCCATGCCCGCCAGCAACCCGCGCGCCCTGCGCGCCAAGCTCGGCGACAACATCGTCGATCACCTCGCCATCGATATTGGCGCTTTTGAGAATGATCGCCCAGGCTGCGCGGCGTTCTGGCGGGCAGCTGATTATCACCCGGTCGATATTCTGAAGCAACAGGCCGATCCGGTTAAGCGCCGCCGGATCGGCCAGCGCGGGCGTCAACCCGAGACTGTGCGCTTCGACCCGCCGAACATCGATCAAGGAGACCGGCGGCCCGCCATCGTCGATCAGGATCTGGTTGAGGATGTGCTTGCCGCAGCGCCACGTGACGAAGCCGCGCATCTGCATGCGCAGCCAGAAAATCACCAGCGCGGCAAACGATACCCCGAGTGTGAAGACCACGCGCGATACCAGCTCGCTTGATTTGGCGTAGAATGCTAGGAACACCAACACGGCGGCCGACAGCACCAGCGCCTGCAGCACGCGTATCCCGCCAAAACCGGCTTTCTCCAAAGACCCCATCGAATAGGCGCCGTTATAGAGCGCAACCGTCAGGAAGATGGGCAGCTGGAGCTGGCCGAACAGCAGCCCGGTCGCCAGCCCGCTGTTGCCGAGATACAGATAGCCCGCCGCCCCATAGCCGGCCATCAACCCCGCCGCGTCGACCACAATCAGCGCCAGATAGCATTGCAGTCGCCGCCGTTCGAGCGGCGACGCAAGCGGTATCCCTAAAGCCAGACGCTCTCCCGCATGGTTTCCCGATCGACCGGGCATGATTGATCTTTGCGGCGCATTCATCGGTGTACCCTAAACGATCACACCTGTTCGGCCAACGCGAGCCGGCGTTTTATCCTCAATCGGATCGACCACCGCCGGCGCTGCGGGCCAGTTAATTTCGCTGTGCAGCGGCGCGGGCAATATCGGCCAGCCCCTGCGCCAGCAACAATTCAGCGTTCTGGCTGTTGCCAAGCAGCGTCCGGTGCAATTCAGCCAGTCGTTCGACCAGTCGCGCCAACCGCTTGCCGCGCCAGCGCCGGATCTGCACGCCAAGGTCGCGCTCGTCCTTCCAGAATATCCGCCGCGCCGCGACTTCGGTCTTGAGTTGCGCCGCGATATCGCCGCGTGGGCCAATCCGCCCGGCAATCTGCGCCAGCTGCGCAGTGCGCCGCTCGAATGCCAGCAGCAGGCCAACCGGATTGAGCCCCAACTCGCGCATCCGGCGCAGTTCCGCCGCCAGCTTGCCGGTTTCACCGCTCAACACGGCGTTAACCAGCGGCATGAAGCCATCATCCTCGGTGCGTGCGCCGATTGCGTCCCAAGCCGCGCTATCCGCGGTGCGCGGAGCCTCTGGCCCGGCATCCAGATAGAGCGCAAGCTTGGTGACTTCGGACAAGGCGATCCTGGTGTCGAGCGAGGCGGCGCGCGCAATTCGTTCGGCCAGATCCCCGCCGAGCCGCAATCCGGCGCCATCGGCCATGTTGCGAACCGCCTCGGTGACGAAACGCAGATCGGGCGGATAGAACATGGCGACCAGCGCATCGGTGCGTCCGCCAAGCAATTTTGCAGTGCGCGATTTGTCGCTCGCGCCACTCGCCATGATCAGCACCGGGCAGGCCGCAGCCGGTCCCGTCATTGGGCCGCTGAGCAGAATCTCGACCGCATCATGGGCTTCATCGCCGCTGGCACGGACATAGATGTGGCGCTTGTCGCCAAATAGGGAGGCCGAGCGCGCCTCGTCACCCAGGCGGACCGGATCGCGGCGCAAATCACCCCCGGACAGCTCGATCCGCTCACCCGGATCCTCCAGCAGCGCGGTGATCCGGGCGGCAGCATCCTGCGCACCGCTTTCATCGGGTCCGCAAAAGAAGAACACGCTGCAACCACTCGCGGCGCGGGGCGCGATGCCATTGAAATCCTTCTGGGTCGCCTTCACTTGCTCTGGCGGAGTTGCAGCGAGAGCCGCGTGACAATCCGGTCGGCGACTTGCCGGGCAAGGTTTTCGAGCGCGGTCTGTTCAGCCGCGATGGTGGCATATTCGCTGGAGACGATGTCGATCCCCGCGTCCGAACCGGCAGTGGCATCGAGGACGATCTCGCCGCTCGAGGCCTCGACCAGCTGGTAACGCGCGCGCAGGGTGCGCCGTTCGCGGCCGATGGTGTCATCGGACAGCAGGCCCAGCCCTTCAAGCTTGTCATCGAGCCGCACGTCGAGGCGGTAGAGCGGCGCGGCGGAATTCTGGCCCGAACGATCAAGCCCCAAACGATCAACCAGCGCATTGCGCACCAGCCAGCCGCCCTTGCCCTCGATCGGCGGAACCTCGATCTCGGCAAGGCCCCGCGCTACAGCGCCATTGCCGCCGCCGGCATACATCGGCTGGAGCCCGCAAGCGCTAAGCAACAGCGGTGCAACAAGGATGCAAAGCCGTTTCATGCGACGATGTTCACCAGCCGGTCGGGAACCACGATCATTTTTTTCACCTCGGCCCCTTCAAGCGCACGCTGCACCTTGTCGCTGGCCAGGGCAAGCGCCTCGAGGCTCTCGCGCGGCAAGCCCTTGGCGACGGTCAGCGTATCGCGCAGCTTGCCCCTGACCTGGATCGCGATGGTCACTTCATCCTCGATCAGCAACGCCGGGTCGACCGGCGGCCAGGCGGCCTCGGCGATCAGGCCATCGCCGCCAATCATCGCCCAGGCCTCTTCGGCAAGGTGCGGCATCATCGGTGCGACCAGCAGCAGCAGCGTGCGGATCGCGGCGGACCGGCTGGCCGAGAATGGGGACTTGTCGATGGCATTGGCGAGATCGTAAATTCGCGCCACGGCCTTGTTGAACCCCAGCGCGGCGATGTCCGCAGAAGCCGCGTGAACCGCCTGATCGCGCTTGCGGTCAAGCGGCTTGTCCCAAATGGCATCTGGGCCGGTTGCGGCAGCGTCATACTGGCCGAACAGCCGCCACAGCCGCTGAACAAACCGGGCGCAGCCCTCGATCCCGGCTTCCGACCACGGCAGATCGCGCTCGGGCGGGCTGTCCGAGAGCATGAACCAGCGCACCGCATCGGCGCCATATTGGGCGATAATGTCGTCCGGATCGACCACGTTCTTCTTGGACTTCGACATCTTTTCGACGCGGCCCCTGACTGCTTCGAGCTCCCGACCGCTAGCGTTAAGGTAAAATGCTTTGCCGTCGCGGAGCGTGATTTCAGTTGGGCTCAGCCAGAACCTAACGCTTGACTGCGAGCCGTCTGAGTTAGTCGGCACGAACTTCTTGTAGTATGTCTCATGCGTCACCATCCCTTGCGTGAACAGGCTGGCGAACGGCTCTTTCACCCCGATCAGCCCGATCCGTTCGAGCGCGCGGGTCCAGAAGCGGGCGTAGAGCAAATGGAGGATCGCGTGTTCGATCCCGCCGATATATTGCTCGACCGGCAGCCATTTGGCGATTGCCTTGGGATCGAACGGGCGGTCACCCGGCTGGCTGGCAAAGCGCAGGAAGTACCAGCTGCTGTTGACGAATGTATCCAGCGTATCGGTTTCGCGCACCGCCGCTTTGCCGCAACTCGGGCAATCGACGTGTTTCCAGCTGGGGTGGCGGGCCAGCGGGTTGCCGGGCGTCTGGAAATCGACATCCTCGGGCAGCACCACCGGCAGTTGGTCCTTGGGGACCGGGACGACGCCGCAAGCTTCGCAGTGGATGAACGGGATCGGCGTGCCCCAATAGCGCTGGCGCGAAACGCCCCAGTCACGCAGCCGCCACACCGTCTTGCCCTCGCCCCAGCCTTCGGCCTCGGCCCGGGCGATCACGGCGGCCTTGGCCTCGCTCACGTTCATGCCATCAAGGAAGCGGGAATTCACGATGGCTCCGGGTCCGGTATAGGCTTCATCGCCCTCGAACTGCAGCGCAGTCTTATCCCCATCGGCCACAACGCGTTCGACGGGGAGGCCATATTTCCGAGCAAATTCAAGATCGCGCTGGTCATGCGCCGGCACGCCCATGACGGCCCCGGTGCCGTATTCCATCAACACGAAATTGGCGATGTAGACCGGCAGGGTCCAGCCATCATCGAACGGATGAACGACTTCATAGCCTGTATCATAGCCCAGCTTCTCGCCAGTCTCGACTTCAGCCGCGGTCGTTCCGCCCTGCTTGCAACGCTCGATGAATTCGGCCGCGTCCGGCGATCGCGCGGTCAACTCTTGCGCGATGGGATGATCGGCCGCGATGGCGACGAAACTTGCGCCAAAGATCGTGTCCGGGCGGGTTGAATACACCCTGATCGGGTCCATCAAAGGCGCCAGCGGCGCGAAGGCGAACTCCACCCCCTGGCTCTTGCCGATCCAGTTTTCCTGCATCAGCCGGACTTTTTCGGGCCACTTGTCGAGCGCGTCCAAGCCCTCCAGCAGCTCCTCGGCAAAGTCGGTGATCTTGAGGAACCACTGGCTGAGCTTGCGCTTTTCGACAGCTGCGCCACTGCGCCAGCCGCGTCCATCGATCACCTGTTCGTTAGCCAGCACGGTCATGTCGACCGGGTCCCAGTTGACCGCCGATTCCTTGCGGTAGACCAGACCCGCTGCATAAAGATCAAGGAACAGAGCCTGTTCGTGGCCGTAATAATCCGGCTCACAGGTGGAGAGTTCGCGGCTCCAGTCGAGCGCAAAGCCAAGGCGTTTGAGTTGCGCTTTCATGGTGGCAATATTGCTGCGGGTCCAGCCGCCGGGGTGGACGCCTTGCTCCATCGCGGCGTTCTCGGCGGGCATGCCAAAGGCGTCCCAGCCCATCGGGTGGAGCACTTCAAACCCCTGCATCCGCTTGGTCCGGGCGAGCACATCGCCCATCGTATAGTTGCGGACGTGGCCGATATGGATGCGCCCGGAGGGATAGGGAAACATCTCGAGCACGAAGCTGCGCGGCTTGGTGGTATCGTCGTCGGCGCGGAAGCTTTGGGCCTTATCCCAAACCTGCTGCCAGCGCGGATCGGCGCTGGCTGGATCAAAACGGGCCGGATCGCTAGGGTCTGAAGTCATGCCCGTCCCTCTAGCCCGCCAAGCAGACTTGTCGAGAGGAACAGCGGTATCCGACCCTCTTTACTTGATCGCGCTGCGGCGCAGATCGCGCGCCTTGGTCAGGATCACATCCTCAAGTTTCTGCACGGTCGCGGCCTGGACCGGAGCATCGGCCCAGCCCCCACCCTGCGCAACCTGGCGGCTGGCGGCGACGCGCAGCGCATCCGCGCGCAGATCCTGATCGAGGATCGTGACGGTCACCTTGACCCGCTCACCCGGATTGCCGGGATTGGCGTACCAGTCGGTCACGATCACCCCGCCGGCGCTATCGGCCTGAAGCAGGGGCATGAAGGACAGCGCCTCGAGGCTGGCGCGCCACAGATAGCTATTGACCCCGATGGTGGTTACCTTCGAAGCGGCCAGATCCGCCTTGGGCCGATCCTTGCCCCCGCAGCTGGCTAGCGCGAGCGCGGCGCAGCCGACCAGCGCCGCCTGTGTGATAAGCCGCAAGGTCGTGTGGCCGGTGGAAGTGCTACCAGTCATCGTGTTTTCCAAATCCTGTTCAATCGTCAAGCCTTGGCGCAAAGCCGTGGCCAATCGCGTGTGCCGCGCCAAAGCCATCACGCTGCCTTGCGTCTCTATAGCCTTAGCCGCGAAGGCGGCAAGTCCGCTTTAGCGCGCCTTTTGCCCGCCAAGTCCGTGAACCCGCCATGAACATTGCGCCGCACGCTCTGGTTCAGCCGCGATTAAGCGCGGCCCCACCAAAATCCGCTTGGTTTTTTCCCAGTTTGGCGCATGTTTCGGGGTGCTGAGTCGTGTGGCTGGGCAACGGGAGTTTAGACGGATCATGGCAGCGATTGGCAGCACGGGCAAAAAGCGGGGCGGTACCGCCACGGCATTGCTGCTGTCCGGCGCGGTCGGGGCATTGGCGTTGCCAAGTGCGGTACTTGCCGTGGCGAGTGGGCTTGATCCGCGCGAACTGATTGAAAATCCGCAATCCGCCGGCGCCAGCTTCATCGCATCCTCGGTAGATCCACGTCTGTCCCGGAGCATTACTGTGCGGGCCTTGTCCAAGGGACGGATGTTCCGCTTCACTCCCGCGGCAACCACCTCGCCAGCCGATCATTCGGTGACCGTGGCGGTGCGGGTCGATGACACCGGACGGAACTTTGCGGCCAGGCCCCAGCTGGCCCGCGGGGAGACCGATGCTGGCTCGCCGCTGCTGCGACTGACCCCGAATGGCTACAGCCTGGGCGTTTCGCGCGGCTATAGCTCCTTTGCGCAAAACCTGGGCATTGCGGCCGACAAGACCGATCTCCCCGATCTGGCGAGCTATAAGCCAAGTTCGTCGGCGAAAGGCGATCCCGCCCGGTTCAGCCCGCGCATCGCGCTGGATGAAAAGGAAAAACCCGGACGCTCGCCGCGGACATTCGAAGGTCAAGGTGAGCAGACGGTCGATGTCGGCGGTAGTTATCGTCTGACCCGCAACCTCAACGTCACAGCCGGGGTGCGCTATTCCTCGGAAAGTGATCGGCTGCGTCCGCTGACCGATGGACGTCAGGATAGTCAGGCCGTCTACGTCGGCACGCAGTTCCGCTTCTAGCCCTCGGTCTTCCGGCCCTTTTACGTATGCGCAGCGCTTGCCCGGACCGGGCGCGCAGACTACAGATGCCGTAACGTAAATATCATCGGGGAGAATGCTATGGGCCGTGTGGCTATCGTAACCGGAGGGACGCGCGGGATTGGTCAGGCCGTGTGTTTGGCGCTGCGCGATCAAGGCTGCACCGTGGTCGCCAACTATGGCGGCGATGATGCCAAAGCCCAGGCCTTCACTGCCGCCACCGGGATCCCTGCCTATCGCTGGGACGTCGGCGATCATGAGGCCTGCATTGCCGGGTGCGCAAAGGTAGCCGCCGAACATGGCGAGGTTGATATTGTGGTCAACAATGCCGGCATCACCCGCGACGGCACGCTGCACAAGATGAGCTTTGATGATTGGAACGAGGTGATGCGAATCAACCTTGGCGGTTGTTTCAACATGGCCAAGGCCACCTTCCCCGGCATGCGGGAACGCGGCTGGGGCCGAATCGTCAATATCGGCTCGATCAACGGTCAGGCCGGCCAATATGGCCAGGTCAACTACGCCGCCGCCAAATCGGGCATTCACGGCTTCACCAAGGCGCTGGCGCAGGAGGGCGCGAAGTTCGGGGTCACTGTCAACGCCATCGCGCCGGGCTATATCGATACCGACATGGTCGCTGCCGTCCCTGCCCCGGTGCTCGAAAAAATCGTCGCCAAGATCCCCGTCGGGCGGCTCGGTCAGGCCAGCGAAATTGCCCGCGGCGTGGCCTTCTTCGCCTCGGAAGAAGGCGCGTTTGTGACCGGCTCGACGTTGTCGATCAACGGCGGGCAGCATATGTATTGACGGGCCAATGTAGCGCCCCTGCTGTGACAGGCTCGGCATGACCACCCCCTATCACCCGCCGCTCAAGCGCTCGATCGAGATCGCCGGACACAAGACGTCGATCAGCCTCGAACCGCTGTTCTGGGAACTGCTCAGGCAGGCGGCCATGGCGGAAGGCTTGCCGATCAACGCCCTCGTCGCGCGGATCGATGTCGAACGAATCGCTGCGCCGACCCCGCCGGGGCTGGCGGGCGGAATCCGGATCTGGCTGGTCGGCTGGCTGGTCTCACAATTGAGCAAGACCCAGCCCGAGCAGGGCTGACACCGCCAACACTGTGGGAACACCCCGGCCAAAGCGGAACAACAGCAGCGCCGCCACCGCTCCGATCACACCGGCGCGCCAATCCAGACTGGTCAGATCGGGCAAGCCGAGCAGCCCTTCCTCGGGCCGGGCGAACAGCACATGGACCGCAAACCACAGCGCCAGATTGGCGATCACGCCAACCACCGCCGCGGTGATCGCCGCGAGTGCCGCCTGAAGCGCGGGGACTCGCTCAAGCCGCTCCATCCACGGCGCACAGGCGAAAATCCACAAGAAGCAGGGCGCGAAGGTGACCCAGGTGGTCAGCCCCGCGCCCAGCAGTCCGGCAGTCATCGGTGACAGCACCCCCGGATCGCGCCAGGCGGCGAGGAAGCCGACGAACTGCGTAACCATGATCAGTGGGCCGGGCGTGGTTTCGGCCAGCCCCAGCCCATCGGCCATCTCGCCGGCACTGAGCCAGCCGAAATGCTCGACCGATTGCTGCGCCATATAGGCGAGTACCGCATAGGCCCCGCCGAAGGTCACCACCGCCAGCTTGGAAAAGAACGCGCCGATATCCCACAGCACCGATGTCTGACCGAGAGTTGCTGCGATCAACACCATCGGCAACGCCCAGATCACCAGCCAGGTCAGCACGGTGACGAATGTCGCCTCGGCCAGCTGGCGGCGGCTTGGCGCGGTGAGCGACACAGTCGGCGCGAGATGGGCGCCGAGCCATTCCGGGCGCGCCAAGGCTCCGGCAACCCCGGCCAGCAGGATCACCAGCGGAAACGGCGCATTGAGCAGCGCCAGGGCCAGAAACGCCAGCACCGCCAGTCCCAGCTTGAATCGCGTGCCGAGCGCGCGTTTGCCGATCCGCAGCAGCGCCTGCACCACGATTCCCAGCACCGCCGCCTTGATGCCCAAGAACAGCGCGGCAAACCAGCTGAGGCCGCTCGCCATGACATAGACCAGCGACAGGCCGAGCATCACAGCCGCGCCGGGAATGACAAACAGTAATCCCGCCGCAAGCCCGCCCTTGACCCCATGCAAACGCCAGCCGATCCAGGTGGCAAGCTGCTGCGCCTCGGGCCCCGGCAGCAGATGGCACAGGTTAAGCGCGCGCAGGAACGCGTCCTGATCGACCCATTTGCGCTGGTCGACAATTTCATGCTGCATAAGCGCGATTTGGCCCGCAGGTCCGCCAAAGCTGAGGAAGCCAATCCGGGTGAAGGTGCGGACCAGCGCAGGGAAGGTGGGAGGTGGGGTTTGTGCTTGCGACATATGTGTTCCCGCGAGGGGTGCCCTCGTCAAATCAAGCAACGCTTGGGCGGGAACGCCTGATCGGGAAGCTGCCTTGCCCCGTGTGGAGCATCATAATGGCAAGAACCCGAAAGGCAATCAGCGTGGCAAATCTGAATAACCTATCCCCCGATCCGTTTATGCTGAGCTTGTCGAAGCATCGCACTTTTTCTTGAGGCCGTGCGTAACCCCACGAAGAAAAGTTCAGCCGTTGGGCTACGCCCGCCTTCGGCTCGACAAGCTCCGGGTAGGCAGACTTGGGTTTGGCTCGATCACCTTGCGGGTCGATCCCGATGTAATCGAGGGCTGGCGCAAAAGCGGGCCGGGCTGGCAGCGCCGGATGAATTCGGCACTGCGGGAGGCGTTGGGGGCTGGTTAGGAGTCTCGAATGACCGGAATACGGTGGTTTGGCGACAGTCCGCTTTTAACTTTGGGGATGGCGAAAGTGGTCGTTTGAAGAGCTATATCACTAGGCCGCCGTTGGCTTATTAGCCACAGCCCTCCCAGCGTTGATATTCTCTCACTCAAATTCTATCACTTGCAGACCAATAGGTGGGAGAGGAACAATGATATCTCGGGCGCTTCACCGGATTATCTCGGTCGTGCGGCATCCCAGTTAGGCCATCTCGCATGGCCACCGCACCTGCCCGCAAGCCATTGATCAGCCCCGCTGACATGCAGGTCGTCGAGCGCGTATTGAATATGTCGAGCGGATACGTCTTGGACTTTAGCAACCGCACCTTCGATGAGTTCATTTCTCATGAGGTAGGTGTTGACGCTACGGCTCCACGCTTTTCGGTCGACGGCGGCTCGAAGGCTCGTCGGCTGCGGGCCATACTGCCGTCCCTCGCAGCCGGGCAACAGGCTAAGCTCCTGCGCGCGATTCTGAATTATCGGGATAGCCCCGCCCACGCTGGCCTAGACGTGCTCGATGACGAGTGGCGACAGGCTTACGAAAAGATCATTCGAGGCTTGGAGAAACAAGTTGCGCATGCAAACGCGACGTATGCCTCCAGCTCTTGGACAGGCCGTAGGACCATCCGTGAGCAAGTCGCCATCGTGCGCGACCTGGCACCCATCGCACTGGGCGAGATCAACCAACTTGCCGATCTGGTCGAGAGTAAGCGATTTAACGACCCGGTCACTGCGGATGCGATCCAATGCCTTCGTCAGTTGCACCTTCAGCTAGGAGAGCTGATCGAAGCTGTTGATCGCGGCAATCTGACGCGCGATGCGGTAGAAGCGATCGAACGCAATCGGCAAAAGCTGACCAATTACATCAAGGAAGGGGCGAAGCTCACGCTGGTCGCACCTGCCATGACCTTCGGCATCATTCATATACTGGCTTGGCTCAACGGCGTTCCAGTCGACAGCACGATGGTTTCAGCCATTTACGGCACGGTCGTGGGGGCGGACGCCCTCAAGGCTATTACGAAGAAATCTAGCCTAGCTGGGAATTAGGTCCAAGAAGACTATCAAGCTCGAGATGGGCGAACGTCGGCTTACCGCACCTCGTGAGCGGCTCAAACGACCGGAATTAGGTCGACTCCTGACAGACCGCTTCCTTCAATCCCCGCCAACCCGCTCAATCTGCGCGCCGACCAGCGCCAGCTTCTCTTCCAGCCGCTCGTACCCGCGATCAAGGTGATAGAGGCGGTGGACTTGCGTTTCCCCCTCGGCCGCCAGCCCGGCGATCACCAAACTCATCGAGGCGCGCAGATCGGTGGCCATAACCTCGGCGCCGGTCAGCTTGGGCACGCCGTGGACCACTGCCGTGCGGCCCTTGGTCTCGATATGCGCGCCCATCCGGTTGAGTTCGGGGACGTGCATATAGCGGTTCTCGAAGATCGTTTCGGTCAGCACGCTGGCCCCGTCGGCGCGGCACAGCATCGCCATCAGCTGGGCCTGCATATCGGT
>JANNAE010000087.1:0-7260 GCA_031383985.1 Novosphingobium sp. | reverse complement strand
AAAAGCTTGCCCGCGTCATATTTGTAATAGCCGCAATAATCATAATCGCGCAGCACCGGCAGGGTCGGGTCGATACCCTCAACCCCTTCGAACAGCACATAATAATGCTCGCAGGCATGGAGCGGCGCGGCAACCCCGATGCTGGCGGCCAGATCGCGGGTCCACATGCCCCCGCAGATCACCACGCAATCCGCGTCGATCGAGCCTTCTTCCGTATCGACCCCGGTTATCCGAGTGCCATCATGGCGGATTTTGGTGACCTTGGTATTCTCGAAAATCCGCGCCCCGCCGCTGCGCGCGCCCTTGGCCAAGGCCATGGTGATATCAACCGCATTGGCATAGCCGTCGCTGGGGATATGGATCCCGCCCACCACATCATCGACATTGACGATCGGGGCGAGGGCGCGGATTTCTTCGGGTGTTATGACATGCACCGGCAGTTCGAACACCTTGGCCATCGAGGCGCTGCGCTTGAGCTCTTCGAACCGCTCGGCATTGGTCGCCATCGAGATCGAGCCGCACTGCCGGTAGCCGGTCGCCTGGCCGGTCTCGGCTTCAAGCCCGCGGTAAAGCTCGCCGGTATATTGGGCGAGCTTGGTCATATTGATCGAGGGGCGCAGCTGGCCGACGAGGCCCGCCGCGTGCCAGGTGGTGCCGCTGGTCAGCTGCTTGCGTTCGAGCAGCACCACATCGTCCCAGCCGATTTTGGTCAGATGATAGGCGATCGAACAGCCGATCACCCCGCCGCCGATGATGACGACGCGGGCCTTCCTGGGCAGTTCAGCCACCCTGCTCATACCTTCATCTTGGCGTTGTCGGGATCGTAGGCCGGATGCTCCAGCACTGTGGCGCTGCGCAATTCGCCCTGCAGCTGGATATCGAACCGCGATCCCGGTGCGGCATGATCCAGCGGCACACAGGCGAAGAACAGGCTCTTGCCGACGCGGTGACCATAGCCGCCAGATGTCGTAAGCCCGATACATTCATCGCCGAACAGACACGGCTCGCCCCCGCGCACATCGACTTGTGCCGCATCCACCTCGCCATAGATGATCCGGAACCGGTCAGGCGCGCCCAGCGTTTCCTGCTTGCCAACAAAGTGATCCTTCTTGAATTGGATGAAGCGGTCCATCCCCGCCTCGATCATGGTCAGCTCGTTGGTCAGTTCACTGCCCCAGGCTTTATAGCCCTTTTCCATCCGCATCGTATTGACCGCATAGAGCCCGTAATTGGCGATGCCGAACTCCTGCCCCGCCGCCCAGACCGCGTCATACAGCGCCGCCAGATCGTCCATCGCCGGATGCAGCTCCCAGCCCAGCTCGCCGACATAGGATACCCTGAGCGCGCGCACCGCAAGGCCAGCGATGATGATGTCCTGCCCGCTCAGCCAGCGGAAGCCTTCGTTGGAGAGATCCGCATCGGTGAGTTTCGCCAGCACATCGCGCGACCGCGGCCCGCTGAGTACCAGCACGCCGCGATCCATCGTGGTGTTGGTGATGGTCACATCTTCATTCGCCAACTTGCTTTGCAGCAGATGATCGAGATCGCGCTGTTCGGCGGCGGCGGCGGAGAGGCAATAGAACTGTTCGTCACCGATCCGCGTCACGGTCATCTCGCCATAGATCCGCCCGAGCCGCGAGAGCGGATGGACCAGACCGATCCCGCCTTGCTTCTTCGGCATCCGGTTGGCGCAAATCCGGTTCAGGAAGGCTTCGGCATCCAGCCCGGTGACCTCATATTTGGCGAAGCCGGAGAGATCGAGCACGCCGACCCGCTGCTGCACCGCCTGCACTTCGGCGGCCACCACTTCGAATACATTGGTGCGGTGATAGCCGGGTTCTTCGGGGCGGCGATCGAGCGAGAACCACTTGGGCCGCTCCCACCCATAGGTTTCGCCATAGACCGCGCCTGCGGCCAACAAGCGCCCATAGAGCGGGCTGATCTTCTGGGGGCGGCCGTCCGGTTCTTCCTCACCCGGGGGACGGGTGGTGAAGGTCAGCCGGTAATCGAGGAACACCTTGGCGCGGGCATAGGCCTCGTCCGCGAACGGGCCATAGCGGCGCGGATCGAACTCGGCCATGTTGATATCGGCATCGCCATAGACAATTGATTGGGCGAGATACTTGCCCGATCCGCCGCCCTGCGCGATGCCGAACGAAGTGCCGGCGCAATGCCAGAAATTGCGCAGACCGCCAGCAGGGCCGAGCAATGGCCCGCCATCGGGCGTATGCGGGATCGCGCCGTTGACGATCCGGCGAATGCCGACCTCGCCAAACACCGGCATCCGCTCGATCGCGCGCTCGAGCCATTTCGAAATCCGGTCGAGATCATCGATGAACAACTCGCTGGTCGATTCCCATTCAGGCTGGCCTTTTGGCGCCCAGGCCTCGGCCAGGCCGATATTCTCATAGATGCCGATCAGGCCGCTTTTCTGCTCCTGCCGGAAATA
Organism: Novosphingobium sp.; assembly: GCA_031383985.1. Lineage (GTDB taxonomy): Bacteria > Pseudomonadota > Alphaproteobacteria > Sphingomonadales > Sphingomonadaceae > Novosphingobium. Next base: position 4,811 of record JANNAE010000087.1, on the reverse strand, counting down.
GCCCGAGACATGCGGGCAGCGCATCACCGGGATTTCCTCGTCGCGCTCCATGAAGGCCGGGATCGGATCGGTAACGATGTAATGGTGCTCCATATTGGTCACCGGAATGTCGATTCCCGCCATCTGGGCGACCTGCCGGGCATAGCAGCCCGCCGCGTTGACCACGATTTCGGCACGGACGGTGCCTTGCTCGGTCGCCACGTCCCACTCGCCGGTGGGCAGCTGGGTCAGGCCTGTGACCCGGTTACGCCGGACGATGGTGGCGCCCATGTTCTTCGCGCCCGTAGCCATGGCATTGCACAGGCCCGAAGGATCGGCATGACCATCGCCCGTGGTGTAAGCGCCAGCGATCACGCCGTCAGTCGTGACGAACGGATTGATCCGGCGAATTTCGTCCGGTGTGATGATCTCCATCTCGAAGCCGACGATCTTCGAGAAGCCGTGGATGTATTTGAACCAGTCGAGTTCGCGCTGATTGGTCGCAAAGCGGATCCCGCCGGATTTGTGCCAGCTGACATATTGCCCGGTCAGCCCTTCGAGCCGGGGATAGAGATCGTTGCTATAGGCGTGGATCTTGGCCAGATTGAAGCTGCCGGTGATGCTGGGGCACTGGCCTGCGGCATGCCAGGTGGAGCCCGAAGTCAGCTCGTCCTTCTCGATCAGCATGCAATCGGTCCAGCCAAGCTCGGCCAGATGGTAAAGCAGGCTTGCCCCCATGATCCCGCCGCCGATGATGACTACGCGCGCCTGTGTGTTCATCGAAATCGGGCTCTCTCCGCAGGGATAACTTTATGCAACCTTAGGGGGTGAGTGGGCACCGCGACAAATGGCTAATTCGGCTGGATTGGTTCAAAAAATTTATCCATTGCGCGCCCGGCTGGGCTAACCAGCTTGGCAAGGGAGAAGAGGCAACATGAAATCTGCAATCATCACCGGCGCGGCCCAGGGTCTTGGCCTGGTCACGGCGCGGCTGTTTGCCAATGCCGGCTATCATGTGGTGCTGGCCGACATCCAGCCGCTGGACGCCGCATTGGCCGAACTTGCCACCGATGGGCTCAGCGCCTCGGGCCTAAGCGGCGACATCGCTGCGGAGGATTTCGTCGCAGTGCTGGCCGCCAAGGTCGCGGCCGAGCGCGGCGGCGCGGATGTACTGGTCAACAACGCCGGGATCAGCCTGATCTGTTCCGCCGAAGATACCAGCCTCGATCAGTGGCAACGAGTCATGGCGATCAATCTGCAGGGCCCGTTCCTGCTGTGCCGCGCGTTCGGCAAGCAGATGCTGGAGCGCGGATCTGGCAGCATTGTCAACGTGGCCTCGATAGCGGGTCTGCACGGGGTTATTCACCGCTCGGCCTACAATGCCTCGAAGCACGGCCTGATTGGCCTGACCCGCACGCTGGCGAGCGAATGGGGCGGACGCGGCGTGCGAGTCAACGCGGTTTGCCCCGGCTGGATCAAGACCGAAATGGACGCGGCCGATCAAGGTTCGGGGGCCTATTCGGACGAGGATATCATCAACCGTGTCCCGATGGCGCGGTTTGCCCGGCCCGAGGATGTCGCCGCCGCGATCCTGTTCCTCGCCCGCGAGGACAGCTTCATCAATGGCGTGTCCTTGCCGGTCGATGGCGGCTGGACTGCCGACGCCAGCTGGGACGCGCTGCGGATCAGGACGCGGGCTGAGTAAACCGCCGCAAGGCACCGCCATCAGAACGTAAAAAAATTCACCCCTCCACCCAAATTTTTCATTTGTGGCGGCATGGGCGCGCCGGTCTAACTGGCGCTGAAATAAATGGCGTCCGGGCTCAGAAGATAGTTATGAAAATCGGTTTTATCGGCCTTGGCAATGTCGGCGGGAAACTGGCCGGAAGCCTCGTCCGCAACGGTCATGACGTTACGGTCCGCGATCTCGATGACGCGCTTGTGGCCGAGTGTGTTGCACGTGGAGCCAAATCGGCTTCATCCCCCAAGGCGCTGTGCGAAGCGGTCGATCTGATCGTCACTTGCCTGCCATCACCGGCCGCCAGTGCAGCGGTGGCCGAGGGCGAGGATGGCTTCCTGGCTGTCATGCGCCCGGGGCAAGTCTGGCTGGAAATGAGCACGACCGACCATTCCGAGATTATCCGCCTTGGCGCGCTGGTCGAAGCGCGCGGGGCATTGTTCATGGAATGCCCGGTTTCGGGCGGCTGCCACCGCGCCGATACCGGCAATATCGCAATTTTCGCCGGTGGGTCCCGCGCCGCCTTCGAAGCCGTGCTGCCGGTGCTGACCACCATGGGCCGCCGCATCCTTCACACTGGAGACCTCGGCACCGCCTCGCAGTTGAAAGTGATGACCAACTATCTTTGCACGGTGCATCTGGTGGCGCTGGCCGAAGCGCTGACCACTTGCAAGGCGATCGGGCTGGACATGAACACCACCTATGAGGCGATCCGCATTTCTTCGGGCAACAGCTTTGTCCATGAAACCGAGAGCCAGGTGATCCTCAATGGCAGCCGCGACATCAATTTCACGATGGATCTGGTCAGCAAGGACATCGGCCTGTTCGACAAGATCGCGCAGGAAGCGGGGGTGCCGGTGGAGCTTTCGCCGTTGATCGTGAAGCTCTTCAAAGAGGGCGAGGCCGCTTACGGCCCCCGCGAATTCTCGCCCAACATCATCCGCCGCTATGAAGAACCCCTGGGGATCAAGGTGCGAGGCACCGGGTTTCCTGCGGAAATGATCGATGACGAGCCTGAAGAGCCGGGCTATGAGGTTGTGCCGAAACGCTGATCCTCAGTCAGCAGCCTCATCGGCATGGGCTGCCATCCAGTCCATGAAGGTCCGGATCCGCAAATTTTCCTTCATGTCCTTGCGGCAGATCAGCCCCCAGGCGCCGGGGCAGACCTCGACATGCGGCGATGGCCGCACCAGCCGCCCGGCAGCCAGATCCTGATCGACGAACGGCCCGTTGACCAGCGCCACCCCTTCGCCATTGAGCGCCATCTCGAGCGCCACCGCCAGCGTATCGACCATCAGATAGGGCACTTTGGGCTCGAAGCTGACCCCGGCCGAGGTGAACCAACTCTCCCAGTTCTGCACCTCGGTATAGATCGCCACCAGCGGTTGTTGCATCAGATCGGCGGTGCTGGCCTTGGGGCCGATCCGCTCCAGAAATGCGGGGCTGCAGACCGGGAACAGCGCATAATCGAACAGCGGCACCCAGTGGAATTTGGCAGGATCGGGGACTTCCTCGCAATAGACCAATCCGACATCGGCGTGGACATCGTCAAACTCCCACTCGACCGCGCAGGTGCTGAGCGTCAACTTGATTTCGGGATGGTGGTGCAGAAACTGCGGCACGCGTTTGGCCAGCCAGCGGATCGAGGCGGTGACATAGGTTTGCACCCGCAGCGGCTTGTCCAGCGCGTGGCGATGCACCGCTTCGACCCCCTCGAGCAGCGATTCAAACGCCGATCGGACAAACGGATACAGCACCCGGCCCTCTTCGGTCGAAACGATGTGGCGGCCTTCCTGCGCAAACAGCGTGACGCCCAGCGCCTCTTCGATCAGCTGCACCTGGTGGCTGATTGCCGGATGAGTCAGGCACAATTCCGCCGCCGCATCGCGGATGCTCTGATGCCGGGTCGCGGCCTCAAAGCCTTTGAGCGCTTTGAGCGGCGGCAAGCGCCGAAGTTCGATCTTGTTGTGCATCAGGCGGGACTCGGCTGGTCTGGTTCCGGCCGATACCTACCACCTCGATTTGGACTGGTAAATTAAATTGACGAATGGGCAATCGCCCTGGCTAGGCGGCGAGCGTCTGGCGCAGAGCTTCGAGCCTGGTCCTGAGCTCGGCCGGCAAGGGCCCGAGCGCCTCCGCCTCGATGCATTGCGCCAGCTCGGCGCGGTTCTTGACGCCAAGAACAACGGTATCGACCCCAGCCATATCAAGCGCATAGCGGTGCGCGAGCAGTGCTGGATCGACGCCGAGTTCGGCGCAAAGCGCGCGGAACGGTTCCGCCCGGCGATAATCGGCAGCTTCCGGGTGACTGTCCTTGAGCGGGCGGTCAATCGCCGCAGTCAGCGCGCCGGCTTGAACTGCCCGGACCCCCATAACTCCAACATTTTGCGCCTTGGCCGCCGCGATGATCTCACGCGGAATGGGGGCTTCGGCGAAACGACGGATAGCGCCGGGAGAATCGAGCAGATTGGTAATCGCCTGAACCACATCGGGTTTCGTTTCGTGGTTCAGGGCCTTGATGATCGTCTGCGGAACACCGATCCCGGTGATCCCCCAGGCGCCAATCCGGCCTTGCTGTTTGAGCCGCTCGAATGCCGGGACCACTTCACCGACATATTGGCTCCACGGCGTGGCAAAGCTGCGGCGATGCTCATTCCCGAAGGCAAAAACGGCATCATCCTCACAGATGTCGGTGTGGAGGAAGAAGATGTCGGCATGATCCAGCCGCATCGCCGCCAGACTAGCGTCGAGCGAAGCTTCGAGCAGGTGGGCAATGCTGCCTGTCTCCGGTTCGCCCAATTTGCATTTGGTCGTGATCCGGACGCCGTCTGGCAGCCTTCCCGCAAAGGCCTCGGCGACAAATTTCTCACAATTCAGATAGAGCGGCGCGGTATCGATCAGGCTTATCCCGGCCGCAACGGCGGCGACCAGCGTCGCAATCGCCTCTTCGCGGGTGGTCTCGCCCCAACCCTGTCCCAATCCGCCGCCACCGAGCGTCAGGCGACTGACATTCTCGAGCGGTCCAAGTCCGTTATATTGCAAGCTGCTCACTCCTTGCTCGGGCGTCTTCGATGATCATGCTTGCGCCTTTTTC
>JANNAE010000027.1:0-10980 GCA_031383985.1 Novosphingobium sp. | reverse complement strand
GGGCCCTGTTATCGCAGGGGTGTTGACGGGGCCGAACCAGGATCGACGTGTATTGAAAAGCGTAATTTTTGCCCGGGCTGAGTAACCCGTTAAAGGCTCAAAACCCACAAGTGCCAACGATAACGAAGCACTCGCAATCGCCGCGTAATTCTAGGGGCTAACGCCCTGAAGTTACAAAGCTAAGCGCGGTTGGACCGACCGGGCAACAGAACGGATTCCAGCGGCCCGGGGGGCGCCGGGCAACAGAAGCCCCCCACTTGCCTACAGGACCAAAGACTCGGGCGCCGGGCAACAGAAGCTCCCCACTTTCCTGCAGGACCAAAGACTCGGGCGCCGGGCAACAGAAGCGCCCCACTTTTCTTCAGAGCTCAGGAAGTGGTCGCGCGCTCTGCGGCGAGGCGTTTTTCGTGCTTGAGGCAATCGAGAATCTTGCCGCCGGCCATGAGTACCGCGCAGCTGCAAGCGAAGAACAGCAACCAGCCGCCAACGCCCGGAAACTGCACCAGGTAAATTTTGCCGCGCTCGGTCGCGCCCAGTGCCAGGGCGTAGATAATCAGATAGGCCTCAACCGGAGTCTTGATCTTGAACAGGCGGCCTAACTTAGTCAGCATCGGTAATCATTCCTTAGGTATGATTCTTAGCAATGATCATGCCAGTCCCGCAGTTTGGTGCAAGGCTCTGGTTAACGGCCTGCCGGGTGTAAACAGACCCGACAAATCTCACGCGAGCTCGGCCAGTTCCAGTCCCCCCAGCAAGGCACTCCGGGCCTTCACCACCTGTTCGGCCAGTCGATCCGAGCCAAGCTGCGCGGGTTCGATCGATTCGGGCCAAAAGGTGCCAATCGCGCGCTCAATCCGCCCCGCCTTGGCCGCGTCGAGCAGAAAGCGCGGGTCGATTGTCGCGGGATCGGCCACCACTCTCAGCCGCAGGCAGGCCGGCCCGCCGCCATTGGCCATCGATTGGCGGACATCGACCGGCAAGACCTGCCTGATCGGCCCGTTGCTGGCGAGCATTCCGTCAAGCCAACCGCGGACCGAGGGCGTTTCCCAAGCCTCCAGCGGGATCACCAGTGCCATTTCGCCCGATGGTAGCGTCACGAGTTGGGCGTTGAACAAATAAGACTTGATCGCATCGGTCAGCGAAACCGCGCTGGACGGCACCACCACAAACTCAGCTTCGGGGAGGCGTTCGCGGATCGCTGCGTAAGTTCCCTCCGGGTTGGCAAAGGCCAGCTCATGGGTGAACAATACGCGCTCGTTCGCCACCGCAACCACATCATTGTGGAACGCGCCAGCGGCGATCGCGGCCGGGTTCTGCTCGATGAACAGCACCCGATTGGCTGCCAACCCATGCAATCGCGCCACCGCGCGGCTGGCCTGTTCATGCTGGCGCGCCGGAAAGGCGCCGCCCGGGCGGCCATAGACGAACAGCTCCAACCCCGGAGATCCATGCTGCGCGCACATCCGCATATGATTGGCCGCACCCTCGTCGCCGAAGCTTGGCGGCACGGCATCATGCACTGCGAAATGGCTTTGGTCCGCGAAAGCCAGTGCGAGTTGGCGCGCGGTATCGGGCCATTCCTGCGCCCGGTGCGGCATCGTCACCAAGTTGGCGGGGGTTAGATGGCAGCGGCCATCAGCGGTATCGGGGGCTGGCGAGACGGTCGCGGCATTGGCAGTCCACATCGAAGAAGCCGACCAGGCCGCTGCAGTCAGCCGTGAGTCTGTCTCGGAAACTGCACCCAGTGCGGTCAGGAAGCCAGTATTGGGCCGGGGTAGCGGCACGAAGAAGCCTTGCACCAGCCCCAGCGACAAATTGTGTCGCATCTTGGCCAGCCCCTGCAAGGCCGCGGCGCGCGGGTATGAAGTTTCGCCCGCGTTGCTGGACGAGGCAAGATTTCCGAGGCTGAGCCCGGCATAATTGTGGCTTGGGCCGACGATGCCGTCGAAGTTGATCTCGGCCAGGCTCATCGGCCGATGGTCCACACCACGTCGCCGGTGTTTACACCAAGTATCTTAGCGCTTGCCGCGTCGATCGATATGCCAGAGTCGGTATTCTCGGCAATCCCGAAAGCGCAGCGGAAATCGGCGAGGTCGCCGGTGGCGATCAGCATCCTGTCGCCCGTCGTCGCGCTGGTATCGGCGATGCTGAAAGACCGCGCATTGGCGATGCTTTCCACCTTGTCGGTACGTGCGGTCATGGTCGGGCCGCCATCGAAAATGTCGAGATAGCCTTCATAGGCATAGCCCTCGGCCTCAAGCATGCGCATCGCCGGTCGCCCGCTGGGATGTGGCAGGCCGATCACGCTGCGCGCAGTTTCGGGCAGCATCGCGATGTAGACCGGGTGTTTCGGCATGAGATCGGCGATGAACTGATTGCCGTTGATCGCGTTGAAGTGGTCGGCTTCCTGAAAATTCATCCCGAAGAAACGCCCGGCCAGTCCGTCCCAGAAGGGCGAGCCACCGCGCTCGTCGATCACGCCGCGCAGTTCGGCAAAAATGCGCTCGGAAAAACGGGCGCGGTGCATTGCAATGAACAGATAACGGCTGCGCGCCAGCAACATGCCAAGCCCGCCGGCGCGCTCGGCCGGGTGCAGGAACAGGCCGCCAACCTCGCTGGCACCGTCCAGATCGTTAACGAGATTGAGCATCTCTGCGCGAAAGGTCCGATCGAGTTCCTTGGAATATTGGGTAAGCGTGGTGAGGCGGTACGAGTAGAACGGCCAGACTTTGCCCACGCCGGTGAAAATCTGGCAAGTTCCGCGCACCTCGCCGGTCTCGGTATTCTCAAGGATCATCAGGAACAGCTCGCCGGGTTCATAGTCGCCCTTGCGGCCAAAGCCTTCTGCTGAATGCTGGAGCTTGGCGGCGAGCGATTTTCGGTCAGGCGGCAAGTTGGTAAAGCCGCCACCGGTCAGCTTGGCCATTTCATAAAGGTGCTGAAGATCGCCCGGATTGGCGGCACGAATGCGGAAGGTCAAAAGGCTTCTCCAAGGGCGAGGCGATGAAGCACAAGCGCGGACAATTTCGCGCGCTCGGCCAGCGAGGGGACGATCAGGAATTCGTCGCCTGAATGGATCGAGCCGCCGCGAACGCCCATCGTGTCGACCACGGGAACCCCGCAAGCGGCGATATTGTTGCCATCGCAGACCCCGCCAGAGTTCTGCCAGCGGATCGGTTGCCCCAGTGCTTCGCCGCATTCCCGCACCAACCCGAACAGGCGTTCGGCGGGCGGGGTGAGCGGCTTGGGTGGGCGACTGATCGCGCCGTGGCGATGGATTGAAACATCATGAGTTGCCGCAACTTCGGCAACCAAACTATCCAGACCGGAGAGAAATGCATCGACCAATGCGGTTTCGCGCGGGCGGATGTTGAACCGCAGCACGGCATGATCGGGGACAACATTATTGGCGCTGCCGCCTTCGATCCGGGCGGGATTGATCGCCAGCCCATCCTGCTCCAGCGTCTTGAGGCCCAGCGTCAGCGCGGCAGCGGCGACGATCGCGTTGCGCCCATCCTGCGGGTTGCGCCCAGCATGAGCGGCGCGGCCTGTAATGATCAGGCTGTAGTTCCCGCTCCCACCGCGCGCACCGGCCAGCGTGCCATCGGGGAGCGCCGACGGCTCATAGGTCAGCGCGGCGATCTTGCCCTGAGCCAGCGCCGCGATCAGCGGAGCGGAGGACAGGCTGCCGGTTTCCTCGTCCGAATTGATCAACACGTCATAACCGACCGATGCGGCACCCGGGCTGTGCTCGAATGCAGCGAGGGCCGAGAGGATCACTGCAATCCCACCCTTCATGTCGGCAACGCCAGGCCCGTTGAGCGTATCGTCATCGAGCCAGCGTTGCGCCTGGAAGGGGTGGTTGGCGGCGAAGACCGTGTCCATATGCCCGGTCAACAGCAACCGCCGGGTCGCCGCCGGGCGAACTCTAAGCACCAGATGTTTGCCGCATTCCGTCGCGACTTCGCGTCCGTCAACTGCAACGGAGGTGACGGGAGCGGGTTGCTCCAGAGTCACTTCACCGGGCAGAGTTGCAAACGCATCAACGAGCAATGCGGCCTGCCGGGCCAGCCCGGCGAGGTTGCCGGTGCCGGTGTTGATCGCGCTCCACGCCTGAACCTGCGTCAGCATGGGGGCGGGGTCGATTGCGACGATGAGCGCCTGTTCTGCCAATGACAAACTGGGAGGTGAAAGCTGTTGCATATGAAACCGGGTCTAGCCGAGTGGCTGGTTCAGTCCAACCCCCCGACTTGCGCCTGCCAACCGCTTTCTGGCGATTGCCATCGCTTCGCAGTTGCGGCATAACCTTGGCTATTCCTCGCCGGAATTATCATTCTTGTGCCGTGACGCGAAGCATCTGCGCGGCTCCATTTACTGTGAGGCATAATGAGCAATCGGGTTGAACTGGCTGGCCTCAAGGTGGATGCGCAACTGGCTGCATTTGTCGGCAATGACGTGCTTGCTCCGCTGGGCATAGACCCGGCGACTTTCTGGGCAGGTTTTGCGGCGCTGACGAACCATTTTGTCCCGCAAAATCGGGCTTTGCTGGCCAAGCGCGACGATTTGCAGGCGCAGATCGACGCCTGGCACATCGCCCGCGTCGGCCGAAAACTCGACATGGGCGAATATCGCGCCTTCCTGACCCAGATCGGTTATTTGGTGCCCGAACCGGCGCCGTTCAGCGTCACGACGCAGCACGTTGACCGCGAGATCGCCGGCATGGCCGGGCCGCAGCTGGTGGTGCCGATGCTCAACGCCCGCTTTCTGCTCAATGCCGCCAATGCCCGCTGGGGCAGCCTTTACGACGCCTGGTACGGTACCGACGCGCTTGATGCGCCAGCAGCCCGGCCGGGTGGTTATGATGGGGCACGCGGCGCGGCAGTGATCCGGGCGGGCCGCGCTTTTCTTGACCTTGCGGTGCCGCTTGATGGAACCAGCTGGGCCGATTGGGACGGTGCAAGCGCGCCTCTGCTCGCTGATCCTGACCATTGCCTTGGACATAAGGATGGCGGGCTGCTGCTGTGCCAGCATGGCCTGCATATCGAGCTGGTGCTGGATCGCAACCACCCGGTGGGTGCAACCGACAAGGCGGGAATCGCCGATATCGTCCTCGAATCGGCGCTGACGACGATTTGTGACCTTGAGGATTCGATCGCGGCGGTTGATGCCGAAGACAAGCTCGCCGCCTATCGCAACTGGCTGGGGGTGATCCGCGGCGATCTTGCGGAAAGCTTCGAAAAGGGCGGCAAGACCCTGACCCGCGCGCTCGATCCGGACCGCCAATGGACCGCCAGAGATGGCAGCGCCCTGACCCTGCCGGGGCGCAGCCTGCTGTTCGTCCGCAATGTCGGCCACCTCATGACCAATCCGGCGATTCTGCTAGCGGACGGCAGCGAAATTCCCGAAGGCATCATGGATGCGGTGATCACCAGCGCGGCCGGTGCGCAAGATGTCGCCGGCCTCGGCAAATATCGCAACTCCCGGGAAGGCAGCATCTACATCGTCAAGCCGAAGATGCATGGGCCCGAAGAAGCCGCCTTCACCAATTCCTTGTTCGATGCAGTGGAGGATCTGCTCGGCCTTCCGCGCCACACCGTCAAGGTTGGCGTAATGGACGAGGAACGGCGCACTTCCGCCAATCTCGCCGCGTGTATCTATGCCGTGAAAGACCGGATCGTGTTCATCAACACCGGCTTCCTCGACCGTACGGGGGACGAGATCCACACCTCGATGCGGGCCGGGCCGATGATCCGCAAGGCTGATATGAAGGCCACCAGCTGGATTGCCGCATACGAAAAGCGCAACGTTGCGATTGGCCTGGCTTGCGGGCTTTCGGGCAAGGCGCAGATCGGCAAGGGCATGTGGGCAGCACCCGACCGGATGCATGCGATGATGATCGAAAAGATCGGCCACCTGCGCGCCGGGGCGAACACCGCCTGGGTCCCGTCCCCCACCGCCGCGACGCTTCATGCGATGCACTACCACCAGATCGGGGTGTTCGACGTCCAGCGCGATCTGGCCAAGGAGGCAATCCCTTCGCTCGATGCGCTGCTCACCGTGCCGCTGGCAACCGGCATCAATTGGTCTGAAGCCGAAGTCCGCGAGGAGCTGGACAATAACGCGCAAGGTCTGCTCGGCTATGTGGTCCGCTGGATTGATCAGGGGATCGGCTGCTCCAAGGTGCCGGATTTCAACGACATCGGCCTGATGGAAGATCGCGCGACGCTGCGCATTTCCAGCCAGCACATGGCAAACTGGCTGCTCCACGGGGTCTGCTCGAAAGAACAGGTCATGGATTCGCTCCAGCGCATGGCTGCCAAGGTCGATACCCAGAATGCGGGCGATCCGCTGTATGAGCCAATGGCGGGTAACTGGGATACCAGCCTGGCATTCCGGGCAGCGTGTGAGCTGGTGTTGGGGGGGCTCGAACAGCCCAGCGGCTATACCGAACCGTTGCTGCACAGCTGGCGGCGGCGGAAAAAGGCTAGCTGAGCAACCGCGCGACGCTGACAAATTCCGCCACGCTCAGCGTCTCGGCGCGGCGCGCGGGATCGATCGCCAGCGTGTCGAGCGCGGCCAGTGCGCCGGGCAGGCCTTTCAGGCTTTGCCGCAGCATTTTGCGGCGTTGGCCGAAAGCCGCCTCGGTCACCCGCTCCAGCATCCGAGCCGAAACCCCCTCGGGCATCGGCTCGGGCGTTACATGGATAATCGCCGACATCACCTTGGGCGGCGGGGTGAAAGCGCTGCGGTGGACTTTCATCGCGAGTTTGGCGGCGCTGCGCCACTGTGCCAGCACCGCCAGCCGCCCAAAGGCGCCGCCGCCCGGTTCGGAGATGATCCGCTGGGCCACTTCCTGCTGGAACATCAGGGTGAGCGAGCGCCACTGCGGCGGCCACGCCTCACCGCCCAGCCAGCCGACGAACAGCGCGGTGCCGACGTTGTAGGGCAGGTTGGCGACGATGTCGTAAGGTTCGGCAAACAGCGTGGCCGGATCGATCTTGACCGCATCGCCTTGGATCACGGTGAGCTGACCGGGGAAGACGGCCTGCAATTCAGCCAGTGCGGGGAGGCAGCGGCGGTCCATTTCGATTGCGGTGACCCGCGCTCCGGCGCGGAGCAGTGCGCGGGTCAACCCGCCGGGGCCGGGGCCGATTTCGAGCACCGCACGGTCCTTGAGATCGCCCGGAATTCTGGCGATCCGGGCGAGCAGCTGCTCGTCGAACAGGAAGTTCTGGCCCAGCGCCTTGGTCGCGAACAGGCCGTGCGCGGCGATGACTTCGCGTAACGGCGGGAGGTTCATGGTGCGGCCCGCCGGGCAGCACATTCACCGGCCATCCGGATCGCGGCGATGGTCGCGCCGGCCTCCGCAATCTGTTGGCCGGCGATCGCAAAGGCGGTGCCATGATCGGGCGAGGTTCGGATGATCGGCAGGCCCAAAGTCATGTTGACACCGCTATCGAAATCGATCGCTTTCAAGGGGATAAGCGCCTGATCGTGATACATGCACAGCGCCACGTCATAGCCCGTCCGGGCGCGCGGGGTGAACAGCGCGTCAGCCGGATGCGGCCCGCTGGCATCGATCCCGGCAGCGCGCAGCGCGGCGATCGCCGGGGCAATGATCCGTGCCTCCTCATCGCCAAAGCGGCCATCCTCGCTGGCATGGGGATTAAGCGCGGCAATCGCCAGACGGGGCGCAACAATCCCGAAATCCACCTGCAACGCCGCCGCAACGATCCTGCACCGCCGTTCGATCAACGCCGCGGTCAAAGCGGCAGGAACTTCGGATAGCGCGATATGCACCGTCAGCGGGACAGTCTTGAGATTGGGGCCGGCCAGCAGCATCACCGCATCCGGCGCGGCGATCCCGCAAGCGGCAGCGACGAATTCGGTCTGACCCGGGAAGGCGAAACCCACTTCGGCCAGTCGCGCCTTGGCGATCGGGCCAGTGACAACCCCGCTGGCCGTGCCGGATACAGCGAGCCGGACCGCTTCGGTCAGCGATGCCAGCGCCAGTTCCGCTCCGGCGCGGTCGGGCTGGCCAGGACAATAGGCCCCGTCGAGGCTTCCCAAGACCGGCAACGCTGTGCCGAATGCGGCCTTGGCCTCATCCGGATTGGCAACCCGGCGGATCGGAATCTCAAGCCCGCGCATTGCCGCGGCTTGGGCTAACAGGGAGGCGCCGCCGACCGCAAAAAACGCGGGCAGCCTCTCGGCGGTGCGCTGCACCCATGCCGCGGCCAGCAGTTCAGGCCCAACCCCGGCCGGATCGCCCAGCGCTATCGCGAGAGGCGATCCTTGAGAGACCATCAACCGTTCAATTGTAATCGATCACCGCGTCGCGGCGGAGATCGCGCAGATAGGCTTGCGCGCGCTTGTTGACGCGATCGTCTTCGATCTGCTGCTGCATCTGTTCGAAGTTCGGTCCGCTTTCGACCTTGGGGTCATCGCGGCCGCACAGCATCAGCACACGCACGCCTTCGGAAACCGAGCCAAACGGCGGGGTGCTCTCACCCAGCGACAAGCCCAGCATCAGGTCCTGCAGCGCCTTGGGCAGGTCGCGGGCCTTGAGCTGATCGTTACCGACCACCTGAGCGCCGATCCCGGCGGCGATCGCATCGACCGTGCCGCAACCGCGCGCGGTCTTCATTGCGTCGGCAAACTGCTTGGCCTTGCCGGTCGCCTGCGCCTCGGTCGTGCCGGGGGCAAAGGCGATCGACACCTGCTTGAGGCTGAGGATAGCATCACGCGGGTCGGCGGTCAGCACCTGGCGCTTGTCGATCAGGTAGAGGATCGAAAAACCGCCACGGATCTCGACCGGACCGACCAGCTGGCCGGGCGCCAGTTCGCGCGCTGCTGCACCCAGTTCAGGGGGTAACTGGGCAAGCCGGATCCAGCCAAGGTCGCCGCCCACGGCCGCGGTCGAGGCTTCGGAAAACTGGCGGGCATAGCCGACGAAACTGCCGCCCTGGCGCAGCTGATCGACAATCCGCTTGCCGTTCTCGAATACCGCAACCTTGCTTTCGGGCGTGGCGGACAGGAAGATTTCCCCGATCCGGAATTCCTCGGTACCCTTGGCCGCCTGCAGCCGGTCGAGCATTTCCTTCACTTCTTCGTCGGCCACATTGACGAACGGCTGAACATTGCGGCGCAGCAGCCGCTGCCATGAAAGCTCACCACGGATCTGCCGCTTGAGCGAGCCGGCGGACGATCCGATCTTGGTCAGATAACCGTCCATCGCCTTGGGGTTCTGGCTGAAATTCTGCTGGGCAACGCGGGCATAGGTCTGGTCGATCTCGTCATCGGCAACGGTCAGGTCCTGAGCCTTGGCTTCCTGAATCTGCAACGTTTCGTCGATCAGATTGCGCAGCACCTGCAAGCGCAGTCGTTGCAATTCCTCACCGACAACCTTGCCTTCACTGGCGCTGACCACCAGCGCCACACGCTGATCGATATCGGTGCCGGTGATGATGTCGCCATTGACCAGCGCAGTGGCGCGGCGGTGATTGGGATCATTCTTGCCGAAGATCGTGATGTTGTCGGGGATTGAAATCGCCCCCTGCGGAGTGGCTTCCTGCGCCGTGGCACCGCCGCTGACAATAGCGACAACACCAAGAGCCAGCGCAGCCCGGGCGGAAAAGCGGAGAGGAGAAATACGTGTCACCGTGGATCAATTCCCATCTGCGGCACCGAAAAGCCGGGCCGAACTTGCCCGGCGAATGGTGCCGGGTGGCTTAACCGAAGCTGAGCAAAGCGGCGGATAGCGCGTTTGTAACGGACTGCCAACTGCCAGACTTTCAGAGTTTCGAGCGATCGCGCATTGGTCCTATCGGAAACCCAAATTCCGCAGCGCGACGTGGATCTGGAAGGTGTTGCCCCTTTGCGCATCGCCGGTCGCCACATAATCCCGCCGCCAGGTGAAGGCGAGTTCGAGGCAATCGTCCAGATAGGCAACACCCAGACGGGTGCGGAGCGCCTGGAAGCCATCGGCGGTGAAAGTGGGGTCTTCGTTGCGGTCGGTCAGATTGAACACGCCCGAGCCAAAAAATGACCAATAGCGCGCAAACGCAACCCGCGCTGCTACGCGCAGTTCCTCGCGGTCTTTAAGGTCTTCCAGCCCGGTGCCAATATTGCGGTTAAGGCGCAGGTAGCCGATTTCCGCATAGGTTCGCTGATTTCCGACCGTGGCATCGAATTCATTGCGGCGGACCGCGAAACTGTCCTTGTCGAGGCGGAAGCGGTGCGTGACCTTCACGAAATCCCGGAACCGTACTTCGGTCCGCCCGACGATGTCGGACAATCGGTTCGACAGGCCAGTACCGTCGGGCAGCAGCGTGGGATCGCGGGTCAGCCGATAGGATTGGCCGATGGTGGTTGCCACGCGCCAGCCCGGCCGCTCAAACTGCCAGTCGAGCCCATAGGTGAAGCGCACCCCGTCATCGATCCGGTCATAGCCGGGAAAGCGGTTGAGCGCGAACAGGTTGCTGTCCTGCAGATCGATCGCGCGCGAATCCTCGTTGGGCACGGCCAGGTTGCGGATCGTCGGACTGGCGACGATCTGTAGGCGCGGCGTGATTACCTGGCTGCCGCCGAAGACTTTGCCCACCAGCGGCCATTTGGCGTCGATCGCGGCAGTGGCGACTCCGCGATGCTGCCAGCCCGGGTTGCCGCGATAGATTGCGGTGGCGGTAAGCTCGTTGCGCGCCGAGTGGTAGACGTCGCCGCGCACCAGCGCAGTCATGGTGATTTCCTGCCCCATCGGAGTGATCCGGCGCATGTCCCACTGGGCGCTGGCAAAAGCGCGCTGGGTGTCCTGCCCAGCTGCGCGCAGGATGCCGAGGCTGTTGAGCTGGAATTCGACTTTGCCGCCCAGCACAGGCGATGCCAGCCGGCGGCGATAGTCGATCGCGGGCAGGGCCACCGGCACCAGCCCCTGATTGTCACCCGCGCGCAGGGTCTGGGTCGCCCAGCCGGCAATCGACA
>JANNAE010000069.1:0-2204 GCA_031383985.1 Novosphingobium sp. | reverse complement strand
ATTGATCGCATCGCGGATGGTCATCACAGTCATTGTTCCGCGTTCCTTCTAGTATGAGACGTAAACGTCGGTGAGCAGCGTCGAGACATCTGGCACCGGTGCGGCACGCGCCTCGCTCGTTGCCTCTTCGATCAGCGCCAGTGTTTCAGCGTCGATCGTATCCAGATCAACGTCAGAAAGCAGCCCCGCTGCCGTCACCTTCTCGCGAAACGCTTTAAGGCAATCGCGCTCTTCGCGGATCCGCTCCAGCTCGCCCGGACCCCGATACCGCTGCGGATCGCCTTCGAAGTGGCCATAGAACCGTTCGGTATCAAGCTCGATCGAGGCTGGCCCATTGCCGGCGCGGACATATTCCAGCACTTCGCGCATGGTGTCATAGGTGTCGAAGAAATCGCTGCCATTGGCGCGCCACACCTTCATCCCGAAGGCTTCGGCGCGGCTGACGATGTCGCGGTTGGTGCCGACCGCATAATCGAAGCCGGTATGTTCCGAATAATGGTTGTTTTCGTACACGAAGATGCACGGTGCCTTGGTGACCACGGCCATGTTCATCGCTTCGAATGTGGTGCCCTGATTGCAGGCGCCGTCGCCCGAAAAGGCAATTGCAACCTTGCCCTTGCCGTCCATCTTGGCGGCCAGCGCCGCGCCGACTGCTTGCGGTGCCCCGGCGCCGACGATGCCGTTCGCGCCCAGCATCCCGACCGAGAGATCCGCAATATGCATTGAGCCTGCCTTGCCTTTGCACAGGCCGTCCGCGCGGCCATAGATTTCCAGCATCATGCCTTTCACATCGCAGCCCTTGGCGATGCAATGGCCGTGACCGCGATGGGTCGAGACGATGAAGTCGTCATTGGCGAGATGTTCGCAGACACCGACCGCTGCCGCCTCTTGCCCGCAATACAGATGCGTGAAGCCAGCGATTTCCCCGGTCATGATCTCCTTGTGGAGTCGTTCCTCGAACGCCCGGATCACCGCCATCTGGCGATAGGCGCGCAACAACTGGTCACGGCTGAGTTGCACAATCACTCTCCTGTAATCTGGCCTGTAATCTGGCCGGGCGCGTCTTGGCTCAATTTGGTGATCGACCAGGCAATGTCAGCTTTCCCCAGCCGCCAACATTGCTTGCCGTTTCGAGCCTATGCTATAGTCAGCGCGGATATCCATACCATATATATAAATTGATAGGGGTGGATGGAGAGAGATTGGATTTGCCTCAAAGATCGCCATTGCCGGAAAGGAAAGAGATGAACGTGAGTTCGTCTTCGCTGGATGATTGGCGACTGGAAAAGGAGACGCTGGAAAGCGTCACTATCCGCAGCGTCGATGACATCCGAGCCGCAGCTATTGCCCTGAACGATGCTGCCCAGGCATGCGGCTTCCGGATCGCCGTTGCCGTCGATATCGCTTCAAAAGAGCAAATGGTCGATGCCGATGGCGCGATATTGAACGCCGAAGTGTTTGGCTGGGTAGCCGATGGCGAGCGCTGGTGGGAAGATTCGCGGCT
Organism: Novosphingobium sp.; assembly: GCA_031383985.1. Taxonomy (GTDB): domain Bacteria; phylum Pseudomonadota; class Alphaproteobacteria; order Sphingomonadales; family Sphingomonadaceae; genus Novosphingobium. The sequence goes on along the minus strand of JANNAE010000069.1, from coordinate 700 downwards.
GGCGCTCAAGTCGTTTCTGCCCCGGGCCTGCCGGTATGAGAGCGAACCCTTCTGGTGCAATGAAGAGGGTTTTCACACAATCTGGCGGAACAAATATCTGGAAGGGATCACCCTCAAGGATTTCAAACGGGTTGTAGCCGGGCGCGCGATCATCGTGATCCCGGTTCATCTGTCCTTTGGCCAGATTGGTGCCGTCAGCCTGACATACAAGGACCTGACTCTGAGCGATCTGAGCGAACTTTACGCCAGATATGCAGAAAGCCTTGGCGCTTTGGTCCGGCGGTTTGTGGCAGGCTATGTGGCGGCGATGCGGACCCATCAATGGATCCCCAGCAATTGCTCCTTGTCGAAACGCGAGGTTGAGTGCCTGCGCTGGGCCGCAATCGGAAAAACCGATAATGAGATCGGCACGATCCTGTCGCTTAGCCACGCGACGGTCCGTTATCATGTCCAGCGCGCCGCCGAAAAGCTCAACGCGGTCAATCGCAGCCAGGCGGTATTCAAGGCCGGACAGCTCGGCTTTCTGGGGGCGGCTTCCTAAACCTTACCCTAACCCAATTTGCGAACCGGGTCGCTGCCATCCCAGCCGACCGACGCCGCCTTGATCATCGCAAACAGGCTATCACTGCCGCTGGCGGGCTGTAGGATTTCGACAATGCTGCCCGCACCACCACCGGTGTCGACATAAATGACCCCGCCA
>JANNAE010000055.1:0-14950 GCA_031383985.1 Novosphingobium sp. | reverse complement strand
CACTCACGCGGCATTGCTGGATCAGGCTTTCGCCCATTGTCCAATATTCCCCACTGCTGCCTCCCGTAGGAGTCTGGGCCGTGTCTCAGTCCCAGTGTGGCTGATCATCCTCTCAGACCAGCTAAGGATCGTCGCCTTGGTGGGCCATTACCCCACCAACTAGCTAATCCTACGCGGGCTCATCCTTCGGCGATAAATCTTTGGACTTACGTCATTATCCGGTATTAGCAGTCATTTCTAACTGTTGTTCCGAACCGAAGGGCAGATTCCCACGCGTTACGCACCCGTGCGCCACTAGACGTCCAACCGAAGTCGGGGTCTCGTTCGACTTGCATGTGTTAGGCATGCCGCCAGCGTTCATTCTGAGCCAGGATCAAACTCTCAAGTTTGTGTCCCATTCGTTGCGGCACAGGCCCCAGCACAAGGCTGAAAACCCGCAAACCGTCACGAATGAATTCAAGGAGCCGATACCTGCACTTGTTCAAACGTATGGTTACGTAAGGACATGTAATGGTAACGACTTATTTAAACTGCCACCCCGAGCCTTGAAGCCCCGGGAGCAGGCGCCGTCGCCCACATGTCCCTTCATCTAAACTAACAATGTCAAAGAGCCGCACAACAAAAGTGGCGGACAACAATGGCTCCCCGATATGGTACCGGGGGACTGCTGTCCGTTTCTATTGGCGACCGGGGTAGAATGCTGGTTTTCGTCAGCACCCCGTCCGGTGACCGGGCATATATGGAGGGTGGCTGAGTCGGTCAACGCATTTTTGCAATTTTATTTCAAAGGCACCGGAACCCGCAGAAATCAGGGGATTTTGTCGCCATTCTTGGCGGTGAGCAGCGCCATTCAGAGCAAATTTCGGTAAGTTTGGGCCAGAATCGCAGGATTACGGGGCGCGTAAGTCAATGTTTACAGCCCTTCGCTATGCAGCAGGCATGACTGTTACGCCCCCCCAGCCTGGATTCGCTGTACCTGTTCCGGTGCCCGCGCCGGCGCGGGTAGTGGTTATCGTTCCGGCCTATGGCGTAGCGCATCTGCTGGGCGAGGCACTGACCTCGGTGCTGGGACAAAGTTTCGCTGCTTGGGAATGTATCGTGATCGACGATGGCGCGCCCGACGACGTGGCCGGCGCCGTGACCCCCTTCCTCAGCGATCCGCGTATCCGCTACCTCTCCACCTCGAACCGCGGAGTGTCGGAGGCGCGCAACCTGGCCATCGCGGCAAGCACCGCCCCGCTGGTGGCGCTGCTCGACGGAGACGATCTGTTCCGCCCAGGCTATCTTGCCACCATGGTTCCGTTGCTGGAGAGCGATCCCGCCATCCGCCTCGCCACCTGCAACGCGCGGATCTTTGGCGCGGTCCCGCGCGAGCGCTCCTGCATCGATGCCAGACAAGGTAGCGGCGACGGCACCGCGGGCACGCTCAAAGATGTGCTCGACCGCAGTTTCAACGTCTACATCGGCACCACCTTCCGCCGCGCCGACTTTGACCAGATCGGCGGGTTCGACCCTGCCATGGCGCAGTCCGAAGATTTCGACCTGTGGGTGCGGCTGATGCAATTGGGCGGTGTGGCCTGGTATGTCGATGAAGTGCTGGGCGATTACCGGGTCCGCTCAGGCTCTGCCTCGGCCCATGCCGGGAGGATGTTGCTGGGTAATCTCAAAGCCTATGAAAAGTGCCGTGCCGCGTTGGCCGCGGACAGCCCAGATCTGGCCCTGCTTGATCGGCTGATCGCAAGCAACCAGCAGGCCTTGGCTTTCGAATACGCCATCGACCGGGTGATCGACGGCGACACCGCCCGCGGGCTTGCCGAGCTGGGTGCCCTCAAGGACCAGGTCGCCGGTCCGGTCTGGTCGGCTGCATTTGCGCTGTGGCGGCTGTTTCCCGCCCTTGCCCGGCCGATGCTGCGCTGGCGGCGCCGAGCGCACAGCCGCGGTGAGAAAGAGGGCCTGCTGAGCGGTCTGACCCGGGGGGAACCATGACTGGCACCCTGCCCGCTATCTCGGTCGCCATGAGCGTCTATAACGGCGAGGCCCATCTCGCCGCGGCGATCGAAAGTGTGCTGTCGCAGAGCTTTGGCGATTTTGAATTCCTGATCCTTGACGATGGCTCGGCCGATGCCAGCCGGAGCATCGCTGAGGGCTATGCGGCGCGCGATCCGCGGATCCGGCTGATCTGTCGCAAGAACCGCGGTCTGGTGACCAGCCTGAACGAGCTGTTCGGCGCCGCGCGCGCGCCATTGGTCGCCCGGTTCGATGCCGATGACCTGTGCGCACCCGAACGCTTCGCAAACCAGAGCGCTTTTCTGGCAGACCATCCCGGCCACGGGCTGGTTGGCTGTGACACGCCCTACATCGACGCCGCCGGACAGCCGTCCGGCAATCCGCCGATCACCCGCCCACATGATCACGCGGGCCTGTGCGCCAATCTGGAAGATGGCCCGCTGATTTGTCATAGCGCGGTGATGGTCCGCCGCGAGCTTGTCCTCGCCGCAGGCGGCTATCGCCCGGCTTATACGCACGCCGAGGATTATGATCTGTGGCTGCGGCTGGCAGGGCTGACCAAGCTCGCCAATCTGCCCAAGCCGCTGCTGTACTACCGGATCACCCCCGGGCAGGTCAGCACGCGCCATATGGTCGAACAGGCCCGCAACGCCGCGATTGCATGGCTCGCACACCGTGAGCGGCTGGCTGGCCGCTCCGACCCGACCGAGGGAATGGCGCAGCTGCCAGCGATCGACGCCCTTGATCCGCTATTCGGACCCGGCTCGGCCAGCTTTGTCCGCCGGCGGGTGGTCAACCGCACGCTTTACTCGCCCGAGGCCCTGGCCGGGGCGGGCTGGGAGATATTGCTGGCCTATGCCGCCGAGGCCCGCACCGACCCGCGCATGTGGCGCAGTGCCGCACGGCTGATGCGCGGGGGACGACTGCTTCACGCCGCGCGGCTTGCTGCAACCCTGGCGGGCATTTCCGGCACGGGCTTGGCGGCATGACCATGATGTCGGTCAGGACCGCCGCGATCTGGGCCATCGCTTCGCAATATACTTCGTTCGCGATCCAGTTCGTGACCAGCGTGGTGCTGGCCCGCTGGTACATCAGCCCGGCGGATCTTGGGCTGTTTTCGATCGCGTTTGCCGCGGTGACACTGGTTGCTTTCCTCCAGGATTTCGGCGTTACCCGCTACATCAATGGCGAGCGCGAGCTGACCCCCGATAAGATCCACACCGCCTTCACCCTGTCGGTTGCCTTTGCCTGGAGCGTTGCGCTATTGTGCCTGCTGGCGGCAAAGCCGATCGCCTGGTTCTATGGCGACCCCCGGCTTCTCCCGATTACGCTGGTGATTGCCGCGTCCTATCTGCTGGTTCCGCTCGCCATCGTCCCGCAGGCGATGTGCCAGCGGCGGATGGACTATCGCTCCAACACGATGATCGAGGTCGGCGCGTCGATTGCCAATGCGAGCGTTGCGATCACGCTTGCGGTCCGCGGCCACGGCGCGCTGGCGCTAGCCTGGGGGGCTTTTGCGCAACAGGCGGCGAGGCTGATGGTCAGCCAGTGGCGAGCGGGCGGGATGGCCCCCTGGCCGCTGCGATTGAAAGGCGCGACCCCGGTGCTGCAGATCGGCGGAACCAACTGCGTGCTGGCAATCTGCGGCTCGATCATCGCGCGGGCGCCCGAGCTCGTCATCGGCCGATTGCTCAGCACTATCGCGGTCGGATTGTTCGCGCGCGCGTCAGGCCTTGCCCTGCAATTGCGATTGCTGGTGGCGGGCGCGGTGACCGGCGTATTTTATCCCGCCTTCCGCCAGGTCCGCGATCGCGGTGACCCGCTCGGTCCGCCCTATTTGCGGGTGGTTGCCGCCTATACCGGGATCACCTGGCCGGCGATGGCCGGGATCGCAGTGCTAGCGCAGCCGCTGATCGATGTCCTCTATGGCAGCGGCTGGCTGGCCGCCGCGCCCTTGCTCGCCTGGGTCGCACTGGCCCAGCTGTGCTACGTCGCGCTCCCGCTAAACGGAGACTTGCCGATCCTGCTCGGGCGGATGCGCGGATTGATTCGCCGCAACATCGCCGAAACCGCCGTCTCGCTGCTGCTACTGGCATTGGCGGCACCGTTCGGGCTGCTGTGGATCGCGGTTTCGCGCTTTGCTCACGGCCTGTTCTGGGTGGCGCTCTATGCCGGTTTCATGCGCGAGATGCTGGGTTTTTCGTGGACCGAACTTCTCCGTATCTGGGCCAAGAGCCTGGTCGCCACGCTGGCAGCGGTTGCGCCGCTGCTGGCCAGCTATGCGCTGTGGCGCGGCCCGGCCGCGGCTGGCCTTGGCCAGGCAGTGAGTGGTGCAGTGGCGGGCGCGTTTTGCTGGCTCGTCATGCTTCGACTGATCCGCCACCCCTTGTTTGCCGAGATCGCGGCGATGCTGGCCGATCTGCGCCACGCGCTGCCTAACCGGTCAGCGCTCAACTCCCTTCGATAAGCAGCATGGCTGTTCGTTCCGCAAAGGAGTAGAACGGGACCGGAGAGGAACAAATGATGCCGCTATTGGCCAAGCTGATTCCGCTGATTGCCGTAGTTCCCGTTCTTGCCGGACAGGCTGGCGGGCAGCAGTCCTCGACCGCCGATGTTGTCGCGATCGGCAAGGACCGGTATGACCGGATGACGGTGCCGGTGCGAATTGGCGAGCATGGCCCGTTTCAATTCCTGATCGATACCGGCGCGCAGAATACCGTGCTGAGCATCGCGCTCGCCGCGCGGCTTTCGCTGTTACCAAATCGCCGGGCCAAGCTGATCGGTGTGGCCGGAACCATGATGGTCGATACGGTCCATATCGAAGAGATCGGCCTTGGTCGGCGTAGCTATTACAGTCTGGTCGCCCCGCTGCTCGAAGGGGCCGATATCGGGGCTGATGGGATTGTCGGGCTCGATAGCCTGCAGGATCAGCGCGTGCTGCTGGATTTCAAACGCGGCCTGATCGCGATAGACGATGCCAAGAACCTGGGCGGCAACCGCGGCTTCGAAATCGTGGTCCACGCCCGCCGCCGTTCCGGCCAGCTGATCATGACCGAGGCCAGGATCGACGGTGTCAGGGTCGAAGTGGTCATCGACACCGGGGCCGAAACCTCGATCGGCAATCTCGCACTGCGCAATGCCTTGTCACGGCGGCGCGATCACGGCACGACCACGCTGACCAGTGTCACCGGCCAGCAGGTGGAGGCGAGCATCGGCTATGCCCGCACGCTCGAAATTGCCTCGATCGCCTTCAACAACGTGCTGATTGCCTATGCCGATTCGCCCGCCTTCGATGCCTTGCAGCTCTCGAAGAAGCCGGCGTTGCTGCTGGGGATGCGTGACATGCGCAGCCTCGAGCGGGTGGCGATCGACTTTCAAAGCCGCAAGGTGCTGTTCGATGTGCCGCCGGGCGTGTTGTAACCGCGACTGCGCCTTTCCGTTTTCGCGCACGGTCCCTACATAGCCCCCCATGAGTCCCCCCAGCCCATCGCCTGATTCCGGCCCAGATGTCCGCCATGAGGGCTGGCGCACCTTGCGGCGCTTCCTGCCCTATCTGTGGCCGGCGGACCGCCCGGCGCTGCGCTGGCGAATTGTGGTCGCTGTGGTGTTGATCCTGGCCGCCAAGGCCACGACGCTGGCGCTGCCGTTTGCCTACAAGCGCGCAATCGATGCCATGTCGATCAAGGTCGAGGCTGGCTATCAGATCGCTCTGGCTTTCGTCCTGGCCTATGCACTGGGCCGGTTCGCCGGGGTGGTGTTCGACAATCTGCGCAATATTGTGTTCGAACGGGTCGGTCAGGATGCCACCCAGGCGCTGGCGGAGGACGTCTTCGCCCGGCTGCACCGCCTGTCGATGCGGTTCCATCTGGCCCGCCGCACCGGCGAGGTTACCAAGGTGATCGAACGCGGGACCAAGAGCATCGATGTGATGCTGTACTTCATGCTGTTCAACATCGCCCCGACCGCGCTGGAGCTGACCGCGGTGGCGATAATCTTCTACTTCCACTTCGGTCTGGGACTGGTCGTCGCCACCGCGCTGGCCGTGATCGCCTATGCCTGGACCACCCGCCTGATCACCGAATGGCGCAGCGCCCTGCGTGAAAGAATGAACCAGCTCGACGGGCAGGCGCTGGGCCGCGCGGTCGATTCGCTGCTCAACTACGAGACGGTCAAATATTTCAGCGCTGAGGCGCGCGAGCAGGAACGCTATGCCAGCGCGACCCGCGCCTATGCCCATGCGGCGGTGAAAAGCGAAAACAGCCTGGGGATGCTCAACATCGTCCAGTCTGCGATCACCAATCTGCTGATGGCCGGTGCGATGGGCTACACCGTGTGGGGTTGGTCGAAGGGCGATTTCACCATCGGCGATCTGGTGTTCGTCAACACTTACCTGACCCAGCTGTTCCGCCCACTCGACATGCTGGGCATGGTTTACCGGACGATCCGCCAGGGGCTGATCGATATGGCGGCGATGTTTACACTGATGGACACCGAGATCGAGGTGCAGGACGCACCCGGCGCGCCCGCCCTGATCATCCGCCGCCCGACGCTGACCTTTGACAATGTGGTGTTCGGCTATGAGCGGGATCGCACGATCCTGCACGGGCTGAGTTTCGAGGTCGCGGCGGGCAGTCAGGTCGCCGTGGTCGGCCCCTCGGGCGCGGGCAAGAGCACCATCGCCCGGCTGCTGTTCCGCTTCTACGATCCGTGGGAAGGACGGATCCTGATCGACGGACAGGATATTCGCAACGTCACCCAGACCTCGCTGCGTGCCGCAATCGGCATAGTCCCGCAGGACAGCGTGTTGTTCAACGAATCGATCGGCTACAATATTGCCTATGGCCGCGACGGGGCGGGGCAGGCCGAGATCGAGGAAGCGGCGCGCGGCGCGGCGATCATGCCGTTGATCGCGCGGCTGCCGCAAGGCTTCGAGACGCCGGTGGGTGAGCGCGGGCTGAAACTGTCAGGCGGAGAGAAGCAGCGCGTCGCCATCGCCCGGACGCTGGTCAAGAACCCGCCGATCCTGCTGCTCGACGAGGCCACCAGCGCGCTCGATACCCGGACCGAACAGGACATTCTCGCGACGCTGCACCGGATCTCGTCGGGCCGCACCTCGCTCAGCATCGCTCACCGGCTTTCGACTATCGCCGATGCCGACCGGATTTTCGTGTTGAACGAAGGCCGTCTGGCCGAAGCAGGAACCCATCCCGAACTGTTGAAGCGCGACGGGCTTTATGCCGAAATGTGGGCGCGCCAGGCGGTGGAAAGCGACCAGGTCAGCGAGGCGGCGGAGTAGGCATCAAGCCTTCACCACCTCAGCCCAGCCCCAGACCACGGCCTGCGCGGCGACGCAGTGCTCACCGTTGAAGGTCAGCGCGGGTGAGCCGTAAAGCCGCCAGCCCTGCTCCAGCGCTTCGGACACCCGCACACAAAAAGCGTGGTCGTCCTTGCCGGTGAGCAGGCGGTAGACCGGTTTGTCGTCGGGCGGGTTAGCCATCGTCAGCCCTCGCCCGGAAAGCGGTCGAACGTCGGCAGTTCATGCGCAGTCTCCATCCAGTGCAATCGCTCCGCCACCTGGATCTGCGCGCCGGGCGGCAAAGCCTCGGGATCATCAAGCGTGACCGACTGGATATCGACGATTCCCGGCAAAAAATTGGCGTTGCGATAAAACAGCCCGCTGCCGCAGGTCCCGCAGAAGCTGCGCAACGCGGTGCCGGACGAATTGAACATAATCGGCTCGCCCTGAGTCAGGGTGAGTTCATTTTCGGCGAAGGCTGCCCAGCTAACCATCGGCGCGCCGGCACTCCTGCGGCAATCCGTGCAATGACACAGCGCAACATGCCGGGGTTCACCCGAGACCCCATAGCGCACCGCACCACAATGGCATCCGCCAGTCAGTTCCACAGCCTGTCTCCTGATTAGATTCGAACTCAAGAACATACTGCGAACAATGACGGTCCTACAAGATATATTTCGACAGGTCAGCGTCTTTCGCCAGACCCGCTAGCCGGTCGGTGACATAGGCTTGGTCGACCAGGACTGTCTCGCCAGACCGATCTTCGGCCTCGAAGCTGACGTCTTCCAGCAGCCGTTCCATCACCGTCTGCAACCGCCGGGCGCCGATGTTCTCGACGCTTTCGTTAACCTGGCAGGCGATCCGGGCGACCTCGCGGATGGCTTCGGGCGTGAAGTTCAGCGTGACCTTTTCGGTCGCAATCAGGGCGCAATATTGCTCGACCAGATTGGCCCGGGTTTCGCTGAGGATGCGGACGAAATCATCCTCGGTCAGCGCCTTGAGTTCGACCCGGATCGGCAGGCGGCCCTGCAATTCGGGCAGCATGTCGCTGGGCTTGGCGATATGGAACGCGCCCGATGCGATGAACAGCACATGGTCGGTTTTCATCGGACCGTATTTGGTCGCGACGGTCGTGCCCTCGATCAGCGGCAGCAGATCGCGCTGCACCCCTTCGCGGCTGACCGAGCCGCCGCGCACATCGGACACCGCGATCTTGTCGATCTCGTCGATGAAGACGATTCCGTTGGTTTCGGCATTCATCAGCGCGACCCGGGCGACGTCGTCCTGATCCATCCGCTTTTCCGACTCTTCGTCGACCAGCTTGTCCCAGGCATCGGGGACTTTCAGCTTGCGCCGCTTAAGCGTCTGGCGGCCCATCGCCTTGCCCATCATTTCACCAAGGTTGATCATCCCGATCCCGCCGGGCATCCCCGGAATATCCATCGACGCGGCCGGACTGTCTTCGATCTCGATCTCGATCTCGGTGTCATTCATCGCATTTTCGACAATCCGCTGGCGGAAACTTTCGCGGGTCGCCTCCGAGGCATTCTCACCGACCAGCGTCTTGAGCAGCCGGTCCATCGCCGCCTTGGATGCAGCCTCGCGCACTGCCTCGCGGCGGCGGTCCTTTTCGAGCCGGATCGCTTCTTCGACCAGATCGCGGGCGATCTGCTCGACATCGCGGCCGACATAGCCGACCTCGGTGAACTTGGTCGCCTCGACCTTGACGAAGGGCGCCTCGGCCAGCTTGGCCAGCCGCCGGCTGATCTCGGTCTTGCCGCAGCCCGTCGGCCCGATCATCAGGATGTTTTTAGGCGTCACCTCGTCGCGCAGTTCGGGCGAGAGGCGCTGCCGCCGCCAGCGATTGCGCAGCGCCACGGCCACGGCGCGCTTGGCGTCGGCCTGTCCGATAATATGTTCATCAAGCGCGGCCACGATCGCCTTGGGCGTCAGATTGTCAGTCATCCAGGTTTTCGATCACTTCAACCGTCACCCGGTCATTGGTAAAGACGCAAACCTCGGCCGCGACCGCCATGGCGCGGCGCGCGATCTTCTCGGCGTCGTCCTCGTAATCGGTCAGCGCCCGGGCCGCCGCGAGCGCAAAATTGCCGCCCGATCCGATCGCGGCAATCGCCGTATCGCCGCTGGCTTCGGGCTCAAGCACATCGCCATTGCCGGTCAGGATCAGCAGCACATCCTTGTCCGCGACAATCATCAAGGCTTCGAGGTTGCGGAGGTATTTGTCGGTCCGCCAGTCCTTGGCGAGTTCAACCGCGGCGCGCATCAGCTGGCCACGGTGCTGCTCGAGCTTTTTTTCGAGCCGTTCGAACAAGGTGAAGGCATCGGCGGTAGCCCCGGCGAACCCGCCGATCACCTTGCCGCCGCCTCCTTCGCCATTGGCACCGATCCGCCGGACCTTGCGGGCGTTCGGCTTCATCACCGTATTGCCCATCGAAACCTGACCATCGCCGGCGATGACGGTCTTGCCGCCCTTCTTCACGCCGATGATGGTGGTGCCGTGCCACTGGATCAGGCCGTGGCTGGCGTTGCTGTCATTCATAGCGGGGGCTGTCATGCATAGGCGGGATATATGCTTCCCGCCGAATGGTTCAAGCTAGCTTCCGTTCGGGCCGCCACCTGGACCGCCGCCACCGCCGCCGCCAGTGCCCGGCGCACCGACCGTACCGATATTGCCGAACAGATCTTCGAGGAACGAGCGTTCGCGGCCCAGCGTGGGCGTCTTGTCGCCATCGGGATCAAGCTGGACGACCTTTTCCATGCCTCGGCGGTCAACCGTTGCAACATTGCCGGCCTGGTCAAATTTGACCCGCATGACGAACTGCTCGTCAGTGCGCGGCCGGGTAAAGGCCGCCTGTTTGGTGTTCATCGAAACATAATACCAGGCCGGTTCGCCAAATTGGCTGATGAATGTCGGCCGGCCCAGCGTGCGCTCAACCGAGGTCTGGTTATCGATTCCCGGCTGGATCGAATCGACCAGTCCGGTATCGACCAGATAGCCGCGGTGATCGCGGATCGAGCTGCAACCGGAAACGGCTCCGGCCAGCAAGGCTGCCACCGCGATTGTCCGGCCGATTCGTCCAAAACCCTGCATGCTTACTGCTCCAGTCACATCGGCACTGTCCGCAAGGGCCATTGCCTGCCCCGCTCACCGCCTTATATCGGCCCGAGCCTTAAGGCCCCTTGCCGCACATCGCAATGGCGCTTGGCCATCCGGGGTTTAATCGCCGCTGAATGAAAGGACGTCTGTTCACCGTGTCGTTGTATTCCCGCATCTTCGGCAGCCGCGCCGATACCCGTGCCAGCTTGCGCCCCTTGTGGCACCGCATGGTTGAAATAGCCCGTGAGCCCAAATGGTATGCGAGGGGCGGGATCGCCGATACACTGCCGGGCCGGTTCGATGCGATCACGCTGGTGCTGGTACTGGTCATGCTGCGGATGGAGCGTGAGGAGCGACTGGTCGCCCCCTCGGTCCGGCTGACCGAACTGTTTGTCGCGGATATGGACGGACAGCTGCGCGAAAGCGGGGTCGGCGATCTGGTGGTCGGCAAGCAGATGGGCCGCCAGATGAGCGTGCTCGGTGGAAGGCTGGGGGCCTATCGCGAGGCCTTGGCCGCAGCCGATAATGCGGCGCTGGAAGAGGTGGTGGCGCGCAATGTCAGCCTGATCGAGGGCGCAGGTCCAGCAGCCGTTGCCGCAGAGATCCGGATCCTCGCCGCACAGCTAGCGGCGCTACCGGGCGAAGCGCTGCTTGCCGGGGAGATCGGCCGATGAGTGAAGGTCAGCCCAGCAGGCCCGAATTCAGCCGTATCGCCGATACGCGCCAGATCGACGAACAGCCGGTGCAGCTCGTGGCAAGCGACGCTGAATGCGCCGCGCTGGCCCGGCGGTTCGATCTGGTTACGGTGAACCGGCTGGAGGCCAGTCTGGCGTTGACCAAGGCGGGCGCGGGCGTCCTCGCCAGCGGTACGCTCAACGCCGACATTATCCAGAGCTGCGCAATTTCGGGCGAGGATTTGCCCGTCCTGATCCGCGAGCCGCTCTCGTTCCGGTTCGTTCCCGCCGGGCACCATCAGCCCGATGAAGAGCTTGAGCTGGAAGCCAATGAACTGGATGAGATCGAGTTCACCGGCACCGCTTTCGATCTGGGTGAAGCGGTCGCGCAAAGTCTGGTGCTGGCGATCGACCCTTTCGCCGAAGGACCGGATGCCGATCGGGTGCGGCGTGAACTTCTCAAGGCAGCAGCAGAAAGCGGGCCGTTTGCGGCGCTGGCGGCCTTGAAAAAGTCGGATTAATGCGTCGTCCCCCGGCTTGACCCCGGGGACGGCGCATTTCCTCAAAACGGGATATCATCATCCAGATCATCGGCGAAACCGCCTGCTCCGCCGCTGCCAGCGCCCGCTCCGCCAGCGCCGCCGCCCTGGTTCCAGCCGCCGCCCGATCCGCCGCCGCGAGCACCGCCCGCTGACGAGCCGCCACCACCGCCGCCGCCGCTACCGGGCGCGCCATCAAGCATGGTCAGCGTGGCACCGGGGCCTTGCAACACCACTTCGGTCGAATACCGATCCTGGCCTTGAGCATCCTGCCACTTGCGGGTGCGCAACTGGCCTTCGATGTAAACCTTGCTGCCTTTTCGCAAGAAGCGTTCGGCAACACCGGCGAGGCCCTCGGAAAAGATCGCGACCGAATGCCATTCGGTGCGTTCCTGCTTTTCGCCGGTGTTCTTGTCCTTCCAGTTTTCGCTGGTGGCGATCCGCAGATTGCACACTTTTCCGCCATTCTGGAATGACTTCACTTCGGGGTCCGCCCCTAGATTGCCGACCAGGATGACCTTGTTGACGCTGCCTGCCATTGTGAAATTCGCCTCTCTCGTGCTCTCAATCCCTACAGGCCCAGCGCCACTGCGGTCCAATAGGTGATTCCCGCGGATATGTAGGCCAGCGCGAATAGATAGAGCAACATGAAGGCGGGCCATTTCCACCCGTTTGTTTCGCGGCGGGTGACGGCGATGGTCGACATGCACTGCGGCGCGAACACAAACCAGGCGAGAAAGGCCAGCGCAGTCGGCAGGCTCCACCGCGATTTCAGCTCGTCGCCCAGTTTGCGTGCGGTCTGGTCATCATCGTCGGCCGCGACTGCATAGGTTGTCGCCAATGAGGCCACCGCCACTTCGCGCGCGGCCATCGCCGGGATCAGCGACAAGGCAATATCGCGGTTGAAACCGATCGGTTCGACCACCACGGCCAGTCCATTGGCCAGCTTGCCGGCGATCGAGGCATCGACCTGATTCTCGCCCTCACCGGCGCGCGGGAAGTTGAGCAGCAACCACAGCACCACCGTGACCATGAAGATGATCGTGCCGGCCCGGCGCAGGAAGATCCACGCTCGCTGCCACAAGCCGATGGCTAGATCCTTGATGGTCGGCAGCTGATATTTGGGCAGCTCCATGATGAAGCCCGAGGCCGCGCCCTTGGTCACCGAGCGGCGCAGCACCAGCGCCACCACCATCGCGCCGACGATCCCGATAACGTAGAGCCCGAACAAAACCAGCCCTTGCAACCCCATGCCGACGGCTACCGAACGATCCGGAATGAAGGCGGCGATGATCACCGTATAGACCGGCAACCGGGCCGAGCAGGTCATCAGCGGGGCAATCAGGATAGTGGTCAGCCGGTCCTTGGGATCGGAGATGCTGCGCGTCGCCATGATTCCGGGAATGGCGCAGGCAAAGCTTGAGAGCAGCGGAATGAAGCTGCGCCCCGACAGCCCGACGCTGGCCATCATCCGGTCCATCAGAAAGGCGGCACGGGCCATATAACCCGAAGCTTCCATCGCCAGTATGAAGAAAAACAGGATGATGATCTGCGGCAGAAACACCACCACCGAACCGACCCCGGATAGAATCCCCTCGGTCAGCAGGTCGCGGGCCAGACTGGGCGGCAAAGCACCGCGCACACCGCCGATCAGCCAGGCCACCGCGCCTTCCAGCGCATCGGCAAAGGGTGTTGCGCCGGCAAACACCGCCTGAAACACCACGAACAGCAGCACGAACAGGATCAGCGGCCCGAGCCATGGGTGGAGGAACAGCCGGTCCAGCCGGCTGTGCAGCCGGTGCTTCGCCGTTTCCGAAATGATCGCCCCATCGGCAATCGCATGGGCGGAAAGCCGCCGCTCGGTCATGCCGACGTGCGGGCGGCGATGTTCGGGCGCCTGTTCCTCGGCCAGGCCGATCGCCTCGGCCAGCTCGACAAGACCGCGGCGGCGCACTGCAACCGTTGGGATCACCGGCACGCCCAGCGCGCTTTGCAGCGCGGCCGGATCGATCACCAGCCCGTCACGCATCGCCAGATCGACCATATTGAGCGCGACCACGGTCGGCCGGCCCAGCGCGATCACTTCCTGCGCGAACACCAGATGCTGTTCGAGGTTTGAGGCGTCGAGCACCAGCACCAGCACTTGCGGCGCTGCTTCGCCCGGGAACTCGCCGAGGATGACTTTGCGGGTCACTTCCTCGTCCGGGCTGCTGGCATGGAGGCTGTAACTGCCGGGGAGGTCGGTCAATTCGACTGGCGCGCCAGATGGCAACACCAGCCGTCCGGCTTTCCGTTCGACCGTGACGCCGGGATAGTTGGCGATCTTCTGCCGTGCCCCGGTCAGCGCGTTGAACAGCGCGCTTTTGCCCGCATTGGGATTGCCGACCAGTGCGGCGGTACGGTGGCGTGCCATCAAGCCGCCTCGACCGGGAGCAAGTCCACCTGCATGGCCTGGGCATGGGCGCGGCGCAGCGCCACGGTCATCCGGCCGATGGTCACCGCCAGCGGATCGCGCCCGCCCAGCACGCCGCGGTGGGCGATGGTGACCTCGGCGTTGCAGTCAATCCCCAGCGCGCGCAAGCGCTGGCCTTCCTCCTGGGCCAGCTGCGTCCAGTCGACCGCAGTGATGCGGGCCGGCTGGCCGATGGGAAGGGCATCGAGGGTCATGTGGGTCGCGCTGCCAGATCGCGCCTGTAATTGCAACTCATTCGCAATAATTGATCTGGGTCAAGTACGCGCCGCGCGTGGCGAAATCAGGTGGCCGGATAGCGCAGTCGTCCGAGTAAACGCGCCAGGCTGAAGCGCTCGTCGTTGGGGCGCAGCAATTGCGCCTTGGCTTTTTCGAAGCGCATGATGTCAGCCAGCCGCCGGTCGAGGAAGTTGTAGGTTTCCACCCGTCCTTCGCTCTCGTCGGTGGTGAGCACCGCCAATGTCGCGGCGTAGACCCCGGCCAGCATCGCGCGCTTGCTGTAGTGGTTGTAATCGGTGGCGGTATCACCCGCCAGCCGCCACATGGCATCGGCGCTAGCCCAGCCGAGCCGCAGCGAGCGCGCGGCGTTCTGCGGCATCGCCATGATCGCCAAAGCCCGGCGCAGCGCTTCCTCGCGCCCGGCGAGGGCATCGAGCCGGAAGCCGACCAGGCGGCGGATGCGTGCCCGCACCGACAGGCCGGCCAGCGCATCGCCGGCGAAGGCCTGTTCCATGGAGGCATCGACAGCCGCGATCCAGGCCGCGATCATGTCCATCGCGCCGCTGGAGAAGGCAAGCGCCGCGACCGCCAGATCGACCCCCTGCGCGCGCGCGGCCGCTGCAACCG
>JANNAE010000094.1:0-52490 GCA_031383985.1 Novosphingobium sp. | reverse complement strand
ATGAATGAGGATATGCCGCTCGACGTCTTGCAGAACCGCGATCCAACCAAGGCGATCCCGCCGCTGCACGGCGCGCTGCTCAAGAATGAGCAGGACGTGATGCTGTTTGAAAAGCTGGCGTTCATGGCGCGGCGGCAGGGCTGAGCACGATGGCGTTATGGTCGCGCCTCTTCAAGAGTTCTCAAGCCCGTGATTGCGAGACGGCATTGAGATTGCTTCGGCCAAGTTTCAAGGACGCGATGTTTTACGACATCATCGAGCAGAAGGTCTCAGCCCTTATCAAGGAGAATCCTGAGGCCGTGCAAAAGAAGATGCTGCTGGAAGGGCAGTCAGCTCAGGTGACAGTCCTCCACGCGATTTCAAATATCGCATTCCAAGAATGTCGAAGCGGATTAAACCACGTCTACCGGGGGGTACTGTCTATGGATGGGCAGTCGCATCGACAGGTTTTCGCGAAGGCCACCTCGAAGTTGCTCGAACTCGGTGCAATTGATCAAGACGGAGCCGCATCTGCCGCGTCGGACCTCGCTATTGCAATCAAGGAAGCGGGCTGATGTTTTTCAACTTCATCGACGAGCTGCGCGCGGCCGGGATCAAAGCATCCTTCAAGGAGCATCTGACGCTGCTGGAGGCGCTGGACAAAGAGGTGATCGACCAGACGCCTGAGGCGTTCTATTATCTCAGCCGCGCTACCTTCGTGAAGGACGAGGGGCTGCTCGACCGGTTCGATCAGGTGTTCAACAAGGTCTTCAAGGGCATCCTGACCAGCTATGGTCAGGACCCGGTCGATATCCCGGAGGACTGGCTGAAGGCCCTCGCCGAGAAATTCCTCACCCCTGAAGAGATGGAGGCGATCAAGGCGCTCGGCTCGTGGGACGAGATCATGGAGACGCTCAAGCAGCGGCTCGCCGAACAGCAAAAGCGCCATGAGGGCGGCAGCAAGTGGATCGGGACCGGTGGCACTTCGCCGTTTGGCAACGACGGCTATAATCCCGAAGGCGTGCGGATCGGCGGCGAGAGCAAACACAAGCGGGCGCTGAAAGTGTGGGAAAAACGCGATTTCCAGAATCTCGATAACACCCGCGAACTGGGCACGCGCAATATCAAGATCGCGCTGCGGCGGCTGCGGCGGTTTGCGCGTGAGGGCAATGCCGACGAGCTTGACCTCGATGCCACAATCGATGGTACCGCCAAGCAGGGCTGGCTTGACATCCACATGCGGCCCGAACGCCATAATGCGGTGAAACTGCTGCTGTTCCTCGATGTCGGCGGCTCGATGGACCCGTTCATCAAACTGGTCGAGGAGCTGTTCAGTGCAGCCACCTCGGAATTCAAGAACATGGAGTTCTTCTATTTCCACAACTGCCTGTACGAAGGGGTATGGAAAGACAACAAGCGGCGCTGGTCGGACCGGACCAACACCTGGGATATCCTCCACAAATACGGTCATGATTACAAGGTGATCTTCGTCGGTGATGCGGCGATGAGCCCCTATGAAATCACCCATCCGGGCGGCTCGGTCGAGCATTTCAACGAGGAATCGGGCGCAGCCTGGATGCAGCGCGTGGCGCATGTCTATCCGGCCACCGTATGGCTCAATCCGGTGCCGGAAAAGCAGTGGGGCTATTCGCAATCGACCAAGATGATCAAGGAGCTGGTCGGCGATTCAATGTTCCCGCTGACGCTGGGCGGTCTGGACGATGCGATGCGCGAGATGACCCGCAAGAAGCACTAACCCTGCCGATCAAGCTCCGCATTGAGCCGCAGGCTGCAGCGCCAGAAGAAATAGGCCGGGATCAGGCTCATCCACGCTGCGCCGAACAAGACGTAGCGGACTGACTCCTCGCCATAGGCAGGCTTGAGCAAGTCGGACAAAATCCCGAAAAACAGCGGACCAAGGCCAAGCCCGATCAGGTTCTGGCCAAACAACAGCAGAGCGCTGGCGATCGCGCGGGTTCGCAGCGGAACCAGTCCTTGGACGCTGGAGTAGGTTGGGCCATAATAGAGCGTGTTGAGCAAGGTCGGCAGCATCAGCAGCGCCAGCGCCACTTCCCACCGGGTCACGAAATAGGCGACAAAGGCAAGCGGTGCGGCCAGGGCCATGCCAATTGCCGGAGCGGTGAGGACGTGGCGGCGGTTGGTTCGGCCGAACCGATCAGCCAGCCAGCCGCCCAGCAAAGTCCCGGCAATTCCCGCGATCCCGCCGAATAGTCCAAAATAAAAGCCAACCTCGCCGGGGGTCAGCCCATGGGTGCGCTGGAAAAAGATCGTCGTCCAGGTGGTCTTCCCGTAGCTCAGGAACGAAGCGGCCGAACCGGCGCAAAGCAGCAGGACATAGGCGCGTGAGCGAAGCACTTCGGTCAGGGATTGGCGCAGACTGGCAGGCATGGCACCGGAAGAGGCCGAGCTTGCATGGGTCGGACGATTGTTGTCCCGAATAACAAAGGCGACCACAACCGCCAGCAAAACACCTGGCAAGCCAACCACGAAGAACGCCTTGCGCCAGCCCAACTCATCGGCCAGATAACCGCCAATCATCATGCCCAGCAGCGTGCCGATGGGTATGCCCAACGCATAAAATGCCAGCGCAGAGGAGCGACGCTCCGGTGGGACGCGGTCAGCGATCAGCGAATGCGCGGCTGGCGTGCAGCCCGCCTCGCCGATGCCAACACCCATGCGTGCCAGCAGCAACTGGACAAAATTCTGCGCCAGTCCGCAAACCGCCGTAGCCAGAGACCAGAACGCCAGCGCCACAGCGATCAAGCGTCCGCGATTGGTGGACTGCCGGTCCGCATATCGCGCGATCGGCAGTCCGAGAACCGCGTAAAAAAGCGCGAAGGCGATCCCCGTCATCAAGCCGATCTGGGTGTCGCTGAGCCCAAGTTCGCGGCTGATTGGCTCGGCCAGAATATTGACGATTTGCCGGTCGATGAAGTTGAAGATGTAAACGATGAGCAGCAACCACAGCATCACCCGCGTCGAACTTGAGGTGGAATGGCTCTCGCCCTGCTTGGCAGTCGTATTCACTCACACCTCATTTCCTGCCGCAAAGCATCGCCGGTAGGAGCCAGTTCGTCAAGCGTGCCGAGGAGGATCAGCAAAGCACTGTCTTCGCTAAATTTTTCGGCGGACGCTGGTGAGGTGGCTCCAGTGCCGCTAGTAGTCGGATCATGGATAGCCAACTGCTTATCATCTGCCTGCTCACTGCCGGGATCAATCTGATCGGGACGCTGGCTTATGCTGCCCGGATTGCCGGGGTCCGCACCCGGCGGATTGCGATGAGCTTTGCGCTGTTCAATATTCTCGTTCTGGTTTCGCGCACGTCCAACAGCTTTCTTGGCCCGTTCCTCGCCAAGCGCATCGAGATCCGGCTCGCCAGCGGCGGCGGCGAAGCTCTGCTCGGTGATTTCCATATGGTGTTGTTCGCTGCATCGCTGGCGGTAGCTGCGGGAATTGCACTGGTTCCGACTGGACAGCGGTTGTTTACCCGAGCCATCGGCTATTTCCAGGAACATCGCTCCACAGCGCGGTTGTTGCTGCGCAGCGCCTCACCAGCCGGGCTCCGGACGATGCGCGAGGAGATTTCTCCGCCTGCCATCTCGCAACTACGTGAACTGGCAAAGGATCGCGGAGTCGGCTGGGGTGTGCTGCTGTCGAATTGCCTCGCGCAGGCGCTGATTACCGTGGGGGTGCTGGCCTCGCTTTATGCGGGCTATCTTAACCCCGAATTCCGGGTGACAGCATCGCAGCTTTCGGCCGTCATCAATGGCTTTGCGACGATCTTGCTGTTCGCGCTGATCGATCCCCAGCTGTCGATCATGACCGATGACGTTGTCGAGGGCCGGTTAAGCGAAGCGATGTTTCGCCGCACGATTGTATGGATTTCGTTCAGTCGTCTGGCTGGAACGATACTGGCCCAGCCCTTGTTGCTGCCAGCAGCGCAATTTATCGCCTGGGTCGCGCGCTACGTGTGATCGATAATCGTCGGTCACCGTGCGGTTGACGATCCGGCACAACGGGACTTTGTCAGTAGATGGAGCGGAGGCCGCGACGACGCGGGCGGTCGACTGCCATGTCAGTAGCGCAGGAAGGGCGCCATCGTCTCACGCCAGGCGGCTTCATCACGGCTGGCAAGCGCCTCAAGATCGGCTGCGGTTGCAGCCCGGTCATCGACCCATTCACGCAACGCGGGGCCCCCGTTGATGACATCGATCGCCAGTAGATCAAGTTCGTACTCATAGGGAAAATCCCGCCACAGCGAATATTCGGGCTGGAGGTTGCGGATTGCCTTGAACCCCAAGGCCTGCAAGCGCCAGGGACGGAAAATGCGGTGATCGTAGAAGCGGCCCTCGGCATGGAATTGCAGACCATTGCACAGCATTTTGGCGTGCTTGTGAAAGGTTGGCTCAAACCAGACTTCGCGGATCGCGCAGCCATCGAGCCAATCCGGCGCAAGACGCTGCATCTCGGCCAGCACGGCCTTGGCGTCGATGTCGGGCGCGCCGAACAGTTCGAGAGGCCGGGTGGTGCCGCGCCCTTCGCTGAGCGTCGTTCCTTCCAGCATCACCGTGCCGGCATAGGCCCTTGCCATATTGAGATTGGCGGCATTGGGGCTGGGGTTGATCCAGATTCGGCTGTCTGGCCAGCCATAGCCGGGCGCCATTTCGGGCTGCCAGCCGGTCATTTCCATGACCCGGTATTCGACATCGAGCTTGTAGTGGTCGATGAACCAATGCCCCATCTCCCCCAAAGTCATGCCGTGGCGCATTGGCATTGGTCCGGCACCCACGAAACTCTCCTGCCCAGGCTGCAGCAAGGTACCCTCCACCGGACGCCCGGCGGGATTGGGCCGATCAAGCACCCACACCGCCTTGCCAGTTCCAGCTGCGGCTTCGAGCAGATAAAGCAGGGTGGTGACGAAAGTGTAGATCCGGCATCCAAGGTCTTGAAGGTCGAACAAAAAGACATCGGCGGTCGACATCATCTGTCCGGACGGGCGGCGCACTTCACCGTAAAGGCTGAAAATCGGGATGCCGTAGTGCGCATCGACCGCGTCGGGCGTTTCCACCATATTATCTTGCTTGTCGCCCTTCAGGCCGTGTTGCGGGCCGAATGCAGCAGTCAGACGGATGTCCGGACAAGCGGCCAGCGCATCGAGCGAGTGAGTCAGATTTTCGGTCACCGACGCTGGGTGGGCGACCAGGGCAATGCGCTTGCCAATCAGCGGCTTGCGCAAGTCCGGTTCTGCGAGCAGGCGATCGATCCCGAACTGAGCCATTACCGGTTGGCCTCAAGCGCCAGCGCGCGGCAGGTTGCCGAATGGAACTCAGGTTTGCCACAGTCGAAATCCAGCGCCCAGAAGCAGTTTACGCCGTCGTCGCCTTTGATGATGCCGTTCAACGCAACCTTTGCCGGTAGCGGCAGTTCAGAAGTGATTTCGGCGATGAGGCGCAGTTCCGTTGCGGTTGCGGAAACCGTGATAACCACTTCCGCTGGTGCATCGCGCATTCCGTCGCGGAAACCATCGAAATCGTAGCAGGCCCAGCGGGCTGAGGGCGACAGGTTGAATTCGCGGTAGGCGCTCGGACCGTGCTGCCAGAAAATTTCAAAACAGGTTGTCTGCCACAAATCGTCGAATCGGCCGGGTTCCTGCACTGCGGGAAGCACAATTCGGGCCATGTCGCCCTGCGCAACGAATGTCGCGCGGCATCCGCTAGGGGTTGGCTCAATCGACGCGGAGATAGCATGGATTGCTCCAGCCGGGCTGTCTGGATGAAGTATGAGAGCGTGCATCTGCGCTCTATTACCTAGCAGGCAGGCGCGAGCAAGCAGCACTTGGGCTATCGCTTCGGCGCTGCTAAAGGCCTTGCGCCATGACCCAATACACCTCCACCCTGCTCCGCCTGCTCGACGAGCGTGGCTACATTCATCAGCTGACCGATGCCGCGGGCCTTGATGCCTTGGCGGCGAAGCAGATCGTGCCCGGATACATCGGGTTCGATGCGACCGCGCCGTCGCTTCATGTTGGCAGCCTGGTCCAGATCATGATGCTGCGCCGGCTTCAGCAGGCCGGACACAAGCCGATCGTGCTGATGGGCGGCGGCACCACCAAGGTCGGTGATCCTTCGGGCAAGGACGAAAGCCGCAAAATGCTTTCGGCCGACGAAATCAACGTAAATATCGCCTCGATCCAGACCGCATGTGAGCGCCTGCTTACTTTTGGTGACGGGCCCACCGATGCGATCATGGTCGATAACGACACCTGGCTGAGCCAGCTTGGCTATGTCGACCTGCTGCGTGATGTCGGCCCGCATTTCACGATCAACCGGATGCTGACCTTTGATTCGGTCAAATTGCGGCTCGAGCGCGAACAGCCGCTGACCTTCCTCGAATTCAATTATATGATCCTCCAGGCCTATGACTTCCGCGAGTTGGCGCTGCTGCATGACTGTCGGCTGCAAATGGGCGGATCGGACCAGTGGGGCAATATCATCAACGGGATCGAGCTGACCCGGAGAATGGAAGCCAAGGAGGTCTTCGGGCTGACCACTCCGCTTCTGACTACCGCCGATGGCGCGAAGATGGGCAAAACCGCAGCAGGCGCGGTGTGGCTCAATGAGGCTGCTCTGCCCGCTTATGATTTCTGGCAATATTGGCGCAATTGCGACGACCGGGATGTTGGCCGGTTTCTGCGTCTGTTCACCGACCTGCCGCTGAGCGAAATCGAGCGGCTGGTATCCCTGGGTGGCAACGAGATCAACGCGGCCAAGGTCGTCCTTGCCAACGAAGTCACCGGCTTGTGCCGCGGTGCCGAGGCCGCCCGCGCTGCCGAAGCCACAGCCGCGGCCACCTTTGCCGGAGGCGGGGTCGGCGCAGATTTGCCCGTGTTGACGCTTCCGGCTGAAGGAATTGGCCTGATCGATGCGCTGGTCGGGCTCGGTTTTGCGGCAAGTCGGGGCGAAGCAAAGCGACTTATTGCCGGTGGCGGTGCCCGGATCGATGGTGAAGCAGCTTCCGACGAGGGCCTGCATATCCCCGCAACGGCTGCAGAAGTGCGCATTTCTGCCGGAAAGAAGAAGCACGGGGTCCTGCGGCAAGTCAGCTAAAGATGGGCATTCCTGAAGTTTACGGTTTTTTTGGCATTATCGTCCATCATGCTCCCAGCCGGAATAATAATGGGAAGCAGGCGGAATTATGTCAGCAGGTGCACAACTCTCGGTAACCGATCTGCGTCGCGCGACGCGGCACCCGGTCGATCATATGGTCATTGGTGAGCATCGTCAGCTTGGCGATGTCCATCTGCATGTCATGAATCTGTCCGCCCATGGCTTCATGACCGAGGGAGAGATCGCGCTTGGCAAGGGCGAGCGGGTAACCATACGCCTGCCTGTGATCGGACGCATCGAAGCGCATCTGATCTGGGCTACGGATGACCGTGCGGGCTTTCAGTTCGAGCGGATCATCCGGCTCGAAGATTTTGTCCGGATGATCGATATCATCCAGCCCAACCCCCGGCTTCGCCAGCGCCGCTAATCCGTCGCACTAACCAAAGCGCAGCTATCAACGCCTCAATTATCTGATCGCTTGGCAATAAGGCGCGGCACTGCCATTCGGGTGGAGTGACCGAACCCACATCGCCGCTTCAGTTCCGCGACTACCGCCTGTTCTGGTTGGCGCGCTTTGCGGCGGTGGTTGCCACTATGGCCATGGTCGTGGTGATCGGCTGGCAAACCTACGACATCGCCCGCAGCGACTATGGGATGAGCCCCAGCGCCGCAGCGTTTCAGCTCGGCTTGCTGGGGCTGGCCCAATTCATTCCGCTGTTCTTGCTGACCCCGGTTGCGGGACTGGTGGCTGACCGGTTCGACCGCCGCCGTGTTGCCGCTCTCGCCAATTGTCTGGACCTGGGGATTGCGCTGCTTCTCGGGCTGGTTACGTTCGCCGACGCGTTGACCTTGCCGATCCTGTTCCTGCTTGCCGCCGCTCACGGCGCCGCGCGGGTGTTTGTCGGTCCGGCAATGAGCGCAATCGCGCCCAACATCGTCCCTCCAGCCTTGCTGCCGCGTGCGATCGCGCTGAATTCGATAGCTTGGCAGATCGGTTCGGTGGTCGGGCCGGCGGCTGGCGGGTTGCTGTATGCGGTAAGCCCGGCGCTGCCCTATTGGAGTGCTATTGCGCTGCTGATGATCGCCGTGGTTGCGGTGCTGGCGATTGTTCCGATGCAACTCCCCGAGATCCGCCGGGACCTCCATCCGCTGCGCCAGATGGCTGAAGGGATCTCCTATGTCTGGAACGAGCGGTTCCTGCTGGGCTGCATCACGCTTGATCTGTTCGCGGTGCTGCTCGGCGGCGCAACGGCCATGCTCCCGGTCTTTGCGCGGGACATTCTGCAGGTTGGGTCCGAAGGTCTGGGGCTGATGCGGGCGGCCCCGGCTGCCGGTGCGGCGCTGGTTGCACTGGGTCTGGCAATCCGGCCGCTGGCGCGAAATGTCGGAGTGAAAATGCTCTGGGCCGTCGTGGTCTTCGGCCTCGCCACAATTGTGTTCGGGCTGTCACACTCGTTCTGGTTGTCGCTAGGAATGCTGGCGGTGCTCGGCGCGGCGGACATGGTCTCGGTTTATATCCGCAGCAGCCTGGTCCAGCTCAACACGCCAGACGATATGCGGGGGCGCGTTTCCTCGATTTCGGGACTGGCCATCTCCGCCTCGAACGAGCTGGGCGAGATGCAGTCCGGTCTGGCTGCCGCTGCGCTTGGCGCGACCAGCGCAGTGGTGTTTGGCGGCGTTGGTGCCATCGTCATCACCGCGATGTGGGCCTGGCTCTTCCCAGAACTGCGCAACGCTCGTACATTTGCTCCTCAATACCGCCAGAAGGAACCCGTCCCATGAAGGCTGACAGCATTCTCGCTACCATCGGCAACACCCCCCATATTCGTCTCGCGCGGATGTTCCCTGACCATGAGGTCTGGGTGAAATCCGAACGCGGCAATCCCGGTGGCTCGATCAAGGATCGCATCGGCCTGGCGATGGTCGAGGCGGCGGAAGCCGATGGCAGCCTGAAGCCCGGCGGGACGATTATCGAACCGACTTCGGGCAATACCGGGATTGGCCTTGCGATGGTGGCCGCCGTCAAGGGTTACAAGCTGGTTCTGGTGATGCCCGAATCGATGTCACTTGAACGGCGGCGACTGATGCTGGCCTATGGTGCCAGCTTCGACCTGACCCCGCGCGAGAAAGGGATGAAGGGCGCGCTGGAACGAGCCCATCAGCTGGTTCAGGAGACTCCCAATTCCTGGATGCCCCAGCAGTTCGAAAATCCTGCAAACGTCTCGATCCATGCGCGCACCACCGCGCAGGAAATCCTTGCCGACTTCCAGGAAACCCCGATTGACGTGCTGATTACCGGCGTCGGTACCGGCGGTCACCTGACCGGCTGTGCCGAAGAACTGAAGCGTCACTGGTCCGGGCTCAAGGCCTATGCGGT
The DNA here is from genome assembly GCA_031383985.1 of Novosphingobium sp. Taxonomy (GTDB): domain Bacteria; phylum Pseudomonadota; class Alphaproteobacteria; order Sphingomonadales; family Sphingomonadaceae; genus Novosphingobium. The sequence goes on along the minus strand of JANNAE010000094.1, from coordinate 43,007 downwards.
GGAGCCGGCACTCTCCCCGGTGATCTCAGGCGGTCAGCCAGCTCCGCATCCGATCCAGGGGATCGGCGCAGGCTTCATCCCGGGCAACCTCCACACCCAGGCAATCGACGGTGCGATCCAGGTCGACGCGGACGACGCCAAGGAGATGGCGCGCCGCTGCGCCCGTGAAGAAGGCATGCTGGTCGGGATCAGTTCCGGCGCGACGCTGGCCGCAATTGCCCAGAAACTGCCTGAGCTTGCTGCCGGATCGCGGGTAATGGGGTTCAATTATGATACCGGCGAACGCTATCTTTCAGTCCCCGATTTCCTGCCCGAATGAGCAAGCTGAGGCGTATAGCCTGATCACGCAGTCGCAAAGGCCTCAACCGGCAGTGCCATGATTGCCTCAGAACCGGCCTCGATCTTGCGGCGCAATGCCCCGGCATCGGGCAGGAACCGCTCGCCAAAATAACGTGCTGTGGTCAGTTTGGCTTCGTAAAACGCCGTGTCGGCGGCACCGTTCGCCAACGCGTCGCTGGCCACCTTGCCCATGCGCAGCCACATCGAACCGGTCGCCACGATCCCCATGATATGCATGTAGTGGTGCGCGCCGGCGCCGACATTGTTCGGGTTGGCCATGCCATTGGCCATGAACCACATGGTCGCCGCCTTCATCTCGCCATTGGCTCTTTCGAGCCGGTCAGCCAGATCGCCTAGCGCGGCATCGTCTTTGAGATCGGCGCATTCCTTATCGATCACGGCGAACAGGGCCTGCACCGCGCGGCCGCCATTCAAGGCAAGCTTGCGGCCGACCAGATCCATCGCCTGAACACCATTGGCGCCTTCGTAGATCTGGGTGATCCGGGCATCGCGGACGAACTGCTCCATCCCCCATTCGGCAATATAGCCATGGCCGCCGAACACCTGCTGCATGTTGACGGTAGTTTCAAACCCCTTGTCCGTACCATAGCCCTTGATCACCGGGGTCAGCAGGCTGAGCAGATCGTCCGCCATCTGGCGGCCCGCCTCATCCTCCAGCTTGTGCGACAGGTCGATCTGGAGGGCGCCCCACAGATTCAGAGCGCGCATCCCCTCGGTAAACGCCTTGGCGTCCATCAACATGCGCCGCACATCGGGATGAACAAACAGCATATCGGCCTTTTCATTCGGCTCGGCAGCGCCAGTCAGCGCCCGCCCCTGGCGGCGATCCTGCGCATACTGCACCGCATTTTGGTACGCGACCTCGGCCTGCGCCAATCCCTGGATACCAACGCCCAGCCGCGCTGCGTTCATCATGATGAACATTGCGGCCAGGCCCTTGTTTTCCTCACCCACGACGAAACCGGTCGCGCCATCATAGTTCATCACGCAGGTAGAGTTGGCGTGGATCCCCATTTTGTGTTCGATCGAACCGCACGACACCCCATTGCGCGCGCCCAGCGAGCCATCGTCATTCACCAAAACCTTGGGAACTATGAACAGCGAGATGCCCTTGGTAGAATCGGGCGCGTCGGGAGTTTTTGCCAGCACCAGATGGATGATGTTTTCGGTCAGATCATGCTCGCCGGCCGAAATGAAAATCTTGGTTCCGGTAATGGCATAGGAACCATCGAGCTGAGGCACCGCGCGGGTGCGGATCAGGCCCAGATCAGTGCCGCACTGCGGCTCGGTCAGGTTCATGGTGCCCAGCCATTCGTTGGCAACCATTTTGGGGAGATACTGGGCCTGCTGCTCGGGCGAGCCCTTGGCGAGGATCGACGCGATCGCCCCATTGGTCAGGCCGGGGTACATCCCGAAGGCCTGGTTGGCTGAGGACATGAACTCTTCCATGACGAAGCCCAGCACATGGGGCAGGCCCTGTCCGCCAAATTCTTCGGGCATTGAAAGCGCCCCCCAACCCGTCTGGCGGAACTGGTCGAAGGCTTGCTTGAAGCCTTTTGGGGTGGTTACGCTGCCATCAGCGTGGCGGGTGCAGCCTTCCTGATCGCCCGGGAGATTTAGCGGGGCGAGGACTTCCGAAGTAAACTTGCCGCATTCTTCAATGACGGTGTCAATCAGCTCGGCGCTGGCATTTTCAAATCCCTGAAGGTTGCCATAGCTCTCCAGCTTGAGCACTTCGTTGATTACAAAACGGGCTTCGCGCGCGGGCGCTTTATAAATAGGCATCGGAATTGCGGTCCTTGTTGAATTGGTTCAGGCTTTAGCAGGCGCATGTTCCAGATTCTCGAGCAGGGTAATGAAGCCGGTTAACTCGGTAATTGCCGAGTCGATGTCATCGCGCTGCTCGACCATTCGGGCAACGCGCTCACGGCAGCGCTCAATCGTGACGCGGCGCTGTTCGACCCGGCCATCGCCAAGGTCATAGAGATCGATCATCTCTTTGATTTCGGTCAGGCTGAATCCGACATTCTTGGCGCGCATGATCCAGGCAAGCCGGGCCCTGTCCCGCTTGGAGTAGATTCGGCTGAGCCCCGCGCGCGCAGGGAAAATCAGGCCCTCGTCCTCATAAAACCGCAATGCTCGGGCAGTGACGTCGAATTCGGCGGTCAAGTCCGAGATGGCAAAGCTTTCACGCTGCAACGCGTCCGGGCGGTCAAGATGGGCGCCGTCATGGATTGCAAGCGGAGCGGCAGAACTGGTCATGCTGCGCAGGTTACATTACCTTTACGTAAGCGTCAAGAATCAGGATGCCTGAGCAAGTCCCCATCAAGGCGGCGATAGAAGCAACTTGCCGCGCCGGTGTGACAAGCTGGTCCTGCGGGCTGAACGACCAGCACCAAAGCATCCTGGTCGCAATCGACCCGGATTTCCTGGACCCGCAAGACATGTCCCGAAGTCTCGCCCTTCAACCACAAACGACCGCGCGACCGTGAGTGGAAATGGGCAAGGCCTGATGCCCTTGTCTTGGCAAGCGCTTCGGCGTCCATGAATGCGACCATCAGCACTTCGCGCGTCGCAGCGTCGACCACCACCGCAGTGAGCAGCCCCTGCGCATCGAACCGCGGCGCAAAGGTGGTTCCGTTTTCTCGCTCAATATTGTCGATCTCTGCCATGCTATTCCTTGTTGCACGATAACCACATGTGTCGACCAAAATCTGCCGGGTTTGGAGTTCCCACTTCCATTTGCGAGCGATTCGATCAACTATATCCGAGCGGTTTCGTGCCGCCCACCTGTCTAGTGGCGCTGTTAAAGCGCCAAGGCCCAGGTTCGGGGATTAGGCTAACGCCCGCATAAGCTGGGCGGGCCGCATGAGGGTTCGAGCGAGGTGGTCCAGGGGGCCGCCTTACTGTTACGGCAGCGCTCAAGAGTTTCGTCACGAGGACGCCCAGAACCCCGGTTCTGGGCGTTTTCGTTTGGTTGCTGGGGCGGCTGTTCTCACGTCAGTGGCAGGGCCTCATCCAGAACCCGGGCGAAGCAAGCGACCACCACCCGATCCGCGCCGGCCCGCTTAAGTGCGCTGACACAGGCATCGCTGGTAGCTCCGCTGGTCAGCACATCGTCAACCAGCACGATCGATGCACCCTTCAAAGCAGCAACATACCGCGGATTGACGGCAATCGACCCGCTCAACGCCCGCAACCGCGCTTTGCGGCCCAGTCCGCCCAGCATCGGCGTGGCCTTGCGGCGCAGCAGAGCGTCGACCACCAGTTTTGCACCCCGACGCTGCGCAATTTCACGGCCAAGCAAGGCCGCCTGATTGAACCCGCGCTTCCATAGCCGCCAGCGATGGAGTGGCACCGGAACCACGGTCCATCCTCCGTCCACCTGCGGCAATCGCGCCGCCATAAACCGCGCCAGTAGCGGTGCCAGCGCGATTCGCCGCCCATGCTTGAACGCCAGAACCAACCGCCGCGATGCATCGTTATAAAGCGTTCCCGCAGCAATCCCGTCGTGGCGCGGTGGTTCGGCCAGACAAGGCGCGCATAACGAGCCGTCTTGCGTTCCCTCGGCAAAGGGGCGCTGACAGCTTGCACAGCTTGGCTCCCCGGGAATGGCGAGTTCAGCCCAGCACGGCGCGCATAGGCCGGTTTGCGTGGCCAGACCCTCACCGCAAAGCGGACAGCGCGGGGGAAATACGAGATCGACGATCGGGGCAAGGCTGGCGGGGATATCCATTGCTGCTGTTCTACTGTTCCGTGCTGGCACCACAAGCGCTTGCACTGGGGGGCGCGGGGCGGCAGGGGCGGCAGGATGGCAAGTGCGCTTCCACCGCGGATATTCAGTCCTTCCCGCCGCCTTGCCGTGCGGCGGCGGATGTTGTCGCGACAAGCCACAGCCAACGCCCCCCGCTATCTGATCGAAGACATGATCGAGGACGTGACCGAACGCGTTTCTTTCCTACGTGTCGAGCCCAGGCGGGCACTTGTCGTTGGCGACTGGACTGGCACGCTGGCCCGGCATCTTGGCGCCGAACAGTGCGAGCCGGTGACCGGGTTTGACGAGGAGCGGCCCTATCCAGAGGGCGGCTTTGATTTCATCGCCAGTCTTGCCACGCTCGATACGCTCAATGATCTGCCTGGCTCGCTCATCCATATCCGCGCCGCTCTGGCTCCCGGCGGGCTTGCGCTGGTTAGCTTCCTGGGTGCGGGAAGCTTGCCGGGGCTGCGCTCGGCGATGCTCGAGGCCGACGGCGCGCGCCCTGCCCCGCGGCTGCATCCGATGGTCGACGTCCGGGCCGGCGGACAGCTGCTCCAGCGGGCCGGATGGGCCGATCCGGTGGTTGATAGCCGCGCGCTGGAGGTCCGATATGGCTCGCTTGACCGGCTGGTCGGTGATCTGCGCGCGCAGGGCTTGTGCAATGTCCTGGCCCGGCCGGGTCCACCGCTGACCCGCGCCGCTTTGGCCAAGGCCCGGGACGCTTTTGGCAGCGGAACTGTCGAAAGATTCGAGATTTTGACCCTAAGTGGTTGGAAACGCTAACGCCGCCTGCGCCGCAGCCAGCTTGGCAATCGGCACCCGATAAGGCGAGGCGCTGACGTAATCGAGCCCGACTTTCTCGCAAAACGCAATGCTCGCCGGATCGCCGCCATGCTCGCCGCAAATGCCCAGCTTGATGTCAGGCCGGGTTGCGCGCCCACGTTCAGCCGCCATGCTGACCAGCTGGCCAACCCCCTCGATATCGAGGCTGACGAACGGATCGCGCGGATAGATGCCCTGTTCCACATAGGGGCCGAGGAAGCGCGCCGCATCATCGCGAGAAACGCCCAGAGTAGTTTGTGTCAAATCATTAGTTCCAAACGAAAAAAACGTCGCTTCCTCGGCGATTTCTCCGGCCATCAGTGCCGCCCGGGGAAGTTCGATCATGGTGCCGACGAGGTATTCAAGCGTCCGGCCCTTCTCATCGAAAACCTGTGCTGCGACCCGATCGACCAGAACCTTGAGAATCTCCAGCTCGCGCTTGGTGGCGACCAGCGGGATCATCACTTCGGGAACTGGCGCATCCCCGGAAGCAGCAGCCACATCGCAAGCCGCCTCGAAGATCGCGCGAGTCTGCATCTCGTAAATCTCGGGGAATGTAATCCCGAGGCGGCACCCGCGATGGCCGAGCATCGGGTTGAATTCATGCAGTTCGCCCGCCCGGCGCTTCAGCGTATCGACCCCGATCCCGATGGCGTCGGAAAGATCGGCAAATTCAGCGTCTCCTTGCGGCAGAAACTCATGCAGCGGCGGATCGAGCAGGCGGATAGTGACCGGCAGTCCGGCCATCACATCGAAGATCGAGTGGAAATCGGCGCGCTGTTCGGGGAGCAGCTTGGCCAGCGCGGCGCGGCGCCCGGCCTCGTCCTCGGCCAGGATCATCTGCCGTACTGCCGAAATCCGGTTCGCATCGAAGAACATGTGTTCGGTCCGGCACAGGCCGATGCCCTCAGCGCCAAACTGCCTTGCCATCCGGCAATCGGCCGGGGTTTCGGCGTTGGTGCGGACTTTCATCCGGCGATGCTGATCGGCCCAGCCCATCAGGACCCCGAAATCGCCCACAAGTTCAGGCTCGATGGTCGGGACTTCTCCCGCCATGACGTCACCGGTCGTGCCGTCGAGGGTGATGACATCGCCTTCCCTCAGCTCGCGGCTGCCGATCCGCAGCGTCCGGCTCGCCATATCGATCGAAACGCCCGAAGCCCCCGAAACACAGGGGCGTCCCATCCCCCGCGCCACCACCGCGGCGTGGCTGGTCATGCCGCCCCTTGCGGTCAGGATACCGCGCGCGGCGTGCATTCCGTGAATATCCTCGGGGCTGGTTTCAACCCGCACCAGGATCACCGCATCGCCGCGTTCGGCGAGTTTTTCGGCGAGATCGGAATCGAGCACAATGGCCCCCGAAGCTGCGCCGGGCGACGCCGGAAGCCCGCGCACCAGCACGTCTCGCGGCGCAAGCGGATCGAGGGTCGGGTGGAGCATCTGGTCCAGTGCCATCGGATCGACCCGCAGGATCGCTGCGCGTTCATCGATCAGACCTTCGCCAACCATTTCCACCGCCATGCGCAGCGCGGCCTTGGCGGTGCGCTTGCCGCTGCGGGTTTGCAGCATCCACAGCTGGCCGCGCTCGACGGTGAACTCGATATCCTGCATGTCGCGGTAATGGCGTTCGAGCAGGTCGAACACTGCCGCCAGCTCGCCATAAGCGGCGGGCATCGCCTCTTCCATCGAGAGCGGCTTGGCACCGGCACGTTCCCTCGCAGCCTTGGTCAGATATTGCGGCGTGCGGATCCCTGCCACCACGTCTTCGCCCTGGGCGTTGACCAGCCATTCGCCATAGTAAGCCCGTTCGCCGGTGGCGGGATCGCGGGTGAAAGCAACGCCGGTGGCCGAGGTGTCGCCCATATTGCCGAAAACCATCGCCTGGACGTTGACGGCGGTGCCCCAGTCGCCGGGGATATCGTTGAGCCGGCGGTAAACCTTGGCGCGGTCGCTATCCCAGCTGTTGAACACCGCGGCGATCGCGCCGGCAAGCTGTTCGTGGACATCCTGCGGGAATGGGCGGCCAAGCGCGCTTTGGACGATGGCTTTATATTCGGCCACCAGCTTCTGCCAATTGTCAGATTGCATCTCAATATCGGTGTAGTAACCGTTGTCTTCCTTTATTATTTCCAACGCATCCTCGAACAGATGGTGGTCAAGCCCCAGCACCACATCGGAATACATCTGGATGAAGCGGCGATAGCTGTCCCAGGCGAAGCGGGCATCGCCCGACGTTGCCGCCAGTCCTTCAACCGTCAGATCGTTGAGGCCAAGGTTGAGGACGGTGTCCATCATCCCCGGCATCGAAACCCTTGCGCCCGAGCGCACCGAGACGAGCAGCGGATCGGCAGCGTTGCCGAACTTCTTGCCCACGGTCGTTTCGATGTGGGTCAATGCGGTGGCGATATCGCCCGTCAGCAGCGCGGCCAGATCGGCCGTGCCAGCCAGATAATCGACGCAAACTTCGGTGGTGATGGTGAAGCCCGGCGGCACCGGCAGGCCGATCCCGGCCATTTCCGCCAGATTCGCGCCCTTGCCGCCGACGATGGTCTTGTCGCGGGTGCGTGGGTCTGCATGGTTGGCCGTGCCGCCGAATGTGTAGACTTGAGCGTTCATCTAGACTCATCCTTAAGCCCCTCCTCTTGAGGGGAGGGGTTGGGGTGGGGTCTCTCCGCTTGGTCAGACCCAGCGGAGAGACCCCACCCCGCTGCGACCAGGCGACACAGCCGCCAGGTCTCGCTGCCCCTCCCCTTTAGAGGAGGGGCGAATTACCCCTACCCCTCGATCTTCGAGAAGTCCGCCACGCCATGCACCGCATCGCGGAAAGCGGCGAGCAGCCCGAGCCGCGCGGTGCGCTTGGCCGGATCGGCATCGTTGACGGTGACATTTTCGAAGAATTCGTCGATCGGCCCGCGCAGCAAGGCCAGCGCCGCCATTGCGCCTGCGAAGTCCTCGGCCTGCACGGCAGCGGCGGCCTTGGAGCCAGCGGTTGAGAGGGCGTCGATCAGGGCCTGTTCGGCGAGTTCCGGGGTGTAAGGAAGCACAAAATCCCCCTCCCGCTTGCGGGAGGGGTTAGGGGTGGGTGAGTCTGAACCGGACTCAGCGTCGGATGCGCCAGACCCACCCCCAGCCCCACCCGCAAGCGGGAGGGGAGCTTTTACACCCTCCTTCTTGAGGATATTCGCCGCGCGCTTGTATCCGGCGAGCAGGTTGGTGCCGTCCGGGGTGGTGACGAAAGCCTGAAGCGCATGGACGCGGGCGAGCAGGCGGACGAGATCATCCTCCCCGCCAAGCGCGAACACCGCGTCGATCAGATCGTGGCGGACACCCGCCTCGCGTTGCTGGACTTTGAGGCGGTCGATGATGAATTCGCGGATTTCGCAAACCTTCTTGACGAACGCATCTGCATCCATTTCGCGAATTTTGTTCAACAACGAGATGGCTGAAATTTTACCGAGCTTGCGAGCTTCAAGGTCTTCGATAGCCTTCGTGGCTGCCGCGCTGTGTTGGCCCGTTGCTGCAATCTTTAACCAACTTTCGACCAGCGCGTTGGCTTCCTGAAATTCTGGGACAGCGCGCGCGGCCCAATCCAGAGCGGTTTCAGCAAACCCGACAATCGCGTTGGTGAATGTAACAAGGAGAGGAAGATTTACACCATTGGTTACACAGATAACGCAAATCGAGATCGCTGCTCGTCGCAGCGCAAATGGGTCCTTTGATCCTGTCGGAATCTGTTCAATCAAGTAGAATCCTGCAAGCGTATCCAGCTTATCCGCCAAACTTACCGCCACCGTCACCGGCGCGGTGGGCACATCATCGCCCTGCCCGACCGGCTTGTAGTGATCGCGGATCGCATCGGCGACTTGCGGATCAAGCCCTTCGGCGCGGGCGTAGTAGCCGCCCATCAGGCCTTGGAGTTCGGGGAATTCGCCGACCATTTCGGTGACCAGATCGGCCTTGCACAGGCGCGCGGCCTGTTCGGCGAGGGTGGCGAGTTCCTCCTTCGTCGTCCCCGGCTCGACCGGGGACCGCTGGCCTCCAGGCGCGGAGTTTGCATCGATGAGGCCAGCGGTCCCCGCGTTCGCGGGGGCGACGACCCCCTTTTCAACCAGCCACCTTGCCAGCTTGGCCACCCGCTCCACCTTGTCGGCCAACGTCCCCAGCTTTTCATGGAACACGATGTTCGCCAGCTTCTCCGCATGGACAGCAAGCGGCTTCTTGCGATCCTGCTCCCAGAAGAACCGCGCATCGGACAGCCGCGCGGCCAGAACCTTGCGGTTGCCGTCGATAATCCCGGCGCCGCCGTCGCTGGCGGCGATGTTGGCGGTGCAGACGAAGGCGTTGGCCAAATCCCCCTCCCGCTTGCGGGAGGGGTTAGGGGTGGGTGAGGCTAAGCCGGGAGCAGCGCCATCGGTCGCTGACCCACCCCCGGCCCCTCCCGCAAGCGGGAGGGGAGTGCGGCAGATGAAATACTTCTGGTTAGTCCGCGCGGTTAGTTGGATGACTTCAGGCGGAACCTCAAGAAACGCTTCGTCGAACCGGCCGAACAGCGGCACCGGCCATTCGGTCAGCCCGGCGTTTTCGATCACCAGTCCCTCATCCTCGACCAGCACCAGCCCGGCATCGGCAGCGGCTTTGGCGGCGCCGGTGCGGATGAGCGCCTCACGTTCGGCATGATCGACGATCACATGGCAGGCGCGCAGCTTTTCGGCATAATCCGCCGCGTTGCCGATAGTGATTTCGCCCGAATGATGGAACCGGTGGCCGGTGGTGGCGTAACCGGAACTTACGCCGCCCACTTCGCATTCAACCAGATCATCGCCGAGCAGCGCGACAATGCCCGATAATGGCCGCACCCAGCGCAGGCTTTCGGTGCTGATCGAGGCGGCGCCCCAGCGTTGCGATTTGGGCCAGGGAAAAGCCCGGATGATCGCCGGGATTGCTTCGGCCAGCACAGCGGAAGTCGCGCGGCCGGGCCTTTCGGAAATGGCGAAGAACACGCCGTCGCGAGTGGTCAACTGGTCCTCGGTAAGGCCGGTCTTGCGCAGAAAACCCTCAAGCGCCTGCGGCGGCGCGCCGACTTTGGGGCCTTTGAGCTCCTCGCTGACCGAAGCGGTCGCCAGCGGCATATCTCGCGCAATCAGCGCTAGACGGCGCGGCGTGGACCAGATGGTGAGCATGCCAAAGCTGACCCCGGCGGCAATCATCTGCTCACGGAACAGCTTTTCCAACGACACACGCGCACCCGCTTGCATCCGGGCCGGAATTTCTTCGGAGCGCAGTTCGAGGAGGAAGTCAGTCACGCGCTCCACCCCGGGAACTTTGCTTCCCACTGCGGCGTGTTCTTCTCGATCCACTTCTGGCAGCTTCCTTTGGCAAGGTCCCGGACCCGGCCCATGTAGCTGGCGCGTTCCTGCACGGAGATCACGCCGCGCGCTTGCAGCAGGTTGAACAGATGGCTCGCCTCGATCGCTTGGTCATATGCGGCGAGCGGAATGTCAGCCTCGATGCAGCGGATGCATTCGGCCTCGGCCTTGGCAAAGCCATCGAACAGCGCGGGCGTGTCGGCCACTTCGAAGTTGTATTTCGAGAATTCCTGTTCGTTCTTGAGGAACACTTCGCCATAGGTGACGCTGTTGTTGTTGCCAGCACTGTTGAACGCCAGATCATAGACGTTGTCGACGCCCTGGATATACATCGCCAGCCGCTCCAGCCCATAAGTCAGCTCGCCCGCGACCGGCTTGCAATCGAAGCCGCCCATCTGCTGAAAGTAAGTGAACTGGGTGACTTCCATCCCGTCGCACCCGACCTCCCAGCCCAGCCCCCAGGCGCCCAGCGTGGGGCTTTCCCAGTCATCCTCGACAAAGCGGATATCATGCGCCAGCGGATCGATGCCGATGGCGGCCAGGCTTTGCAGGTATAGCTCCTGGAGATTGGCCGGGTTGGGCTTGAGGATCACCTGATACTGGTAATAATGCTGCAGCCGGTTGGGGTTTTCGCCATAGCGGCCGTCGGTCGGCCGCCGCGAGGGCTGGACATAGGCCGCGCTCCACGGCTCCGGCCCTAGCGCGCGCAGCGTGGTGGCGGGGTGAAAGGTCCCTGCCCCCACCCGCATGTCATAGGGCTGGAGGATCAGGCAACCCTGCGCGCTCCAGAACGCGTGGAGGCGCAGGATCATGTCCTGAAAGCTTAGAGGCGATGCAGTCTCGGCCATGTCCGGGCCTTTGGCTTATGGTCCGGACAGGGTCAATAAGCGATGCTGCAATGCGCAACTGTTCGGCTATAGCCAATGGCATGATGACTATGCCCAAACGGCTTGCTGCGGCCGTCGCGCTGATCGCGGCTTGCCTTGCCAATCTGGCTCAAGCCCAGCAGCACCTCCCTGCTCCGCGGCCGATCGAGGCTGTGCCCGCAGCCGAAGCGTTGCACCCGGCGCTGTGGAAAGTCGCCGATGCGGATACAACAATCTATCTGTTCGGGACGATCCACCTGCTGCCTCCCGGCATCGAATGGTTCGACGGGGCGCTTGCCAATGCTGTCGAGAGCGCCGACGAATTGATCACCGAAATCCCTGAGCTGGCCGATGGGACCGTGCAATCCTCGCTGCTGGACCGCGCGGTCCTTCCCAAGAGCAAGTCGCTGCGCGGACTGTTGACCAAGCAAGAGCGGGCCAAGTTCGAAGCGGCGATGCGGCGCTATCAGCTGCCGATCGACAGCTTCGATCGCTTCAAGCCGTGGTACGCGGCGGTCGTCCTGGCCACGCTGCCGCTGCTGCGCGACGGCTTTGCGGTCGCCGACGGGGTGGAGAGCACCCTGGCCGAGCGGGTCAAAGCCCGAGGCAAGCCGCGGGTGGGGCTGGAGACGCTCGACTACCAGCTTGCCCTGTTCGATTCGCTGCCGCTTGCCACTCAGCGGCGCTATTTGAGTGAAGTGATCGACGCGCTGCCGACACTGCGCCAGGATGTCGCCAAGATGGTCGCCCAATGGGCCAAAGGCGAAACTGACAAGCTGGCCGCACTGATGAACGCTGCAGCTGATGATCCGGCGATGGTCGCCACGCTGCTGACCAATCGCAATCGCCAATGGGCCAGCTGGATCAAGGCCCGGCTGGCGCGGCCCGGAACCAGCTTTGTCGCGGTGGGCGCGGGGCATCTTGGCGGGACCGGCAGTTTGCAGGACCAGCTCAAGCGACTGGGCATAACCACAACCCGGATCCAGTAATGCGCTGGATTGTCGCTGCCCTGATACTCGCGCTCTCCGCGTGCAAGCCGCCGCCGCCCGAGGTGGTGACGCCCGCTTTGTGGGAGGTCACCGGCGATCACGGCGAGCAGGCTTGGCTGCTGGGAACGATCCACGCCCTGCCCGCGCCGGTCACATGGCGCTCTGCCCCGGTGGAAGCCGCGCTGGCTGGATCGGACCAGCTGGTGCTGGAAATCGCCAACATCAATGATCCGGCGGCGATGCAGAAGATCTATGCGCAATTGGCCGCCAGCCCCGGCTTGCCGCCGCTGGAAAGCCGGGTGGTGCCCGCGGTAAAGCCGAAGCTGTTGGCATTGATGCGGGAGTTAAAGCTTGATCCCGGTAAGTTCGCCGAGACCGAGACCTGGGCTGCGGCGCTGACCATCGCCAGTGCGGCGCAAGGTGAGGCCGACGCCGATTTCGGCATCGACCGCGAGATATTGAATGCGGCCAAGGGCAAGCCGGTGGCCGAGCTGGAAGGTACTGCCGTCCAGCTCGGCATTTTCGATCGCCTCCCCGAGGCCGACCAGCGCGATCTGCTGATGGCTGTCGTTGTCGAGGCTGCACAGGTCGATGATGATGACCGGCTCGGCAATGCCTGGCGCAGCGGCGATATGGCGGTGATGGCGGCTGAAACGCGGAACGGAATGATGGCCGATCCTGAACTGCGCCGGGCGCTGCTGACCGATCGCAACAATGCTTGGGCCAACCGGCTTTCGGTGATGCTCCAACAGGGCGCGCGGCCGCTGGTAGCTGTCGGCGCGCTGCACATGGCCGGGGCAGAAGGCTTGCCCGCATTGCTCGCCGCGCGCGGTTACAAGGTGCGCCGGCTTCAATAGGAACCGCACATGCTTGCCTTTTGCCCCTATTGCGGTTAGGGGCGCGCGCTTCCCCGATCATGGTCATCCCTGGAGGCGTGACGGGCGAATTGTGCAAACAGTGTTTTGAAAAGGTAGTTCAGATGAGCGATACTCATACCCTGCCGGCCGAGACGCGGACACAGGCAGGCAAGGGAGCCTCCCGTGCACTGCGTCGTGAAGGCCGCGTCCCCGCCGTTATCTATGGTGGCAAGGAAGCCCCGCTTGCGGTCCATGTCGAAGAGAAGGAACTGCGTCGCCAGCTAGGCACCGGTCACTTTACCAACTCGATCGTGATGGTCGAAGTCGGCGGCAAGTCGATCCGCACGCTCCCCAAGGACGTGGCATTCCACCCCGTCAATGAGCGCCCGCTCCACGTCGATTTCCTCCGTGTGACCAAGGATGCCAAAGTTACCGTCGAAGTGCCGGTGCTGTTCATCAACGAAGACGCCTCACCCGGCCTCAAGCGGGGCGGTGTGCTTAACATCGTGCGCCACGAGCTGGAGCTGGTCTGCGATGCTGACAAGATTCCCGATGACATCCAGATCGATGTCACCGGCCTTGAAGTTGGCGCGTCGATCCATATCAGCCATGTGGCTCTGCCCGCAGGCTCGGTTTCCGCGATCACCGACCGCGATTTCACCATCGCGACGATCGTGGCACCTTCCGCGCTGAAGAGCGAAGCGGGTGACGCCGAAGAAACGCCGGCTGAGGCTTGAGGTTAATTCCCTCTCCTCGCCGCGCGGGGAGAGGGAGCTACCACAATGCAACTCTGGGTCGGCCTCGGCAATCCCGGTCCGCAATATGCGCTCCACCGGCACAATATCGGCTTTATGATCGCCGATGTGCTGGCTGACGTTCACGGCTTCGGCCCGGTTCAGAAGAAATTTTCCGGTTGGCTGCAGGAAGGCCGGATAGCGGGCGAGAAGATCCTGCTGCTCAAGCCCGCCACTTACATGAACGAAAGCGGCCGAGCGGTGAGCGAGGCGCTGCGCTTCTACAAACTCGATCCCGACGTGCTGACCGTGTTCCACGATGAGCTGGATCTCGCGCCGTTCAAGGTCAAGGTGAAGCAAGGTGGCGGCACAGCCGGGCATAATGGCTTGCGCTCGATCGACCAGCACATCGGACCAGATTTCCGCCGCGTCCGCCTTGGCATCGGCCATCCCGGGCACAAGGACCGGGTAACCGGCTATGTGCTGGGCAATTACGCCAAGGATGAGCAAGACGATCTCGCCGACGTGCTCGGTGCGGTGGCGGGGGAGGCCGAGTGGCTCGCCAAGGGCGAGGATGCGCGGTTTATGAACGCTGTCGCGCTGCGGCTCTCAGAATAGTCCAAATCTGTCGATTATTCTTACAAATCAACGCTGCGCGCGCGGGCGTTAACCATTGTGATGCTCGAAACTCCTGACTTGGCACGTGGATTGCTTCGTTATTCGTAAACTACGCTGTTTTGATGAGGGTATTCTATGTCACTGATCCGCAAGTTGATCCCGGCCGCTGCACTTGTCGGCATTGCCTTGGGTGCCACACCTGCGATGGCCGATGCGATCACGCTCAGCGCAGCCGATGTAGGGAATAGCTATACGTTTAATTATGACGGCTTTTCCGGCAGCACTCCGATCAGCGGTTTGACTGCCGGGACGACCTTCACGCTGACCGGCACCACCGCAACCAGCTATAGCTTCAGCTACAACGTCGCGAACACCACCAGCTCCCCGCTCACCTCGCGGGTGTCGGGCTTTGCGTTCAACACCGATCCGACTATTTCCAGCGCGTCTTCAACCGGCGCGTTTAGCTACACCACGCTGGATTCGAGTTATCCCAACGGGATCGGCGCGGTTGATGTCTGCTTCAAGGATGCAGCCACAGGCAGCTGTGCTGGCGGCGGCGGCGGTGGCCTGGCTCAAGGCACCACCGGAGCCGGCAGCTTCACGCTCAACTTTGCGGCTCCGCTGAGTTCGCTGACGCTGAGCGATTTCTTCGTGCGGTATCAGTCGATCACCGGCGCGGGCAACGTTTCCTCGGCCAACGGTTCCGGTACTCTGACCTCGACCGGCGGAACCACGACGACTTCGGGCGGCACGACTGTTCCCGAACCCGGCATGCTGGGGATGATGGCCGGCGGGATCGCGGCGCTGGCGCTGCTGCGCCGCCGCCGCCGTCCGAGCAAGGCAGCCCTGACCCCGGCTTTCGCCTGAACTAACTTCCAGCCCGCGTTGCTTCGGCAAGGTGCGCGGTGATCGTGACATTGGCTGGCGCCTTCTCTGCTGCGAGGTGGAGGAGGCGTTTTGCTTCGGCCAGGTTTTGACCTGATTTGAACCGGATCCAGCCCAATGTATCGATGACCGAGGGATTGTCAGGCGCTTGCTTCAGCGCCCGCTGAGCAAAATCCAGTGCCTTGGCATTGTTGCCAAGCATCAGCTGGGCATAGGCCATATTATTGAGCACCATGGCGTTGCGTCCGTCGGTCATCGCCAATATCCGCTCATAGGCCGCTGCAGCTCTGGCCCAGCTGCCTCGGCGCATCGCCGCATCGGCATCGGCCAGATCGGTCCCCAGCGCCTGCGAAGCCGGGGTGTGGGCGAGTGAAGCCAGTTGCGCAGCCTCCGGATCGCCGCTCTGCTTGGCCGCCCTAGCGATCAGACTTAATTCCTCCGGGCGAACATCGGGCAACGTCGCCAACGGCCTGAGAGTGGCAAGCGCGGCCCGCGCGTCGCCGGCACCAAGCTGGGTTTCGCCAAGCATCCGCACCGCCATCCGGGCCCCCGGTCCGCTGCGTGTCATCGGCCCGAACTGGGCCATCGCCAGCTCATTCTGGCCAAGATGCATCAGCGCCTCGCCATACAGCAGGCGGATCGGGTCGTGCTGCGGCAATTCCGCCTCGATCGGCTGGACGGTCGCGCGGACGCCGGCCCAATCCTTGCGCGCTGCGCCAGCCCGGGCAAGCAAATAAACCACGGTCCGGTCTTTTGGCGCAAAGTTCGCAGCCTGCGCCGTAATCGCCTGCATCTCGTCAAGCCGGCCAAGATCACCCAGCACAGCCGCTTGTCCGGTCAACGCCGCCAAGCTGGCGGGATAGAGCTTTGCCGCGTGGCTGTAATGGCTCAGCGACTGTTTGAGATCGCCCTGACGCAGCGTCAGCTGGCCGTTGACCAGCAGCGCATCAAGGCCATCGGGCGCAGCCTTGATGGCCTGCGCGGCCAGCTCTTTGGCTCCGGCGACATCGCCTGCCATCAGCCGGAACCGGCAATAATCGGCGAACACCCGCGCGCTTCCGCCGCTCGCCATCGCTGCGGCAAAATGCTCGCCGGCTTTCCCCGGATTGTTCTGCTGAATCGCCGCCAATGCGCGCAGCCGTTCAGCTTCGACCGAGTTGCTGCTGCCGAGCAGCGCCAGCGCGACATCGGGCGCCTGGCGCAGCAGCGCGGCCTCGGCGGAAAGCTCCGCCATTTCGCCTTGAGCCGGGCTGGTGCCGGTCAACCGTTCCAGCGCGCTTCCGGCACCCTCGCCATCACCCAGCGCAATCAAGGTGCGCGCTTGCAACAGCAGCATCGCCTTGTCACCGGGTTGCGCCGCCAAAGCCGAAGCGATGGTGACGCGGGCCACCGGATAATCGTGCCGGGCAAAGGCCTGTTGGGCTTTGGTGTAACTTTCGGCCGGGCTGTCACCGCACGCAGACAGCACCAGCAAGGCGGGAAGGATGAGCAGTTTTTTCATGGGATGCGGTATAGCCCGCAAGACTGAAAATTCGGTGAAACTGGCCAAAGCGCCTGCACCCGGCTATGGGCGCGCGCTTGAGCGCCGCACCCGGCGTTTGGCAGGAGTGGGTCATGGGTTTTCGTTGCGGTATCGTCGGGCTGCCCAATGTCGGCAAATCAACGCTGTTCAATGCATTGACCGAGACGCAATCGGCGCAGGCGGCCAATTATCCATTCTGCACGATCGAACCCAACGTCGGCAATGTCGGCGTTCCCGATCCGCGGCTCGATCAACTGGCGGCGATTGCCGGCAGCGCCAAGATCATTCCGACCCAGCTGGGCTTTGTCGACATCGCCGGGCTGGTCCGCGGCGCGTCCAAGGGCGAAGGCCTGGGCAATCAGTTCCTCGGCAACATCCGTGAGGTGGATGCGATCATCCATGTCCTCCGCTGCTTCGAGAACGATGACATCCAGCACGTCGAAAACAAGGTCGATCCGGTCTCCGACGCCGAAACGGTCGAGACCGAGCTGATGCTGTCAGACCTGGAAAGCCTGGAAAAACGCGTGCCCGCCGCGCAGAAAAAATCGGCGCAGGGTGACAAGGAATCGAAGATTGTTGCCTCGGTGCTGGGTCAGACGCTCGACCTGCTGCGCGAGGGCAAGCCGGCCCGGTTGACCAAGCCGAAGGATGAGGAGGAGGATCGGGTCTTCAAACAGGCCCAGCTGCTCACCGCCAAGCCGGTGCTTTACGTTTGCAATGTCGATGAAGATGCCGCGGCACAGGGCAATGATTTTTCGAAGCGGGTGTTTGCCAAGGCCGAGGCCGAGGGCGCCAATGCGGTAATCGTTTCTGCCGCGATCGAAAGCGAGCTGGTCGGGATGGATCCCGAGGAACGGATGGTGTTTCTGGAGGAAATGGGCCTGCACGAAACCGGCCTCGCCCGGATCATCCGCTCAGGCTATGATCTGCTCCACCTGCTGACCTTCTTCACTGTCGGCCCCAAGGAAGCCCGCGCCTGGACCGTCCATACCGGAGCCAAGGCCCCTGACGCTGCCGGCGAAATCCATTCCGACATGCAGCGCGGCTTCATCCGTGCCGAAACCATCGCCTTTACCGACTATATCGCCCTGGGCGGCGAAACCGGGGCCAAGGATGCCGGCAAGCTACGCCAGGAAGGCAAGGAATATGCGGTTCAGGACGGCGACGTGATGCACTTCAAGTTCAACGTCTGAGTGGAGGCCGGCAGTGCAATATTTTGAAGATCTCGAAGTCGGCTCAAAGGCCAGCTTTGGCCGTTATGAAGTGACCCGCGAAGAAGTGATCGAATTCGCCTCGAAATATGATCCGCAGGCCTTTCACCTCGATGACGCTGCCGCCGCCAGAACCCATTTTGGCCGGCTTTCCGCTAGCGGCTGGCACACCTGCGCCATGACCATGCGGATGCTGGTCGATAATATGAAGACGCGCCAGCAGGCCGGGCTCGGCTCACCCGGGCATGACGAATTGCGCTGGCTGAAGCCGGTCTATCCCGGCGACGTGCTGCGGATTGAAACCGAACTGCTGGAAAAAACCCGCAGCCGCTCGCGCCCCGAAATGGGCAGCTTCAAATCAATCATCCAAGTCTACAATCAGGATGATGTGATGGTGATGCGCTTTCGTTCGATCGGACTGATCCAGCTGCGGGGGGATCAGGACGTACAAGCCTGAACCAGATTTTCGGTCAAAACCTCCCGGTCCCAGACATCGCGCACGACCAACCGAACCGGTCGATCCGCGCCATTGGAAGCCCTTGGCGCGACGGAAGAATCGCCCGGTAGGATCCGGAGCGTCATGTCGAGGCCGGTGTAGTGAGTCCATGTCCGGGCCGGACCGGGCTCGCTGCCAACATCGCCGGCCAGTTTGATGAGCACGCCTGCGACCTTGATCCAGCCGAAGCTACCCATGGTCACGAAAATCGGATCGCTGCGCTGAGGCACTGCGAACCCGTAGCTGCAATGCCCGCTGCCACCGTCCATCCGGCCCCGGTCGCCAGCCAGCAAGGATTGCAAAGCGACCGGCTTGATTGGCGGCAGACGGTTCTGCGCCGCCTCGACCGCGGCGACGGCTGCTTCGTCTTCCTTTTGCTGGTCTATGTCGCTCTTCGCACAAGCGGCCAGCGCCAAGGGCAGGATCAGTAAGGCAGCGCGCATCATCGCCTCCCAAACAGCTTTTCGATATCACCATGCGCCAGCTTAACCCAAGTCGGGCGACCGTGGTTGCACTGGCCCGAGCGCGGCGTGACTTCCATTTCGCGCAGCAGGGCATTCATCTCGGCCACGCTCAGCACCCGACCTGCCCTGACCGAGCCATGACAGGCCATAGTGGCGAGCACCAGATCAAGCCGCTCGCCCAGCAGCAGCGACCCCCCTTCGACACTTGGGCCATTGGCGGCCAGATCATCGGCAATATCGCGGATCAGCGCATGGACGTCGCCTTTGGCCAGCACGGCGGGCACGGCCCGAACCAGCATGGCAGTCGGCCCGAACCGTTCAAGCGCCAGGCCGTATCCTGCCAATTGCTCGGCGCGTTCTTCAAGCCGGTCGCAATGAACCTCGTCGAGCTCGACCACTTCGGGCATCAGCAGCGCCTGCGATGCCGCCACCGCGCCTTGCGCGCCAGCCGCTTTGAGCCGTTCGAGCACCAACCGTTCATGCGCGGCGTGCTGATCGACGATGACCAGTCCGTCCGCAGCCTCGGCCACAATATACGTCTCCGCCACCTGTCCGCGCGCGACGCCCAGTGGATAATCCGCAACCTCCGCAGTCGCTTCCTCGGCGCGGGCGGCAGGCGGGGCCATGGCCGCCTGGTCATAGCCGCGCCAGACCTGGCCGGCCTCGCTGACCCGCGAGGGCGTCCCAAAGCCTGAGAACATCGGCGCTGGAGCAGCAATCGGCTCGGCCTGCCAATTGCCCATGGCCGCGGCGGACGGCGCCTGCGCGCTGCGCTGCCCGGCGCCTTCGAGGGCATGGCGCAAGCCACTGACCAGAAAGCCGCGGATCAGAGCCGGATCACGAAAGCGGACTTCGGTTTTGGCCGGGTGGACGTTGACATCGACCGCTTCGGGCGGAAGATCAAGGAACAGCGCCAGCACCGCATGTCGATCGCGCGCCAGCATATCGGAATAAGCCCCGCGAACCGCACCGATCAGCAGCCGGTCCTTTACCGGACGGCCGTTGACAAACAGGTACTGATGATCGGCGACCCCGCGATTATAGGTTGGAAGCCCCGCCACCCCGGTCAGCCGCGCCATGCCTTCGCCAGTCTCACGCTGGACATCGATGGTCACGCCGTCCTGAGCCAGTTCGCGCGCGACGATCCGCGCGACCCGTTCGGCGAGGCCCTCTCCCGGCTGGACTGCCAGCACGCGGCGGCCGTCATGCTCAAGGGTAAAGCCGACCTCGGGCCGCGCCATGGCGAGGCGACGGACGACATCGAGGCAGGCAGCATATTCACTGCGCGGGCTGCGCAGGAACTTGCGCCGCACCGGAACCTTGCCGAACAGCTGCTCGACCCGGATCCGGGTGCCGGGCGGGAGCGCTGCCGGGCCATCGCCCGCCAGCTCGCCATGATCGACCACCCGCCGCCAGCCTTCACCAGCCCCGGCCTGTCCTGAGCTTGTCGAAGGAGCCGGGCGGCTTTCGACCGTCAGCCGCGAGACGCTGGCGATCGAGGGCAAGGCCTCGCCCCGGAAACCCAGCGTGGCGACCAGTTCGATCGCCTCATCGGGCAGTTTCGAAGTGGCGTGCCGTTCAAGCGCGAGGGCGATTTCGGCCGGGTCCATCCCGCAGCCATCATCGGTTACTTCGATCAGGTCGAGCCCGCCGCTGGTCAACTTGACCGAAATCGCTGCGGCCCCGGCGTCGATCGCATTCTCGACCAGTTCCTTGAGCGCCGCCGCCGGACGCTCAACCACTTCGCCGGCCGCGATGCGGTTGACCAGGGCTTCGGGAAGGCGGCGAATGACAGGCACGGCGTCACCCTAGCGATGAACTTCCGGGAATTCGAGGCAAGCAGCGCTACTTATGCGATGAAACGACACAAATTTTTGGCGTTTGCTTTGGGCTTGGGTTAAGGACAGGCCATTCACGCCCAACTACCGGCCGAACGCTGCCGCGGACTTTCGCGGCAAGTGGCTGAAAAGTTTATGGAAATTTTGATGGCATCCTTCCTGTCGCGATTCTTGAAATTCGGTGCCCAGAATATGGCAATTGACCTAGGAACGGCCAATACACTGGTCTACGTCCAGGATCGAGGGATCGTGCTGAACGAGCCGTCGGTGGTCGCCATCGAAACGATCAACGGGGTCAAGCGGGTCAAGGCCGTGGGCGATGAAGCCAAGATGATGATGGGCAAGACGCCGGCCAGCATCGAGGCGATCCGCCCGCTGCGTGACGGCGTGATCGCGGATATCGAAGTGGCCGAAGAGATGATCAAGTATTTCATCCGAAAGGTCCATGGCGGCAAGCGGAGCCTGTTCCGCTATCCCGAAATCGTCATCTGCGTTCCCTCGGGCTCGACCTCGGTGGAACGGCGCGCGATCCGCGACGCCGCATCGAACGCCGGCGCCAGCCAAGTTTACCTTATCCTCGAACCGATGGCCGCAGCAATCGGCGCCGATATGCCGGTGACCGAGCCGGTCGGCTCGATGGTGGTCGATATCGGCGGCGGCACCACCGAAGTTGCAGTGCTCTCGCTCCGCGGGCTGGCCTATACCACCTCGGTCCGGGTTGGCGGTGACAAGATGGACGAAGCCATCGTCAGCTACGTCCGCCGTCACCACAATCTGCTAATCGGCGAAGCCACGGCGGAGCGGATCAAGAAGGATTACGGCGTCGCTACCGTCCCTGCCGATGGTATCGGAGAATCGATCCAGATCAAGGGTCGCGATCTGGTCAACGGGGTACCCAAAGAAATCACGATCACTCAGGCAAACATCGCCGAAGCCCTGTCCGAACCGATTGGCGCAATCATCGAAGGCGTGCGCATCGCGCTGGAAAACACCGCTCCCGAGCTGGCCGCAGACATCGTTGATCAGGGCATTGTCCTGACCGGCGGCGGCGCGCTGATCAAGGGGCTGGATGAGTATCTGCGTGAGGAAACCGGCCTGCCGGTCAGCATTGCGGAAGATCCGCTTTCCTGCGTCGCGCTTGGCACTGGGCGTGCTATGGAAGATCCGATCTATCGCGGTGTGTTGATGACGGCGTGACCGGGCAGAACCGGTTTGCCTGACGGGCAGAAGGAGTAAGGCAGGCATGGCGCCGCCGACCAACCGGCGCTCCGGTCATTCCCGCAGGGCGCAATATACGAACTTCTTTGGCTATGTGATCGCGATTGCGGGCGCGCTGGTTGGCGTCGCGTTGCTGCTCATCTCAACCAGCAACGCCAGTGCTTTCTCTGGCTTTCGCGCCATCGCGCAAGACGCCGCGGCTCCGGCCGCGCAGGCTGCGGCAAAAGGCCGCACATCCTCGCAAGGACTGTGGAGCACAATCGCCGGCTATTTTGCGGCTGGGAGCAAAAATGCCCTGCTCCGCCGCGAGGTTGATGAGGCGCGCGTCCGCCTTGCCGAAGCGGCGGCGGTGAAGGAAGAGAACGCTCGCCTCAAGGCCACGCTGGGTTTGCTTGAAGGCGAGCCAAAGCCGGTCGCCGCGGCGCGGCTGATCGGCTCAACCTCGTCCAGCACGCGCCGGTTCGCGATAATGGGGGCTGGATCACGCCACGGAGTTGCCATCGGCATGCCTGTCCGGTCCACGCTGGGGCTGGTCGGGCGCGTGCTCGAAGTGGGGAGCATCTCCGCCCGGGTGCTGCTGATTACCGACACGGAAAGCGTGGTGCCGGTGCGCCGCGCCA
The DNA here is from genome assembly GCA_031383985.1 of Novosphingobium sp. Classification (GTDB taxonomy): domain Bacteria; phylum Pseudomonadota; class Alphaproteobacteria; order Sphingomonadales; family Sphingomonadaceae; genus Novosphingobium. The sequence continues at coordinate 20,384 of JANNAE010000094.1, read as the reverse complement.
GCGATGGCATCCCGGCCTTTGCAACGGGGCGGGCCGATGGCACGGTCCAGTTGCGGCTGATCAGCCTGGGGATTAATCCGCTGAAACGCGGTGATGCGTTTGTCACCTCGGGCTCAGGCGGACTGTATCGCCCCGGCACCGCGATTGCGGTGGTGGCCCGGATCACGCCGGATGGTGCGATCGCCCGGCCGCTGAGCGACCCGGGCACAACCGAATTCGTCGTGGTCGATCCGATCTGGCAAGAGCTGCTCAAGGCCAGCGACCTGCCCCCGCCCGGGGCAAAGCCCAGCCCCGGCAAACCTTGATGCCCGGCCAGCTTCCCATTCCCCTGCCCCGCAATTTGCGCGATGCAACGCGCAAGAAGATCAACCGTGAGCCTTCGCCAACGCTTGCATTGATCGTGCCATGGCTGCTGGTCATGCTTGGCAGCCTCAGTCCAACCTGGCCCATTATCGCCTCAGCGCCGATCCTGCCACCGATCGGCTTCCTGTTCATGATCGCGTGGCAGCAGCTGCGACCCGGGCTGTTTCCGGTCTGGGCCGGTCTGCCACTCGGTCTGTTCGACGACCTGTTCAGCGGTCAGCCATTCGGCTCGGCGGTGCTGCTGTGGTCGCTGGCGATGATTGCAATCGATCTGATCGAAAACCGCTTTCCCTGGCGCGGCTTTGCGCAAAATTGGCTAGCCGCAGCCGGGATTATCGCCGGCTATCTTGTCCTGAGCACAGGCTTCGCCAATCTAAGCGGCGGGGCGACGGAATTATTTGTGATCATCCCACAAATGATCGTGGCGATCTTCACCTTCCCGCTGGTTGGAAGGATCGCTGGGCTTGCCGATCGCATACGCCTTCTGCCGATCCGGGAGCTGTAATGATCAGCGGCAGTACGCAGCATGTCAGTTCGGGCACGCTCAAAAACAGTTTTGACCGCCGTAGCATGGTGATCGGCACTGTTCAGGGTGGCCTTGGCCTCCTGCTGGCCGCGCGAATGGCCTGGATCGGGGTCGCTCAGAACGAGAAGTACAAGCTTGAAGCGGAAAGCAACCGGGTCAACCTGACGCTGATCCCGCCGCGGCGCGGCTGGATTCTGGATCGCAATGGCGCACCGCTGGCCTCGAATCGGGCGGATTTCCGGGTCGATCTGATTCCCGATCGGCTGGTCGATGCCGATCAAACTGTCGATCAGCTGGGCCAACTGCTGCAATTGTCCGCAGTTGAAGTGCGCGATCTCAAGGACAAACTGGACAAGGCCCATGGCTTTCAGCCTGTCGAGGTCGCCTCCGGCCTCGATTGGGAGCGGTTTGCCGCAGTCAGCGTGCGGTTGCCCGATCTCCCCGGTGTGGTCCCGCAGCGCGGGTTCTCGCGTTTTTACCCCACCGGGCCTTCGGTCGGACACCTGGTCGGCTATGTCGGAGCAGCCTCTGCCGAGGACTATGAAAAAGACCGCAATCCGCTGCTGATCACCCCGGGCTACAAGATCGGCAAGGACGGCCTCGAGCAGCAATTTGAGGAGAAGCTGCGCGGTGTACCCGGCGCGCGGCGGGTGGAAGTGACCGCCAGCGGCAGGATCGTCCGCGATCTCGATACCCGAGAGGATGTGCCCGGCCAGCCGATCAAGCTGACCATCAACGGGCCGCTCCAGGATTATGCGGCGCGGCGGATCGGCCTTGAATCGGGCGCGGTGGTGGTGATGGATTGCGCCACCGGCGATATCCTGACCATGGCCTCGATGCCCAGCTACGATCCCAATAGTTTCTCCGATGGCATCGGCCGGATCGAATGGAAGATGCTGTCCGATGATGATCACGTCCCCTTGCGCAACAAGGTGCTGCGCGGGCTCTATCCACCGGGATCGACCGTCAAGCCGATGGTCGCGCTGTCGTTCCTCGATGCGGGCCTCAAGCCGGAGGAAACAGTGTTTTGCGGCGGAGGTCTGCGCGTTGGCAACCGGGTGTTCCACTGTTGGAATCGCCGCGGCCATGGCACGGTCGATATGGCCAAAGCGATTTACCAAAGCTGCGATGTCTATTTTTATCACTTCGCCCAGCGGATCGGGATGGACCCGATCGCAATTATGTCACGGCGACTGGGCTTGGGGCAGGAATTCCCACTGCCGGTGGCAGGGCAATCGTATGGTACAGTTCCCGATCCGGCTTGGAAAAAGCGCAAATATGGCAAAGACTGGGCGGTGTTTGATACGGTCAACGCAACCATCGGTCAGGGGTACATGCTGGTCAACCCGCTCCAGCAAGCGGTGATGGCCGCGCGGATCGCCAGCGGCAACGCACTGATGCCGCGGCTGTTGTTCGATAATCGCGCGCCGCAGGTCAAGTCGATGGGGATCAACCAGGAGCATCTCGAATTCGTACACGCTGCGATGAGCGAAGTCGTCAACGGCCGCGGTACTGCCGGGCGCGCCAAGCTGCCGCTCCCCGATGTCCGGATGGCGGGCAAGACCGGCACCGCGCAAGTCGTTGGGCTCAATATCAGCAAGGGCAAGGGCGGGCTGTGGAAGCACCGCGACCACGGCCACTTCATCGCCTTCGCGCCTGCGGACAAGCCGCGCTACGCCTGCGCGGTGGTGGTCGAGCACGGCGGCGGATCGGGCGCTGCCTATCCGATCGCGCGCGATGTCATGACCTTTCTGTTCGATCCGGCCAAGGCCATGCAAGTTTTGACCGAGATGGAGACCGGCTGGGGCGGAACCCCGCAACAACGCATGGCCTCACGCTTCCGCTCCTATGAAACCGAGTTCGGCACCAACGCGCCAAAGCCCGCAGACGATGCCGGCGTAGCGCAGGAACAAGCTCGCCAGGATCGCGCCGGCGCGCCCGCTCAACCGATCCAGACCGGCGCTGCGGCCCCCGCGCCCGAGCCAGCAGTAAGCGAAACCCCGGCGGTGCCGCAGTGACAATGGGAATCATCCCCGATCCGATCGCACGGCAGCCTTGGCGGGTTATCCTGCCGCTGACGGCGATGGTCTTTTTTGGCGCGGCCGTGCTCTACTCGGCCGCCGGAGGCAACCTGCGGCCATGGGCGGGCACGCATGTCCTGCGGTATTTTGTGTTCCTCGCCCTGGCGGCGGGGATCGCCCGGATCCCGCGCGAACTGTTCAAATTCGCCGCTTATCCGGCCTATGCGGGATTGCTGGTGCTGCTGGTGCTGGTGGAGCTGATCGGCGGAATCAACGGCGGCAGTCAGCGCTGGCTCAACCTCGGTTTCATGACCTTGCAGCCATCCGAGCTGATGAAGCCTGCCATCGTGCTGGTGATGGCGCGGTTTTATGACACGCTGCCACCGGCGATGACCAAAAGCTGGCGGGCGCTGCTGCCCGCGGCGGGACTGCTGGGAGTGCCGGCCGTGCTGGTCATGCTTCAGCCCGATCTTGGCACCGCGCTGGCGATTTGCTTTGGTGCGGTGGTCGTCATCTTCCTTGCCGGGCTGCCGCTGAGCTGGTTCATTGGCGCTGGCGCCGCGGCCGCGATAATCGCCCCGATCGCCTTTTTCACCCTGCTGCACGATTACCAGCGCAATCGGGTGCTGGTGTTCCTCAACCCCGAAAACGATTCGCTGGGGACCGGCTATCACATCACCCAGTCCAAGATCGCGATCGGATCGGGCGGCTTGTTCGGCAAGGGATTCGGCAACGGATCGCAAAGCCACCTCGATTATTTGCCCGAATCCCACACCGACTTCGTCTTTGCCACCATGGCCGAGGAATGGGGCCTGCTGGGTGGGCTGTTCGTGCTGACGGTCTTCACGCTGGTCCTGCGCTGGGGGCTTAATGTGGCGCGCGATGCCCCGGATCGTTTCTCCGGCCTGCTTGCTGCCGGGATGACCTGCACGATCTTCTTTTACATGGCGATCAACCTGATGATGGTGATGGGTCTGGCCCCGGTGGTCGGCATCCCCCTGCCCTTCATGAGTCATGGCGGCTCCTCAATGATGACCAACATGATCTGTATCGGCACGATCATGGCGGTGGACCGGTGGAGCCAGCGCGGCGGCACCGGACGCAGCTAGCGTCGGCCCGGCGACAAGCGTCAGGAAACCCCTTTTCCTCCGTGACGCAATCGCTATAGGAGGCGTTCCCGCCGATTCGGGACTGGCCGACTTGTCGGTATGGACGCATAGCTCAGTTGGTAGAGCAGCTGACTCTTAATCAGCGGGTCCTTGGTTCGAGCCCAAGTGTGTCCACCATACCCCAACTATGATCGCCTCTCGGGCACAACCCAGGTCAGGGCCTGATCGCGCTTATCAGCGTCAGTACCGGTTCGGCCCATTCGGGACGGCAGATCAGCAGATCCGGCAGGCTGGTTTCGGCGGCGTTATCCACAATTGGCGATCCGTCGATCCACCGATCGCCTCGGCTACGGCGATCGCTTCGCTGGCGGGGCGGGTCCGGCTGACCAGCATTCGGGGCTGATTATTGCCCTGCGGCAGCTCGACCGGAGTGCCTGAGGTCAAAACAAGATCAGAACCGGGCAATGAGGCCGCGCCGACTGCGGCGACACCATCGATCGACAGGGCAATGTGCGCTGCCCAATCGGTTCGAACTTCACCATACGGTCACGCATAGCGGGCACGTGATGGCAATTGTTGAATCCTGGGACGCGATACCGATCGGTTGGCAGGCAAATTGGCGTGCACCAACGGTTGACGGGGCGTTCCGCGCTGTCATGATGAGGATGGTAAAAGGCAACCGGACAAGTTGCCGCAGGAGGGGACATTATGCGGGAGATGCGCATGGCGGCGGCACTCATGCTGAGTGCTGCGGTATTGGTATCGGGCTGTGACCAGATCAAGCAGGTCACCGGCGGTTCTGTGGCCACGGTTGCGGAATCCGAATTTCCTGAGCGCGTCTTGTGGGGCGATACCCACCTCCATACTTCCAACTCGGTCGATGCGTTTGGCTTCGGCGTTCGGCTCGGGCCGGAAGAGGCGCTGCGCTTTGCCCGCGGTGAAGAGGTTACTTCCAGCACCAATCTCAAAGCCAAGCTGGCCCGGCCGCTCGATTTTCTGGTGATTACCGATCACTCCGAAGGGCTTGGCGCAACCAAGGCGCTGTTTGATGCACCGCGCATGATGATCCGCGATCCGCAGCTGTTGCGCTGGCACGACATGATGCACGAAGGCCCGGCTGGTTCGCTGCGAGCAACGGCCGAGCTGCTTGACGCCCGCGCGAAAGGCACCATGCCACTGGGACTGCAAAACGATGCTGACTCGGCAAAGCGGACCAAATCGATCTGGCTCGACCATCTCGGCATTGTCGAGCGTTACAATGAGCCGGGCAAGTTCACCGCCTTCATGGGCTTTGAATATACGCTGATGGACGGCGGTAATAATCTGCACCGGAACCTGATATTCAGGGACGGCAAGGACAAGGTCAGCACGGTCATGCCGGCCTCTGCTGCGGGCCTCGTCGCGCCCGACAATCTGTGGGACTATATGGACGCCTATGAGCAATCGACCGGCGGTAAAGTGTTGGCGATCCCGCATAATTCCAATGTCTCCAATGGTCTGATGTTCATGCTCACCGACCCGAGCGGCGGCCCGATGAGTGCCGACTATGCCCGGCGCCGTGCAGCGCATGAACCGGTGGTCGAAGTCACCCAGATCAAGGGTGACAGCGAGGCGCACCCGTTCCTTTCGCCCAATGATGAATTCGCCGGCTTTGGCGTTGCCGGCTGGGAACTGAACAATCTGCTGTCGACCCAGCCCAAATCCTCGGACATGTTTGCCGGCGAATATGCCCGCGAGGCCTTGAAGCGCGGCCTGGCGATCGAACAGCGAACCGGGGTCAATCCCTACAAATTCGGGATGATCGGCTCGACCGACAGCCACACCGCGCTGGCGACCGGCGACGAGGACAATTTCTTCGGCAAACATAGCGGCAACGAGCCAAGTGCGGCCCGGGCAACGTCCGAACAGAATCTGGGCACCCGCAAGGGCCGCTTCGGCTGGAATTACCTCGCTGGCGGCTATGCCGGGGTCTGGGCCAAGGCCAATACTCGCGGTGCGATCTTCGATGCGATGATGCGCAAGGAAGTCTACGCCACCACCGGCCCGCGCATGACGGTGCGGGTGTTCGCCGGATGGGATTTCACGCCCGAAGTCCTGAAGGGCAACTGGGTCCGCGCAGGCTATACCCGCGGTGTGCCGATGGGCGGCAGCCTGAGCCCGGTAAAGCACGGCATTCCGAAACTGATCATCTCTGCCTTGAAGGATCCGATCGGGGCCAATCTTGACCGGGTGCAAGTGGTCAAGGGCTGGACCGACAAGGCGGGTGTCACGCGCGAGAAGATCTTCGATGCCGTGTGGAGCAACAAGGACAAGCGCACGCGAACAAGCGGCAAGGTACCGGCTGTTGGCGACACAGTCGATGTTGCAACTGCCACCTACAAAAACTCGATCGGGGCGGCTTCGCTGGCGACCGTCTGGACCGATCCCGAATTCGATCCAGCACTGCGGGCCTTCTATTATGTCCGGGTGATTGAAATTCCGACTCCCAGCTGGCCCGCCTATGACGCGGTGCATTATGGTGCCAAGCTGACGCCCGATGTCCGGGTAAAGCAGCAGGAGCGGGCTTACACCTCGCCGATCTGGTACACCCCCGTCTAGGAGCAGGATTGATGCCGTTGCGGGACCGCGCAGCCGCGCTGCTGCGCGAACCCCTGGTTCACTTCCTGCTCGCCGGGGTGGTGGTTTTCGCACTTCTTTCGGGGCGGCCTGCCGATCCCGGCGAACGGCGGGTCAAGGTCAACGAAGCGGTGGTCAGCCGGCTGGCCGAACGCTGGACCCAAACCTATCGCCGCCCGCCCTCGCGCGAAGAAATAGACGCACTGATCGGCGATTACGTCAAGGGCCAGATCTATTACCGCGAGGCTCTCCGCCTAGGGCTCGACCGCGATGATGAAGTTGTCATGCGCCGACTGCGCAGCAAGATGATCTGGGCCTCGACCAGCCAGGCTGAGACAGCCAGCCCCGCCGACGCCGAGTTGCAGGCGCTGCTGAACCGCGATCCGGCCCGCTATACGCTCGATCCGCGATATACGCTGACCCAGCTCTATCTCGGTACCGACGACGCACCATCCCGCACGGCTGCGACCGGGTTGCTTGCCGCGCTAAGGCAAGGCGCGTCGCCCGATGGAATGGGCCGCCCTGCCCCGGTTCCAACGCGGTTTTCATCCGCGCCAGCAAGCGAGCTGGCCAGCCTCTTCGGAGACGAGTTCGCCGCAGCACTGCGCAATGCCCCGACCCGAAGCTGGACCGGTCCGATCGGCTCGGGGCTTGGCCTCCATCTGGTGCGGATTGACCGCCGCGAGGTTCCGGCCGCGCCGCGGCTCGCCGATGTTCGCCAGCGGCTCGAGAATGACTGGCGTTCCGCCGCAATCAAGCGGGCCGAAGACGAGAACTATCGCAAGCTACTTGAGAGCTATGATGTGGTGATTGAGCAGCCGCGATGAACCGGTTCTGCTGTATCTGGCTTTGCGCCTTGCTGGTTGGGCTAGCTGCCCCTGCCCGTGCCGATGAACTGCGCCCCGGCTATCTCGAATTGACCCAGCGCGATGCCGGTCATTGGGACATGATCTGGAAGGCACCGGTGCTGGGCGGATTGGCCACACGGTCCCGCCCGGCGCTGCCCGATTTCTGCAATGTCACCCCCGGCCCGGTGCGCCTCGAAGGCGCCGCGCTGGTTGCCAGCGCCAGTCTTGACTGTGCCCGCCCGCTCGATGGCGCGAGTGTCGGTCTCGCCGGTATGGAATCGAGTTACACCGATGCATTGCTGCGGATTGCGCCGCTGGATCGCCCGGTTCAGGCTGAGCGGCTGACGCCTGACCGCCCGCTGGCCGTGGTCAAGATGGTTCCGGATTCCTGGCAAGTCGCGCGAACCTATGCGCTGCTGGGCGTCGAACATATCCTGACGGGTTACGATCATCTGCTGTTTGTGGTCGCGCTGGTGCTGCTGCTTATGCGCGGTTGGGTTGTGGTCCGCGCTGCGACCGCCTTTACCGTGGCGCATTCGCTGACGCTGGCCGGAACCACGCTGGGGCTGTTCGGCCTCGCCCAGGCGCCGGTCGAGGCGCTGATCGCGCTTTCGATCGTGTTCCTGGCGGTTGAGATCGTCAAGCAGCGCGAGACAACCCCAAGGCTTTCGGAGCAGATACCCTGGGTGATCGCTTTCCTGTTCGGCCTGCTCCATGGGTTTGGTTTTGCCGGTGCGCTGCGCGAGATCGGCCTGCCCGAAGGCGATGTGCCGATCGCTTTGCTGACTTTCAATCTGGGGGTCGAGGCAGGTCAGCTGGTCATCATTGCCAGTTGTCTGCTAGCTGTCGCTGCGCTTCGCCGCATCGCCCCGCAGGCGCTTCGTCCGGCAACCGTGGTTGCGAGCTATGGGATCGGAACAATTGCCAGCTTCTGGTTCATCGAGCGAATGATTGGCTGAGCCCTTGCCTCGGCTCCACGGAATCGACGCCCTGCGCGGTATCGCGGCGCTGTGCGTGGTCGGCCTCCATGCACACGGGGTGTTCGGTGGCTATCCCAACTGGTTCGCCAAGGGCTATCTCGGGGTCGATTTTTTCCTGATGCTCAGCGGCTTCATGATGGCCCGCGTCAACGAGCCGCGGCTGGCTGCGGGGCTGAGCCCGTTAGTGCTGATGCGCGCACGCTATCGCCGGATGTGGGGGACGGTGGCGCTGGGATCGCTGATCGGTATTCCGTTCTTCTGGGTCCGCAGCAGCGGGCTGGGAGAGTTCCTGCCGATCGCCATTGCCAATCTCCTGCTCATCCCCTGGCCGTTCCTCCGCGTGGTATTTGTCCTCAACATCCCGGGCTGGACGATTTTTTACGAGCTGGTGGCCAATTTCACGCACAGCTTCGTCTTGCGACACCTCGGCACGCGCGGTCTGGCGATACTGGTGGTTATGTTGCTGGGCACCGTCGTGCTGGTTGCGCAGCGTTTCGGTTCGCTCGACGTCGGAGCCCGGCCGGAGAACTTTTTCGCCGGGTTTCCGCGGATCATGCTCGCCTATTGCATCGGAATTGCGCTCTCGCGCCGCTTCGTCTTACCCCCGCGGATGGCGCTGCCCGCCTGGATCGCGCTTCCGGCTATGCCCCTAGCGATTCTGGGCGGCTGGGCGATTGACTGGATGCATTGGAGCTTTGACCTCGCCTTCGTGCTGCTGCTTTGCCCGGCCATGATCCTGGGGATGATGCAAGTACGCCGGGAAAGTTGGCTGGGCTGGTTCTCGGGAGCGATTTCCTTTCCGTTGTTTGCGGTGCATTTACCGATCCTCGAGGCCAGCCGTGAACTCGGCCTTTCGGTGCTCGCCGCGGTTCCCATCGCGCTGGCCGCAGCGATCATCATCCTGTGGTGGACAAACCGTCCGCGCCGCATAAAGCAGGCCAAGGAAATCAGAGGAGTATAGCAGTGGACAGCGCGGTACTGTACGAAATGGATGCCGCCGGCATTGTCATGCTGACGCTAAACCGGCCCGAGATGCGCAATCCGATTTCGGAGAGCGACGTGATCGAGGCGCTGCTGGCCGCGCTGGAACGGCTTGAGGCCGATCCTGACGCGCGCGTCGCGATCCTGACCGGAGCGGGAAAGGCATTTTCCTCGGGCGGCAATATCCACGCGATGAAGCCGGGCAAGGGCCTGAATGCCGGACTGCCGGCGCGGACCCGCGGTAACTACAAGCGCGGCATCCAGCGGTTGCCGCTGGCCTTTGCCGCGCTGGAAGTGCCGGTGATCGCCGCCGTCAACGGCCCGGCGATCGGCGCCGGGCTTGATCTGACCTGCATGTGCGATCTTAGAATTGCCGGGGAAAGTGCAAAATTCGCTGAAAGTTTTGTCAAGCTGGGAATTATCCCCGGCGATGGTGGAGCATGGTTGCTCCAGCGGGTGATCGGGTTCTCGAAGGCTGCCGAAATGTCGCTGACCGGCGATATGCTGAACGCAGAAGAGGCGCTCGCCTGCGGCCTCGTCTCGCGGGTCGTGCCCGATGCGGATTTGCTCGACGCCGCCCGCGCGCTTGCTGGCAAGATCGCCGCCAATCCGCCCTTCGCAGTTCGCATGACCAAGCGCTTGTTGTGGGAAGCCCGCCGCGCGGACCTCGCAACAGTGCTGGAAATGTCCGCGGCGATGCAGGCCGTCGCGCATGCCACTGGCGATCATGCGGAAGCGGTGGATGCATTCCTGGAAAAGCGGACGCCGCAATTCAAGGGCAACTAATTGCATTAAATGTGATTGAGGCATTGTCAGATCACATTTTGATGTGATACCCCCTGCTCATGACCAGTATCATCATCGAAAAAGTCCGCAACCTTGTCACCGAAGGTGGCATGTCCCGCTCCGGCCTCGCCCGCGCTGCGGGGCTTCACGCCAACTCACTGCGCGATTGCACCGAGCCGGACTGGAACCCCACCGCGGATACTCTCGGCAAGCTGGAACGCGCGCTGTTTGATAGCGACGATACCCCAGCGCTGGTCCCGATCGAGGAAATCATCGAGGAAGCCCGCAACGGCCGGATGTTCATTCTGGTCGATGATGAAGACCGCGAGAACGAGGGCGATCTGGTGATCCCCGCTCAGATGGCCACCCCCGATGCGATCAATTTCATGGCAAAGCACGGTCGCGGGCTGGTCTGCCTCACGCTGGCCAAGCAGCGCGTCGAGCAGCTTGGGCTCGAGTTGATGAGCCGCCACAACGGGACCCGGCATGAAACGGCTTTCACCACCTCGATCGAAGCGCGTGAAGGCGTGACTACCGGCATTTCCGCCGCCGATCGCGCCCGGACCGTTTCGGTGGCGATCGATGCCTCGAAAGGCCGGGATGATCTGGTCAGCCCGGGTCACGTGTTTCCGCTGATCGCCCGCGAAGGCGGGGTCCTGGTTCGCGCCGGGCATACTGAAGCCTCGGTCGATATCGCGCGACTTGCCGGGCTTAACCCGTCGGGCGTGATCTGCGAGATCATGAATGAGGACGGCACGATGGCCCGGATGGACGATCTCGTCTCCTTCGCCCGCCAGCATGAATTGAAGATGGGCACGATCCGCGATCTGATCGCCTATCGCCGCAAGCATGATCATCTGGTCGAAAAGCGCGCGGAAATGCGGTTCAGCAGCCGCTGGGGAGGCGAATGGACCGCGATCACCTTCTACAACAAGGCCACCGGCGACGAAAATATGGCGCTGGTGAAGGGCCATATCTCCGCCGACAAGGCCACGCTGGTGCGGATGCACACCATGTCGATGTTTGTCGACGTGTTTGGCGAGGACAATGAGCGCACCGGAATTCTGTCGCGCTCGATGGAAATGATCGCCGAAGCAGGCTGCGGCGTATTGGTGCTGATCAATCGGCCCATGCGCGGTTCGGTCAGCCGGTTCATGCAGCTGCGCGCTGAGGGCAAGTCTGCCGGTGCGCCCGAGGTCGAGCAGTTGCGCGACTATGGCGTTGGCGCACAAATCCTTGCCGAATTGGGTGTGCACGACATGATCCTGCTCACTAACACCCACCATACGATGATCGGACTTGAAGGTTATGGCCTGTCGATTGTAGGGGAACAGCGCATTGACGGAACGGCGGGCGAATAATGGCGAAATTTCTTATAGTTGAAGCGCGGTTCTACGATAAGTTCAACGATATGCTGGTGGCCGGCGCGCGCGCCGCGCTGAAAGCCGCCGGACACCAGGTCGAGGTCATCACGGTTCCCGGCGCGCTTGAAATTCCCGGCGCGATTGCGCTCGCCGATCAGGCCCAGCTGTATGATGGCTATGTCGCGATCGGCGTGGTGATCCGCGGTGAAACCTACCATTTCGAAATCGTTGCCGGGGAAAGCGCGCGTGGACTTATGGCGCTGACCATGGACGGCGTCGCGATCGGCAACGGCATCCTCACAGTCGAGAACGAGGCACAAGCGCTGGTTCGCGCTGATCCAAAGCAGAAAGACAAGGGCGGCGAGGCTGCCCGGGCGGCATTGGCCTTGCTCGCGCTGCGGGAGAAGTTCGGATGAGCAAGCACCCCGCGATCAGCGGCATTCCGCTGGTACTGGGCGGCAATGTGTTCGGCTGGACCGCCGACCGCGACGCCAGCTTTGAAGTTCTCGACGCCTTCTACGAGAATGGCGGGCGGATGATCGACACAGCCGAGGCCTATTCGGCCTGGGTGCCGGGCCATAAGGGCGGAGAGAGCGAAACAATTATCGGTGAATGGCTGAAATCGCGCGGTGTCCGCGACAAAATGCGAATTGCAACCAAAACCAACGTATTGGGTGCCGCTGGCGGTCTCCGGCCGGAAGTCCTCAAGGACCACCTCAGCGCCTCGCTGGAGCGGTTGCAAACCGATTATGTTGACCTCTATTATGCCCATCGTGATGATCCCGAGACAGCGCAGGATGAAGTCGCCGCCGGCTTCGACCAATTGCGCAGTGCCGGGTTGATCCGCGAGGCAGGGGCATCGAATTTCACCGCTGAACGCCTGTCAGGGGCATTGCGGGCCGCCAAATCGGTTGGAGTGGCCGGCTATGGCATTCTCCAGAATCAGCTCAACCTGCTCGAACGCGCCGATTATCCTGAAGCGCTGCAGAACGTCTGCATTGCCAACGATATCGCTATGCTGCCCTACTTCGGGCTCGCCAGCGGATTTCTGACCGGCAAGTATCGCAAGCCGGCCGATTTCGATAAATACCCCCGCGGTGGTCAGCTCCGCAAATATGCCGAGCCGGGCAAGGCGCTGCTCCCGGTGATGGATCGGATCGCAGAAGAGTGCGAGGCGACTCTGGGTCAGGTCGCTCTGGCCTGGCTGCTCACTCAGCCCGGCGTCGCCGCGCCGATTGCCAGCGCGACCACCGCCGATCAGGTTGACGATCTGGTCGAGGCGATGGAAACCGAACTCACGCCCGCGCAGATCGCCGAATTGACTGCCGCTATTTAACCCGCCAAATCGAGCAAACCAGCTAGACCAAGCGGGGCATAGGGCCCTAGGATCAGCTGCTCGAACACTCCAAAGCCCTCGCCGTAGCGCTCACTCACTGCACGGCAGGGCAGCTGGACGTGGAAATTGTCCATCCGCGCCGGATCGCACTCGCCAAGCGCAAAATCTTCCCGCTCGACCTCGAGCGGTCCGTGCCACAGCCCATGACCCCACTTGGGTGAAGTGTAGCCGAGCCCGCGCATCTGAAAGCGGCCGACCGGTTCAAGCGTGATCCGGTCCGGGCCATCTGGCGTCATCAGATCGATCACTCCGCCTTGCGGCCAGCGGGTGCCGCTAGCCAGCGCCGCAAACATGATCGCAGCCGACGTTTCGAACTGGCCCTCTGCCCCGCCGCCATCGGACGCGATGCAGGCGCGGGTGTTCCAGGCGTGGCCCGTGGCATCGGCGTTGATATGGAAAAACACGCTTCGGCCGGCGAAATTGAGCGGGGTCCACTGCCAGAAGAAGCCGGGCACTACCCCGGTGCCATGCGGCTGCTCATCGCGCGCGCCGACCGGGCGGACCCCCCAGCTGCGATCACGCGTCCCACAGGTGGCGGGATGCAGCGCCGCGCGCTGGCCGTCGACCTCGATCCACCCCGCGTAGTGACCGTTCTGGGTCAGGCGGGTGTAGTCCATGAAAGTGCGCGGCCCGATCCGGTGCGTGAAGCGCGGTTCCTCGATCGGAAAAGACCGACCGGTAAAGTGCAGCTTGGCCTTCACACCCTCGCCATCGACGGTGACGCGCAGCTGCTTGAGTGGCTCAACAATCTCGATCCGGATCAGGCCGACTTGCAAGTCCAGCCGCTCCATCCCCAGCTCGCGTGAGGCGTGGAGGTTGTGCTGGACCCCATCGCGGATCACCGAAAAATGCGCGTCGGCAACATTGAGGTGGGGATAGATGCCAAATGCCACCGCGAAAAAGCCCGAGCCATCGGGGGCATAGCCATTGAAGAAATAGCGATCATAGAAATTGCGGTCGGTCCCCGCATAAGCAACCGGCTCGGGCGTCTGATGCAGCGGAAAATCATCGCCTTTGGTCAGCATGCTAGTAGCCCTTTCGCAAAGCGCCGAGTGCATCATGGTCGAGCGCCAGCTCACAGGCACCGCGCGCCATCGACAGGAAATTCTCGTCCCCGCGAGGCGTCCGCTCGACAAAGGCGGCACTGAACACTGCGGTGGAAAGACCGTGAAGCGCGCCGATCCGGTACTGGTCCCAGATGTCCGCACGGGCCAGAGCGACGCCGCGCTGGCTCATTTCCGCGCAATAGAGTTCGAGCAACTCTTCCTCATAAGGACGGCGCAGCGCGCTGCCGATGCCGCAACCAAGGAAATAACCAATATCGGTGAGGCCGCTCCCGACGGTAACAGTTTGCCAATCGAGCACCGCGATCGGCTCGGCCCCGCCGTGAATGTCGAACAGCATGTTATCGAGCCTGAAATCGCCATGGACCAGCGATTGTGCGATCGGCTCGCGTCCGAACCACAACTCTACTGCATCGTTGAAGTCTTCACAAACCCGCATCAATTCAGGTTCGAGCAGCCCGGCATAGCGTTCGCGGAAGACCGCTTGTGCCTGAGGATAAAGCGTTCCGAGCTGCGCAACAGCTTCTGGCGCGGTCCTCAGCCAGTCGCGGTTCAATAGCGCCGGATTGCCATAGCTGGGCGCATGTAGTGCGGCGGCCTGGCGAATTGCCGCACGCGCATCATCGATTCCGCACCCGGCGAGCTGATTGCCGCCGCGTGCCGGACCCAGATCCTCGAACAGCAGGATGAAATCGATGCCGTCTGCGGCCACTTCGGCAACCAGCGGTCTGGGAACCCGGATATCGAGCGAGGCGCGCAAATCGCGGTAAAAGCCGACCTCTTTGGTATAGAGCCCGAAGGCGGCAGCGGTACCCCGGCTGGTCAGGTCGGCCGCCGGGAACTTGCCGGCAATCGTCGCAGGTCCCGCGCCGGGCCGATCATATTCCACCCAATAGCGGACGCTGTCGCCGACCTGCCCCGTGCCGATGGGTTCCCAGCTAAGTGTCGTCACCGCGCCCTGATCAAGCACCCCCGCATCGCGCAGCCGCTGGCTCAGCCAGTCAGGCTCAACGGCAGCGGGATGTGCTGGAAACGCTGCCATGGCCTGCCTGATCCCCTCGATTTAAACGAACGGTTAAGCCAGCAGACGCGGCGTGGCAACGGCTACCAGATTTTCACCCGCGCTTCAGACGCCCGAATGCACCTTCCCCGGCATAATGCGCGGCATCGCCCAGTTCTTCCTCGATCCGGATCAGCTGGTTGTATTTGGCCAGCCGGTCTGAGCGCGCGAGGCTGCCAGTTTTGATCTGACCGCAGTTGGTGGCGACGGCCAGATCGGCGATGGTCGCGTCCTCGGTTTCGCCCGAGCGGTGCGACATGACGGCGGTATAACCGTTACGCTGGGCGATGCTCACCGCCTCCAGCGTTTCGGTGAGCGTGCCGATCTGGTTGACCTTGACCAGCAGCGAATTGGCCAATTCCTTGCCAATCCCCATCACCAGCCGCTTGGGATTGGTGACGAACAGATCGTCGCCGACCAGCTGGACCTTGTGTCCGACCTGCGCTGTCAGCGCGGCCCAGCCTTCGAAATCATCTTCACTCATGCCATCCTCGATCGAACGGATCGGGTAGTCTTCGGTCAGCTTGGCAAGGTAATCCGACATCTGGGTCGGGCTGAGCGACAACCCCTCGCCGCTGATTTCATACTTGCCGGCTTTGAAGAATTCGGTCGCCGCGCAATCAAGCGCCAGGATCACATCGACGCCCGGCTTGAACCCGGCCTTCTCGACCGAGGCCATGATAAAATCGAGCGCATCGCGGGTGCTGGCCAGGTTGGGGGCAAAGCCGCCTTCATCGCCCACTGCGGTTGCCAGCCCCTTGTCGTGGAGACCCTTCTTGAGCGTGTGAAAGATCTCCGAGCCCCACCGCACCGCTTCGGCCAGTGTCGGGGCGCCGATCGGCATGACCATGAATTCCTGAAAATCGATCGGATTATCGGCGTGCTCGCCGCCGTTGATGATGTTCATCATCGGCACTGGCAGGACATGTGCGCCAACCCCGCCGATATAGGAATACAGCGGCAAGCCGCGCGCATTGGCCGCTGCCTTGGCCACCGCCAGACTCACTCCCAGGATCGCATTGGCGCCAATTCGAGCCTTGTTTTCGGTCCCATCGAGTTCGATCATCGCAAGGTCGATATCGCGCTGATCCTCGGCATCGATGCCAATCAAAATGTCGCTGATCTCGGTGTTGACGGCCTTGACCGCCTGGAGGACGCCCTTGCCCATATATCGCGACTTGTCGCCGTCGCGCAATTCCACAGCCTCATGCGCGCCGGTCGAAGCGCCCGATGGCACCGCCGCACGGCCGAAACTGCCGTCATCCAGCAGCACTTCGACTTCAACCGTGGGATTGCCCCGGCTATCGAGGATTTCGCGGGCGTGGATGTCGATGATGGCGGTCATGGCTTGGCAAACTCCCCCTCGGCCGGGTGCGGCTGAACAGTCGCCGGTTCCCTAAGCAGCGGAACCTTGCGAGGCAAGCCGCATTACCCCATTATACTTGGGTCTTGCAGCCCGCTGCATTCAGTACCATTTCACAATCATCCGCCTCATCCGGGGCATAGTGAGAGCAAAAGCCATGGCCGACACCACCAATCCTGCTGCCAAAGCCTCCGCCGCCAAAAAGCCCGCTTCGGCCAAAAAACCCCGCGCAGCTTCTGCATCCAAAGCTGCGGCACCCGGCGAAGCTCCGCGCGCAGTCGCCAAAGCCAAGTTCAGCAAGGCGCTCGACGAAGCCCGCTCGGGTGCCAAGGCGTTGGGCCAGGAAGTGCATGAGCGCACGGGGGCCTATCGTGAAAAACTGGCCGGAGCAGGCAATGACTGGGCCGAGGAGGCCCGCCAGCTTTCCGGTCAGGCCAAGGAACGTGCCGCATCGATGGCTCAGGACGGCAAGGCCCGCGCGAGTGATGCCATTTCGGGTTTGGGCAAGATCGTTGCCGATAACGCCGGGACCATCGATCAAAAGCTCGGCACGCGCTACGGCGATTATGCCCGGACTGCCGGGCGCACCATGCAGGAAACCGCTGCCAGAATCGAAGCCAAGGAACTCGATGAGCTGGGCGACGATGCCAAAGAATTCGTTCGCAAGAGCCCGGGCCTGGCGATCGGTATCGCTGCCGCTGCCGGATTCATGCTTTCGCGCATGTTCAAGCGGTCGGGTGATTGACACTTGGCGGCGCAGGCGGTCAGTCTGCGGGCGATGGACGATGCGCCCCCTCCCCTTGTGACACCTTCCTCCAGCGACGCGGCTGATCGCTCGCTGGTGGACGACCTGCGCCAACTGGTCGAAGACGCCAAAACGCTGGCCGAGGCGGAGCTGAATTATCAGAAGTCACGCGTTGCCGTGGCCGGTACCGGGGTCAAGGGCGCGGCGATCTGCATATCGCTGGTCGTGGCGCTGGTGCTGTTGGCACTGGTGGCACTGACTATCGGACTGTTGATTGCTCTGACGCCTTGGCTGACTGCGGTGGGTGCCACAGCTGCGGTCACGCTTGGTCTTCTTGTGAGCGCGGGATTATGTGGCTGGATCGGAAAATCGCATTGGGACAAAACATTGCGCCAGCTCTCGGGCAAGACTGACAAAGTATGAGCAACGCTGCCGCTCGTCTGATTGAGGACCGTGCCACCCGCGAAGCGGCGCTGCAGACTTTCAGCGCCAATCTCGCCCAGGTCAAAGCTGACTATGAAGCGCGCGGCATAGGCGGGCGGATTGCTGACAAGGCCAGCGAAGAAGTTCGTGCCGGGGTCGACGAGGCGCTGGCGATTGCGGAAGACAACAAGGGCGTGGTTGCGACGACAATTGCCGTGCTCATCCTTTGGCTGCTGCGCAATCCGCTGATCGACTGGCTAAATGGGCTGCTGCATGCGGACCCGACCCCAGCCGCGGAAAATCCACCCGAGGTTCAGGAACCCGAACTAGAATCACAGCGCAAAAGCAGGCGCAAAGCCAAGGAGCCCACAGCGTGAGCGAAGCAGAAACCAAGCGTGCCCGGATCAAATCCAAGATCGCCGCCTCGCAGACCCGGCTGAAGCGGGATGCCGCCACCACGCCGGCGCGCAAGCCAATGGCCGATGACTATCCGCCCGAGCAGGTGTCAACTCTGGCAGGCCAGTATCCTTTGCTCACTGTTGCAGCTGGCGTTTTGGCCGGGGTGGCACTCGCCGCGCTGCTTCCGCGCGCATTTGGCGGCAAATTTGCCCGCCGCGCGGTGACCCTGGCGACTGTGGCTGGCGAGCTGGGCCTGGCAGCAAGTCAGCGCGCGCGTCACGTGGCCGAGGATGCCGGACGCGAAAGCAAGGCCCGGCTGGGCGAACTGGGCGAAACAATCGGAGATAATACCGACGAAATGCGCCGCCGTGCGGGCCGGATTGCCGGCTCGGTAGCGGGGGGAGCCCGCAGCACCGGACTGAGTTTGGTCCGCGAAGCGGTAAAGCTGGCCGCACGCGCGCGGCGCTAGGACTTGCGCGCCGCGCTGGGGACGCTATTGCCCGCGCGATTCCCTCCCCGGAAAGCGCAAGATCATGCAGAAACTACATCTCGTTATGGGCGGCCGGGTCGCAAATCCGCAGGGCCTTGAGTTCACCGATGTCGCCAAACTCGATCTGGTCGGCATTTATGACAATTACGCCGAGGCCGAAGACGCCTGGCGCGACAAGGCGCAACGCACGGTCGATGATGCCGAAATGAAATATGTGGTGGTGCATCTGCACCGCCTGCTCCAGCCGGAACTTTAATCGTCGTCCCTCGCCAAGCCGGGGACCGCGTGCAGTTTAGATGAATTCGATCTTCTGGACCTGATAGGACTTGTCACCCGATGGCACGGTCACTTCAACGTCTTCGCCAACCTTGCGACCGATCAGCGCCTTGCCGAGCGGCGAAGCGTAGCTGATCCGGCCGATTTTGGCGTCCGCCTCATAAGGGCCAACGATCTGGTAGCGGACCGGCTTTTCATCATCGTCGAGCAGCGAAACGGTCGCGCCAAAGATGATCCGGTCGCCCGAAAGCGTGGTCGGATCGATGACATGGGCGCGGCTGATCCGGTCTTCCAGATCGCCGACCATCGCTTCGACCTGGCCCTGACGTTCCTTGGCGGCGTGATATTCAGCATTTTCCGACAAATCTCCATGCGCGCGGGCTTCCTCGATCGCATCGACGATCCGCGGCCGCTCTTCGCGCAGCGCCTTGAGCTCGGCGAATTGCCGCTCATAGCCTTCGGCCAACATCGGCAGCTTTTCGACACTTGCCATTACGGTCTGTTCCTTCTGGCCCCTGCCCGATCACCGAAATATCCTCAAGCCGCTGCACCCAAAAGGGCGACAAAACGGCATCGGACAGATTGCGATGACGGAAGAGCGCGTTAATTTCCGCTATAATAAGACTGAAGTGAGCGGACTTCAAGTTTTGCGCCGCGCAGCGCCGCAATTGCCTCAACCGCAGCGACTGATGCCGCGGCGGTGGTGAAATAAGGCACTTTTCCATGTAGCGCCGAACCGCGGATCGATTGCGAATCCTTGAGGCTTTGCCACCCCTCGGTGGTGTTGAAGATCAACGCCAGCTCGCCATCGATAATCCGGTCGACGATATGCGGACGCCCCTCCGCAACCTTGTTGACCCGTTCGATCGGAACCCCGGCTTCGGTGAGGTACTTCTGCGTGCCTCCGGTGGCGATGATGCGAAAACCCAATTCGACCAGCTTGGCGATCGCCGGCAAGATCACCGGCTTGTCGCTGTCCTTGACCGAGACGAACACGGTTCCACTGGTCGGCAGCACCATGCCCGCGCCAAGCTGCGCCTTGGCAAATGCCATCGCGAAACTGGCATCGAGACCCATGACTTCGCCGGTCGATTTCATCTCGGGCGACAGCACCGGATCCACTCCCGGGAAGCGCGCGAACGGGAATACGGCTTCCTTGACCGCCATATATTCAAACTCGCGCTTGAACGGCGGGAAGGTGGAGAGTTTTTCGCCGGCCATCACCCGCGCCGCGATCTTGGCGACCGGCTGACCGATCGCCTTGGCGACGAACGGCACCGTCCGGCTGGCGCGCGGGTTGACCTCGATCAGGTAAACGTCATTGCCTTTAACGGCGAACTGGATGTTCATCAGCCCCTTCACGCCCAGCGCCAGCGCCAGCAATTCAGCCTGACGCTCCATCTCGGCGATGGTTTCCGCTGGCAGATTATACGGCGGCAGGGTGCAGGCACTGTCGCCCGAATGGATGCCCGCTTCCTCGATGTGTTGCATCACACCCGCCACGACAACGACCTCGCCATCGCACAGCGCATCGACATCGCATTCGATCGCATCGCGCAGATATTGGTCGATCA
>JANNAE010000058.1:0-8069 GCA_031383985.1 Novosphingobium sp. | reverse complement strand
CGGCCGGAAGGCCCGGCGCACCTCTTCCATCACCTGCTCGCGAACCATCTCGGTGGGCTCGCCGTCCTTGAGGGCCGCCAGATGGGAGCTGCCCAGGTTGGACGTCAGAATGATCAGCGTGTTCTTGAAATCGACCGTGCGGCCCTGGCCGTCGGTCAGGCGGCCGTCGTCGAGCACCTGCAGCAGCACGTTGAACACATCGGAATGCGCCTTCTCGACCGTCGCCGGTTCCGCTCCGTCGGGTAGGTTGGCGAGATACTGGCTGCCGAGGTTGGAGGTGAGGATGATCAGCGTGTTGCTGAAATCCACCACGCGGCCCTGCCCATCAGTCAGGCGGCCATCGTCGAGCACCTGGAGCAGCACGTTGAACACATCTGAATGCGCCTTCTCGACCTCGTCGAACAGCACCACCTGATAGGGCCGGCGCCGGACCGCTTCGGTCAGCACCCCGCCTTCGTCATAGCCGACATAGCCCGGAGGCGCGCCGATCAGGCGGCTGACCGAGTGCTTCTCCATGAATTCGGACATGTCGATGCGGACCATCGCGCTGTCATCATCGAACAGGAAGCCCGCCAGTGCCTTGGTCAGCTCGGTCTTGCCTACACCCGTGGGGCCAAGGAACAGGAAGCTGCCCAGCGGACGGTTGGGGTCTTGCAAGCCGGCCCGGGCGCGGCGTACCGCCTTGGATACGGCCAGCACCGCATCGGCCTGACCGATCACCCGCTGACCGATGATCGCTTCCATCTTGAGCAGCTTCTCGCGCTCACCCTCGAGCATCCGGTCAACCGGCACCCCGGTCCATTTGCTGACCACCGAGGCGATGTCATCGGCGGTCACCTCCTCGCGCAGCAGGGCGTTTTCGGCCTGACCAACCGCTTCGGCGAGCTGCTTTTCTAGGCCCGGGATGGTGCCATAGGATAGCTCCCCGGCGCGGGCGAGATCGCCGGCGCGCTGGGCCTGTTCCAGCTCCAGCCGGGCGGCGTCGAGGGCTTCCTTGATCTTGGCTTCGGCGGCAATCTTGTCGCGCTCGTTCTGCCAGCGGGTGGTGAGCACGGCGGATTGTTCCTCAAGTCCGGCCAGCTCGCTGCGCAGGGCATCGAGGCGATCCTTCGAGGCTCGATCGACCTCCTTGGCGAGCGCCAGTTCCTCGATCTTGAGCTGGATGATCCGCCGGTCAAGCACCTCGATTGCCTCGGGCTTGCTCTCCACTTCCATGCGGATCCGGCTGGCGGCCTCGTCCATCAGATCGATCGCCTTGTCGGGCAGGAAGCGGTCGGAGATGTAACGATTGCTCAGCGTCGCTGCCGCCACGATCGCCCCGTCGGTGATCCGCACCCCGTGGTGCAGCTCGTAGCGGTCTTTGAGGCCGCGAAGGATGCTGATCGTGTCCTCCACGGTCGGCTCGCCCACGAACACCGGCTGGAACCGCCGCTGGAGCGCAGGGTCCTTTTCGACATATTTCTGGTATTCATCCAGCGTGGTCGCGCCGATGCAGTGCAGCTCGCCGCGCGCCAATGCGGGCTTGAGCAGGTTGGAGGCGTCCATCGCCCCCTCGCCCTTGCCCGCGCCGATCAGCGTGTGCATTTCATCGATGAACAGGATGATCTCGCCCTCGGCGCCCTTGACCTCGTCGAGCACCGACTTGAGCCGTTCCTCGAACTCGCCGCGATATTTCGCGCCCGCTATCAAACTGCCCATGTCGAGCGACATCAGGCGGCGGTCCTTGAGACTATCGGGAACATCGCCATTGGCGATCCGCAGCGCCAGGCCCTCGGCGATCGCGGTCTTGCCCACACCGGGCTCACCGATCAGCGCCGGGTTGTTCTTGGTCCGTCGAGCGAGAATCTGGATGGTCCGGCGGATTTCCTCGTCGCGGCCGATGACGGGATCAAGCTTGCCGTCGCGCGCAGCTTGCGTCAGGTCGCGGGCGTATTTCTTCATCGCATCATAGGCGTTTTCAGCGCTGGCGCTGTCCGCCGTGCGTCCGCCGCGCAATTCGGTGATGGCAGTTTCCAGCGCCTTGGCGGTCAGTTTCGCAGCTTTCAGCGCCTGCCCCGCCGCCGTGGTTGTGGCGAGCGCCAGCGCGACCAGCATCCGCTCAACCGTGACAAAACTGTCGGCAGACTTGGCGGCAATCTGTTCGGCCTGGTCGAGAATCCGGACTGTATCATTGTCCAGCCCCGGGGTTTGTTGCGCCCCGCCGCCCGACACTGCCGGGATCTTTGCCAGCGCCTTATCGACCTCAGCCTGCGCGATCGAGGTTGTCCCCCCGGCGCGCTCGATCAGCCCGGCGGACATGCCTTCATCATCTTCGAGCAATGCCTTGAGAACATGTTCGGGGGTGATGCGCTGATGGTTCATGCGGATCGCCACGGTCTGCGCAGATTGCAGAAAACCCTTGGCGCGGTCGGTGAATTTCTCGAGGTTCATAAGTGTATCAGCCTCCTGTTACACCAAGAGATAGTGTTGCCAGTCTGCAACACAAGCTACCCGACGAAAATTCTGTGCCGACGAGGGCAAAATCGGCAGCATTGAGGTTCGGTTAACCATACTCCCCTAAGTCTATCTCCGGACAGTGACCGGGGGCAATTGCCGCGTGAAATCAACGCTAGCAGCGGATAAGCCAGAGTGGCTGGGCTCAGCCCCGGCGGCGGCCGTGATCCTGGTGATGACCGCGTTTGCTTTGCGTCTGTGGACCTTTGGCGATCCCAATCTGTTCGTCGATGATCAGTTCTATTCTCTGGTCGGCCAGCTGATGCACCAGGGTGCGCTGCCTTATGTCGATATCTGGGATCGCAAGCCGCTGGGGCTGTTCCTGATCTATTACGGGATCGCCGGGATTTCGACCTCGGTGCTGGCCTATCAGATCGCTGCAACTGTGTTCGCGGCGGCAACCGCGTGGGTGATCTGGCGGATCGTGCTGGCTTTCAGCAATCCGCAGGGCGCGATCATGGCCGGGATAATCTATCTGATCGTCATGTGCCCGCTGGGCGGGGCCGGCGGACAGAGTCCGGTGTTCTACAATCTGTTTATCGCCGGGGCCGCGCTGCTGGTGGTGCTGGAGTTCGAGGCTTTGGCGCGCGGCCTTGTCGGCTGGAGGGTCTGGGCCGCGATGAGCCTGTGTGCGCTGGCGGCAACGATCAAGCAAACCACCATTTTCGAGTCGCTGTTTCTGGGCAGCTATGTGCTGGTCAGCCTGCACCGGGCCGGAATGCCCGCACGGCGGATTGCGCAGACGACATTGGCCTTCGGGGCAATCGGCGCTGTGCCGACAATAGCCATCGGCATATTCTACGCGGCGATCGGCCATTGGCCCGAATATTGGCATGCCATGGTCACGTCCAACCTGAGCAAGAGCCATCTCGATGCCGCGATGACCTGGAATTGGGCCCGGGCGACACTGGTTCGGGTGATTCTGATTTTCGGTCTGGGGGTGTGGGGATTGCAGCGGGAACCAAACCAGCGGAACCGCCGTTTCCTGCTGGGCTGGCTGCTCGCCGCGCTGGCTGGATATCTGGCGATACCGAATTTCTTCGTCCATTATGTCCTGCCGGTTCTGGTACCGCTTTCGATCGGCGCAGGGTTGATTTTTGGCCGCAAGGACTGGGGCCGCGTCATCTTTGTCGCGGCGCTGGTTTTCCAGAGCTTATGGTACAATCCGCTCAACTTCGCCTGGTCACGCCAGTCCGCTGCCTCGATGGATCGGATGGCCACGCTGATCCGCAAGCATGACGGCGGCGGCGGTTTGCTGGTCTATGACGGACCACCCTATCTTTACGCGCTGGCAGGCAAGGCACCGCCCAGCCCTCTAACGTTCCCGCATCACCTCAATCACCTGATCGAACAGGATGTGAGCCACCTCAATACCCGCGCCGAGTTGGAACGGATCATCGCCAAGGGTCCCGGGGTTGTGGTGATCTCGCTCCGTCCGCTCAATCAGCCCGCTAATCTCGATTCCTACCGCCGCATCCGGCGCTACGTACAAAGCCATTGCCAGATCGTCGGCACCGAGATTGCCTATGAGCTGCGGGTCAAATCACCGATGGTGATCTTCGGCGATTGCGATCCGCCCAGCGCTGTGCAGCGCTGAACCGGCGGCCTGAGCCGTTCGTCGAAATGTGGTGACGAAGCGGGGCGCCACGGTACATGATTGTATCGATAAACCGCTCATCAGCCGGGAAGACCCATGCGCCACTTTGCCGCCACCTCGTTCATCGCCCTCAGCCTGTCGGCTTGCGCTGCCCAGCCCCCGGCTCCGCTCGCCAGCGCCCCCGCTCCGGCCCCCGCTCAGCCCGCACCGCTGGCCGAACTCGTGAGCGCGGTGGACATCCCTTATGAGAGCTTCACCCTGGCCAACGGTCTCACCACGATCGTCCACACCGATCGCAAGGCGCCGATCGTCGGCGTCACCCTGTACTACCGGATCGGCTCGAAGAGCGAGCCCAGGGGCCGGACCGGCTTTGCCCATCTGTTCGAGCATCTG
Organism: Novosphingobium sp.; assembly: GCA_031383985.1. Lineage (GTDB taxonomy): Bacteria > Pseudomonadota > Alphaproteobacteria > Sphingomonadales > Sphingomonadaceae > Novosphingobium. The sequence goes on along the minus strand of JANNAE010000058.1, from coordinate 3,586 downwards.
ATGTTCGGGGGCAGCGAAAACGTCCCCAATTTCGACATTCCGCTCGAAGCCGCAGGCTCTACCCCGACCAATGGCAGCACCTGGTATGACCGGACCAACTATGTCGAGACCGTGCCGACCGGCGCGCTCGATCTGGCGCTGTTCATGGAGAGCGACCGGATGGGGCATCTGCTCGGCGCGGTCAGCCAGGACAAGCTCGATAAGCAGCGCAGCGTGGTCAAAAACGAAAAGCGGCAAGGCGACAATGAGCCCTATGGGCTGGCTGAGTATGCGATCGGTGATGGGCTGTTCCCCGTCGGCCATCCCTATCGCCACTCGACCATCGGCTCGATGGCCGATCTCAACGCGGCCAGCATTGCCGATGTCCGCAAATGGTTCACCGACAATTACGGCCCCAACAATGTCGTGCTGGCGCTCGCCGGGGATATCGATGCCGCCAGTGCCCGGCCGCTGGTAGAAAAATGGTTCGGCGCGATCGCGCGCGGGCCTGAAGTGCGCAAGGTCGCCGCGCAGCCGGTGACCCTGCCCGCACCGCTCAAGCGGGAGATGTTCGACCAGGTCCCGGTGACCCGGCTTTACCGGGTGTGGAGCGGCCCCGGGCTCAACCATGCCGACGCCCCGGCGCTGGACGCAGGCATGCGGGTGCTGGGCGGGCTCTCCAGCTCGCGGCTCGACAATGTGCTGGTCCGCGGTGAGCAACTGGCGGTCGCGGTCACCGCCAGTGCCCAGCAGTTCGAGCAGACCAGCTTCCTCCAGGCCACAATGGACATCAAGCCGGGCGTGACCCGCGCCGTGGCCGAAAAGCGTTTTGACGAACTGATCGCGCAATACATCACTGAGGGACCGAACGAGGACGAAGTTCGCCGGGCCGCCACCAGCGTAGTGTCCGGCCAGCTAAATTCACTTGAACAGGTCGGCGGCTTTTCCGGCAAGGGCGCGCAACTGGCCGAGGGACTGCTCTATTCGGGCGATCCGGCGCAGTTCAAGGCGGACCTTGCCCGCACCGCCGCGCTGACCCCGGCCGATGTGCGCAGCGCGATGCAGCGCTGGCTGACCCGGCCAGGCTATGCGCTGGCAATCAATCCCGGCCCGCGCACCGAAAAGGGCGAGGAGATGGGCGGCTGGGGCGATGAGGCGACTTCGCCAAACGCAGCGCCTGTCGCAAAAAAGCCCGCACCCAAGCTGGTTACCGGGCCAAAGCGCACCGCGCCGCCGGTTGCTCCGGTGGGCGAGATGAGCTTTCCGGCAGTCGAGCGCACCACGCTGTCGAACGGTATTCCGGTGGCGCTGGCGCAGCGCACCGCAGTGCCGACGGTACTGGTCAGCCTCAATTTCGACGCCGGCTTTTCAGCCGATGCGCAGGACATTCCCGGCACCCAGTCGCTGATGCTGGGCCTGCTCGATGAGGGCACCACCACCCGCGATGCCATCGCCATTGCCGAAGAACAGGAGCGGCTGGGCGCGCGGGTCAGCGCCGGGGCGGGGCTCGATTCCAGCGCGGTAATGCTGGGCGCACTGGTCCCGAACCTCGCCCCCTCGCTGGCGCTGATGGCCGATGTGGCGCGCAATCCCGCCTTCAAACCAGCCGATGTCGCGCGGGTCAGGGACCAGCAACTGGCCGAGATTGCCCAGGCCAATTCCTCGCCGCGCAGTCTTGCCACCCGCAGCATTGCGCCGCTGCTGTTCGGTGCGGCGCATCCTTACGGCGTGCCTGGCGACGGACTCGGCGATACCGGATCGGTCGCTGCCCTGACCACCGAAGCGATGCGCGCGGCCCATGGCAAATGGCTCCGCCCCGATCTCGCCCGGATCACGGTGGTCGGCAATATCACCATGTCCGAATTGAAGCCGCTGCTGGAAACCGCATTCGGCGGTTGGCAGGCCCCGGCCTCGCCGCGCCCGGTCAAGCCGCTCGATGCCGCAATCCCCGCGCCCCGCCCGCGGATTGTCCTGATCGATCGCCCGGGCTCGCCGCAATCGGTGATCGTCGCCGGCCGGGTACTCCCGCTGACCGGGCGTGAGCAGGGCAAGGAGGCGCTTGACCTCGCCAATGAAGTGCTTGGCAATGGCTTCCTCAGCCGCCTGAACATGGATTTACGCGAGGACAAGGGCTGGAGTTACGGCGTTCAAAGCTCGGTCGCGAGCCCGCTCGGTGCGCGCAGCCTGACGCTGGTCGCTCCGGTCCAGTCGGACAAGACCGGCGCTTCGATCAAGGCGCTGCTCGCCAACATGCAGGCGCTGGCCGGCTCCAGACCGGTCGAGTCGGTGGAATTGAACCGGGTCACCGATGGCAATATCCGCGGACTGCCCAACCGCTTTGAAACAAATATGCAGGTGCTTGCCGCCATCATCACCAACGATCGGCTGGGCCGCCCGGATGATTACTACACGACTCTCCCGGCCCGTTATCGCGCGATTGACGCTACGGCGCTTGATACAGCCGCCAGAACCTGGCTCCAGCCGCAGGGCCTTACCTTCGTGGTGGTAGGGGACGCCAAGCAAGTCGAGCCGCAGCTCAAGGGCCTGGGTCTGCCCATCGAGATCGCACCAGCAGTTGACAGCGGTGGTTGACAGTCGTGAGGGAAACGACTGAAAAGCGTTACAGACTTCACAGTAATTACCACGATCCAAGGAGAGTTCCATGTCTGTTGCCGGTACCTATGATTGCCTGACCAAGACCCCGATGGGCGACCAGAAGAGCAAGTTCACCGTCACTGTCGACGGCGACAGCTTCACCGGCCAGAATGTCGGCGGGATGGGCTCGATGGACGTCGAGAACGGCAAGGTCGATGGCAACACGCTGACCTGGAAGATGAACATGACCGTGCCGATGCCGATGACGCTGGAAGGCGAAGCCACCATCGACGGCGACGCGTTGACCGGCTCGGTCAAGGCCGGGGCATTTGGTGCGTTTCCGATGACAGGCACCCGCGAGGGCTGATTCTTCGGATTTGCAGTTAAAGAAAGGGGCGCCGGAGTGATCCGGCGCCCCCTTTTGTATTTCCTCCGCTCCAGACTATTTTTTGACGGGAGCGACTCCGCTAACCGAAAAATCGAATATCTTTGAACTCATCGCACCCATTCCAGCCATGCCGGCTCCGCCGCCGGTGCTGACCTGGACCATAAAGCCATATTGGCCGGAAATGAGATCGGCTTCGGGTCGTATCTCATATACTCCCGGTCTTACTTGCGCGGAACTGAAGGGAATGCGGTCTTTATCCATCACCCCGGCCTTCGCCCCGCCAATATTGAATTTGCCTACCTTCGCTTCACGCCGATCATCCTTGACGGCGAAACGCACCAGACTGAATTCGTTAGGCGAGGTAACCGCGCCGGCGTTGAACACCGCTGAACTTCCGCCGCGGCTGGCCTGGTCGAAATAAAAGTAAAATGTCGGTCGCGACTTGGTGGAATCCACCTTCGCAGAAGCGCCAGGAACCACGGCCTTGAAGCTCATTGAAGCGATACCGCCGGTTAGGGCATAGCCAAGAAATCCGCCGGTTTTGGTCTGATTGCTGGTTATTGTATCGATTCCGACCATTTTGGGCTGAGGCAACCAATCCGCCAGCAGATAGACACCCGCTGC
>JANNAE010000003.1:0-20639 GCA_031383985.1 Novosphingobium sp. | reverse complement strand
CGCCTCAAGGACGGTCAGCTTCGAAAGTTCTGCAACGAGATTGGCGATATCGGCCATGGTATTTCACTCCTGGTGTGTCTGGGTCCAGCGCAGCGCGCCGGGAAATTCGAACGATCAGTCTTTTCCTGTTGTCGCGATTTCCGAGCCGCCGGTTGTGCCAACCGGCTCGAAATCGCTTCAGGCAGCTTCCTTGGTGGCATAGGCCCCAAAGACGCGGGCGAGCTTGGCGGCTGGTGCCGTGACAACCTGAGCGATTTTCGTCGCCGGTGCCTGGACGAGGCCGATAAGCTTGGCGCGCAGTTCGTCGAGCGACGGCATCGTGGCGAGTGCCTTGATCCCATCCGCGTTCAGAATCAGCGAGCCCATCGCGCCGCCAAGGATTTCCAACTTGTCGTTGGTCTTGGCGAATTCGACAGCGATCTTGGCCGCGGCAACCGGATCGACCGAAGTCGCCAGCGCCACCGGACCGGTGAGCATGTCACCAATCCCGGCATAGTTCGTGTCTTGGATGGCCAACTTGGCAAGACTGTTCTTGGAAACCTTGAACGACGCACCGCCATCACGCATCTTCACGCGCAGGGCCGTGGTCTGGGCCACGGTCATGCCGAGGTTGCGGGTGATCACCACCACGCCGACCTCGTTGAAGGTTGCGTTGAGCGCGGCGACGGCGTCGGCTTTCTGCGAACGATCCATGCTTACTCCTTCACTTGTGATCGCATGCCTGACCCACGGAATATGGGAGGCAGACGACCGGGCTGCGTTGACCGTGCCGCAAAACGCAACACGGGCGAGTCCATTGAAGGGGAAGGAGCAGCGTGAAACCACGCCAGACGCACTTCACACAGGCGTGAAGGCGGAAAGTCTCTTTTCCCCGTCTAGGCCGGAAATTAAGCGCCCCGAATGGCACGCACCGACTGTCTTGGACGGATGACCGGCGGAGCAGAACCCTGCCGGTCAGCACGGGCCTCTAGCAGCATCGCATACTGAGTCAAGGATTCGCGCGGCAAGCCGATCAGACTTGCCCCAGCACATAAGTTGTCCAGACATACGTCCAAGGGATGATCGGCAGGAAAATGAGGATCAGCAGGCATTCGATCAGCGTTTGCGTAGTCGCCGCGTCCAGCCGGTTATCAAGCCACAGCGGCAGTGCCACACCGGTCACCCAGATTACCTTCCAGCCGATTTCGAACAGCAGGATCGGCAGCATCAGCAAAGGCCGGCGCAGCCCCAGCAAAGCCAGCGCCGACATGCCACCGAGCATGCTTACGACCACACCCGACTTTAGCGGCAAGGTCTCTAACGGCCCGAGGATCACTGGCCAGATCGAGATCCCCAGTCCGACAACAAGCACCAGATAGAAGGCCCGAAGCAGATTGAGACGCGTGGCTGAAAGTTCGGTCATGCGGGTTCGCCCTGTATTGATGACTCTCCGGTATCCGCATCCGCGAAGCCCAGCAGATCACCCGGCTGGCATTCAAGTACCCGGCAGATTGCCTCAAGAGTGGAAAAGCGGATCGCCCTGGCCTTGCCGGTCTTGAGGATCGAGAGGTTGGCGAGCGTGATGTCGACGCGCTCGGCAAGCTCGGTCAGGGTCATGCGCCGGGCATGAAGCAGGTCGTCGAGTTTTACACTGATCGGCATCACACGGTTCCTTCCAGCTCGGCGCGCATCTCGGCGCCGTTGCGAAAGACCCGGGCCAGGATGAACAGCACCAGGGCGAGCAGGATTCCGCCGAGCGACAGGCCGAACTCCGCAGTCGCATCCTTGACCACCGAGGCCAGCCACGAACCGATTCCGCCGACCGGTATCGCCAGCAGTTCGACGGCGACGGTCAACCAGCCCATCCGCTGCAAGCGATCGGCATTGGCGGGTGCGAAGGGATTGCCGAGCGAGACGCTGGAAATGATCTTTCGAAGCGAGTCCAGCCAGTTAAGCGCACAGGCGGCCATTGCAACCACCAGGCCAAGGATGATCTCCAGCGCCATCAGGATTTGTCCGTAAGCGGCCGAATTGTCCTTGAGCGCCAGTTCAGCCAACACCGCCTCCCGGTTGAACGGGATCGCGAACATTGCGAACAGTCCGGTGACAGCGATGATTAGCGCCAGGGCGGTCAGGAGAATCGTGACGATACGCGCGGCTGTCAGCAACGAGTCTTTTTGATTGGCACTCATGAGGTGAGCTCCCGGTTAGTTTGAAGGGGGTCAGCCGAACGCGGTAGCGGCAGCCGGTGCTTCGGCTGCCGCTTGGGCCGGGACCGCCAGCGTCGGAACCCAGAGGGTGAATACCATCGCTGCGGCGAGCAATAGGGCGAGGGGGCTTTTGGACATTTCCGTTCTCCGATATAGTCGATATTGATAATCAATAATTATAACCGTTGATATTGTCAAACGATATTATTGAAAAACAATATATCCCTGATTGTTTATCGGAAATTGGCGTGGCGGCGAGCCGCTGGTGCCGGGCGGGCTTGAAACTTCTCGGGAATTCTGTGATCTGCCGACCATAGTTTTGTAGCCCCCTGGATTCCCGGCGCCATGACCCAAGCAGTCTCGATTTACCAAAGCGGCGAATATCTGCATAACAACCCGGATTGGCATGCTGCCGATGCGCCGTTCAAGGCGCAATGGATTGCCAGGATATTGGACAATAATGCGATCAAGGCCGAGAGCATTGCCGAAGTTGGATGTGGCTCGGGAGAGCTGCTTCTCAAGCTGAAGGAAGCCTATCCGCATACCCAATTCAGCGGGTATGATATTTCGACGCAAGCCTATCAAATTTGCGCGCAAAAGGCCGCCGCTGGGCTTACCTTCCATCTCGCCGATTTCCTGTCGCTCAAGACACCGCCGTCCGACGTGCTGCTGGTGATCGACGTGGTCGAACATGTCGAAGATTACATGTCCTTTATCCGCGCTGTGAAAGATCGCGCGATCTGGAAGGTGTTTCACATCCCGCTTGATCTCTCCGTCCAGGGATTGTTGCGTGGCAAACCGATCATGTATTCGCGAGATGTCGTTGGCCACCTGCATTATTTTTACAAGGACACTGCCCTCGCGGTCTTGAAGGACTGCGGCTATGAGGTGGTCGATTGGAATTACACCCATGGGGCCGAGTGTTTGCCCAATCGCGCTTTGCGCACGAAGTTTTTGAATCTGCCCCGCAAGATATTCCGGTCCATCAACGAAGATTTGGCGGTTCGGGTGTTGGGAGGGGCGTCGATCATGGTGCTCGCGCGTTAGTTGCTCGCTAGTTCAACGGCGCTCGCCAGCCATTTGACACCGCCACACTCCCGACCTATATACAGGCCTCGCTCGACGCTTCGAGCAAGGTGGATCCATGCGCGGGGATCTGCCACGGAAGGAAGCGAACGGGTTACCAACTGACGCGAAGGCTGCTGGCTTTGACTCCCTAAATGGGAGCCATATGCCGTGCGGCCTTTTCGCGTTTTCTGGTGTCCATCGCCCGCACGGCACGAAATTCCGCCGGTTTTCTACCGGCCCATCTAGCGAAGAGGCAAGACCCCTCCATGGCGACCAAGGCCCTCACCCCCGTTGGCACTCCCGGGCGTTCGTCCGCGAAAAAGCGGATCCGCAAGATCTTCGGCGATATCCACGAAGTGATCCAGATGCCGAATCTGATCGAGGTCCAGCGCGAAAGCTATGAGCAGTTCCTGCGCTCCGATCCCTCGACCGGCTATGTCTCGGGTCTGGAAAAGACCTTGCGTTCGGTCTTCCCGATCCGCGATTTTGCCGGCACCAGCGAACTGGACTTCGTCCATTATGAGCTTGAAGACCCGAAGTACGACGTGACCGAGTGCCGTCAGCGCGGGATCACCTATGCCGCGCCGATGAAGGTTACGCTGCGCCTGATCGTGTTCGAAGTGGACGCCGAAACCGAAACCCGTTCGGTCCTCGATATCAAGGAGCAGGACGTCTACATGGGCGATATGCCGCTCATGACCGAGAACGGTACTTTCTTTATCAATGGCACCGAGCGCGTGATCGTCAGCCAAATGCACCGTTCGCCGGGCGTGTTGTTCGATCATGACCGCGGCAAGACGCATTCGTCGGGCAAGTTCCTGTTCGCCGCCCGCGTCATTCCCTACCGCGGCTCTTGGCTCGATTTCGAATTCGACGCCAAGGACATTGTCAACGTCCGGATCGACCGCAAGCGCAAGCTGCCGGTCACCGCGCTGCTACACGCGCTGGGCCTGGCCGATGAGCAAATCCTCAGCCACTTCTATTCGACCGTCGCCTGGAAGCGCGGCACCCATACGGCCGTCGGTGACGGCTGGTCCGTGCCTTTCCAGGTCGAGCAATGGCGCGGTTCCAAGCCGACTTTTGACATCGTCGATGCCAAAACCGGCGAAGTGGTCTTCCCCGCTGGCACCAAGATCAGCCCGCGTGCCGCCAACAAGGCCGACAAGGATGGCCTGACCGAACTGCTGATCCCGACCGAGGAAATCTTTGGCCGCTATTCGGCGATCGATGTGATCAATGAATCAACCGGCCGCATCTACATCGAGTCCGGCGATGAAGTGACCCCGGAAAACCTCGATGCGCTGGACAAGGCCGGGATCGACCATATTGAATTGCTCGATATCGACCACGTCTCGGTCGGCCCCTGGATTCGCAACACGCTGAAGGCCGACAAGGCCGAAGACCGCGATCACGCGCTGGCCGATATCTACCGGGTCATGCGCCCGGGCGAACCGCCGACGCGCGAAACCGCCGAAGCGCTGTTCGATGGCCTGTTCTTCGATGCCGATCGCTATGACCTCTCGGCGGTTGGCCGGGTCAAGCTCAACATGCGTCTCGCGCTCGATGCCGAGGATACCGTTACTACCCTGCGCACCGAGGATATCCTCGCCGTGGTCAAGGAACTGGTCAACCTCAAGGACGGCAAGGGCGAGGTCGACGATATCGACAACCTCGGCAACCGCCGCGTGCGTTCGGTGGGCGAGCTGCTGGAAAACCAGTACCGCGTCGGCCTGCTGCGGATGGAGCGGGCGGTCAAGGAACGGATGAGCTCGGTCGATGTCTCGACCGTGATGCCCAATGATCTGATCAACGCGAAGCCTGCGGTCGCCGCAGTGCGTGAGTTCTTCGGCTCGAGCCAACTCTCTCAGTTCATGGATCAGACCAACCCGCTGTCGGAAGTCACGCATAAGCGCCGCGTTTCGGCCTTGGGGCCAGGCGGTTTGACCCGTGAGCGCGCCGGCTTCGAAGTCCGCGACGTTCACCCGACTCATTATGGCCGGATTTGCCCGATTGAAACGCCCGAAGGCCCAAACATCGGCCTGATCAACTCGCTCTCGACCTTCGCCCGCGTCAACAAATACGGCTTTATCGAAACGCCGTATCGCAAGGTCGCAAACGGCAAGGTGACCACCGATGTGGTCTACCTTTCCGCGATGGAAGAACAGAAGCACGTTGTGGCGCAGGCTTCGGCTGAAACCAACAAGGACGGCAGCTTTGTCGAGGAACTGATTTCGGCGCGCGACAGCGGCGAATTCGTGATGGCGCCGCGCGATACCGTGACGCTGATGGACGTCAGCCCCAAGCAGCTGGTTTCGGTGGCCGCCTCGCTCATTCCGTTCCTTGAAAACGATGACGCCAACCGCGCGCTGATGGGCTCGAACATGCAGCGCCAGGCGGTGCCGCTGGTCCAGGCCGAGGCGCCGTTTGTCGGCACCGGCATGGAAGAAACGGTAGCCCGCGATTCGGGCGCGGCAATCGGCGCCTTGCGCGGCGGGATCGTCGATCAGGTCGACGCGACCCGTATCGTGATCCGGGCCTCGGGCGACGTCGAGGCCGGTAAGTCGGGCGTGGATATTTACACCCTGCAGAAGTTCCAGCGTTCCAACCAGAACACCTGCATCAACCAGCGCCCACTGGTGAAGGTGGGCGATGTGATCGAAACCGGCGACATCATTGCCGACGGCCCCTCGACCGAGCTCGGCGAACTCGCACTGGGCCGTAACAGCCTGGTCGCGTTCATGCCGTGGAATGGCTACAACTACGAAGATTCGATCCTGATCTCCGAACGGATCGTCAAGGATGACGTCTTCACCTCGATCCACATCGAGGAGTTCGAAGTCATGGCCCGCGATACCAAGCTTGGGCCTGAAGATATCACCCGCGACATTCCCAACGTCGGCGAGGAGGCGCTCCGCAGCCTCGACGAAGCGGGCATCGTCTATATCGGTGCCGAAGTGCACCCGGGCGATATCCTGGTTGGCAAGATCACGCCCAAGGGCGAATCGCCGATGACGCCTGAAGAAAAGCTGCTGCGCGCAATCTTCGGCGAAAAGGCCAGCGACGTGCGCGATACCTCGCTTAAGCTGCCCCCGGGCGTTTCGGGCACAGTCGTCGAAGTGCGCGTCTTCAACCGTCACGGCATCGAGATCGACGATCGTACCCGCGCGATCCAGAACGAGGAAATCGAACGCCTCGCCAAGGACCGTGAGGACGAACGCGGCATTCTCAACCGCGCTACCTATAACCGCCTGCGCGAAATGCTCGAAGGTCAGGTGCTTGCCGCCGGTCCCAAGGGCCTCAAGAAGGGTGCGACTGTCGATGCCGCGCTGCTCGATGAAGTCGAGAAGCACGAATGGTGGAAGATCTCGGTCGCCGATGATGGCCGCCAGACCCAGCTTGAAGCAATCAAGACCCAGTACGACGAGACCATCAAGACGATCCAGGAGAAGTTCGAGGATCGCAAGGAGAAGCTGGAACGCGGTGATGAGCTGGCTCCCGGTGTGCTCAAGATGGTCAAGGTATTCGTCGCCGTGAAGCGCAAGCTGCAGCCGGGCGACAAGATGGCCGGCCGCCACGGCAACAAGGGTGTCATTTCGCGGATCCTGCCGTGCGAGGACATGCCGTTCCTGGCCGACGGCACCCACGTGGATATCGTGCTCAACCCGCTGGGTGTGCCGAGCCGCATGAACGTCGGGCAGATCTTCGAAACCCACCTTGGCTGGGCCGCGCGCGGCCTGGGGCAGCAGATCACCGCTGCGCTTGAGGAATGGCGACATGCCAACCCCAATCCCGAAGCCGCCGCTCCGCCGACCGCGCTGGTCGACAAGCTCAAGGACATCTATGGGGAGCGCTATCACGCCGAGATCGACTCGCGTTCCGATGGCGAGATCGTCGAAATGGCGGGCCTGCTGAAGAACGGCGTGCCGATGGGCACTCCGGTGTTCGATGGCGCGCGCGAAGCCGATGTTACCGCCATGCTGGCCAAGGCCGGGCTCGACACTTCGGGTCAGGTCACGCTTTATGACGGGCGCACCGGCGATGCGTTCGATCGCAAGGTCACGGTGGGCTACATCTACATGCTGAAACTGCATCACCTGGTCGACGACAAGATCCACGCGCGTTCGATCGGGCCGTACAGCCTCGTCACCCAGCAACCGCTGGGCGGCAAGGCTCAGTTCGGTGGTCAGCGCTTCGGGGAAATGGAGGTCTGGGCGCTCCAGGCCTATGGCGCGGCTTACACGTTGCAGGAAATGCTCACGGTCAAGTCGGACGATGTTGTCGGGCGGACCAAGGTCTATGAAGCGATCGTCAAGGGTGACGATACTTTCGAGGCCGGCATCCCTGAAAGCTTCAACGTGCTCGTCAAGGAAATGCGCAGCCTCGGCCTGAATGTCGAGTTGAACTCGGTCATCGATCACGACGATGCCGATGACGATGCGATCAACGCCCAGGCAGCTGAGTAATCGGGGTCGGGCGGTCTTCGGATCGCCCTCCCGTCGCCTCAAGAATTTACGTCCAGATCGCCCCGCATGAGGGGGCAAGGGAACGGCACACAATGAACGACCTGACCAAATTCACCAACCAGATCGCCAAGACCGAGAGCTTCGACCAGATCCAGATCGGTCTGGCCTCGCCCGAGCGGATCCGCAGCTGGTCCTTCGGCGAAATCAAGAAGCCGGAAACCATCAACTACCGGACGTTCAAGCCGGAGCGCGACGGATTGTTCTGCGCCCGCATCTTCGGTCCGGTGAAGGATTACGAATGCCTGTGCGGCAAGTACAAGCGGATGAAGTACAAGGGCGTCGTCTGCGAAAAGTGCGGCGTCGAAGTGACCGTGACCAAGGTTCGCCGCGAGCGGATGGGCCACATCGAACTGGCCGCCCCGGTGGCGCACATCTGGTTCCTCAAGTCGCTGCCCTCGCGCATCGGCCTGCTGCTTGACATGCAGCTCAAGCAGCTCGAACGGATTCTCTACTTCGAGAGCTATGTCGTGATCGAGCCGGGCCTGACCCCGCTTGAAAAGTACCAGCTGCTGACCGAAGACCAGATGCTCGATGCCCAGGACGAATATGGCGAAGACGCCTTCTCGGCCGGGATCGGCGCCGAGGCGGTCAAGCACATGCTGATGAGCCTCGACATGGTTCAGGAGAAGGTGGATCTGCTCGAAGAGCTTCGGGTCACCAAGTCGGAACTCAAGCCCAAGAAGATCATCAAGCGGCTCAAGGTCGTCGAATCCTTCATCGATTCGGGCAATCGCCCGGAATGGATGATCCTCGATGTCGTGCCGGTCATCCCGCCCGAACTGCGCCCGCTGGTGCCCTTGGATGGCGGCCGCTTTGCGACGTCCGATCTCAACGATCTTTATCGCCGCGTGATCAACCGCAACAACCGTCTGAAAAGGTTGATCGAACTGCGCGCGCCGGACATCATCGTCCGCAACGAAAAGCGCATGCTGCAGGAAGCGGTTGACGCCCTGTTCGACAACGGCCGTCGCGGCCGGGTCATCACCGGAGCCAACAAGCGTCCGCTGAAATCGCTGTCCGATATGCTCAAGGGCAAGCAGGGCCGGTTCCGCCAGAACCTGCTCGGCAAGCGGGTCGATTATTCGGGCCGCTCGGTGATCGTCACCGGTCCCGAACTCAAGCTGCACCAATGCGGCTTGCCCAAGAAGATGGCGCTCGAACTGTTCAAACCGTTCATCTATGCCCGTCTCGATGCCAAGGGTCTCTCGATGACCCTCAAGCAAGCGAAGAAGTGGGTCGAGAAGGAACGCAAGGAAGTCTGGGACATCCTCGACGAGGTGATTCGCGAGCATCCGGTGCTGCTGAACCGCGCACCGACGCTGCACCGCTTGGGCATCCAGGCGTTTGAACCCGTGCTGATCGAAGGCAAGGCAATCCAGCTGCACCCGCTGGTCTGCTCGGCCTTCAACGCCGACTTCGATGGCGATCAGATGGCCGTCCACGTGCCGCTGTCGCTGGAAGCCCAGCTCGAGGCCCGCGTGCTGATGATGTCGACCAACAACATCCTCTCGCCCGCCAATGGCAAGCCGATCATCGTGCCTTCGCAGGACATGGTGCTGGGGCTGTATTATCTCTCGATGGACCGCGAAGGCGAGCCGGGCGAGGGCATGATGCTGGCCGATATGGCCGAAGTGCACCAGGCGCTGGAAATCAAGGCGGTGACGCTGCATTCCAAGATTATCGCCCGCGTGCCGCAGACCGATGAGCAGGGCCAGCAGTACCTCAAGCGGTTCGAAACCACGCCGGGCCGGATGCTGCTCGCCGAATGCCTGCCCAAGAGCCACAAGGTGCCGTTCGACGTCGTCAATCGCCTTCTGACCAAGAAGGAAATCGGCGATGTGATTGATCAGGTCTATCGCCACACCGGCCAGAAGGACACGGTGCTGTTCGCCGACGCGATCATGGCGCTGGGCTTCCGCCACGCCTTCAAGGCCGGCATCAGCTTTGGCAAGGATGACATGATCATCCCCGACAGCAAGGTTGCGCTGGTCGATGAAACCAAGGCGCTGGTGGCCGATTACGAGCAGCAGTATCAGGACGGCCTGATCACCCAGCAGGAAAAGTACAACAAGGTGATCGACGCCTGGAGCCGTTGCGGCGATCAGGTGGCCAACGCCATGATGGACGAGATCCGCGCCACGCCGCTGGATGAAGACGGGCGGATGAAGCCGATCAACTCGATCTACATGATGAGCCATTCGGGCGCGCGCGGATCGCCAACCCAGATGAAGCAGCTGGCCGGCATGCGCGGCCTGATGGCCAAGCCTTCGGGCGAGATCATCGAAACCCCGATCATCTCGAACTTCAAGGAAGGGCTGACCGTCCTTGAATACTTCAACTCCACTCACGGCGCCCGCAAGGGTCTGGCCGACACCGCGTTGAAGACCGCGAACTCGGGTTACCTCACCCGCCGCCTGGTCGACGTTTCGCAGGATTGCGTTGTTGTCGTCGAGGATTGCGGCACCGAACGAGCGCTGGAAATGCGTGCGATCATCCAGGGCGGGGCGGTTATCGCCTCGCTGGGCGAGCGTATCCTCGGCCGGACGCTGGCCGAAGACATCGTCGATCCCAAGACCGGCGAAGTCGTGGCGGCCAATGGTCAGCTGCTCGATGAAGCTGCGATCCTCAAGATCGAAGCAGTCGACCCGCAGGGCGCGCGGATTCGTTCGCCGCTGGTCTGCCAGGCCGAACAGGGCGTTTGCGGCAAGTGCTATGGCCGTGATCTGGCGCGCGGTACTCCGGTCAACATCGGCGAAGCGGTGGGCGTTATCGCCGCTCAGTCGATCGGTGAGCCGGGCACTCAGCTGACGATGCGGACCTTCCACATCGGCGGGGCGGCCCAGGTCAACGAACAGTCGCATCTCGAAGCGCTGTGCGACGGGACGATCGTTCACCGCGAAATCCCGACGATCATCGACAAGCGCGGTCGCCGGCTCAGCCTGGCCCGTGGCGGCGAGATCGTGGTGATGGACAATGAAGGCCGCGAGCGCGCCATGCACCGCGTGCCTTATGGCACCCATTTGCTGCATGAAAACGGCGCGACCATCACGCAGGGCGAGCGGCTGGCCGAATGGGATCCGTTCACCACCCCGGTGATCACCGACAAGGCCGGTGTGGTAAAGTACCAGGACTTGATCGATGGCCGCACCTTGACCGAGCTGGTCGATGAGGCAACCGGTATCGCCAACCGCGTCGTCACCGAAAATCGCGGCACCAACCGCGGCAAGAAGGAAGACCTGCGTCCGCGCCTGACCTTGCTGGATGATGCCTCGGGCGAAGCCGCGCGCTATCTGATGGCTCCGGGCACCACGCTCTCGGTCGAAGATGGCCAGACGGTTCATGCCGGAGACATTCTGGCCCGTGCCAGCCGTGAAGCTGCCAAGACCCGCGACATCACCGGCGGTCTGCCGCGCGTTGCCGAATTGTTCGAAGCCCGCAAGCCGAAGGACAATTCGATCATCGCCAAGATCGCCGGGCGGATCGAATTCGTCCGCGATTACAAGGCCAAGCGCAAGATTGCGATTGTCCCGGATGAGGGCGATCCGGTCGAGTACCTGATCCCCAAATCGCGAGTGATCGACGTCCAGGAAGGCGATTTCGTCAAGAAGGGCGATAATCTGATCTCGGGCAGCCCTGATCCCCATGACATCCTTGAAGTCATGGGCGTTGAGGCGCTGGCCGAATATCTCGTCGCTGAAATCCAGGAAGTCTATCGGTTGCAGGGTGTGAAGATCAACGACAAGCACATCGAGGTGATCGTTCGCCAGATGCTGCAGAAGGTTGAGATCACCGATGGCGGCGATACGACCCTGCTGGCGGGCGAACAGGTCGATTTCGAGGAAATGAACGAGTACAACGCCAAACTGCAGGCAGGTCAGAAGCCCGCCGAGGGCAAGCCGGTGCTGCTCGGCATTACCAAGGCGTCGCTCCAGACCCGCTCGTTCATCTCGGCGGCTTCTTTCCAGGAAACCACCCGGGTGCTGACGCAGGCGGCGGTTGAGGGCAAGAAGGACTCGCTGATCGGGCTCAAGGAAAACGTGATCGTCGGCCGTCTCATTCCCGCCGGTACCGGTGCGGGCATGAACCGTCTGCGGGTTGCCGCCACCAGCCGCGATGCCGCGCTCCGCGCCCAGTATCGCAAGTTGCAGGAATCCCTGATCGCGCCTTCGTCAGCCGCTGAAGAGCATGCTGCCGAACTTGCCCAGGGCCCCGATGCAGCGATCGGAGACGATCCGCTGGCGGCAGTCGAGGGTGAAACCCACGGCCTTGACGCCGATGCCGGCGATTATCTGATCAAGCAAGACGGCGCCGAATAAGCCCGGCTTGCCTAATGAGCCTACGAAAACCCCGCCGGAGCGATCCGGCGGGGTTTTTTGTCCCAGATCAGGATTTTAGCCTCCAAACACGTGATTGAAAATCCTGGAAAGCCAAGTAATCAGTCGGGCGACGATGAATTATCTATGGCTCGGCTTACTCAGGATAAAATTCTAGCCAGTGCCAAAAACTACAGGGGGACTTATGAAAAAGCTTACTCTCCTTGCAACAGCAGTTGTTGCAAGTCTTTCAATGGCTGGTAGCGCTGCTGCGGCAAGCTACGTCAACAGCAGTGACGATACGATTTACACTTTTGGCGCGCCCGATACGACAAGTTACGGCCAGGTGTTTACAGCCCCTGGAGGTTCGCTTAACTCGTGGTCGTTCTATACGCAGGACAGTACAAGCTATGGCGCCAAGCTGGTGATCGCCAACTGGGATGGCAGCAAGGCAGTCGGACCCGCGCTTTTTGACTCACTGGTGCAGTCAGTGTCTGCTTCGGGCGGCTTTTTCCAACACAACTATGGCGGGATCAATCTGGCCCTCAACTCGGGCACATCCTATATTGCCTATCTGACGGTCGCCGGGGTTGCTAACCCAACCCCGTCGATCCCCGTCTCAGGTTCTTACTCTTCGCCGCTCGGAGGAGGATTCCGCTTCCTGAATTCGAATGGCACCGATCCACTGACACTGAACCAAAACTGGTCCTCGTGGTATATTCCGAACATGCAATACGCGGCAGTGTTCGGAGCAGTCCCCGAACCCGCTACTTGGGCGATGATGATCCTTGGTCTGGGCCTCGTCGGTGGAGCGATGCGCCGCCGCCAGCAGGCGAGTGTCAACTTCGCCTTCTGATAATCTCGGGCAGCACGGATCAAAAACCCCGCCGGAGCGATCCGGCGGGGTTTTTTGTCCCAAACCGAAACAACTTGTATCAGAGTGATGCGATTACTCCCCGAATTTTGGCTTGTTAAGAAGCAGTTAATCACATAAGCATCGTGGCGTTAGGGTTGTCAGGCCTGGTGATCTTCACTCTGTCCTACGCCAGCTGATATTGTATCAAAGGGGAATATCGTGAAAAAACTCCTGTTAGCCGCCGTCGCGCTTTGCGCAATTTCTTCATCGGCCAATGCAGCGACATATGTTTATGTTGGTAGTTGGGCGGTTGCCGATGGCCCGCTGTGGAGTGCTGGCGCTGCCCAGTCGCTTTCGGGCCGCCAGGCGGCAGCCCTGATCTTTGGCGGCGTCGCAACCGATTATGCTATTTCGACTGCTGGCTCGTCAGTCGGATCGATTAACTTTCTCTCGTTCCTGGATGGTTACGCAGATACTCAGTATCTGACCAACGCCCAAGGGCAGGATTTCGTCGGTACATTTGGCGCGAGCTACGCTGCCGGACCCGGTAACTATTCGGCCTATGTGTTCGATCACGCCTGCGGCATTCACTATTGCGACCAAGGCGGTGGAGACCGGGCGTTCAACTATGCATTCCGGGTAGCTGGCGTTCCTGAACCAGCAAGCTGGGCGCTGATGATTGTCGGCATTGGTCTGGCCGGTGCCGCTATGCGCCGCCGCCAGCAAAAAGCGACAGTTGCTTTCGCCTTCTGACAATCTCGGACAGCGCGAATCAAACCCCCGCCGGAGCGATCCGGCGGGGTTTTTTGTCTCAATCCGAAACAAACTTGTAGAAATGCGACACGATTTTCCGCCATATTTGGACTTGTTAAGAATCACTTAATACCATAAACTTCGATTCGTTAGGGTAAGCGGCCTTGTTAGTCTTCGCACTGTCTTACGCCAACTGGTCTAGTATGAAGGGGAACACCATGAAAAAGCTCCTGTTAGCCGCCGTCGCGCTCTGCGCAATTTCTTCATCTGCCAATGCAGCGACTTACGTTGGTAGCTGGCAAGTTGATTCCGGGCCCCATTGGCCGACCGTGCCGGCAGCATATACCGGCCAGGAAGCCGCCGCTTTGCTGTTTGGCGGGGTTGCCGCTGATTATGCGATATCCACCATCGACAATATGGTCGCTAATATCGACAACAAGGCCTGGGTCAGCACCTGGGCTGGTGCCTGCGGTGGTTCGTTTCCGTGCGGAACCAAGGTCGCCGAGAATTTCAAGATTTCAACCGGTGGCCTGTATCAAAACCCCGGCGATACCTCGGCCTATGTCAACGATTGGGCAGTTGGCAGCCAATATATCAACTATGCATTCCGCGTAGCCGGCGTTCCTGAGCCAGCAAGCTGGGCGCTGATGATTGTCGGCATTGGTCTGGCCGGTGCCGCTATGCGCCGCCGTCAGCAAAAGACCACGGTTGCTTTCGCCTTCTGATAATCTCGGACTGCGCGAATCGAAAACCCCGCCGGAGCGATCCGGTGGGGTTTTTCGTTGGGCTTCAGAGCGTGATGCGAAAAAGCGCGACTCGGCTTTCCGCGACACATCACGCGACAGCGCGGGATTACAGAGCATGTTGCGAATCCGCCTAATCGCATCGTGCTCTAGCTGTAAGCCATTCGCTCCAGCGCCGCGAAAGCGCCAAGCGCGCCCGGATCGCCAAACGGGGAAAGCTGGCTCATGAATACGCCGGCGACCCCGGCGGCCGGATCGATCCAGTAATAACTGTTGAAGATCCCCGCCCAGGCGAGGCTACCGGGTGAACGCCCGTTCGGACCGGCTTCGAGATTGATCAGGAAGCCCAGGCCCCAGCCAGTATGCTGGTCAGGAAAACTATCGAACGGCTGGGCCAGATCGGGCATCGTCGAACCCAGATTGCCGGCGCGTATTGGGCCGATCTGGTTCTGGCTCATTGCCGCAACGGTCGCAGCCGCAAGGATCCGCGCCCCGTCTAACTCGCCGCCGCGCAGGACCATCCGCAGGAAGCGGGCGTAATCGGGCGCGGTAGAGGTCATTCCGCCGCCGCCCATGTCAAATTCGCCCCCGCCGAAATAGACCGGGATAGCTTCCAGCCCGCCACCGGCCGCCCGTATGTAAACCTTGGCCGCATCGGCGGGCAGGGCTGGACGAAAGGCTGTGGCGCTCATCCCCAGCGGCGCCAGCACCCGTTCGGCAAGGTAATCGCCCAGCCGCTGGCCGGTCGCCGCCTCGATCACCTGACCGACCCAGTCGGTCGATACCCCATACTCCCAGCGGTCCCCCGGATCGAACAGCAGCGGCATGCGCAACGTAGCGAGCGATCCCGCCGCGGGCATCCCGACCGACTGGTAATAGCGCAGCACTTCCGGCTGGACGAAAGCATAGCCGAACCCCGAGGTATGGGTGAGCAAGTGGCGCAAGGTGATCGGGCGGATCGCAGCCCGGGTCTGCACCGCACCGTCATCGCCAAAACCGGTCATTACCTGCGGCTCGGCCAGCGCGGGCAGCACTTCACCGATCGGCGCATCGAGATTGAGACGCCCCTGCTCGACCAGCTGCATTGCGCCAACCGAGACGATCGCCTTGGTCATCGAGGCGATCTGGAAAACCGTGTCCTCGCCCATCGGTGTCCCGGCAAGGTCATCGGCATGGCCGAAGGCGCGCGAATAGCGCCAGCCGTCGCGGTCAACGATCTGGCAGACGGCGCCGGGCAAATTGGCTGCGGCGATGGCGGAAATGAGCTGGCTGTCGTCGATCATCTGTCTTGGCTAGCGCCTTGGCGCCGGGTAGGGAAGGCAGATGTCAGATACGCTCATCATTACGCTCGCTCAGTTGAATCAGTCGGTTGGAGACATCGCCGCCAATGCTGCCGCGATGCTTGCCGCGCGTGAACGGGCGGCGGGCGCTGATCTGATCGTTTTCCCCGAGATGCAGCTGGTTGGCTATCCGCCCGAGGATCTGATCCTCAAGCCCGCGCTGATCGAGCGCGCCGCAGCAGCGCTGGAAGCAATGGCGGCGGCGACCGACGATGGCGGCCCGGCGATGCTGGTCGGCTCCGTTTTCGTCCGCGATGGCAATCTGCACAACGGTATCGCGCTGCTCGATGGCGGCAAGGTGGCGGCGGTTCGGTTCAAACACGAACTGCCCAACTACGGCACCTTTGACGAGGTCCGACTGTTCCAGCCCGGCCCGCTGCCCGAACCGATCCTGTTCCGCGGGGTGATGATCGGCCTGCCGATCTGCGAGGATATCTGGCACCCCGATGTCTGCCGGCACCTGGCCGATTTCGGCGCCGAACTGCTGATCTGCATCAACGGCAGCCCCTATGAGATCGACAAGGATACGCTGCGGATCGATGGCGTGGCGAAACGCCGGGCGGTCGATACCGGGTTGCCGCTGGCTTACCTCAACCGGGTGGGCGGGCAGGATGAGCTGGTGTTCGATGGCGCCAGCTTCGTTGTCAATGGCGATGGCAGCCTGGCCGTGCAAATGGCCGACTGGGCCGAGGCGGAAGTCACCACCCGCTGGACCCGTACCGGCCCCAGTGACAAAGGCGGCTGGAGGTGTGACCAGGGGGCGCTCGAACCGCTCGCCAATCACCCCGAGGACATTTATTGCGCGATGGTGCTGGCACTGCGCGATTATGTGAACCGCAACCGCTTTCCGGGCGTCGTGCTGGGCCTTTCGGGCGGGATCGACAGCGCGATCTGCGCCGCGATCGCCGCCGATGCGCTGGGGCCGGACCGGGTGTGGTGCGTGATGCTGCCCAGCCGTTTCACCAGCCAGACCAGCCTTGATGACGCGGCGGAATGCGCAAGGATGATCGGCTGCCGCCATGAAGTGATCCCGATCCAGCCCGCGGTCGCCGGGTTCGATCAGATCCTCGAGGGCAGCTTCGCCGATGTGCCGGTCGATATTACCGAGGAGAACCTCCAGTCGCGGATCAGGGGCGTGGTGCTGATGGCGCTCAGCAACAAGTTCGGGCCGATGCTGTTAACCACCGGCAACAAGAGCGAGATGAGCGTCGGATACGCCACCATTTATGGGGATATGGCAGGCGGATACAATCCGCTCAAAGACGCTTATAAGCTGACCGTCTTTGCGATCTCGAAGTGGCGCAACAGAGCCCGCCCCAAAATCGGCCTCGGCCCCGATGGCCCGGTGATCCCGGAAAACATCATCACCAAGCCGCCGAGCGCCGAGCTGCGCCCCGACCAGAAGGATTCGGATTCGCTTCCGCCTTATGAGGTGCTCGATCCGATCCTGCTGGGCCTGGTCGAACAGGAAAAAAGCGTCGACCAGCTGGTCCATGAAGGATTTGAGCGCGAGACGCTGGTCCGGATCGAACGCTTGCTCCACCTGGCCGAATACAAACGCCGCCAGGCTCCCCCCGGGGTGAAGCTGGGCAGCCGCAACTTCGGGCGCGACCGCCGCTATCCGATCACCCATGCGTTCCGGACGGCGTAACCCGGACGGATCGGATGACACTTTAATGATAACCATTCGCATTAGCATTGACTTGATCTGTTGCTGGGTTAATCTGCCATCTCCCCGCTGCAGCCGGATACCAAACAATGCGCCCCAAGCCACACTCTGCCCAGTCCGAACCGCGTACTCAGGACGTCCTTGGTAGCCTCTTCAGGATTGGTGATGTTCGCAGGCTGTCGCTGGCCGGACTACATTTGGTCATGGCCATGCGGCTCTTCGCCTTGTTCGAGCGCGCGGGGCGCGATCCGCTGGTGGAACTCAGCCAGCGCTTCGGCAGTGTCAGCGCCGCTCTCGCAATGGTCGATCTTGCTGACCAAATCGGACAGTGTTGGCCCGAACGCTACCAATCCTCACGCCCCTGTTGCCTCTCGATGACCCCTGATGAGTGGACCGTATCGCAGCTGTGCAGCGCGGTGGAGGCGGGATCACGGGGGCGCTTCGTCGCGGCGCTTGATGGGTTCGTGCGCCGCGATCGGCATGACCGGCTGTTTGATGCCGCCGTGCGCATTGTGGCGGCGTTGCCCCAGACATAGCTTATTACTCAGTCGTTCCTTCGCTAGCGCAACGCCGGTCAGGCGTTATAGTCGCCGCCATGACCGTCACCACTCGCTTCGCCCCGTCGCCCACCGGCGTGCTCCACGTCGGCAATATCCGTACTGCGCTGCATAATTGGCTGCTTGCCAAACAGGCGAGCGGGCGGTTTCTATTGCGGATCGACGATACCGATGCGGAGCGGAGCCGTGAGGAATTCGTCACCGCGATCCGCAGCGATCTGGCCTGGCTCGGGCTCCATCCCGATGGCGAAGAGCGGCAGTCGGCCAGGTTCGATCTGTATGAGCGGGAGTTTGCCCGGCTGGTGGCAAGCGAGCGGGTCTATCGATGTTACGAGACTTCGCAGGAGCTCGATCTCAAGCGCAAGGTGCTGCTCGGGCGCGGCCTTCCGCCGATCTATGATCGCGCCGGGCTGGGCTTGAGCGAGGCCGACCACGCCGCGCGGGCCGCCGCTGGAGAGCAGCCGCATTGGCGCTTCCTGCTCGATTCCGAAACCGCGATCGAATGGACCGACGGGATCCGCGGCCCCCAGCATTTTGACCCCAGGCAGATGGCCGATCCGGTGATCCGCCGTGCCGATGGCTCGTGGCTCTATATGTTGCCGAGCGTGATCGACGATATTGCCATGGGCATCACCGATGTGCTGCGCGGCGAGGATCATGTCTCCAACACCGCCACGCAGGCGCAGATGTTCACTGCGCTGGGCGCCAATCCGCCCCGGTTCGCCCATGAGGCGCTGCTGGTGGGGAGCGAGGGCAAGCTGTCCAAGCGGCTCGGTTCGCTTGGGCTGGCGGAACTGCGCGCGGGCGGAATCGAGCCCGAGGCGCTGATCGCACTGCTGGCCCGGCTCGGGACATCCGATCCGGTCGATCCCTCGCTCGATGCCGAGGCACTGGCGAAAAGTTTCACCCTCGCGCACTTCGGCCGCGCTCCCGCCCGGTTCGACGAGGTCGAACTCCACCGGATCAACGCCGCCATTGTCCACCATCTCCCGTTTGCGCGCGTGTCGCACCTGCTGCCCGCCGGGATGAGCGAGCCGGGATGGGACGCGATCCGGCCCAACCTCGCCCATATCGGCGAGGCGGCTGAGTGGTGGCAGGTCGTCACCGGCCCGGTTACGCCACGCGAGTTTTCAGAGGAAGACCGCGCCTTTCTTAGCGCGGCGGCGGATGTGCTGGCGGGGCAAGAGTGGGGCGACAACCCATGGGGCGCGCTGACCTCGGCGCTCAAGGAAACCACCGGTCGCAAGGGCAAACCGCTGTTCCTGCCGCTGCGTCAAGCGCTCACCGGCCACGACCACGGCCCCGAAATGGCCGCGCTGCTGCCGCTGATCGGGCAGGATGCGGCGGTGGAGCGGTTGCGGGAGGCGGCTTGCGTCCAACCTTGAAAATCGTGTTAGTCCAGAATGCACAACCAGGATGCATCAGGGGAAATTCATATGACCTGTTTTCAAGGCAAAGTCGTTCTCATCACCGGCGCCACTTCCGGCCTTGGTGCGACGGCAGCGATCTCACTTGCATCAAAAGGCGCGAAAATTGCTATTACCGGGCGGCGCGAAGTGCAGGGTCAAGCAGTTATCAAACAGATCGAAGCCCAAGGCGGTGAAGGCATTTTTATCAGGACCGATGTCACTGTTCGTGGCGATGTTGAAGCCATGGTCGCCAAGACAGTAGAACGATTTGGACGGCTGGATGGTGCGGTCAACAACGCGGGAATTGCCGGTACGCCTTTTACCGACACCGCAGACATCACGGAAGAGGACTGGCACGCCACTATCAATACAAATTTGACGGCCGTTTTCATGGGCATGAAATTTCAAATACCAGCAATGCTGGCGAGCGGCGGCGGCGCAATCGTCAACATTTCCTCCATGTATGGGCTGATTGGCAGCGATATCGGCCACGCTGCCTATTCAGCCAGCAAATTTGGCGTCATCGGCCTGACCAAATCCGCCGCGATTGACTACGGCGGCAAAAATATCCGTGTGAACGCACTTTGCCCCGGTTTCTGCCATTCCGAGATGGTCGACCCCTATGTCGAAGCCCTGCCTGAGACCTTTGAGAAGATCATCACTCGCCACTCAGCGATGAACCGTCTGGGAGAATCCCAGGAAGTTGCAGACGCAATCGAATGGCTGTTGTCGAGCAACTCCAGTTTTGTAAACGGGGCCGCGATTCCGATCGAAGGCGGGGAAACGACGCGGCTGACCTAGCAGCGGAATCAGGGCTTCCCCCTCACGCCGCCTCCACCACCACCTCCCCCGCCGCCTCGAGCAGCTTCTTCTCCACCGCCTTCAACCGGCTCACCGCGTCAACCTTTTCGCCCAGCACATCGGTGACGTAGAAATTATCGACCGCGCGTTCGCCGTAGGTGGCGATGTGGGCGGAGTGGACGATCAGGCGGGCTTCGAACAGCGCGCGGGCGAGACGGTTGAGCAGCGCGGGGCGGTCACGCGCGTTGACTTCGATCACGGTGAAGCGGTTTGAAGCGGCATTGTCGAACTCG
This sequence comes from Novosphingobium sp., assembly GCA_031383985.1. Classification (GTDB taxonomy): domain Bacteria; phylum Pseudomonadota; class Alphaproteobacteria; order Sphingomonadales; family Sphingomonadaceae; genus Novosphingobium. The sequence goes on along the minus strand of JANNAE010000003.1, from coordinate 125 downwards.
ACCCGGGGGCGGACTTCGAAGGCATCGGCGCGCGGGCGAGCGAGTGGGCGGGCGTCGAGCCGGGGCACCAGCTTGACCCGGTTGGCCAGCGCATCGGCGATCGCGGTCTTGATCCGGGCGAGCTG
>JANNAE010000030.1:0-2784 GCA_031383985.1 Novosphingobium sp. | reverse complement strand
TGACCGGCAAGAAGCTGAGCATCGGCCTTGCCCAGGTTGATGCGCTGCGGGTCAATTTCATCGGCGAACTGGGCTGGGAAATCCACCACCCGATCGAGATGCAGAACTACATCTTCGATCAGCTGATGGAAGCCGGGGCCGAGTTCGGGATCAAGCCGTTCGGGATCCGCGCGATGACCCTGATGGCGCTGGAAAAGAGCTACAAGCTGATCCCGCGCGAACTTTCGGTGGAGTATTCCGCGCATGAAAGCGGGCTCGACCGCTTCATCAGCCTCAAGAAACCGGGCTTTTTCGGCAAGGAGGCGCTGCTGGCATGGCAGGACAAGGGGCTGGCCAACACATTGGTGACGCTCGAAGTCCACGGGGTCAGCGATGCCGATGCGCGCGGGTCCGAGGCGATCTATCAGGGCGATGCACTGGTCGGGCGGGCAACCTCGGGCGGCTATGGCTGGCGCTGCGGCAAAAGCCTCGCGCTGGCGATGATCCGGCCCGATCTGGCACTGCCGGGAGCAGGGTTCGAGATCGTCATCCTGGGTCAGCGGCATCAGGCGACACTCATCGCGGATTCGCCGTTTGACCCGGATAACAACGCTTTGAGGAGCTAGGCCGATGTCGCGCTTCCCACAAATTGCAAGCTGGCTGCAACAGGACTGCAAGGGTCATACATTGCCGCAAGGCCTGTACGTCAGCGAAGAGGCGTTTCACTTCGATACCGAGGTAATGCTGAAGTCGGTCTGGCTTTATGCCTGCACCGTCGCCCATGTCAAAAATCCGGGCGACTATTTCGTATTCGAGCAGGCGAGCGATTCGATCCTGATCGTGCGCGGCCGCGATAATGAAGTGCGCGCTTTCTGGAACAGTTGCCGCCACCGGGGCTCGAAGCTCTGTCTCGACCAGCGTGGCCGGGCACCACGGCTGATCTGCCCCTATCACCAGTGGACCTACGGGCTCGATGGCGGTTTGCTCGCCGCGCGGAGCATGGCGGAGGATTTCAACAAGAAAGACCACGGCCTGACCCCGGTGGCGCTGGAAAACATCGGCGGGCTGATCTTCATCTGCATGAGCGACAACCCGCCGCCGATCGACCGGGTCAAGGCCGATATCGCCGATCAGATCGGGGTCTATGATCTTGAGAAGTGCAAGGTCGCGGTGCAGGATAATCTGATCGAGGATGCCAACTGGAAGCTGGTGATGGAAAATAATCGCGAGTGTTATCACTGTGATGCCGGCCATCCCGAACTGATCAGCGTGCTCGGCACCTATGGCTTCGGCAAGGGCCTGCCCGAGGACGGCGCGGGCGATGTGGTGGATGACAGCGGCTATGATGCGCTGGTTGCGGCCAAGCGTGAAGAGTGGCGCGACCTGGGGATCGATCACGATCTGATCGAGTTTCCGGATGGCTGGTGGCACCGGGTGGCGCGGCTTGCGCTGGCGAACGGCGCGGTAACCCAGTCGATCGGCGGGAAGCTTGCCTGCAACAAGCTGATCGGGCCGTTTACCCAGCCGGAAACCTCCAGCCTGTCGGTCTGGACCCAGCCCAACAGCTGGCACCATTTCTGCTGTGACCATGTGATAACCTTTTCGCTCACCCCGCTGGCGGCGGGCAAGACGCTGCTGCAGACCAGCTGGCTGGTCCATGAAGATGCGGTCGAAGGGGTGGATTATGATCCCGATCATCTCGCCGCATTGTGGCGCGCCACCAACAATCAGGATGGTCATTTTTCCAGCATCAACCACCAAGGAATTTCGAACGCCGGTTACCGGCAGGGTCCCTATGCGGTCGAAGAGAAACTGGTCGAGGATTTCAAGGACTTCTATGTCGATCGCGCTCGGGCGGCGCTGAAACAGGCCGAGGTATGACCAGATTCAGCGCCTTCAGCCTGTTTGCCAAAGCGTTGGGCGGTCACCAGTCGTGGCCCGAGCAATGGCCCGATGCTGCGCCCAAATCCGCCTATGACGCGATCATTGTCGGAGGCGGCGGGCATGGGCTGGGGGCGGCCTATTACCTCGCCAAAAAATACGGGATCACCAAGGTTGCGGTGATCGAGAAGGGCTGGCTGGGCGGCGGCAATACCGGGCGCAACACCACCATCATCCGCTCCAACTATCTCTATGACGAGAGCGCGCATTTGTATGATCACGCGCTCAAGCTGTGGGACGGGCTGAGCCAGGAGCTCAATTACAACACCATGTATTCCAAGCGCGGGGTGATGATGCTCGCGCATAATGTCCATGATGTTCAGAGCTTCAAGCGCCACATCCATGCCAATCGCCTGAACGGCGTCGACAATGAATGGCTGAGCGCGGAGGAGGCCAAGGAATATTGCCCGCCGCTCAATATCTCAGCCGATGCCCGCTATCCGGTGCTGGGTGCGGCCTTGCAGCGGCGCGGCGGGACGGCGCGGCACGATACGGTGGCCTGGGGCTATGCCCGCGCGGCCGCCGCGCTGGGCGTCGATATCATCCAGAACTGCGCGGTAACGGGTATCAGACGCGGGGTAGACGGGGGGGTAGACGGGGTCGAGACGACCCGCGGCTACATCGCCTCCAAGCGGATCGGGGTTTCGGCGGCCGGACATTCATCGGTGCTGATGCAAATGGCTGGGCTCGATTTCCCGCTCGAGAGCTATCCGCTGCAGGCGCTGGTGTCCGAACCGATCAAGCCGGTGTTCCCTTGCGTGGTGATGTCCAACACGGTCCACGCCTATATGAGCCAGTCGGACAAGGGCGAGCTGGTGATCGGCGCGGGGACCGATCAATATGTCAGCTATTCGCAGCGCGGCG
>JANNAE010000029.1:0-4538 GCA_031383985.1 Novosphingobium sp. | reverse complement strand
AGGATGAAATCGATCTCGCCATTCAGCATGTGGCATTCGCGGACTTCGGGCAGATCCTTCATGTGATCTTCGAACTGGCGGAGCGAGTCTTCGGCCTGGCTCTTGAGGCTGACCAGCGCGAAAACGGTGATCGCAAAGCCCAGCTTCGAGGCGTCCAGCTCGGCGTGATAGCCCTTGATCACCCCGGCTTCTTCCAACGCCCGGACCCGGCGCAAACAAGGCGGCGCGGTGAGGCCGACGCGGTTGGCGAGTTCGACGTTAGTGACGCGCCCCTCGTTCTGCAGTTCGGAGAGCAAACGCCGATCAATCTGGTCGAGATTCGCCATATTTACAAACTTTCCAGCCCAAGCAGCGCAGCACATTGCCCGCTGCCGGTAATATTCACAACAATCTGTGACAGCCAGCGCTAATTTTATTGTTTTCCACCGCAATCGTCCCGCTTTGCAACGCAGCAATCAGGCGCGCTTCCGTTGCCATCGAGACATGCTAAGCGGCACTATTCCTGTTTGGACCCAGCCAGTGCGGAGCATAAATGCAATTCGACGACCGTCTAGCAACCGTATTGCGCTTCCGCGCTGACGGGGCGGTAACGTCGCGGATCCAGTATCGTCAGCTGCTGGATTTGCTCGGTAGCCTGCCGAGCGAGGCACGCGGAGCGCAGATTGAGGCTGGCTATGTTCGCCTCGCCGAACTGAGCCCGGCTATTGCGCTGACAGAGCGTAGTGCGATGCTGGCTGAGCCGGGCCTCCGCCTGCGCTCGCTTCGGCTGGTTGCAGCGCTGGCCTCGGGCGAAGCGGAGATAGCCAGGACAGCCATATCCGCTGCGCAGTTGAGCGAAGAGCAATGGCTTGATCTGGTTCCTGCGCTGCCGGTCCCGGCACGCGGGTTCGTGCAGCAGCGCCGCGACCTTGGCCCGCTGGTCGAGCGCCAGCTGACCCGTCTTGGCATTCATGCCCGCGCGCTTCCGGCTCCGGAAATCTCTGTGACGCAAAAGGTTGTTCCGCCCCCGCCGCCGCCCGCACCGGGCGAACAACCCGAAGGTATCGGTGCGATTGTCCGCCGGATCGAGGCCTATCGCCGTGCCCGCGAGGTGATCGATGCAGCCGCCTCCGGCGATGCCCCGCGGCTACCGCTGGGCGAAGATCATGTGCTGTATGTTCCCGCCGAAGTCCGCGCATTCGACTTCGCCACCGACGCTGCCGGGCGCATTACCTGGTCCGATCCCGGTGTTGCACCGATGGCGATTGGCCTGACGCTGGCCGGGCGTGATCCGGCCAATCCCGCACAGGTCGATCCCGGCTTGGCCGAAGCGCTGCGGCGCCGCCAACCGATCCGCGCCGGCCGCCTTACGATCATCGGCGCACCCGCACTGGCGGGGAACTGGCAGGTTGATGCGACCCCGTGGTTCGAGCCGCTGGGCGGGCGCTTTGCCGGCTATCTGGGGCGGATGCGGCGCCCTGCCCCGCCGCTTGCCACCAGCCCGGCCGCCGCGGCTGACAGCCCGGCAGACCGGGTCCGCCAGCTGCTCCATGAATTGCGGACACCGGTCAATGCCATTCAGGGCTTTGCCGAGATCATCCAGCAGCAGCTGTTCGGCCAGGTTCCGCATGAATACCGCGCCTTGGCCGCAAGTATCGCCGGAGATGCGGCGCGGATGCTGGCTGCCTTCGAAGAACTTGAGCGGCTGGCTCGGCTCGATAGTGGGGTCCAGGAGCTTGACGAAGGCGAATGCGATTTCGCGGCGGTTGTCACCTCGACCATCGAACAGCTGGCGCCGCATACCGGGCCGCGTGGTAGCGGTTTCCTGGTGCGGATCGATCAAGCTGCGCTCTACACCCCGATCGCCCCAATCGAGGCAGAGCGGATCGTCTGGCGGCTGCTCGCCACGCTGGCCGGAGCGTGCGCGCCCGGCGAATTGCTCAAGCTGCGCCTACGCGAACGTGACCAGGCGATTCGGCTGACCATCGGTCTGCCCGCCGCGCTTGCCTCACGCGATGACCAGGCCTTGTTCCACGCCACGGTCGGCGCGGTGCCACAAACCATAACCGCCGGTGTCTTCGGGGTCGGATTTGCCCTGCGGCTGGCTGCTGCCGAGGCAAAAGCGGCAGGCGGCATGCTGGAGCGCAGGGCAGACCGGTTGAGATTGACCCTGCCGGGCTTGACCCCTGCCGCTGCGGGCCATAGCCAAGGCGGCGACGACGAAGCAAACTCAGCGGCAACTTCGGATTGCAACTGAAACGAACAACAGGGGCTCATTACCGGTGGCGGAGACCCGCATAACGGACATGCCGCATAGCCGTGATCTGGTGCGCTTCAAGGCCGGTGTCGGGCAACGCTTTGTGTTGACGGTCGATACCGAGGAAGAATTTGACTGGGGCAAGCCGCTTGATCGGGCCGATCACAGCATCCACTCGCTTCCGCGTTTGGCCAAGTTTCAGCAGTTCTGTGAGAGCTTTGGTGTCGTCCCGATCTATCTGGTCGATTATCCGATTGCGACATCGCCGCTGGCCGCCGAAATCCTCCGCGAACCAATTGCCGCCGGACGAGCCGAAATCGGCGTCCAGCTGCATCCCTGGGTTAGCCCGCCGCATGATGAGGAAGTCACTGAATTCAACAGCTATGTTGGCAACCTTCCGGCCGCGCTAGAGCGAGAAAAGTTCCTCCGGCTGCGCGATGCGATCGCGGAGAATTTCGGGGTGGAGCCGCTGATTTATCGCGCCGGACGCTATGGTGTCGGGCCCAATACGGCGGCGATCATCAGCGAAGGCGGCATCGCGATCGACACATCGGTCCGGTCCCGATTTGATTACAGTTCCACCGGCGGTGCCAATTTTCGGGACCTTCCGGTCGTGCCCTATTGGGTCGATCGCCGCGGCGGGCTGATGGAATTGCCGCTGACCACGGTCTATTGGGGGATGCTGCGCCGCCAGGGTCCGTGGCTCTATCCCAGGATGTGGCGCATTCCCAAGGTCCGGGGGGCCTTGTCGCGAATCGCCATGCTCGAGCGTATTCCATTGACCCCCGAGGGCGTGACCCTTGAAGAGGCGATCCGCGGCATCGACATGGCTGTCGACGACGGTCTGCCACTGCTGGTGTTTTCGTTCCACAGCCCCTCGCTCGCGCCCGGCTACACGCCCTATGTACGCAGCGAAGCCGATCTGGACGATTTCTATGACTGGTGGCGCGGGGTTTTTGCCTATCTGACCCAGCGTCAGGTCACGCCCAGTTCAATAAAGGACATAATGGACTCTGTGGAGCTTGCCACAAGCCCGGCGGCGGGCTAACCCACGCGCCGTCCGGCTTGGTTGGAACGGTGTTGGGGCCTGTAGCTCAGTTGGTTAGAGCTGGCCGCTCATAACGGCTAGGTCGCAGGTTCGAGTCCTGCCGGGCCCACCATCGCCGTTCAGGCGACATCTGGCGCCGGAAAAATGTCGGGGAGTAGCGCAGCCTGGTAGCGCATCTGCTTTGGGAGCAGAGGGTCGTAGGTTCGAATCCTATCTCCCCGACCATTATATCGGTGACATGCAAGTCACTGAAATAACTAAGAAAAAAAGACTATTTTCGACCTGTGCAGGAACTGTGTAGAAGTTTTTGCGGTTTGCTCGGAATGTAAGCGTCATAATCTCCACCAATTTTCATTCTTCTGACTGATGACAGGAAAGAAGATTCGGGCACTGATCGACGCAGCGCCGCGCTGCGACTGACGTCACCGGTGCAAGCTCTCCTCATCGCCGCACGGTTCGGTTTCGGTCTGGATCGTCGCATGGTGAATGGCGAACCTGCTTTCGAGCATTTCAGCAACAGCGCGTCGTGTCGCTTCGGCGTCGGCTCCTTCGGCTACCGCAATATGGGCGGTCAGGCTCGCGTCGTCACCGGCAACCGACCACAGATGAAAATCGTGAACGCTCGTTACGCCCGCGACTTCATTCATCGCTGCGCGGATCGCTTTCAGGTCAAATCCACGCGGGACGCCTTGCAACAGGATGTGGGTGGTATCGCGCAACAAAGTCCAGGTTCGGGGCAGCACCCACAGGCCGATACCGATGGCGACGATGGGGTCGATCCAGTTGAGCTTGGTGAAGTAGATCGCGATGGCCGCGCCGATCACGCCCAGCGAGCCGAGCATATCGGCCCAGACCTCGAGATAGGCACCCTTGACGTTGAGGCTGTCTTCCTTGCCGCCTGCCAAGATACGCATCGAAATCAGGTTCACGACCAGGCCAATGCTGGCGACAATCAGCATGCCGACGGACTCAACCGGCCTCGGATCGAAGAAGCGTCCGATACCTTCAATCAGAATATAGCCCGCAACCGCGAACAGCAGGATAGCATTAAAGGCGGCCGCAAGAATCTCGAAGCGGCGATAGCCGAAAGTGCGCTGATCGTCGGGCGGGCGCTGGCCGATCCTGACTGCCGCGAGCGCGATGGCGAGCGCGGCGGAATCGGTGAACATATGTGCCGCGTCGGAAAGCAGCGCGAGGCTGTCAAACACGAACGCACCGACCAGTTCGGCGATCAGGAACAAGGTGGTCAGCGCC
>JANNAE010000001.1:0-12819 GCA_031383985.1 Novosphingobium sp. | reverse complement strand
GCTCGCGGCCAGCGCGGCCAACGTTTCAGGACCAAGCACCTGCGGCAATTGCTGCGGCGCGCCATTGCTTGCCGGATACCACATATATAGCGGCACACCGGCCGCTCTCTGGGCAGTAAGAAAGCGGGTTATCGCCGGATCCCGACGGGTCCAGTCACCCTTCAACACCACAACCCCAGCTTTAGCAAAGGCCGCGCGGGTCGCCTCGCGTTCGATCGCGACGCCTTCATTGACCTTGCAGGTCAGGCACCAGTCGGCGGTAAAATAGGCAAACACCGGTTTTCCCGAGGCGCGCGCGGCAGCCAGCGCGGCGTCGCTGAACGGCTTGGTTGGCAGGATGCCCTGCGCTTCGGCCGACGGCGCGCGGACTGTGTGGGGGAGCAGGAAAACGCCGACCAGAGCGATCCCTGCCAGCCCAGCGAGCACCAGCCGGCCGGTTGCAACGCCCCGCTGCTGGCCGCGCCCTGCGCGCCTAAGCAAAACGAGCAGGAGCAGCGCCAGCCCGCCGCAGGCCAGCGCAAAGTTCCACCCGCCGACCCGGCTTGCCAGCCACACCAGCGCCAGCGCCGTCAACCCCATCGGCAGCGCCATCCAACGGCGGAAGCGCTCCATCCACGCGCCCGGCCGGGGCAAAGAACGGCGCAGCGCGGGGATGAAGGCAAGGGCCAGAAACGGCAGCGCCAGCCCCAGGCCCAGCGCGGCGAACAGCGCCAATGCTTGCGCCAGGGGCAGCAGCAGCGCCGCACCCATTGCCGCCGCCATGAACGGCCCGGTGCAGGGCGTGGCGACAAATGCGGCGAGCAGCCCGGTGGCGAAGGCGCTCTTGCGCGAGCCAGCTTGCGCAAAGCCGGGAACTGCGAACTCAAACACCCCAAGCAGATTCGCGGTGATCGCGGCCGCCAGCAGCAGCAGCGCCGCCACGACCAGCGGTTCCTGCAACTGAAAGGCCCATCCCACCTCCTGACCCGCCGCACGCAGCGCCAGCAAAACCCCGCCGAGCGCCAGACAGGCGAACAGAACCCCGGCGGTATAGGCGATCCCCTCGGCCCGGGCATGGGCTTTGCTCTCGCCGGCGCGGGCCAGACTCAGCGCCTTGAGGCTGAGGATCGGAAAGACGCACGGCATGATATTGAGCAGCAGCCCGCCCACAAGCGCGGCCAGCAGCAGCGCGGGCAAGCTTACTGGCAATCCGCCTGGTGCCTCGTCGAGCGGTTCTCCACCCGATGGAACCGGGCCGGACCCGGCGGCAATGATGATCCCATCGCCGGCACGATTAAGCCGCAGGACGGCGGAAATATGGGCGGGATCGATCGGCCCGAATTTGGCGCGGGCCAGTTCGATCAACAGCATATCGCCCTTGCGGCTGAAGCGCTGCGGTGCAGCGTAATCGATTACCCGGTCATCCGCAACAAACAGGTGCGGCGCTTCAAGCCTGACGCTGGCCGGAAGCGGAACGCCGATCCTGATCGCCCTGGGGCTCGGCGCGAATTGCGCGGGGCTGCCCAATGGTGCGGGCAGAGCAGCTCGCCACTTGTCGAACCGCGGATCGCGCGGACCAGAGCCAATGCTTACAGAGGCCGTCAGCTCACCCTGTTCAGGCACGCAGACCTTGTCCGTACAGGCCAGCCACTGCGCCTTGACCCGCACCGGCAGCACCGTTCCGGATCGCGCAGTGGCTGGCAGTTTGAGCGGGATCAACACTGCATATTCATGCTCATAGACATGGTTCATCAGCCCGGCGATCAGCAGCGTTTCGGGCACCGGATAAGCGGGCGTCCCCGCGCTGGCACCGGGGGGCAGAGCCCAGCCCAGCGTCATGCCAAGCCCGGCGTCACCGGGATTGGACCAATAGCCATGCCAACCCGGTTCGGGCCGCATCCGGATCGCCAGAGTGACTGTCTGCCCTGGGGCGGCGTGTGATTCGACGATCAGTTCGGCGGCAATGTGGTTGGGCGCGGCCAGTGCCGGATGCGCGATCAGCAGCGCGGCAATCTGGCTCAGCAATGCAACGAACCGGCAGAGACGATGCATGCGAAACAAACTCCCAAAAGCAGCGGCGCGGACCTTGCGCTTAAGGCGCTGTCCCGCCATCTGGGCTGTGCCCACTTTGCATCGACAATTCAAGGAAGCCGAATGCGCCGTCTTGCCGCCCCGATCGCTTTCCTCGCCGCGCTGGCGCTGGCCGGATGCGCCGCCAGTCCGCCGCGGGCGCGGTTGTCAGCCGCCTCTGCCCCGGCGCCAAAAGCGCCCCCCCGGTTGATCGTGGCGGTGTCGGTCGATCAGTTTTCCGCCGATCTGTTTGCGCAATACCGCCAGCATTATACCGGCGGTCTGGCCCAGCTGTTGAGCGGCGCGGTGTTTCCCTCGGGCTATCAATCGCACGCCGCGACCGAGACTTGCCCCGGCCATGCGACCCTGCTCACCGGCACACATCCAGCGCGCAACGGGATTATCGCCAACAACTGGTTCGATCCCGGCATCGCCCGGGCAGACAAGCGGGTCTATTGTTCGGAAGATGTCACCGATCCCGCCAGCACCTCGCGCGACCCGGTCGTCACCGCCAATTTCCTCAAAGTGCCGACGCTGGGTGATCTGCTCAAGTCAGCTAACCCGGCCAGTCGCAACGTGGCCGTTTCGGCCAAGGACCGGGCCGTCATGATGATGGGTGGGCATAATATCGACGCCGCTTACTGGTGGAAGGGCGCTGGCTTTGTGACGCTCAAGGGCCGCGAAATCTCGCCAGCCGCTGCCGCCCAGAACACGGCTGTCACAGCCTTGCTCAAGACTGGCGCGCCTGGCTTTGGCCCGCCAGCCTGGTGCGGCCCGCGGGACCGGGCGACCATGATCGGCAAGGCGGTGAGTGTCGGCACCGGCCGCTTCGCGCTGCAGCCGGGTAAACCCGATGCCTATCGCATCTCACCCCGGATGGATGCCGCCACTGTCGAGCTGGCCAATCGCCTGGTCGACGAACTGAATTTGGGCAAGGGCCCGGCGATTGATCTGCTGTCAGTCAGCCTTTCTGCGACCGATTACATCGGCCATGCACTAGGGACTGAGGGCCTGGAGATGTGCATCCAGATGGACCAATTGGACAAGTCGCTAGGTCTGCTTTTCGCCCATCTCGATGCGCGCGGGATCGATTATGCGGTGGTGCTCTCTGCGGATCACGGCGGGCTCGATACGCCCGAACGGCTGGATGATCAGGCGCTGCCAAGGGCTGTCCGGGCGGACAAGGCGCTGCTCCCGGGAGAACTGGCCAAGGCGATCACCGCGCGGACCGGGATCAGCGTGGAAGGACCGCTGCTCTATGGTGATGGTCCGTTCGGTGACTTCTATCTGAGCCGCAGCCTCACCTCGGCCCAAAAAAGCCAGGCAGTAGCGGCGCTGGTCGCGGTGGCGAAATCACACCCGCAAGTGGCCGCAGTCTTCACCGCCGATGAGCTGGTGAAAACCCCGCTACCCACCGGCTCACCGCAGGATTGGACGCTCAAAGACCGAGCTCGCTCATCGTTCGATGCCGGGCGTTCGGGCGATGTGGTGATCCTGCTGGACCGGGCGGTAACGCCGATTCCCGATCCGATTCCCGGCATGTACATCGCCACGCACGGCAGCGCCTGGGATTATGACCGCCGGGTGCCGATGCTGTTCTGGCGGCGCGGGGTTCCCGGCTTTGAACAACCCGCCCCGGTCGAGACGGTGGACATCGCCCCGACTCTGGCCGCGCTCATTGGCCTGAAGGTTGCCGAAGGGGCGTTCGATGGCCGCTGCCTGGATATCGATGGCAGTTCCGCCAATAGCTGTGGCCCTGTGGAATGAACGAAAAGCGCGATCTCATCATCCTTGGTGGCGGCCTCGTCGGCATGACGCTGGCGCTGGCGGCGGCGCGGCAGGGGATTACCAGCCATGTCGTTGACAAGGCCGACCCCGCCGATCTGACTGCGGAGGGAGCCGATGGCCGGGCCTCTGCGATTTCAACGGCGAGCTGGAACCTGTTCGGCAATATCGGACTGGCTGAACGGCTTGAGCCGTTCGGCTGCCCGATTGCCGCGATCGCGGTGACCGACGGCATGAAGCCGGGCCGGATCGATTTCAAACCGCAAGCAGAGGAAGGCTCTTTGGGCCGGATGTTTGCCAATCGCGACATCCGTCTCGCGCTGTTCGAAGCCGCTGCGGAGGAGCCTGCGATCATCTGGCACAGCAGCGCTGAGGCGGCGGATCGCGCGCGCGGTCCGCACGGGGTTCACGTCACGCTGGGCAGCGGCGAGGTGCTTGAAGCCAGCCTGCTGGTCGGTGCCGAAGGTCGCCAATCGCCCACTCGCCGCGATGCCGGTGTGCCGGTTGCGAGCTGGGACTATCATCATCGCGCTATCGTTGCCGGGCTGGTGCACGAAAAGCCGCATGACAATGTCGCATGGGAGATTTTTTATCCGGAAGGGCCGTTCGCGCTGTTGCCGCTACTTGATACAGCGGACGGCAAGCATCGCTCTGCGCTGGTCTGGACCGTGGCCGAACGTGACGCCAAGGGTATGCTGGCACTGTCGGACGCGGGGTTTCTCGCCGAAGTGCAGCACCGGATGGACGGAATGTTCGGCGGACTTGAACTGGCGGCCCCGCGCCTCGCTTATCCGCTCAATTTCCATCATACCGCGCGGATCGTGGAACACCGGCTCGCGCTGATCGGTGATGCGGCGCATGGCATTCACCCGATTGCCGGGCAGGGATTGAATCTGGGGCTGCGCGATGTTGGCGCGCTGGTGGAAGTGATCACCGATGGCATGCGGCTGGGGCTTGAACCGGGCGATGCGCAGATCCTCGCCCGCTATGAGCGCTGGCGCAGTCTGGACAGCTTCTCGGTCGCCCTGGCGACGGATGGATTGACCCGGCTGTTCGGCATTCCCGGGCGCCTCCCCAGCGCTATCCGCAGGCTCGGCATGGGGGCTGTTCAGCGCCTTCCGGCGCTCAAGCGGTTCTTCATGGACGAGGCGCGCGGGGTCGCGGGGAACTTGCCGGCGTTGTTGAAGCGCTAGAGCAGCAAATTTTCGGCTGAGATCGGCTGGGCCAGCGGACTGGGCTGTTCAATCCGCTGGCCGCTGCCGTCTTGTAGTCGGCGCGGTTCGAGGATTGCGGTGCTCTCGATCAGATCGAGTGCCCGTTCGGCTGCGGCATAGCGATACGCGGCAGCGATCCAGTCCTGCGCCGCCGCAGCACCGGGCAACCGCGCCACTTCGGCGGCCGCCTGCTCAACTTTGCCATTGCGCAGCAGCAGTTTTGCCCGGTCAAGCCGCTCGGTCGGACGGACCGATTGTGCGGTGTCGCGCCGGATCACGAACAGATCGGAGAGCCCGCGCTGCAACCGGCTCCATCCGCCCTCATCCTTGGGCGCATCGGCCAAGGTGGGGCCGAGCGCGTCAAGCTGGCCGACCAGCTGCTCGATCGAACTTGGCTGTCTTGCGGCGGCCAGAACGGTATCCACCGCATTGGGCTGGGCATCGGCAAAGCGCAGCTTCAGCTGGTCTTCGAGATAACCAAGCGGTGCCCCGCGTTCCAGCGCGCGACGCGATGCGAACGCAATCAGCAGCCCTTCGGCGCGCGCCGCATTGCCCGAGGCAGCGGCGGCTTGAAGATCGAGCCGGGCAAGCCGTTGCTCCAGCGCAGCGAGCCGCTGATCGAACCCGCTGGCCGCTGCGGCCTCGGCTGGGGGAAGGGCCGGTTGTGCCGGAAGCGCCGCAGCGCTGGGCGGCGGGGTCGCGATCGATTGCCCGAGGCTTGCGGTACGCTGTTCGCCCAGCGCATCGGCGCCAATCCGGATCTTGCCTTGCCAGGCCAGCCAGCCGGCGATCCCGGCAGCAATAACGAGCACAAGCAGGATGATGCCAATAATCGAGCGGCCCCGGCCAGAGCTACGTGCGGCTGGGGGACTTGTGCGGTCAAACAATTCGTCAGGCATGCGGTATGTCAGTCCGATAATTTATGAGACGCGATTGTCGTTATGAAGCCGGAGTTTGGCACAGCTGGCGAGCCAAGGCCAGCAAGGCCTCATCGCTGGGTTCTGCGGCGGCAACCACTGTGTCCCAGCCGGGTCCCACAGCCGCGCTCACCCGCGGTCCGATGGTGGCGATTTTCAGCTGCGAAATATCAATCGCAAGTCTTTGACATTCATCGGCAAAATGGCGAGCCGCCGTGGCGGAATGGAGCACGACGATCGAGCGTTTTGCCAGAGCATCGACCAGCGCGGCGGGCATGGGCAGGGCTTCGCTTGCGTAGACGATCCGCTCGATAACAGTGAAGCCGACAGGCGCTGTGAGGGCCATATGATCCGCTCCGGCGAGGCGGAGGAGACGGGCGTGACTGGCGCGATCGAGCACTGACTGCAAGCCGCTGCGACCGATTCCGGCAATGACAAACCCCGCCGCGCGCGCCGCTTCGGCGGTTGCTTCGCCGACCACATAGGCTGGCTTCCCGGAATATTCCGCCAGACCGCTGCCGCCATGACGCAGGGCGTTGGCGCTGCCGATCAGAAGCGCGTCGAAGGTGTCTGCTGCGGGGGCGTCCCACGGCATCGGCACGATCCGAAACAGCGGAAATCCGTGGGTTTCCAGACCCATCCGGCGCGCAGCGGCAGTAGTGGTGCTGCATCCCGGCTCGGGCCGAATGACGCAGATCGGGATCATGCCGGGCCGGAAAAATATGCAGCGATTCCGGGCGTAGCGCGGCTCAGGAGTTCGGCAGCGAGCCGGGCCGGACCGCCTGCGTCCCCGCTGGTGAAGCTGGTTTCGGCATCGACCCGCTCGGCTCCGTCGGGGCTGAACAGGGCTGCCTGCATCGTCACTGCAGCGCCATTACACCGGGTCAGCACTGCAATCGGACTGTGGCAATTGCCGCCAAGCGCCGCGAGCAGTGCGCGCTCGGCCAGCACTGCAATGCGACTGGGGGCATGATCGATCGCGGCGAGCAGATTACGGGTGGTGCCATCGCCGCTGCGGCATTCGACAGCAATCGCTCCCTGGCCTGGAGCGGGGAGCCAGTCTGCGGCGTCGAGCGGATGGCCGGTGCCGCGCTGGCCCAGCCGGTTGAGTCCGGCGGCGGCGAGCAATGTGGCGTCAGCCTCGCCCGCTGCCAGCCTGGCGAGCCGCGTGGCGACATTGCCGCGGAACGGCACCACCGTGCAGTCTGGCCGGGCGTGGAGCAATTGCGCCGCACGGCGCGGCGCGCTGGTGCCGATGCGGGCACCCTGCGGCAGCGCGAAGATCGAAGCGGCGCCGACCAGCACATCGCGGACATCCTCACGCGGGAGGATCGCGGCGATGGTCAGCCCATCGGGCCGGCTGGTCTCGATATCCTTGGCCGAATGGACCGCGAAATCGATCTCGCCAGAGAGCAGCCAGGCGTCGAGTTCTTTGGTCCAAAGTGCCTTGCCACCGATCTCGGCAAGCGGGCGGTCCTGGATCCGGTCTCCACTGGCGGTAACCGGAACCAGCACGATATGCCCTTCGCCAAGGCCATGCGCGGCGATCAGCCGGGCGCGGCATTCCTCGGCCTGGGCGAGGGCGAGCGGCGAGCGGCGCGTGCCTAGCTTCAAGGTTCGGTCGGGCATCGCGGCTTGTGCTACAAGGCAATGTCGTTCAGGGGAACCCGGGATGGGGATAGTTCTCGGCATAGAATCTTCCTGTGATGAGACAGCGGCAGCGCTGGTCACCAGCGGGCGCGTGATCCTGGCGCAGCGCATCGCCTCGCAGGATGAAGCGCATCGCCCTTATGGCGGGGTCGTTCCCGAAATCGCGGCGCGCGCCCATGTCGAGCGGCTGACCCCCTTGATCGAAGCGACCTTGCATGACGCCGGGCTGACCCTGAACGAGGTTGACGCGATTGCCGCGACCGCCGGGCCGGGGCTGATTGGCGGAGTCATGGTCGGGCTGGTCACGGCCAAGGCGCTGGCGATGGCGAGCGGCAAGCCGCTGATCGCGATCAATCACCTGGAAGGCCACGCCCTCTCGCCGCGGCTGGCTGAACCCAGTCTCGCCTTTCCCTATTTGTTGCTGCTGGTCTCGGGCGGGCATTGCCAGTTGCTGCTGGTTGCGGGCGTTGGCCACTATCGCCGCCTGGCTACGACGATTGACGACGCGCTGGGTGAGGCCTTTGACAAGACCGCCAAGGTTCTCGGGCTGGGCTATCCCGGCGGGCCAGCGGTTGAGCGGCTGGCCGCTGACGGCAATCCTCGCGCCGTGCCTCTGCCAAGGCCGTTGCGGGGCAGTGCCGAGCCGCATTTCTCCTTCGCCGGGCTGAAAAGCGCGGTGTTGCGAGCCAAGCAGGCAGACATTCACACCGACGCCGATCTTGCCGCCGCTTTCCAGCAGGCCGCGATTGATTGCGTTGTCGATCGGACCCGGCGGGCACTGGCCGTGGCCGGACCGGTCAATGGTCTGGTCGTGGCGGGCGGAGTGGCCGCCAATCGCGCGATCAGGGCTGCGCTGGAAGCGCTGGCGGGCGAACATGGGTTGGCCTTCGTTGCCCCGCCGCTGGAGCTGTGCACCGATAATGCCGCGATGATTGCCTGGGCGGGAATAGAACGGCTGGAGCACAGCCAGGGATTTTTGGCCGATCCGCTCGATTTCGCGCCGCGACCGCGCTGGCCGCTCGACCCTGCGGCTGAAGTTGTCCGCGGCGCGGGGGTGAAGGCATGACTGCGCTGGTGGGCGTCATCGGGGCAGGGGCCTGGGGGACGGCTCTGGCGCAGGTTCTCGCCAGCGACGGACGCGAGGTGGTGGTGTGGGCGCGCGAACCGGAGCTGGTCGCGGAAATCAACCGCAATCATCGCAACAGCTTGTTCCTGCCTAGTGCTGAATTGGCACATAGTATTGTCGCTACGAACCAAATTGGCGATTTGAGCGCATTGACTACTTTGCTGGTGGTTACGCCGGCTCAGCATCTCTCCGGGGTGCTGGCGGGTCTGCCCAAGGCGCGGCGTGATCTGGTGCTGTGCGCCAAGGGGATCGAGGCGGGAACCGGCCGGCTGATGGCCGATGTTGCCTTGGCGGCCGCGCCAGAGGCTGAAATTGCGGTGCTTTCGGGCCCAACTTTCGCGCATGAAGTTGCGGCCGGGCTACCCACCGCAGTGACGCTGGCCTGCGCGGGCGGCGAGCCGCAGTGGGAGCGGCTCGCTCCCCTGATTTCGCGCCCGACCTTGCGGCCCTATTACTCGGACGATGTGATCGGCGCAGAGATCGGCGGGGCGGTCAAAAACGTTCTCGCGATCGCCTGCGGGGTGGTTGAAGGGCTGCAGCTGGGCCAGAATGCCCGGGCCGCACTGATCGCGCGCGGCTATGCCGAAATGCTGCGGTTCGGCCTGGCGCGAGGGAGCCGGGCAGAAACGCTAGCTGGATTATGCGGACTGGGTGATCTGGTGTTGACCTGTTCATCCACTTCCAGCCGTAACTTCTCGCTCGGCAAGGCGCTGGGCGAGGGGATGAGCGCGGCAGAGGCACTGGCCGGTAAAAGCAGCGTGGCCGAAGGCGCCGATACCGCTCCCGTGCTCGATGCGCTGGCCCGGCGCGAAGGGATTGCGATGCCGATCGTCGCGGCGGTCTGCCGTTTGCTAAGCGGCGCGGCCCCGGCTCGCGCCGTGGTCTCGGAATTATTGGCGCGACCCTTGCGAGCCGAGCAGGGCGATGCGGCATGAATGAGCAAACCGCCGAGCAGGATATTGCAGCACTTGCCAAGGGGGGGCGGACCAATTTTCTCGGTTTCCTGCTGCGGCTCGCGGCGCGAATCCCGTTTCTGTTTATCGCTGGGCGGTTATACAGCGCCGAAGGTGCCGATGCGCTGGGCCGGTTCGCTTCGGCGATGGTCGCGATCGAACTTGCCGGGCAGCTGTGTACGCTTGGCCAGAAACGCGGGCTGGCACTGCGCTTGTCGCAAGGCGATGCGCCGGCGGCCAATATCGTCGCTGATGGCATGGTGATGAGCTTGCTCATTGCCACGGTTCTGGCCGGGCTGCTCTATCTGTTCCCGCTGCCGCTGTTTCCCAGCGGGCAATATACCGAATTCGACCGACTGTTGCCGCTGGCGCTGTTTCCGGCGACGATGACCGATATTGCCCTGGCGGCACTGGCCTATCGCTATGACGTGGCGACCACGGTGCGATCGCGCTCGGTGGTCGAACCCTGGGCGCTATCGATCACGGCGGGAGCGATGTTCTTCATCCTGCCGCAAAGCGGACTGGCGATCGCCTTCATCGCCTCGATCTTTGCCTCGGCAGTGGCGGCGCTGGTGCCGCTATGGCGCAGCTATGGCACCCCGCAACACTGGCGGCCCAATCCGCTCAGGATCGGCAGACTGGCACTGGCCAGCCTGCCGCTGGCCGCAGCGGATGTGGTGGAATGGGGCACCCGCAAGCTCGACATCGCGATTCTCGGCGCCTTTGCCTCGCCCGCAGCGGTCGGGGTGTATTGGGCAGCGCAACAGATCGCCAGTCTGCCGCAAAAGCTCAAAACCAGCTTCGAGCCGATCCTCGGCCCGGTCATCACCCGCAATCTCAAAGAGGGCAATTATCACGCCATCGCTCAACAGGTTTGCCAGGTTGGCTTCTGGATCATCGCGGCGCAGGCCGGGATCGCGCTGGCGCTGGGCATTCCGGGCGAAGGCGTGATGGGGCTGGTCGGTCCCCAATTCGTCGGCGGCACCGGAGCGTTGACGTTTCTGCTCGCTGCCGAAGTGGTCGCAGCCACCGCAGTGGTGAGCGAGGCGGCCTTGATCTATGTCCGGCGGATCGGGAATCTTTGGGTTTCGCTGGGCACGATCGCCTTGCAGGCGGTGCTGACGGTGGCCGGGATCGAGCTGGTCGATCATCTCGGGCTCAGCCAGCTTTACCGCGCCAGTGCCGCTGCTGCCGCGCTGATGATTTCGCTGGGCCTGGCCTCGATCATCAAGGCGCGGATGCTGGGCCGGTTTCTGGGTGAGCCGGTCAATGCGTGGCGCTGGCCGTTGGTCTGGGCTGCGGCTCCGGCGGTGTTGATCGGCTGGTTCGCAACCCGCTTCCTGCCCGAATGGGCCGAGCTGGCGCTCGGTATTCCGGCGATCCTGTTGAGTTATGGCTGGATAATCTGGCACAAGGGTTTCGGCCCGGAAGACCGGGTGTTGTTCCGCAAGAACGTCGGGGGCTAACGCGGCTGGCGCTGCACCGATCAAGGGCTCCAGCACCGCCTGGAACATCATTCTGGCCGGGCGGCAGGAATTTGTCCGGTTGATCGGCGTTGCGGTTGAGGCTTGCGTCAAGCCCGGCTATCGGGGGGCCGTGAGACCCTATTCGATCATCCTCGTAGTTGCCGGTTGCCTGGTCACCGCTTTGCTCACGCTGGCCAGCACCGTGGCGCACGGCCCGCAATTGATCGCCGATCTGGAACTGCGCTCGCAAAAAGTGCTGGCCGGAACCGGGCTGCGCGCCAGTTTCCATGATCGGCGCGGCTGGTTGACCAGGCATCCCATGCTCCTCGGCGGGTCGGAACTGGACGATCGCGCCCGGGCCCGCGCCGCTACTGCACTCGCCGCGCTGCCCGGGGTCGGCGGGGTGCGCTGGCAAGTCACCCGGGCCCGCACCAAGCTGGCCAGCGAAGCGGGCGTACCGGCCTCGCTGCACTGCGAGCAAGACGTCGAAGGCATCCTCAAAGCCCGCACGATCCGCTTTGCCGAAGCGAGCGCGGCACTCGATCCGGCCAGCAACGAACTGCTCGATGAGGTGGCGACCGCTCTGCGGCCTTGCGTCGGCGGCATCATCGCGATCACCGGCCATACCGATGCGGGCGGCGATCCGCGCCGGAATGTCGCGCTTTCGCTCAGCCGGGCACAAGCGGTCCGCGCTGCGCTGGTCGGGCGGGGCATTCCTGCCGATGGCCTGCGCGCGCAAGGGCTCGGGGCCGAACGCCCGGTCGAGGGGCTGGACCCGGCGGACGCGGCCAATCGCCGGATCGAATTCTCGGTGATCTCGTCGGTCCCGCTGCATCCCACGCCGGTCGATACCCCGGGGCCGGGTTAGAAAGAGGACGCGCCAATGCCATTGTGGCTTGAAATTCTGCTGCTGATGCTGCTGACCTATGCGGCCGGCCTGGCACTTGGCTGGATGGTCTGGGGCCGGAACACGGGAGGACGATGAGCATGATCGAAGTGATTGAGGCGAACTGGCTGGCGTTTGCGCTGGCGCTGATCATCGGTCTGTTGGTGGCCTGGTGGCTGTTCGGCCGCGCCTCCACCGCCCCCAGGCGGGACTACAAGCCCGATGTGCTGGATGAAGGTGCCGCGCCCGCCCAGCGCAATCAGGCGCTGATCGATGCGGCGCCTGCCGCGGCGATCATTACGCCGGCGCCGATGTCGGTCGGTATGGGCGGCATGGGCGAGGCGGTTGCCGTGGGCGCGCAGGATGTGGTTGAGGAAGCTGCTGCGGCAACGCCTGCTCCCGCCGCCGATGCCGCTGGCGACGACCTCGCCCAGATCAAAGGCGTCGGCCCCAAGCTGGTCGCAGTGCTCGGCGCGCTAGGGGTGACCAGTTTCGCCCAGATCGCGGCGTGGAGCGAGGCGGATATTGCGGAGGTGGACGCCAAGCTGGGGACATTCGCCGGGAGGATCGTGCGGGATAGCTGGGTGGAACAGTGCAAATTTCTCGCCGCCGGGGACACCTCCGGGTTTGAAGGCAAGTTCGGGAAGCTGTGAGAGCACGGAATCGCCCCACACCCTTTCGTGGGGGGGGGGGGGGGGGGGGGGGGGGGGGGGGGGGGGGCGACCCAAAAGTGTTTTTGTTAAAGATGAGAAAGAAACCCCCGCGGGGGGGGG
>JANNAE010000098.1:0-7611 GCA_031383985.1 Novosphingobium sp. | reverse complement strand
CTCGATAGTGGTGAAACGATTTTGACCTACAGCAAAAGGGCCGCCGGATTGCTCCGGCGGCCCTTGCAAGGGCTGGCCTGCGACCGGTCAGCCGACGATTTCTTCGGCCCCGAAGAAGTAAGCGATCTCGATCGCGGCGTTTTCATCGCTGTCCGAGCCGTGGACAGAGTTGGCTTCGATGCTTTCGGCGAGTTCGCCGCGGATCGTGCCGGGGGCGGCGTCCTTGGGGTTGGTCGCGCCCATGATGTCGCGGTTGGCTTGCATGGCGTTTTCACCTTCGAGCACCTGAACCACAACCGGGCCGCTGATCATGAAGCTGACCAGCTCGCCAAAGAACGGGCGTTCCTGGTGGACCGCATAGAAGCCTTCGGCCTGTTCGCGGCTCATGTGGATGCGCTTTGAAGCGACCACGCGAAGCCCGGCTTCTTCCAGCATCTTGGTGACCGCACCGGTTAGGTTGCGGCGGGTAGCGTCGGGCTTGATGATCGAAAAGGTGCGGGTAACCGCCATGATGATGTCCTTGCGAAGTTGTGTTGGTTTGGAAGGGTTGGCGCGCCCCTAGCGGGGAAAATGCTGCACTGCAAGGTCGGGACGAGGTTACGGCCCCTCGACCCATTTGGTACCATCCTGCTTCCAGAACTTGCGCTCCACTCCGTCGCGTTCCCCCAGCATCCGCCAGGTTGCGCGGGCCGCATCGAGGGAAGCTGCATCGAACAGCAGGAAGGCCCGGGCAAAGCGATCCGCCCCATCCCGCCACACCCCGTCGGCCATCGCGACATAATTCGCGCCATTGGCCGCTTCGGTCTGATCGGACAGCAGGATCGGCTGGCGCTTCTGCTCGGGGCTTCCGGAAACCCCGTGCGCGAGGAAACTGTCGGGCAGCTTCGCCCACAGCGCCTCGCTGATCCGCAGCAGCTGAGCATCATCGCCCGAAACCACCAGCAGCCGTTCCCCCGCCGCCAGCGTAGCGCGCGCGATCAGGGGCAGCGCAGCTTCGGCTGGATCGCGGCTCAGCTGGTAGAAATCGACCCTCAAGCCACTTAGCCTTCAAGATTGTCCCGCACGAAGCGATCGAGGATCCGCACGCCATAGCCGGTTGCGCCCTTGTCCCAGGTTGCGCCCGGCTTGGAGGCCCAGACCATCCCGGCAATGTCGAGATGCGCCCAGGGGGTACCCTTGTCGACATAGCGCTGAATGAACTGCGCCGCAGTGATCGAGCCGCCTTCGCGCGGGCCGACGTTTTTCATATCGGCGATCGGGCTGTCGATCAGCTTGTCATAGGCCGGACCCAGCGGCATCCGCCAGAGTTTGTCACCGCTGGAATCGCCGGCCGCGACCAGCTTTCCGGCCAGCGCCTCGTCGTTGGAATAGACCGCGCCATGCTCGTTACCCAGCGCGATGATGATCGCGCCGGTCAGCGTGGCAAGATCGATCACGGCCGAGGGTGAGAACTCCTTCTGCACCCAGGTGATCGCATCGCACAGCACCAGCCGTCCTTCGGCATCGGTATTGATGACTTCAACCGTCTGGCCCGACATTGAGGTAACAACGTCGCCGGGGCGCTGGGCCTTGCCATCGGGCATATTCTCGACCAGCCCGCAGACCCCCACGACATTGGCCTTGGCCTTGCGCCCGGCCATCGCCAGCATCGCGCCAGCCACGGCTCCCGCTCCGCCCATATCCCACTTCATGTCTTCCATGCCCGCGGCCGGCTTGATCGAAATGCCGCCGGTATCGAAGGTCACGCCCTTGCCGACAAAGGCGGTGGGCTTTTCGCCAGTCTTGCCGCCGGTCCATTCCATCACCAGCAACTGCGGTGGCTGGGCCGAGCCCTGCGAGACGCCCAGCAGCGCGCCCATCCCGAGCGCCTTCATCTCGGCCTCGTCGAGCACGCGGATTTCAATCCCGGTGCCTTTCATCCGGGCGCGGCAGCGCGCGACGAAGCTTTCGGGATAGATGATGTTGGCCGGTTCCGTCACCAGCTCACGGGTGAATTCAACGCCGTCCGCCAGCGCAGCTTCGATGGCCCAGGCCTCCGCCGTCCCGGCTGGCGCACCGATCACTTCGATGCTTGCCAGCGTCGGCTTCTGGTCTTCAGGCAGGCGGGTGCGATATTGGTCATGCCTCCAGCCGCGCAGCCGCGCGCCCAGCAGCAGCGCAGCGGCCTCGTCGGCGGACAGACGACTGCCAGACAGGTCGATCGCCAGCGCGGTCTCGCCCGAGGTGAGGTATTTGGCGGTGAGCGCTGCGCCAGCCCGCTCCATGGCGGAACCACGCGGCTTGCCATTCGGCTCGCTCATCCCGACCAGCGCGATCCGCAAGACTTTGCCGCCTTGCGAGACGAACCCTTCATGGATCTGCCCGACTTTGCCGCTGAACCGCGAGGCCCGCGCGCCTTCGGTCAGCACCGGATCAAGATCCGCCGGCAAAGCATCCTGTTCGACCAGACGGGCAATCAGGCGGCAAGCGGAGGCGGATGGCGCTTCGACGAATTCGATCTTCATGCTGGCTCCCACGGGAAATTGCGGTCTGCGGCAGTCCGTTGCTGCAGATTGCTGGTGCGGATTGCAGTTAGGCGCGGGCGGTGCGATAGGCAAGCCATGCTCCCTGCCCTGCAGCCCATCCTGCACCCCCCGGACCGTAGCGTGCACCGCCATCGCGGTGCTGCAGCCGCATTTGCGCTGGCGCTATTTGGCTGCCCGCTGGCTGCGCACGCCCAGGATGCTGTCCAGCCCGCTGCGCCGCCGGCCAAGGCCGCCCAACCCGATCTGAGTGGTCCGATCGGGTTCGAGGCCGATGGTATTGCCTATGACAGCGATGCCGAGACAGTAACGGCAACCGGCAATGTTATCCTGCGCCGCGAAGGCCAGTCGGTTCGGGCCGATGCGGTGACCTGGAACCGCACCACCGGCCAGATCGTCGCCACCGGCAACATCCGGTTTGTCGATGCCGACGGCAACCAGCTGTTTACCGACAAGGTCGAGCTGACCGACGAGCTCAAGGCAGGGGCGATGGAAAACATGCTGCTCGCGCTCCGCGAAGGCGGGAGGCTGGTTGCTGCCAAAGGCGAGCGCGCGGCTGACGGCACCGTGCTGCTCAGCAACGCCGCCTATAGCGCTTGCGCCGTCGAGGATTCGGACGGCTGCCCGCGCAATCCCAGCTGGCGGATCACCGCCAAGCGGGTGATCTATGATCCCGCGCAAAAGCGCGTGCGCTTTACCGGCGCGCGGCTGGAGCTGTTCGGGGTGCGGCTGCTGCCCTTGCCCGGACTGGTCGTGACCACCGACGGCCGGGCAGTGTCGGGCCTGCTGATCCCCGATGTGCGCCTGTCCGCCTCGAACGGTGTGGAATTCAGCGACACCTATTATTTGCGCCTCGCCGACAATCGCGACATCGCGGTGACCGGCTATGTCTATACCGGCGCGCTGCCAATGGTTTCGGCCCAGTACCGCGCGTTGTCGACCACGGGCGCCTATCAGGTCACCGGCTATGCCACCCGCAGCAAACGCATCTCGGTGGCCGGGGCGGCAGGGGGCAATCAGGAGACAGATTTCCGCGGCTATTTCTTCGCTAACGGCAAGTTCCAGCTCTCGCCGCATTGGAGCATCACCGGCTCGGCCCGGATTTCGTCTGACCGCACTTTCCTGCGCCGCTACGACATCAGCCGGGATGACCGGCTGCGTTCGATGATCGATGTCGAGCGGATGGACGACACCAGTTATCTCTCGATTGCCGGCTGGGCGACGCAGACCCTGCGCGTGGGCGACCGGCAAGGCCAGGTGCCGTTGGCCCTGCCGGTGATCGATTATCGCCGCCGGATCGCCGGTCCGGTGCTGGGCGGCAAGATCGAACTTCAAGCCAATAGCCTGGCGATCACCCGCACCAGCGGGCAGGATACCCAGCGCGCCTTCGCCAGCGCGCGATGGGACCTGCGCCGGCTGACTAGGATGGGCCAGGAAGTGACCCTGACCGGGCTGGTCCGCGGCGATGTCTATCATTCGGACGAGAACGCGCTCACCGCCACCGCGATCTACCGCGGCAACCCCGGCTGGCAAACGCGCGCGCTGGCAACGGCAGCGGTCGACGTCAAATGGCCGTTGATCGGGTCTTTTGCAGGCGGCACCCAGGTACTGACACCGCGCTTCCAGCTGGTCGCCAGCCCTCAGGTCTCGAACCTTTCGGTTCCCAATGAGGATGCCCGGGCGATCGATCTGGAGGACAGCAACCTGTTCGCGCTCAACCGCTTCCCCGGATATGACCGGATCGAAAATAACTTCCGCGTAACCTATGGCCTCGACTACTCGGTGCGCGGCAGCAAAGTGTCGGCTGATTTCAACATCGGGCAAAGCTATCGCCTGACCAATCAATCAGTAATTTTCCCTGATGGCACAGGATTGTCGGATAAGGTTTCCGATGTCGTCGGGCGCAGCGAGGTGCGCTTTAAGGATTTCGTGAAGCTGACTCACAAGTTCCGGCTTGATAAAGACAGCTTTGCTATTCGCCGTAACGAAATCGACGCGACGATTGGCTCGCGCAGCACCTATGTTCAGGTCGGCTATCTGAAACTCAATCGTGACATCAACACTGTCGAGGATTTGTCCGACCGCGAAGAGTTGCGGCTTGCGGGCCGCTTACGTGTGGCACGCTATTGGTCAGTATTTGGTTCGACCATCGTTGATTTGACCAGCGGCAATGAAGACCCGCTTTCGACATCTGACGGCTTTGATCCGATCCGTCACCGGCTCGGCGTTGCCTATGACGACGACTGCCTCTCCTTTGCTGTCACATGGCGCCGCGATTATCAACCGACGGGGGATGCGCGGCGCGGCAATACTTTCCTGTTCCGGCTGGCATTTCGCAATCTGGGTGTCTAAGGAATTATCCAGCCGCAAGGCAAAGGGGATATCTGCTCATCATCTGTTCAGCCGGTGCATCCTATTGCCCGTGCCTAAGTGCAACAATTGGAAGTTCATACATGCGTTCAATTCGCCAATTTTTACTCGGTACCGCAGCGGTCACTCTGTGCGCGCTTGCGCCAGCGAACAGCCAGACAGTGTCGGATGAAACGGTTCCAGTATCCTCGCTTGAAGTTCCGGGCGGCAAAGTTTTGGTTCAGATCGACGACCCGAACAATCGCCGCGCATCGGCGGAGGTGAATGGTGAAATCATTACCGGGTCGGAAATCGATCAGCGGATCATGCTGCTGACCAAAGGTGACCTATCGCAAGTTCCGGCTGACCAACGCGCACAGCTGCGCATTGAAATTCTGGGGCAGCTGATCGACGAAACGTTACGTATCCAAGAAGCTGAGGCGAACGAAATAATTATCGCCAATACCGAAATCGCTGAATATCTTGGACGTGTTGCGCAGCAAAATTTTAACCGCTCGATCCCAGAAACCGAGAAATTCCTGACATCTATTGGCTCTTCGATCGATTCTCTGCGTAAGCAGGTTAACGCCGAAATCGCTTGGAACCGCGTGCTTGGTCGCAATGTGACTCCGTTTATCAATGTCAGCGATGACGAGGTAAAGGCCGAGCAAGCGAAGATGGAAGCGAACAAGGGCAAAGTCGAATTCCGGTTGGGCGAAATCTATTTCTCCGCCAACGATCAAAACCGGGAGCAGGTTTATGAGACTGCCCGCAAATTGCTCGAACAGCTCCGCGCCGGCGCGCCTTTTAACGAGATGGCGAAACAGTATTCAGAAGCATCCACGGCAGCGGCGGGCGGTGATCTTGGCTTTGTGAAAGTGAATGTGCTGCGTCAAGCGCTGGCCACCGCTGCGCTGGAAATGAACAATAACGAAATCGTGGTTGTGCCAGAAGCCAACGGCGTCACCTTGCTGTTGTTGATAGACAAGCGCCAGATCGGGATGAGCGATCCGCGCGACACCACGCTGGAGTTGAAACAAATCGCCGTCGATTTCCCCGCAGGGACAACCGAGGCGCAGGCAGCGCCACTGGTGAAACGTTTTGCCGACGAAACACAAAAGATCAGCGGCTGCGGTGCCGCTGACGGAATTGCAGCGTCTTTGGGCGCAGAAGTTGTTAACCGCGACAATATCCGCATTGGTGACTTGCCCGGTCCATTGCAACAAGTGATGCTGGGGATGAATGTTGGCCAATCGACACCGCCCTACGGCTCGCTTGAGGAAGGTGTCCGTGTGTTTGTCCTCTGTGGCCGCAATGCGCCAAAGGAAGCGGCGCAAAAGTCGGCTGATCAGATCATGGCCGAAATCGAGGAAGAACGGGTCGAACGCCGCGCGCAATTGTACATGCGCAGCATCCGGCGCGACGCCATCATCGAATATAATTAAGCGTCTGAATCTCGATGAACCCTAGCTCCCTGCCGCTCGCCATTTCGATAGGCGATCCGGCAGGGGTCGGGCCTGAAATTATCGGCAAGGCTTGGGAGCAGCGTAAAAAGGCTAAGCTGCGCCCGTTTTTTGCGATTGGTGACCCAGCCTGTTTTGCGCCGCATTGGGATGGCCCGGTTGAGCGCATCGACAGCCCCGAACAGGCGCTGGAACGGTTCGACAAAGCGTTGCCGGTGCTCCACGTCCACAGCTGTGCATCGGTAATACCCGGCGCGCCCGATCTCGACGGCGCGCATTGTGCTTTGCAAGCGCTGGAAATGGCAACGGGTTACGCGAAATCGGGAAATGCTGCCGGCTTGGTAACGGGGCCAGTTTCAAAGGCACAGCTATACGCCATTGGCTTTACCCATCCCGGGCAGACCGAGTTCGTCGCCGAACGTTGCGGCATATCCAAAAATAATGCGGTAATGATGCTGGCGGGGCCGGATTTGCGGGTAGTCCCGATGACGACGCATATCCCGCTTTCCAGCGTAGTTGGACAGCTTGATACCCGCCTTGTCCGGCAACGCATCCGCGCAACCGCCAAGGGTCTGCAACGCGATTTCGGCATCGCACGCCCCCGATTGGCCCTTGCCGGTTTCAACCCACATGCGGGCGAAGCAGGCAATATGGGGCGCGAGGAAATCGACATTTTTGGCCCCGCGCTCGATAAAATCCGCGACGAAGGCTATGATATTATCGGCCCCCTGCCCGCCGACACGATGTTCCATGTAGAGGCGCGCGCGCACTATGATGCGGCGTTGTGTGCCTATCACGATCAAGCGCTAATCCCGCTGAAAACGCTGTATTTCCTCGAAGCCGTCAACCTAACGCTCGGCCTGCCTATCGTCCGCACCTCGCCCGACCATGGCACTGCCTTTGCCATTGCCGGAAAGAACATCGCACGGCCCGATTCGATGATCGCCGCGATCCGCATGGCCGCCGAGTGCGCGAAAAACCGACTCGCGTATTCGCAAAGCTGCGTATGACCGCGAACCCAGACCTTCCCCCCTTGCGCGAAGTCATCGCGCGCCATGGGCTATCTGCAAACAAGGCGCTGGGGCAGAACTTCCTGTTTGACGAACAGTTGCTGAAACGGATTGCCGCAGTCCCCGGCTCACTTGTTGGACAGCCGGTGTTCGAAGTTGGCCCCGGCCCCGGCGGGCTTACGCGAGCATTGCTGCGCGCGGGAGCCAACGTCACCGCCGTCGAACGCGACCGCCGCTGCATTCCCGCACTTGAAGAACTGTCCGAAG
>JANNAE010000049.1:0-116376 GCA_031383985.1 Novosphingobium sp. | reverse complement strand
ACCCTGTGTGGGCGGCTCAGAACCCGGATATGGGCGCGCGCCGCCGGTTTTCCAAGCGCATCAGAACAAACGTGCCCCATTGGGCACCGGATGATCGGGGGCAAACAGGATCACTGCGCCCTGATCGTCGCCAAACCCCAGCGTCAGCACCTCGGACATGAATTTGCCGATCTGGCGCGGTGGGAAGTTGACCGCCGCCGCCACCTGCCGCCCGGGCAGGTCCTCGATGGCGTAGCGATCGGTAATCTGCGCGCTCGATTTCTTGACGCCAATCACAGGGCCGAAATCGATCACCAGCTTGAACGCGGGCTGGCGCGCTTCGGGGAACGGTTCGGCCGACAGCACCGTGCCGATCCGGATGTCGACCGCCAGAAACTGATCGAAGCCGATCGGATCGGCAGCAGGCGCTTGCGGCGAATGGGCGAGATGCATGGCGGCGGGTCCTGTCAGGGATAAAGGTCAACCGTATCGAAGGTGTCCAGCACTGCGGCGCGCAGCAAAGTCCGGTGGCAACAGACAGGATCGCGTTCATAGCACAGCAGCGCGGTGCGGCGCTCCCCCGCGAGCTCAGCCAGTTGCGCCCCGGCGGCCATTGCCTCGGGCAGCTCGAGCTGGCCGGCATAGATCCGCTTCAGCGCTGCGTGATTGCCCGCCCGCGCCGCCGCGCGGCCATCGGCGGGCGTACCCAGCGCGCGGAAGTGGCGGTATTCAATCCCCGCTCCGGCCAGGTTCGCGGCCAGCGCGGTCTTGGAAAACCCCGGCCGACGCGAGGCTGCGATCGCGCGGACATCGGCCAGAACTTCTACCCCGGCCCCGGTCAGTGCCGTCAGAAAAGCCTCCATGGTGGTCTGCTCATAACCAATGGTCCAGACCGTGGGCATCATTCCAGCTCCAGGATCACCGCATCCACCGCCAGGCTTTCGCCCTGCTTGGCGTTGACCGATTTGACCGTCGCGGTCTTTTCGGCGCGCAGGATGTTTTCCATCTTCATCGCCTCGATCACCGCCAGCGGCTGTCCGGCTTCAACTTTGTCGCCCACCGCAACATTCAGCGACACCAGCAGCCCGGGCATCGGGCAGATCAGGAAGCGCGACAGATCGGGCGGGATCTTTTCGATCATGTGCCGGGTCAGATGCGCATAGCGCGCCGGCAGTATGACAGCCACATGACTGGCTCCCCTGCTCTTCAATTTCAAGCCCGTCCTGGTCGGCGTAACTTGCACTCTAAGCACGCTATATTTTTCGTCATCAAGCTCCGCGTTGACCACGCTTGCGACTGGATCATAGGCAAGCATCAGCCCCGAATTCACTCCGTCGACCTTCAAATCATCGGGTCCATCGTTGACCGCATAAGTCTCTCCGGCGATCGTCACCGCCCATTCGGTCGGGGGCTCCAGCGGCTCGCTGAGTTGTCCATCAATTTGTCGGGCACGGGCCGCTCGAACTGTCGAAACGAAACCTGCGATCCCTGCAAGGGTTTGCATATGGCGGTCCGAAGCAGGCGCGCCGTTGAACCCGTCAGGATATTCCTCGGCGATGAACCCGGTGGTCAAGTCCCCGCTGCGAAAGCGCGGGTGCTGCATGATCGCGGAGACGAAATCGATGTTGTGGCCCAGCCCTTCGATCTCGAACCGGTCAAGCGCCTGGATCTGCTTGTCTGCCGCTTCATCGCGGGTCTCGCCCCAGGTCACCAGCTTGGCGATCATCGGATCATAGAACATCGAAACCTCGCCGCCTTCGACAACGCCGTCATCGACACGGACACCGTTCTCGCCCCGCAACTCACTTAACAAACCCCCGTCGCCCCGCACTTGATGCGGGGTTTGGCTGCCTTCCCCGCCGCCGCTCGAAGAAAAGCCAAGGCCCGTGTCAAGCACGGGCTGACGAGAAAAGTGTGGAGTAGCAGGCGGACTATAGCGCACCAGCCGCCCGGTAGAGGGCAGGAATCCGCGATAGGGGTCTTCGGCATAGACGCGGTTTTCGATCGACCAACCTTCGATCTTGATCTGGTCCTGCGTCATGGACAGCTTTTCGCCCGCCGCCACGCGGATCATCTGTTCGACCAGATCAATGCCGGTAATGCACTCGGTCACCGGGTGTTCGACCTGCAGCCGGGTGTTCATTTCAAGGAAGTAGAAGCTCTCGCCGCTCGGGTCCGCACCGCTGACGATCAGTTCGACCGTGCCGGCGGAGTAATATCCGACCGCGCGGGCCAAGGCGACGCATTGTTCGCCCATCGCCTTGCGCATCTTGGGCGTGACGAACGGCGACGGCGCTTCCTCAACCACCTTCTGGTGGCGGCGCTGGATGCTGCATTCGCGCTCGTTGAGGTAAAGGATATTGCCGTGCTGATCACCCAGGATCTGGATCTCGATGTGGCGCGGGTTGAGGATGAATTTCTCGATGAACACGCGCTCGTCGCCGAACGAATTGAGCCCCTCGCGCTGGGTCGCCTCGAAGCCTTCCTCAACGTCCTTGTCATTATACGCGAGCCGCATCCCCTTGCCGCCGCCGCCGGCCGAAGCCTTCATCATCACCGGATAACCGATCTCGCGGCTGACCTGCAGCGCCTCGGCAGTGTCGGCAATCGCTTCGGGAGATCCGGGCACGACATTGACCCCCGCAGCCTTGGCCAGCTTCTTGCTCTCGATCTTGTCGCCCATCGCCGCGATCGCACCCACCGGCGGCCCGATGAAGGCGATGCCATTCTTGGCCAGTTCCTCGGCAAACGACGTACGTTCGGACAGGAACCCATAGCCCGGATGCACCGCCTCGGCCCCGGTCTGCTTGCACGCCGCGATGATCTTGTCCGCGATCAGATAGCTTTGTGCGGCGGGCGACGGCCCGATGTGCACCGCTTCATCCGCCATCTGCACAAACGGCGCGCGGGCATCAGCGTCGGAATAGACGGCGACGGTCTGAATACCCATCCGCCGGGCAGTCTTGATGATCCGGCAAGCGATCTCGCCCCGGTTGGCGATGAGGATTTTTTTGAACATCAATGCTTCTTTCGACAACAAATGAGCCAGATACCGTAAGCCCAAACTACTATTGCTAGACCGAGAATGGCAGGTCCGAGCCAAGCAGAGCGAGTACAGGTTTCTTCAGCCGGGCAATCCCCCATCTGGCCGAATGTCCAGATGCCGCCAACAACCAGCAACATTGCGAAGCTGAACCAGCTCAATAGTATCCAGCGGTTACCCGTCACGCCAATCTCACTCCCCCACCGGCGGCATATTGTGCCCCAGCAGGCGCAGCATATCCGCTGCCGCTTCGACCACATTGGTCCCCGGACCGTAAATCCCCTGTACTCCGGCCTCGCGGAGGAAGTCATAGTCCTGCGGCGGGATCACGCCGCCGGCGACGACCTTGATGTCGGGGCGGCCGGCCTCGCGCAGCAGCCGGATCAGTTCGGGGATCAGGGTCTTATGCCCGGCGGCGAGCGAGGACGCTCCGATGGCATCGACGTCCTTTTCCAGCGCCAGTGCCAGCGTTTCTTGCGGGGTCTGGAACAGCGGCGAACTAGTCACATCAAAGCCCATATCGGTGAAGGCGCTGGCGATCACATTGGCGCCGCGATCGTGGCCGTCCTGGCCCATCTTGGCGACCAGCAGCCGCGGATCGCGGCGCAAACGCCGGGCGACGGCAGCGACGCCTTCGATCACCTGGGCATAGCGCGCATCCTCGGCATAGGCCTTGCCGTAAATCCCCGTCACCGGGACCGGCTGGGTGGCATAGCGGCCGAAGACTTCCTCCATCGCGTCGGAGATTTCGCCCAGCGAAGCCCGGGCGCGGGCGGCATCGACGGCCAGCGCCAGCAGGTTGCCCGTGTCCTTCGCGCCTGCAGTCAGCGCCGCCAGCGCCGCGCGGCATTTCGCCTCGTCGCGCCCCGCACGCATCACCTTCAGCCGCGCAATCTGGCCATCGCGGACCGCGTGATTGTCGATGTCGCGCGAATCGAGATGCGCCTCCTCGCCCAGCCGGTATTTGTTGACCCCGACGATCACGTCCTCGCCCTTGTCCACCCGCGCTTGCCGCGCCGCCGCGGCTTCCTCGATCAGCCGTTTGGGCATCCCGGTGGCGACCGCCTTGGTCATGCCGCCGATCGCATCGACTTCCTCGATCAGCTTCCACGCCTGATCGACCAGCTCCGCCGTCAGCGCCTCGACGTAATAGCTCCCGCCCAGCGGATCGACGACCTTGGTGATCCCGCTTTCCTCGGCCAGCACGATCTGGGTGTTGCGGGCAATCCGCGCCGAAAAATCGGTCGGCAGCGCAATCGCCTCGTCCAGCGCATTGGTGTGGAGGCTTTGCGTGCCGCCCAGCGTTGCGGCCATCGCCTCCACCGTGGTGCGGATCACGTTGTTGTAGGGGTCTTGCTCTTGCAGCGACACCCCCGAGGTCTGGCAATGGGTGCGCAGCATTTTGGAACGCTCGTCCTTGGCCCCCAGCCCGTCCATCACCCGGTGCCACAGGGTGCGCGCGGCGCGCAGCTTGGAGACTTCCATGAAGAAGTTCATGCCGATCCCGAAAAAGAAGCTCAGCCGTCCGGCGAAAGCATCGATATCGAGGCCCGCCTCCATCGCGCGCACCGCATATTCCTTGCCATCGGCGATGGTGAAGGCCAGCTCCTGCACTGCGGTCGCCCCGGCCTCATGCATGTGATAGCCCGAGATCGAAATGCTGTTGAATTTCGGCATGTTGGCGCTGGTATAGGCGATGATATCTGAAACAATCCGCATGCTTGGCTCGGGCGGATAGATGTAGGTATTGCGGACCATGAACTCCTTGAGGATGTCGTTCTGGATGGTCCCGTCAAGTTGCGCCGCTGGCACACCCTGTTCTTCCCCGGCAACGATGAAGAAGGCGAGGATCGGGATCACCGCCCCGTTCATGGTCATGCTGACCGACATCTGGTCGAGCGGAATCCCGTCGAACAGGATCTTCATGTCCTCGACGCTGTCGATCGCCACTCCGGCCTTGCCGACATCGCCGACCACGCGCGGATGATCGCTGTCGTAACCGCGATGGGTTGCAAGGTCGAAAGCGACTGACAGCCCCTTCTGCCCCGCCGCCAGATTGCGCCGGTAAAAGGCGTTGGATTCCTCAGCGGTGGAGAAACCGGCATATTGCCGGATCGTCCACGGACGCCCTGCATACATCGATGCCCGGACCCCCCGTGTGAACGGCGCGAAGCCGGGCAGTCCGGGCTCCGTCCGGGCATCGTCTGCCGTATACAGCGGCTTGATATCGAAGCCTTCAGGCGTATGCCAGGTCAGGTCGCGGCCCTTGACCTCTTTAGTCGTGGCGGCTTGCCAGTCAGGCAGGGTCGGTTTTGTCATAAGGTCACCATTCAGGCCGCGGCGCTGGGCCGGGCGGAAACGCGCGCGTGCCAGGCGCGCAAGGATCCAAAGTCTTCAGGCAAAGGAATACCGATGAAGTCCGCGAAATCGACGGTGGTCAACAGCAAGATATCGGCGATCGAATAGCCGTCCGCCGCCAGGAATTCACGATCTTCGAGCGCGGCATCGAAATAGCGCATCGCCTCAACCGCGCGCGGGCGATTGGCTTCGCCCCACTCGGCATTGCGGCCCGGCAACGCGGCGGTGAAGCGGTGGGTGTGAACCCAGACCGCACCGATCGGCGGCATAAGGATCATTTCGACCCGGCGGCTCCACATCTCGATCAATGCCTGCTCGCGCGGGTCGGTGCCGAATAGCGGCGGCGCGGGGTGCAGTCCTTCCAGGTAGCGGCAAATCGCGACGCTTTCCGCGATCACCGTGCCATCATCTAGTTGCAAGGCCGGGGTTTGCCCGCGCGGATTGAGCGCAAGGTATTCATCGGCCTTGTGCTCGCGCAAGGGAATCGAGAGATCACGCATCGGCAGCGCAATCGCTTTCTCCGCTGCAAAGATGCGGACCCGGCGCGGATTGGGCGCGGGGTTGGGGCTGTTGAAGAGCAGCATCAGCGGCCCTTGAACTCGGCTTTGCGTTTTTCGAGGAAGGCCATGCCGCCTTCGATTGCATCGGCACTGGCCCCGGCGATCCGCTGCGCTTCGGCTTCGCGGGTCAGCGCACTGGCATAATCCATCTCCAGTGCAGTCGCGATATTCTGGCGCATCAGGCCCAGTGCCAGCGTTGGGCCGTTGGCCAGCCGGACGGCCAGCGCACGGGCCTCGGCCTGCAGATCGGCA
Source organism: Novosphingobium sp. (assembly GCA_031383985.1). Taxonomy (GTDB): domain Bacteria; phylum Pseudomonadota; class Alphaproteobacteria; order Sphingomonadales; family Sphingomonadaceae; genus Novosphingobium. Next base: position 110,184 of record JANNAE010000049.1, on the reverse strand, counting down.
TCCTCCACGCATTTGTAGATCAGGCCCCACTCTGCCGCTTGCGCGCCGCCGATCTTCTCGCCCAGCAGCATCATCTGGGTGGCGCGGGCCTTGCCAATAAGTCGCGGCAGCATCCACGAAGCACCGCCATCGGGAACCAATCCGATATTGACGAAGGCCTGAAGGAAATAGCCAGACTTGCCGGCAATCGCAAAGTCAGCACACAGCCCAAGGCTGCAGCCGATGCCCGCCGCCGGGCCATTAACCGCAGTGATGATCGGCACACTCAGCCGCGATAGCTTGACCATGGTCGGGTTGTAGCTGCGAGTCAGCGCGCCATAGGGGCCACTCGCGCCCAACGGAGCCGCCCCGCCGCGTGCCTGCAAATCCGCGCCCGAGCAGAACGCCCGGCCTGCGCCGGTAATCACTAGTGCGCGGGCACCGGCCAGATTATCCAGTGCATCGCAGATTTCATCGGCCATCTGCGGACCCATCGCGTTGAGCCGTTCGGGCCGGTTTAGTGTAATCGTGGCGATGTGGTCGGCAACGTCGACGGTGATCGTTTCATAGGCCATCAATGTGTCCCTTCTTTTGGCGTTTCCATGATTTCGGTGAGGACCCCCTGCATATCGCGGGGGTGGACGAAGAAGATCAGCGTGCCATGCGCGCCGATCCGCGGGCTCCCCAGCACGCGCTTGCCCATGGCTTCAAATTCGGCCTTGGCGGCGTGAATATCGGGCACTTCGTAGCACATGTGGTGCTGCCCGCCCGCGGGGTTCTTTTCGAGGAAGCTGGCGATCGAGGTGTTGCCGGGCAGCGGCTCGATCAGTTCGATCTGGGTGCCGTTCAGCGTGCCATCCGTGCCGGGTGTATCGATGAAGCAGACCTTGACCCCCTGCGAGGGCAGGTCGAACGGTTCGTGGATTTTGGTCGCGCCCATGACATCGCGGTAGAACACCACGCTATCGGCGATCGAGGGCGTGGCCACGCCGATGTGGTTGAGCCGCCCGAGTTTCATTCCGCAGGCTCCACCGTGACCGGGAAGTTGACCGAATTGGCGATGAAGCACAGCGCATGCGCCTTGTGGTGCAGCCCCTCGATCTTGGCCGCATCAACCGGAGCGGCATAGGTAATCTGCGGACGCATGGTAGCGCTGAGCATCGCGACTGCGCCATCCTCGCGCTTGCCGATCACGCCGACCGCGTGATCGACATAAGACGTCACAGAAACGCCCGAACGCGAGGCGAGATCGAGGAAGAACAGCATATGGCAACTCGCCAATGAGGCAATCAACGCCTCTTCGGGATCAACCCCGGCTGGATCGGACCAGACCGTGCCGACCACTGCCGGTGAGGCAGAAGCGGCAACATCCGCCCCGCCATCAAACTTCCAGCGATGCGCGCGGCTGTATTTGCGGGTCTCGAAGGATTCGCCTTCGCCCAGGTGCCATTCGACGGTTGCTTCATAGTTGCTCATGGGTCGGCTGTTCCTCAAATCACAGCGGAATATTATCGTGCTTCTTCCACGGATTTTCGAGGCTCTTGCCCCGCAGCTTCCGCAGCCCCAAGGCAATCCGCCGCCGTGTCGAATGCGGATGGATCACCTCATCAATGAACCCCTTGCTCGCCGCCACAAACGGGTTTGCAAACCGATCTTCGTATTCCCTGGTCCGTTCCGCAATCTTGTCGGGGTCGCCGATGTCCTGGCGGAAGATGATCTCGACCGCGCCTTTTGCGCCCATCACTGCGATTTCGGCGGTCGGCCAGGCGTAGTTGAGATCGCCGCGCAAATGCTTTGAGGCCATCACGTCATAGGCCCCGCCATAGGCCTTGCGGGTGATCACGGTGATCTTGGGCACGGTCGCCTCGGCATAGGCGAACAGCAGTTTCGCGCCGTGCTTGATGATCCCGCCCAGTTCCTGCGCGGTGCCGGGGAGGAAGCCGGGGACATCGACGAAGGTCAGGATCGGGATATTGAACGCATCGCAGAACCGCACGAACCGTGCCGCCTTTTTGGAGGCGTTGATATCGAGGCAGCCCGCCAGCACGATCGGCTGGTTGGCAACGACGCCCAGTGTGCGCCCCTCAATCCGCCCGAAACCGCACAAGATATTGCCGGCGTGGCCGGGCTGGATTTCAAAGAAATCAGCTTCGTCCAGCACCTTGCGGACCACTTCGTGCATATCATAGGGTTGGTTGGCATTGGCCGGGATTACCATGTCGAGGCTGGCCTCGGCCCGGTCCCACGGATCATCGGTGGGCCGTTCGGGCACTTCCTCGCGGTTGGACAGCGGCAGGAAATCGAAGAAATCGCGCGCCACCAGCAGCGCCTCGATATCGTTCTCCAGCGCCAGATCGGCGACCGAGGTTTTGGTGGAATGGGTGATCGCCCCGCCCAGTTCTTCTTGGGTGACAATCTCGTTGGTGACGGTCTTGACCACATCCGGCCCGGTGACGAACATGTAGGAGCTGTCCTTCACCATGAAGATAAAGTCGGTCATCGCCGGGGAATAGACCGCCCCGCCCGCGCACGGCCCCATGATCATCGACAGCTGCGGCACCACGCCCGAGGCGAGGACATTGCGCTGAAACACTTCGGCATAACCGCCAAGCGACGCCACACCTTCCTGAATCCGCGCACCGCCACTGTCGTTCAGCCCGATCACCGGCGCGCCGACCTTCATCGCATTGTCGAGCACCTTGCAGATCTTCTGCGCGTGGCGTTCTGACAGCGAGCCGCCAAATACGGTGAAATCCTGGCTGTAAACGAACACCAGCCGGCCGTTGATCGTGCCGCTGCCGGTGACCACGCCATCGCCGGGAACAGATTGCTCCTGCATGCCGAAATCGGTGCAATTATGCTCGACATACATATCGAGCTCTTCGAAGCTGCCTTCGTCGAGCAGGATGCTGAGCCGCTCGCGCGCGGTCAGCTTGCCTTTGGCGTGCTGCGCATCGATCCGCTTCTGCCCGCCGCCCAGACGGGCCGCGGCGCGGCGCTTTTCCATTTCGGCGATGTTTGCGGACATGCAGACCTATCCTTCGGAAATCTCGAGGCAGCGGTGATGGGAGCCTCGGTGCACAATGTCCAATGTGAATTTGCAAAGTTGCAAAGTCAAACTTTGCAAAGTAGAACTTCCCCAGAATGGGGAGGAACCATGACCCAACGACGGATCTTTGCCGGAACCCGCCTGCGCGTTATCCGCGCCGAACGCGGGCTCAAGCAGGCGGACCTCGCCGCGCGGCTGGGGATCAGCACGTCCTATCTCTCACAGCTTGAGCATGATGACCGCCCGCTGACCCCGACACTGGTCGAGCGCCTGCGCCGGGCCTTCCCGCTCGATTGGCGCGAGATTGGCGCAGGCGAGACCGAAACGCGGCTCGCCGCCTTGCGCGATGCCAATGCCGACCCGTTGTTTGCCGAAAGCCTCGATGCCACGCAGCTCGCCCGCTTTGCCGAGCAGCAGCCCTTGCTGGCCGAACGCTTCATAGCGCTCCACGAGGCCTATCGCCGCACCGGGCAGCGACTGCACATGGTCGACGAGGCGCTTTCGAATGAAACCGGCGGGCTCGCCCGCTTGCCGTGGGAGGAAGTGCGCGACTGGTTTCACCTTGCTAACAATTACGTCGACAGCCTGGACCGGGCGGCCGAAACTCTGGCTCACAGGTTGGGCGGCGTCTCACCCGATACCCTCGCGATCGAGGCCTATCTGCGTGATGCGTTGTCCGTTTCACTCCTCTATTCGGGCGATGTCGGCCTGCGCAGCTATGATGCCGAGATGGGCCATTTGACCATCGATCCCGGCCAACCGGCCGAAAGCCGGCGCTTCCAGCTAGCCCATCAGCTCGCTGCGCTTGCACTGAAGGACGAGATCGCGGCGGTGATCGAGGCGGCGAGCCTGAAAAGTGCAGCTTCACGCCAATTGCTGTTCGTCGGCTTGTGCAATTACGCGGCGGGCGCGCTGCTGATGCCCTATCGCCGCTTCCGGAGCGAGGCGCGCAGTCTGCGCCATGATATCGACCGGATCGCCCAGGCATTTGGCACCAGTTTCGAGCAGGCCTGCCACCGCCTGTCCACCTTGCAACGGGAGGACGCAAAAGGCGTGCCGTTCTTCTTCTGCCGGGTCGATATGGCGGGCAACATCACCAAGCGCCACTCGGCCACCCGGCTGCAATTCGCGCGGTTCGGCGGGGCCTGCCCCTTGTGGATCGTGCATGAGGCGGTGGCGATCCCTGACCGGATCCTGGTCCAGCTGGCCGAGACGCCCGACGGAGTGCGTTATGTCTCGATGGCCAAGGGGCTGGTCAAACCATCGGGCAGCTATGATCGCACGCCCCGCCGCTATGCGGTGGCGCTGGGCTGCGAAGCGGCGCATGCGGCGGAGTTCGTTTATGCCGATGGGCTGGACCTGACCGCGCCGCGCGCTGCCACAAGGATCGGCATTTCCTGCCGCATCTGCCCCCGCAATGATTGCGATCAGCGCGCCTTCCCGCCCAGCGACCGGGGGATTACAGTCAACCCTGACAGCCGGGGCGTAGTGCCTTACTCTATCGCTTGAAGCGCCACTTTCAAAACCGCAGCATGATCCGCCGCGCCAGCGCAGGTGACACCGAGTGGACCAGTTGCAGGACCTTGACCAGCCCGACATTGGCTTCATCCGCATCGGCCTCCATCGCGGCAACAAACTGCCGCGCGCATTCCTCCGCGGGCATCTTGCGGCTGCCGCGCCCGGCGGTCATTTTGGTTTCGACCACCGGCGGCAAGGCCTCGAGGACATGAACATTCGTGCCCTTTAGCTGTTCGCGGATCGCCTGGCTGTAGCTGCGCAAGCCGGCCTTGGTGGCGCAATAAACCGGCCCCCCTGCCCGCGGTGCAATCGCCAGCCCCGAGGTGACGTTGACGATCATCGCCTTGGGCCGCGAGCGCAGCATCGGCATCAGCGCAGTGATCAACTGGATCGGTGCGGCGAGGTTGAGGAAAATCGCCCGCGCAGCCCCTTCCGGATCGGGCGCGTCCTCGCGGAAATCATGATCGACCCCGGCGCCCGCATTGTTGACCAGAATGTCGATGTCACGCGTGCCCACCCCGGCGAGCAACGCGGTCACTCCGGCAGCGGTCGACAAATCAGCCTCGATCACCTCAAATCCGTCGGCCCGGGTTGCCGCGACCCGGTCGGCATTGCGGCCTGAGGTTATCACACTGGCCCCCTTGGCGCGGAGCTGGCGGATCAACTGAGCTCCAATCCCGTCGGTCCCGCCGGTTACCAGCACGCTCTTGCCCACCAATCGCATCATTCGCTCTCCCATCAAATCCTGCGGGAGGTTAGCGATTTAGGTTGCAGCGAGCAACTGGCCTTGGGGTTTTTCCCGTTTGATATCGCGCCGCTTAACCCCTCCCCCTTAAGGGGGAGATTGGGTGGGGGTGTACTGCCGCCGGTGTTGACGTCAGCCATTTACCTTGTTCCCCCACCCCTAACCCCTCCCCAATGGGGAGAGATATTCGAAGATAATTCAATTAATTAGAGGTAAACTCTAGCGCATCAGCACCAGTTCTTCGGCCATCGAGGGATGCAGCGCCACGGTGGCGTCGAAATCTGCCTTGGTCAGCCCTGCCCGCACCGCGATAGCGGCGGCCTGGAGAATTTCGGGCGCTTCCGGACCGATCATGTGCAGACCCAGAATCCGGTCGGTGTTGGCATCGACCACCATCTTGTAGAGCCCGCGCTCATGCCGCTCGGCGAACACATTCTTCATCGGGCGGAAGTCTGACGAGAACACTTTGATATTGCCAAACTGCTCACGCGCCTGCCCCTCGGTCAGCCCGACCGCGGCAAGCGGTGGCTGCGAGAATACCGCGCTGGGAATATGATCATAGGAAATGCTGCGCGGAGTTCCGCCGAACACCGTATCGGCAAAGGCTTGGCCTTCGCGGATCGCGATCGGGGTCAGCTGGACCCGGTCGGTTACATCGCCGACTGCATAGATGCTGTCACACGCGGTCTTGCTGAATTCATCGACCGGAATTTCCCCGCCTTTGCCCAGCGCGATTCCGGCGGCCTCCAGCCCCAGCCCCACGGTCTTGGGTCGGCGTCCGGTGGCGACCAGCACCGCATCGGCCGGGATTGGTTCATGCTTGCCGGCGTGCACCTGCAGGCTGCCATCAGCCAGCTTCTCAACCTGCGAAATCGGGGAATTGAACTTGTACTCGATCCCGCGCGCCATGGTGATCTGGAGCAGCCGGTCGCGCAGGCTTTCATCATACCCGCGCAGGATTGCCTCGCTGCGGTTGACCACGGTAACATGGCAGCCAAGCGCATTGAAAATCCCGGCAAATTCCAGCGCGATATAGCCCGCGCCCTGGATCACCACCCGCTTTGGCAGAGCGGGCAAGTGAAACACCTCGTTCGAAGTGATGCAATGCTCGGTCCCGTCAAATTCGGGCAGGACCGGCCATGCGCCCACCGCAATCAGGATGTATTTTGCGCTGATCTCACGCCCCGAAGCCAGCTTCACCCTATTCGGCCCGGCAACCGTCGCGCGTTCGTGAAGATGCTCGACCTTGTTGTTGTTGAGCGTGGTGGTGTAAGCCGCCTCCAGCCGGTCAACGTCGCGCAGCACGGTGTCGCGCAGCACGTTCCAATCAAACTTCATCTCACCCACGGTCCAGCCGTAATGCGCAGCGTCCTGCAATTCCTCGGCAAAGTGCGAGCCGTAGACCAGCAGCTTCTTGGGCACGCAGCCGCGGATCACGCAAGTTCCGCCGATCCGGTGTTCTTCGGCCACCGCCACCCGCGCGCCGTACGATGCAGCAATCCGGCTGGCCCGCACCCCGCCAGACCCTGCACCGATAACGAACAGATCGTAGTCAAAAGGACTATCAGTTTCTGGCATACTAAGCTCCTGTTGGCCCATGGCCGCTCACTTGATCCCCGCCGCCGCCAGCAAAGCCTCGGTGCTGGGATCGAATTTGGTGCCGCCAGCTTCGATCTGGTTGGCAATGGCTTTGCCCAGCTCGACCCCGAATTGATCGAACGGATTGATCCCCAGCAGCACCGCATTGGCGAAGGTGCGATGCTCATGGAAGGCAATCAAAGCGCCCAGCGTTGCGGCGTTGAGTTCCTCGACCAGCATCGTCGCCGAGGGTCGGTCACCCGGATAGGCGCGGGCGCCGTCCTTGCTCGTCTTGCCCGCCATCAGTGCCGCGCCTTGGGCAAAGCAGTTGGACAGCAGGATCCGGTGGTGCGCCGGATCCAGATCATCGCCCGGCGCAATCGCAGCGATGAAGTCCACCGGCACCAGATTGGTACCTTGGTGGAGCAGCTGAAACACCGCGTGCTGCGCATCGGTCCCGACACCACCCCAGGTGATCGGTGCGGTCGGCGTACTGACAGCCGCGCCGTCCACCGTCACCGACTTGCCGTTCGATTCCATCTCGAGCTGCTGGAGATAGGACGGCAGCAGCCGCAGCCGCTCGTCATAGGCAAAGCAGGCGCGGGTCTGGCAGCCGCGCAGGGCGGCGTAATATTGATCGGCAAAGGCCGCCCGCAGCGGCAGATTGTCCGCGCCGTCCGTATCGAGGAAGTGCCGGTCGATTGCCGCTGCGCCATCGAGAAATTCGGCGAATTCGGCCCAGCCCAGCGCCAGCGCGATCGGGAAGCCGATCGAGGACCACAGCGAATACCGCCCGCCCACGCTTTCCGGGAAAGGCAGCACGCGGGTTTCATCGACACCCCATTCCACCGCCTTGTCAGGCGCGGCGGTCAACGCGATCACCCGCCCATAGGGATCGGCAACGCCGTTCTGCTTCAGCCAGGTCAGGGCGCTGGTAGCGTTGGTCAGGGTTTCGATGGTGGTGAAAGTTTTGGACGCCATCGCAATCATCGTCGTCTGCGGATCGCACGCCTTGAACGCTGCTTCCAGCGCGCAGCCATCAATGTTCGAGACGACATGGACCTCGACTATCGCCCCTTCTCGGGTCAGCGCATCGATTGCCAGCGCCGGGCCGAGAGCCGATCCGCCGATACCGATGTGGATCAGATGCTTGACCTCTCCCAGCAGGCCCTGATGGATCGCCTCGACCAGCGAGCGGGTCCGGGCGTGCAGCGCAGCGGCTTCCTCAACCGACGTATCCCGGCCCAAACCGCGCTGCGCAGTATGTTCAGCAGCACGGCCCTCGCTGGCGTTGACCGCCGCGCCTTCGAACAGCGCGGCACGGCGCCCTGCAAAATCGTTCGCTTCCGCCAACGCTGCAAATCCTCGGATATGCGCGGCATCGAGATGCGTCTTGGCCCAATCATACCGGATCGACCCGCCCGGCAGTTCAAGCGTGGAAGCCATGGCTTCAAGCCGTCCCGGAGCCACAAACAGATCGGCTAGCGAAGGCTTGGGCAAACCCTTCAGCACAGCCCACGCTGCTTGCACTGCATCAGTCATTGTCGCATCCTTTTGGCTTGTCACGCCTGCCCTATGCCCGCGCTTCCCGTTATGGCCAAGGTCCCAAAAAATATCCATCCAGCGGTAATTGCCAACAGCATAGGTCAGGTGTTATATGAAGGTAATACACCATGCCACTTGACGAGCGGAGCCCGGCCCAACATGGACAGCGTGATGACTGAAACCACCACCCCTGCCGAATCCCTCCTGCCCGCCAGGAAGCCCGCGAAAAAGGAAGACAGCTTTCCGGTATTCGTGCTCAAGCTGGTCCTGATCGTGGCGATTTTCCGCAGCTTCATTTTCTCGCCGTTTAACATCCCAAGCGAATCTATGCTGCCGCGGCTGGAGAATGGCGACTATCTGCTCGCTGCCAAATGGCCCTATGGCTATTCCAGCTATTCGCTGCCGTTCAGCCTGCCGCTGCTGCCCCAGCGTCTTTTGGCCAGCCAGCCGGAACGCGGTGACGTGGTGATCTTCAAGCAGCCGCCGCTTAACGATATCGACTATATCAAGCGGGTGATCGGGCTGCCCGGCGATACCGTGCAGATGATGGGCGGCGTGCTCCAGCTCAATGGTCAGGCGGTGCCGAAGCAGCGCGTCGCCGACTTCGAGATTGCGGTGAGCGCCAATACCCGGTGCTATTCACCGCAATTTGCCGCCAAGCGGGCTGATGGCACCGATGTCTGCCGCTATCCGCGCTACAAGGAAGCGCTCCCCGGCGGGAAGACCTACTTTGTCCTCGATCTCGGCCCGCGTCCGCAAGACGACACTGTTCCGGTCATGGTCCCCGAGGGCAAGCTGTTCCTGATGGGCGACAACCGCGACAATTCGGAGGACAGCCGCTTTGAAGCTGTTCCCGGTGGTGGAATCGGCTTGGTTCCGCAGGATAATCTGGTCGGCCGCGCCACTGTGATGATGTTTTCCACCGATGGCTCGGCCGAATGGCTCAAACCGTGGACCTGGTTCACCGCCGCGCGGTGGGACCGGATTGGCGAAACCTTCTAGGCTGAGTTGTGCTGGACCGCGAAACCCACAAGTTTCTTACCACGCTGGCCGGACGCCCGCCGGTTGACGAGGCATTGTGGCGTGAGGCCTTGACTCACGGCAGCACCGGGGAAGCCCGCGATTACCAGCGACTGGAATTTCTGGGCGACCGGGTGTTGGGCATGGTCATCGCCGAATGGCTTCACGCGCTGGAAACCGCCGATGAGGGCCGCCTGTCGCAGCGCCTCAACGCGCTGGTCAGCCGTGCCACCTGCGCCGATGTTGCCCGCGCCATCGGTCTCGGCGCGCATATGCGGCTGGGCAAGCAGGCCCGTGATGATGGCGGCGAGGATAGCGACAATATCCTCGGCGATGTGATGGAGGCGCTGATCGGCGCCAGCTTTGTCACCCACGGGTTCGAAGCCACGCGCGACATGGTCCGGCGCCTGTGGGCCGATCCCGTCGGCGGCAAGACCGGACAGGCCAAGCATCCCAAGTCGGCGCTACAGGAATGGGCGGCGGGCAACCGGCGCAAGACCCCCGAATACAAGCTGGTTGACCGTTCAGGCCCCGATCACGCCGCCAGCTTTACTGTGCTGGTCGCAGTCTCCGGGGTAGGTGAAGCAAGCGCCAACGGCTCAAGCAAGCAGGAAGCTGAAACCGCTGCCGCCGCAGAATTCATGAGGAAGTTCGGATGACCAGCAAATGCGGCCTCGTGGCAGTGCTCGGCGCGCCCAATGCGGGCAAATCGACGCTGGTCAATGCGCTGGTCGGGCAGAAAGTGGCGATCGTCTCGGCCAAGGCGCAGACCACGCGGGCCAGGCTGATGGGGATTGCGCTGCACAAGACCGGTGAATTCGAGACCCAGATGATCCTGGCTGACACCCCCGGCCTGTTCGCGCCCAAGCGCCGCCTCGATCGGGCGATGGTCAGCGCGGCCTGGGACGGCGCGCAGGAGGCGGATGTCATCCTGCTGGTGGTCGATGGCCGCAAGAAAAAGCGCGAGTACCTCGCCGAAATTCTTGATTCGCTCAAACCCCGCCCGGAACGCAAGATCCTCGTGCTCAACAAGGTCGATGAAACTGCCAAGGAACCGCTGCTGATCGCCGCGCAGGAACTGACCGAAGCCGCCGGGTTTGACGAGGTGTTCTTCATCTCGGCGCTGACCGGCGACGGGGTGGACGAGCTTAAAACGCGCCTCGCTGGGCTGATGCCCGAAGGCGCATGGCACTATCCCGAAGATCAGGTTTCGGACGCCAGCGAGCGGCTTTTGGCGTGCGAAATCACCCGCGAACAGCTTTACCGCCAGCTTCATGACGAACTGCCCTATGACAGCGCCGTGCGGCCCGAGAGCTATACCACCCGCAAGGATGGCTCGGTCGAAATCCACCAGCAGATCGTCATCGCCCGCAACAGCCAGAAGGGCATCGTGCTGGGCAAAGGCGGGAGCAAGCTGAAGTCGATCGGCGAGGCGGCGAGGAAGGAACTGGCGCAGTTGCTGGGCGTGACCGTCCATCTGTTCCTCCATGTGAAGGTCACCGAGGATTGGGCGGATGATAAGGAGATCTATGAGGAGATCGGGCTGGAGTGGGTGAAGTAGGGCCCGCCTAACGCAACTTCGCAATCCCGATCCCGTCCTCATTCGCGCGCTCCCTGGTCGATTCCTCGCTGCGGTTGAGCGCTTTGGCAATTTCCTTGAGGCCCTTGCCCTTGCCCGCCAGCGTGCGCAGCTTGGCGACTTCTTCGGACTTCCAAGGCTGGCGGTGACGGGTGAATATTTCGGCCATGGGGATGGGATAGCTGATTGATGGCGAAGTTGTCGCGCCCTTTTCGTCGTCCCCGGCTCGACCGGGGACCGCTGGCCTCATCGACGAGAGGTAGCATTGACGAGGCCAGCGGTTCCCGCTTTCGCACAGGTGAGGTTAGCGATGATAGTTTGACAGGTCTTCCCAATCTGGATTGGAATCTTCGATCAGTTTGATTTTCCAGACGCGTTCCCAGTGCTTCAATTGCTTTTCGCGCGTAATCGCTTCATCGATTGTGGGATATTGTTCGACCAAAACAAGCTGATCGATTCCATAGAGACGGCAAAAGCGCGATCCTTGGCCGATCTTGTGCTGATGGACCCGCGCAGCAATGTCCGCTGTCACGCCAATGTAGAGAACACCGTACGCTCGGTTGGCCATCATATAGACAAAGCCACCGCGCATCATATTCTCCCCCCCGTCGTCCCCGCGAAAGTGGGGACCGCTGGACTCTTCGACGCGTGGCAGCATCGACAAGGCCAGCGGTCCCCGGTCAAGCCGGGGACGACGACTATTTCTTCACCGTCACCTTCTTCACTGCTGCCTTCTTTTTCGGTGCGGCCTTCTTCTTCGCCGTGGCCTTCTTCTTGCCCTTCGCCTGGCCCTTGGCGGCGCGTTCGTCGATCAGGACGATGGCTTCTTCCAGCGTCAGATCTTCGGGCTGTTTGTCGCGCGGCAGGGTGGCGTTGGTGGTGCCGTCGGTCACATATGGCCCATAGCGGCCCGCCATCAGCTTCATTTCCCCGCCCGAGGTCGGATGGGGCCCGAATGTATTGAGCGGTTCGGCGGCAGCGCGCGCGCCCCGGCCCCCACCGGCGGCGGCCTCGGCTAGCTTGGTGACCGCGCTGTTCATGCCGGTTTCAAAGATTTCGGCGGTCGAGCGCAGCTTGGCGTATTTGCCGTTATGCGCGAGGTAGGGTCCATAGCGTCCCAGGCTGGCGGTGATCGGATTGCCGCTTTCGGGATGATCGCCCACCGTGCGCGGCAGGCTGAGCAGCTTTACTGCCCAATCGAGGTCCAGTTCTCCCCCCAATAATTCCAAAATGTCCTTGGGAATGGACGAACGCTTGGCCTCCTTGCCTTCGCCCAGCTGGATGTAAGGGCCAAACCGCCCGGCGCGGCGGGTAATAGCCTCGCCGCTTTCGGGGTGCTTGCCAACTTCACCATCCTCGCCGCCTTCACCGTTTCCGCCGGGTTGGGCAAATTTGCGGGTGAACTTGCACTCGGGGTAGTTGGCGCAGGCGATGAACGCACCGTAGCGGCCCCCGCGCAACGACAACCGCCCTTCGCCGCACTTGGGGCAGAGCCGCGGATCGCTGCCGTCTTCAGTGGGCGGGAACAGGTAATCGGATAGAAATACATCAAGCGCTTCGGTGACTTCGCTCGGCTTCTTCTCCATCACCTCATCGGATTTGGGTTTGAAATCCTTCCAGAAGGCCGCGAGCACCGCCTTCCACGCGGCGCGCCCGCCCGAGACTTCATCGAGCTCGTCCTCCATCCCGGCGGTAAAATCATAGGCGACATAATTGCCGAAGAACCGTTCGAGAAATGCAGTGAGAAGTCGTCCGCTTTCCTCTGCAAAGAAACGGTTTTTCTCGGTTCTCACATAATTGCGATCCTTCAGCACCTGCAGGGTCGAGGCATAGGTCGATGGCCTTCCGATGCCGAGCTCCTCCAGCCGCTTGACCAGCGATGCTTCGGAAAAACGCGGCGGCGGCTGAGTGAAGTGCTGCGCCGCATCGACGCCCTTCTTGGCCGGGGTATCGCCGCTGGCCATAGCCGGAAGCAACCCGCTTTCGTCCTCCTCACCTTCTACCTTGTTGTCGCGATCTTCCTCGTAAACCGCGAGAAATCCCGGAAATTTGATCACTTGACCGGTCGCGCGCAGCTCGTGCTTGCCGGTGCCTTCGCGCAAGGTGACGGTGGTCCGTTCGATATTGGCCGAGGCCATCTGGCTGGCCAGCGCGCGCTTCCAGATCAGCTCATAAAGCCGCGCTTCATCGCCGCTGCCAAAGCTGCCCCGGGTAAACTCGGTCGGGCGGATCGCCTCATGGGCTTCCTGCGCGTTCTTGGCTTTGGTTTCATAATGACGTGGTTTTTCAGGAAGATAATGGCCGTTGTAACGATTGGATATCTCCACCCGGGCCGCGCTGATCGCGCTGTGATCCATCTGCACGCCGTCGGTCCGCATATAGGTGATCGCGCCCGCCTCATACAGGCCCTGCGCCACGCGCATCGTGTGGCTGGCCGAAAAGCCCAGCTTGCGTGCGGCCTCCTGCTGCAGGGTCGAGGTGGTGAACGGCGGATAGGGATTGCGGCGGGTCGGCTTGGTCTCGACCTCTTCGACCCGGAAGGTCGCGGCTTCGACCAGCGCCTTGGCGCGGCCCGCGATGCCGGCCTCCCCAAGGCTCAGCTTCTCGAGCTTTTCGCCATCGAACCGCACCAGCCGCGCGGCAAATTCAGTGCCGCCCTGTTCCAGCCTTGCAACGACCGACCAATATTCCTGCGCCTTGAACGCCTCGATCTCGCGGTCGCGCTGAACGATCAGGCGTAGTGCCACAGATTGCACCCGGCCTGCACTCTTCGCGCCGGGCAGCTTGCGCCACAGCACCGGCGAGAGGGTGAAGCCGAACAGATAATCGAGCGCGCGGCGGGCCATATAAGCGTCGATCAGATCCTGATCGAGCTCGCGCGGGGCCTTCATCGCATCGGTCACCGCCTGTTTGGTGATGGCGTTGAAGGTGACCCGCTGAACGTCCTTTGGCAGCGCCTTTTTCTTCGCGAGGAATTCGCGGACATGCCAGCTGATCGCCTCACCCTCCCGGTCAGGGTCGGTGGCGAGGATCAGACGGTCGGCCGTCTTGGCGGCGTCGCTGATCGCCTTAACCCGGCTGGCCTTGTCGCCATAGACTTCCCAGTCCATCGCAAAATCGTCATCCGGCCGGACCGAGCCATCCTTGGGCGGCAGATCGCGGATGTGACCGTATGAGGCGAGAACCTTGTAGTCCTTGCCCAGATACTTCTCGATGGTCTTGGCCTTGGCCGGGGATTCTACGATGACTAGCTGCATGAGCGGTGTTGCAATCCTCACGTGTATACGTACGCGCGAGGGTGGCGGGGTTGGCAAGCAAAGGTCAAGGGGCAGTTAGCCGCCTATCCCGAAAGGCTGACCCGCCCGCCCGCATGGCGGACCAGCAGTCCCGCCAGTTCCAGTTCAAGCAGCGCGAGCTGCACCGATGCTGCCGGTTCGCTGCTCTGGCGGATGAGTTCATCGACCGGGATCGGCGCGGTGGTGAGGAGGCCGGCGATATCGGCGGGCTCGTCGCCCAACTCGTCGTTGCCAAAATAGGCTGCGGGAGCGATTTCGCGGAAGGTTGAACGCGGGTTGCCATTGAAACCAGACAACAACTCGATCACATCGTCGGCGGATTGCACCAGCACCGCCCCCTCGCGGATCAGCTGGTTGCAGCCCTGAGCGCGGCTATCGAGCGGGGAGCCGGGGATCGCCATAACCTCGCGCCCGGCTTCTCCTGCCAGCCGCGCGGTGATCAGCGAGCCGGACTTGGGCGCGGCTTCGACCACCAGCGTACCCAGCGCCAGTCCGGCAATGATCCGGTTGCGCGAGGGGAAGTGGCGCGCCAGCGGTTCGGTCCCCGGTGGCTGCTCGGCCAGCAGCAAGCCGCCTTGAGCGATAGCTTCCTGCAGGTCGCGGTGTTCGGGCGGGTAAGCAATCTCGATCCCGCTGGCGATCACGCCGATGGTGCCGCGCTCCAGACTTGCCGCGTGCGCCGCCCCGTCAATCCCGCGCGCCAGCCCCGAGACGACGACGAACCCCGCCTCGGCCAGGGCCCCGGCAAATTGCCGCGCCAGCTTGGCCGCGGCGGCGGAGGCATTGCGCGCGCCGACGATCGCCACGCACGGGCGCTGCGCCAGCGCAGGATCGCCGCGCATGGTCAGGATCGGCGGGGCGCTTTCCAGCTCTCCCAGCAAGCCGGGATATTCGGGAGAATCGTGGAACAGATAGCGCCCGCCAGCCTTGCGCAAGGCCGCCACCTCATCGGCAATCCGCCCTTCAGCCGCAGCGCGATAGGGCTTGCCGCCCCGCGCCGCGAGATCGGGGAGAGCCGCCAGCGCGCTCCGCGCGTTACCGAACCGGCGCAGCAGCTGGCGATAACTGACCGGGCCGATATTGGGCGAGCGCAGCAGGCGGATGCGGGCAAATGCCTCATCCTGCGAAAGTTCGGCGACGGTCTCTATTTGCCGTCCCCCAGTTTGGCTTCGGTCCCGGCTTGCAGCCGCGCGATGTTGCCGCGGTGAAGCCACAAGACCAGCACAGCAATCGCGGCGAGTATCGGGGTCAGCTGGGCATGGCCGGATGCCCATGCGGCGAGCGGCGCAGCAATCGCGGCGCTCATGCCCGCAAGCGAGGAAATCCGGGTCAGGCCCAGAACGGCAAGCCAGATGGCCGCATAGGCCAGGCCAATCGGCCAGGCGAGGCCGAGCGAGACGCCCAACATCGTTGCCACACCCTTGCCGCCCTTGAAGCGCAGCCACACCGGGAAGCAATGCCCCAGGATCGCGCCCAGCGCCGCGACGCCCGCCGCATCCGGGAAGAAGCGATAAGCCAGCAGCACCGCCGCCAACCCTTTGAGCGCATCGAGCAGCAGCGTGGCCGCCGCCAGCCCTTTGCGGCCGGTGCGCAGCACATTGGTCGCGCCGATATTACCCGAGCCGATGCTACGCAGATCGCCCGCGCCAAAGACCCGGGTCAGCAGCAGACCGAACGGGACCGAGCCGAAGCCATATCCCAGCGCCAGTGCATAAAGCCAGTTCATCGCCATCACCCGTTCATCGCCATTAATTGTCCCGCCGCACTTTCCAATCTGGCGCAGTGGTAGCTACAAGGACCGGTCTTCGACAAGGGCAGGATAGGAAAGCTGCACGACAATGGATGCTGACGCGCCGATCCTGCTGTTCGATTCAGGCGTCGGTGGCCTCTCGGTGCTGGCCGAATTGCGCAAACTTCTGCCCGATGCCCCGATCATCTATGCTGCCGACAACGCCGGCTTGCCCTATGGCACCAAGAGCGAGGCTGAAATCGCCGCGCGGGTAGCCGGTCTGCTTGGCCGACTGACCGAACGGTTTCGCCCGCGGCTCGCTTGCATCGCCTGCAACACCGCTTCGACGATTGCGCTGGGCATGGTCCGCGATGTGCTGGCGATCCCGGTGGTGGGCACTGTCCCCGCGATCAAGCCGGCGGCTGAACTGACCCGCAGCGGCACGATCGGCCTGCTCGGCACCGCCGCGACGATCCGGCAGGGCTATGTCGATCGGCTTGAGGCTGAATTCGCACCGGACAAGCGCCTGTTGCGCTGCGCCGCGCCCGAACTGGTCACAGCGGCAGAGGCGAAGCTGCGCGGCGGGCTGGTCGATCCCGCCCTGTTCGAGCGGGCCGCCGCGGGCCTGCGCAATCAGCCAGGAGGGACGCAAATCGATACGGTCGTGCTGGCCTGCACCCACTTCCCGCTGGTCGCCGATGAACTGTCCAAAACCTTCGGGCCGGACGTGCGCTTCGTCGATGGCGGTGCAGGGATTGCCCGGCGGATTGCCTTCCTGACCAAGGGGCAGTCCTTTCAGCGCAGCGCGCCTGACCTTGCCCTGTTCACCCGCGATGAGGAAAACCTTGCCGCGCTGGCCCCGGCACTGGCAGACTATGGGTTGGACAGGCGGGAAATGCTCTAAAATGACCAAGCGGCTCAACTGGTTTCTGCTCGCCTTGCTGCTGCTGCTCGGCGCGCCCTATTGCTGGTTGTTGCTGGACAACCGCCCCGGCGACAACCCGGCCAAGCCGGTCACTATCGCGCAGCTGCGTACACTTGCCGCAAGCATTCCCGGTCCAGCCCCTTCAGTGATCGAGGTGGAACTGGTCGGCTGGCGCCGGATGCCGGGCAACCTGTTCGTCGCCGGATCAGGAATGAAACGCAAGTTGGTAGCGGTGATGGTCTGGCGGCTGCTGGTTCCGGGCGGTAAACCAATCGTTATCGACAGCGGGCTGACCGCCGCTACCGCCCAGGAAATGGGCTTGGAGAAATTCCTCCCCGCTGCGCAAAACCGGGTTGATTCGGCGTTGCGTGGAGCTGGGATGATCCTGATTACGCATGAGCATCCGGATCATATCGGCGGACTGGTGGCGCTGGGCGAGCCGCCGCTGACCAGCACTGCGAGGCTCAACCCCCAGCAGCTGCCGAGCGCGGCGCTCGCGCGGAAGATGACAGCTTGGCCCAACGGCGTTGTAGTGCAAGCAAGACTGGCATCAGCCGGATTGCAGGCGGTTGCGCCCGGTGTAGTGGTCATCCCCGCGCCAAGCCACACTCCGGGGTCACAGATGATTTACGCGCGCCTGGCGGACGGGCGGGAATATCTGTTCGCAGGCGACATCGCGACCTTTGCGCAGAGCTGGCAGGAATTGCGCGCCCGATCCCGGCTGGTTGGCGATTACATTGCGCCTGAAGACCGGGCCGAAGTATTCGCATGGCTCAAGACGATCCGGGCGCTCAAGCAATCCGCCCCGGCAATGACCGTTCTGGCCGGGCATGACTTTGAATGGCTGTTCATCGACAAGAAGGTGCACGGCATCCACCGGCGACTCAGCCCGGATCCCCGCAGCAAATAGTCCGCAACAAGACTCTGGAACTTGCGCCTATGCTGGGCTAAGGGGCACGAAGCATTGATAGGGGCAGGTCCCGCGTGAATTACGACCAGATTTTTGACCAGGCGATCGAGCGGCTCCACTCGGAGGGCCGCTATCGGGTGTTCATCGACATTCTGCGCAACAAGGGAGCCTATCCCAATGCGCGCTGCTTTGCCGGTCACAACGGCCCCAAGGACATCACGGTGTGGTGCTCCAACGATTACCTGGCGATGGGACAGCACCCCAAAGTAATCGCCGCGATGGAAGAGGCGCTGAACGATGTCGGCGCCGGCAGCGGTGGCACTCGCAACATTGGCGGTAACACCCATTACCATATCGATCTTGAGCATGAGCTGGCCGATCTCCACGGCAAGGAAGGCGCGCTGCTGTTCACCAGCGGCTATGTCTCCAACGATGCGACGCTCTCCACCCTGGCCAAGGTTCTGCCCGGTTGCGTGATTTTTTCCGACGAGCTCAACCACGCCAGCATGATTGCCGGGATTCGCAATTCGGGCGCGGAAAAGAAGGTGTTCCGCCATAACGATCTGGAGCATCTGGAACAGCTGCTGGCCGAAACCGATCCGGCGGTGCCCAAGCTGATCGCCTTTGAAAGCGTTTATTCGATGGAAGGCGATGTTGCCCCGATCCATGCGATTTGCGATCTGGCCGACAAATACAATGCGATCACCTATATCGACGAAGTGCACGCGGTCGGGATGTATGGCCCGCGCGGCGGCGGCATTTCCGAACGGGATGAGGCCGCTCACCGGATCACCATCATCGAAGGTACGCTTGGCAAGGCCTTTGGCGTGATGGGCGGCTATATCGCGGCCGATGCCAAGATCATCGATGTGATCCGCAGCTATGCTCCGGGGTTCATCTTCACCACTTCGCTCTCTCCGGTATTGGTCGCGGGCGTGCTGGCGGCAGTACGCCATCTCAAGGGCTCAACCGCAGAGCGCGAGGGTCAGCAGGCCGCTGCCGCTCTTCTCAAGCAACTGTTCGGCGATGCCGGGCTGCCGGTGATGGAATCGACCACCCATATCGTTCCGTTGATGGTCGGGGATCCGGTCCGCGCCAAGCAGATCAGTGACATCCTGCTTGCCGAATATGGCGTCTACGTCCAGCCGATCAACTACCCGACAGTGCCGCGCGGCACCGAACGCCTGCGGTTCACCCCGGGGCCAGCGCATACCGAAGCGATGATGCGGGTGCTGACCGGGGCATTGCTCGAGATCTGGGACCGGCTCGATATGCGGCGCGCCGCCTGATCGCCGGGACGCCGGGGTTCGCGGGTTGAAGTTCCAATCGGAAAGCTTGCAACAATGTAAGCCGAAGTTAAGTGACCTGATGCTAATGAACCAATAGTTTAGCATAATTTTCAGGGTACACGATTGAGAATCCGATGCAGCAAGTGACCATGGCGGGCAGCCAATTAATTGGGGTTTCCTCGCGCAACCGGCAGATCATGCGGCTTGCTGCCTATGCAGCGCTGATGATTTGTGATCTTGCCGCGATCCATGTTGCGTTCCGCTATGGTGAGCAGGTTCGCGGTAGCTGGTGGCTGAGTCTGGCAGGCTTTCCTCTCGATTATGCGGCCATCCCGATCTATGCCTTGGCCTCGCTCAGCTATGAAGCCTGTGGCAGGACCGCACTCCTATCGCGATTTGAATCAATCAGAATGGCCTTGCTGGCATTGTTATCGACCAGCGGCGTGATGGCCCTGCTGATCTATTTCCTGCACGCTTCAGATGGGATATCGCGGATTGCGCTGGGCTGGGCGCTAGCCTTGTCGCTGCTGATGATTTGCACCTACCGGCTTTTATTCAACACGTTTTTCATGGTGCGGGACCAAACGGTGTGGCGCCGCCAACTCCTGATACTCGATGGAGCGCCCGGCTATCCGGATTTCAAGGGCGAAGTGCTCGACGCCCAAAGCGAGGGCCTCCAGCCCGATGTGCACAATCCGGCAATTCTGTCACAACTTGGCAACCGCCTGTACGGCTACGACGCTGTGACGGTTGCCTGCGGTGACGCGGCAAGCCGGATCCGCTGGGCCCAGCTGCTCAAATCCTACAATCTGCACGGCGAAGTCGTGTTCGAAGAAGGCAATCCGCTGGGTGCGATTGGAATTGGCAACTTCCAAGGTCACGATTCGATCGTGGTGACACGCGGCGCCATGTCACTGGGCAACCGGGTCAAGAAGCGCTTGGTCGATATTGTCATATCGGGCAGCCTGATCATCGTCTTGCTCCCGCTGCTGATCGGGGTGGCCGTGGCCATCATGCTCGACAGCCGCGGACCTGTGCTGTTCCGTCAGCCACGGGTCGGATACGACAACCGGATTTTCAAGATCTACAAATTCCGCAGCATGATCCATGAATCCAGCGATCTGGCGGGTAATCAATCGACCGCGCGCGATGACATCCGGATAACCCGCCTCGGCCGGTTTATCCGTTCCACCAGCATCGATGAATTGCCCCAGCTGCTGAATGTCCTGATGGGCGATATGAGCATGGTTGGCCCGCGCCCGCATGCGCTTGGCTCGCTCGCCGGGGACAAGCTGTTCTGGGAAATCGACAACGCTTACTGGCACCGCCACGCCCTGAAGCCAGGCATCACCGGGCTAGCGCAAGTGCGCGGATACCGCGGGGCGACGCTCCAACAGTCCGATCTGCAGAACCGGTTGCAGTCAGACCTTGAATATATCAGCGGGTGGAGCCTGTGGCGCGATATCCGGATCCTGCTCGCAACTGTCAGGGTCGTCACGCATGATCGGGCCTTCTGACCTCGGCGGGCAGCCGGTTCAGGAAGGCACCAGATAGCTTACCGCCGCGATCGCTGCCCAGAACCCGGCGGCGAGGCTGAGAATAATCGCTGCATTGGCCGCTGTCAGCCGCTTGATTGACCGGTTGGTGGTTGTGGCATCGATCGGGTAAGCGGCCAGGAGCAAATCATGCAAATCGTGCACCGGGCTGTCACCGGGTGAAGCCAGCACGGTGCGATCGCTCGCGGACGTCGGTGCCAACGCCGCCTCAAGCGGGGCGGGTTGCTTGTCTGGCCTGATTGCCGGCTGAGGCATGTTACGCTCCTGTCGCTACGCCAGTTATGCGCGCCGAAGAGTTGCGATAAGGTTAGCCGGCCGATGCGCACTTTCCTGTAAGCCGGGGCCCCGCTATGGGGCGGCGATGTTAAGATTAACCCGGTTATTTGGCTTAAGGACCGCGCAGGCCATTGGTCTTGCCGTCGCAGTCGCGCTGGTATTGGGGCTTGCGTCGCTATTGCTGCCCGGCGCTGTGCCGACCACCGCCGCCAAGCCCCCCCCGATTTCGGAAATTCGCAAGTTGCCAGCACTCCCCCAAGACCCGGCGAGCAAGGAAGTTCTGAAAATCTCCCGGGACGATGCCCTGGCGCGCAACGCTGCCATGCCCTTTACCACGGACAAACCGGCCCCCGCGCGGCCGTTCCGCTTCACCGGCGGCTCGGTTGACCGGGATCGTGCGCTTGAATGTCTGGCCTTGGCCGCGTTGGCCGAAGCAGGCGGGAGCGAGCCGGGGCAAGAGGCCGTCATCCAGGTGGTCCTCAATCGGGTCCGCCACCCTGCCTTCGCCAAATCAATTTGCGGCGTCGTGTTCGAGGGTTCCTATCGCGCGACCGGATGCCAGTTTTCGTTCACTTGCGATGGTTCGCTGGCCCGATCCTATAGCGATGCTGCCTGGGCTGCCGGACGGAAACGGGCCTCCAAGGCGCTGAGCGGCAAGGTGTTTGCCGAAGTCGGCACTGCGACTCATTATCACACCAATTGGGTTTTCCCGTACTGGAGCCCCAAGCTGGACAAGATCGCGCAGATCGAGACGCATCTGTTCTTCCGCTGGAAGGGATATTGGGGGACCGCCGCCGCCGCACGATTTGCCTACCGCGGGAATGAGCCATCGATCACGCAGCTGATCGCGCGCACGCCACTGGGCAGCGCCTCGCCCGAGGTAGCAAGCTCCGAAGGTGGCGCGGCTGGCGTGAACGCGCTGGCCAGTGGCGGCGGCGTTGCCGATGTCATTGTTCGCCATCCCGATGGCGGGGCGTTCCTGGTCGCGCTCAACGGCAAACCGCAGCCGTCGGCCGCAGTCGGCATGGCTCGCAAGCTGTGCGGTGGTAATGGCTATTGCCACGTGATGGCGTGGACCGATCGAAGCGTGATTCCCAAAGGATTTCCCGTCCCTCCGCCAGCGCGCGCGAAGCTCCAGTTCAGCTATGTGCTGGATGCCCAAAACACGGAAACCGTTCTCTATAATTGCAGCTACTTCGCCGGGATCGAGCGGGATCGATGCATTCCGCCCCCGCTTCGTTGAATCAATTGGCCCAAAAACGCAGGCTACGTTAATCTGATCTTGACCATGGGCACCCTACGAAACGGCAAAAGCCGGTCGAAGTGGTGCGGTAAAAGCCGTACCTGCTAGGGAAACGGGAACCATGATTTTGACTAAAATGCCGCAATGGCAATGCACAGGCGCACCGACTTGGACCTTGCTCGCTATGAGCGAGGGGTAGCATGGCGGGCAAGCAAACTGAGCTGCGCGGCGTTCTGACACGTTATCGCACGGCGATCATTACCGTGGCGTTGGTCAGCGCCGTCCTGAATGTCATCATGCTGGGGGGCTCCTTCTACATGATGCTGATCTATGATTCGGTCCTGCCGAGTCACAGCCTGGCCACCCTCGCCGGGCTATTTGTGATGGTTGCTGTCGTCTATGCCTTTCAAGGACTGTTCGATGTCGGCCGGGCAAGGATACTGGCCTCGATCGGCGAAGGCTTCGAGCGCCAGCTAGGCCGCAGGGTCCAAGAGGCGAGCGGCAAGATGGCGCTCCAATCGGGTCGGGTCACCGGCGATGGCCTGATGGCCATGCGGGACCTTGATAACATCCGTTCGTTCCTCTCAGGAAGCGGCCCGGGGGCATTGCTCGACCTGCCGTGGATCGTCTTCTTCCTCGGCATACTGACCGTGCTTCACTATTGGCTGGGCCTGGCCGCGCTGGTCGGTGCGGCCTTGCTGATCGGTCTGACAATTTTTGCGAATCGCCTGTCAGCCGAACCGACGCGGCAACTTGGGAAGCTGACGGCGCTGCGCAGCGGCGAGGCGGAGGCGAGCATCCGGCATGCTGAAACCATCGCCGCGCTCGGGATGTCCGAACAGATGCGGGATCGCTGGGAGGAGGCCAATGGTGCCTACCTTGCAGCGAACGACCGGCTTTCAAAGACTGTGATCTCGCTGGGGACAATCAGCAAGGTTTTCCGCATGTTCCTGCAATCGTTGATCCTCACCGTCGGCGCCTTGCTGGTCATCAAGGGCGAGGCCAGCGGCGGGGTGATCTTCGCCGCCTCGTTGCTGTTTGGCCGGGCGCTTGCGCCAGTCGATATGGCAATTGCCAATTGGCGCAGCTTTGCGGCGGCCCGGGCTGGCTGGAACCGGCTCACCGAACTGTTCGAGCAGATCCCGCCCACCGCCGAACCGCATGTGCAATTGCCGCTGCCGCATCAGCATCTGGTCGTGGAAGGGCTTACGCTGGTTCCCCCGGGTGGTACCATGCCAACTCTGCACAATGTAACCTTCCGCGCGACTGCCGGCGATGCAATAGGCCTGATCGGCCCCAGCGGCGCGGGCAAGACTTCGCTTGGGCGGGCGCTGGTCGGCATCTGGCAGCCCCATACCGGGGCAGTCAGGCTGGATGGCGCGGCACTCGATCAATGGGAGCGGGGACGGCTTGGCCGGGCGATTGGCTATCTGCCGCAGTCGGTCGAATTGTTCGAAGGCACCATTGCCCAGAATATTGCCCGCTTCACGCCTTATGCCGATTCCGCAGCGATCATTGCCGCTGCCCGGGAAGCCGGCGTCCATAACCTAATCGTCCAGCTTCCGCAGGGCTATGATACGCCGGTTGGCCGCGACGGGGCCCAGCTTTCCGCCGGCCAACGCCAACGGATCGGATTGGCGCGGGCGCTGTTCGGGCGTCCATTCCTGGTATTGCTTGACGAGCCCAACTCCAATCTCGATCAGGACGGCGATCTTGCGTTGGAGCGGGCGATAATTGCGGTCCGCGCGCGCGGCGGAATTGCGATCATCATCGCGCATCGGCCTTCGCTGCTTGCACAGACCAGTCACGTCATGGTTTTGCGCGACGGCCGGGTTCAGGCCTTCGGCCCGCGCGATGAGATTTTGACCAAAGTCCTGCGTCCCGCGCCGGTTTCGGAACAAAGTTTGCCAGCACCCGCACATACGAATATGGAAGCGGTGGCGTAATGGAAATGACCGATCAATTCCCACCGTTGCCAAGCAGCAGGGCCGAACCACAGGACCAGCCTGAGCCGGGCCTGCGGCGTGAGCTGCGCCGCGCCAAGCAGGGGATTGCGGTATTGGTGCTGGGCCTTGGTGTGGCAGCAGCCATAGTTCCGATGGCGGGCGCGGTGGTTGGAACGGGTCATGTCGGCGTAGCCAGCCTGATCAAGCGCGTTACCCATCCCACAGGCGGCGTCATCGCCCAGATCTATGTTGCCAATGGCGACCATGTCCGGACCGGCGATCCGTTGATCCGCTTTGACGATGCAGTCAGTGGCTCCGAATCATCGCTTGCGGCGCTGTCAGTCTACCAGCTCCTCGCCCAGCGCGCCCGGCTTGAGGCTGAGCGGCTTGGTGGTCAGCGGATCAGCTTCCCCGATCAATTGCTGCGATCCACCGATCCCGGTGCGCGCCAGGCGATGGCGGATGAGGCGCGGCTGTTCCAGCTGCGTCAGGCAGAGCAAGTAAGTCTGCGCGCCCAGCTGGCGACCCGCATCGTCCAGTATCGCCGCCAGATCGGCGGGTATAACGCGCAGATCAGCGCCTATCGGCAGCAAAGTGTGTTGATCGAACCCGAACGGCGCGGGGTCAAGGAACTGTGGGACAAGGGGCTGGTCACCATCAGCCGCAAGAATGAACTCGAACGCAGCGCGGTCGATTTGCAAGGCAGCATAGCGTCGCTCCAGGCCTCGATCGCCCAAACCGAAGCGCGGGTTACCGAAGTGCAGGAGCAGATCATCCAGCTGGCCCAGACCCGGCGTGCCGAGGCTGGCTCCCAGCTCGCCAGCATCAATGCCACTCTCAATGAGCAACAATCCCGCAATGTCGCTGCTGCCGACACGCAAACCCGCAGCCTGGTCCACGCGGCCTATCCTGGCCTGGTCGACAAGCTGGCTTTCGCGGCGATCGGCGATGTTGTCCGCCCGGCCGAACCGATCATGGAAATCGTTCCCGACAATGACCAATTGGTGGTCGAGGCGATCATTTCGCCGAGCGACATCGACCAGGTGCACAAGGGCCAGCCAGCGCGGATCAGGTTTAGCGGCCTGAATTCAACCGCAACGCCCGAAGTGCTTGGCAAGGTGATATTCGTTGCGGCCGATCAGACCATCGATCCCAAGTCGCAAGCCAGCTACTTTGCGGTGCGGGTACAGATTGATGCCAAGGCCGTAGCGCGGGGTACCGGCGTTACGCTCAAACCCGGGATGCCAGCGGAAGTGTTTGTCGAGACCGGGCACCGCTCGATGCTCTCCTACCTGACCAAGCCGCTGCAGGATCAGTTTGCCCGGGCGTTCAGGGACAATTGAACCAAGCTCCAGTCCGGTCTAGACGGTCGTTCAGGGCGCAGCCCAGGATTGGCTGATCTGCAATAGAGAAGGGTTCGGGTGGTGGACGGAGGCAAGCCGACAACCCTGTTCCTGCGCAATGACGACGTTGGTGAGCGGACTGCCGCGCTCATCAGCTTCCTGACGCTGTTCAAGTCCAAGCAGCTGCCGGTGAGCCATCAGGTGATCCCGCGCCAACTCTCCGACGAGTGCGCGGATTGGTTGTCCCGTGAATTCGCTGAAACCCCCGATTTGCTGGAATTCGGCCAGCATGGGCTCAGCCATGAGATGATGATCGGGGGTCGGCGCGAATTCTATGAATTCGGCCCGGAGCGCGATCGGGTTGTGCAGGAGGCGATCATCGCGGAAGGCCGCGCGATCCTGGCAGCAAAGCTGGGCAAGGCTTTCAGCGGCCGGGTGTTCACACCCCCGCGCCACCGTTTCGACCGGGCTACCCTGCTTGCGCTGGAGAGCCAGGGCTTCGATGTGTTTTCTGCCGCAGCCTATGCCG
Organism: Novosphingobium sp.; assembly: GCA_031383985.1. GTDB lineage: Bacteria > Pseudomonadota > Alphaproteobacteria > Sphingomonadales > Sphingomonadaceae > Novosphingobium. The sequence continues at coordinate 84,129 of JANNAE010000049.1, read as the reverse complement.
ACCCGGCGCGCCGGGCGATCTATGCCGCAGGGCGCGCCTTGGGAATGACCAATTTTCTGCGGCGGGGCATTGCCCACCACGGCCGGGTTCGGCCCGAAGCCAGACTGTTCGAGCTGTCGATCTCGGTCGCGGTTGATCATGGCGCCCCGATCGATCGCAAAGTCTCCGATGTCATGGCTGAAATCCGCCGCGCGCAGCGGCACAGTCGATGGGTTGGCCTGATGTTCCATCATGAAGCCTGGGCATCGCCGGCGGGGATGGCCTTTCTGGATGAGCTGACCGACGTATTGGCCGGCTTACCCGCGGTGCGCTTTGCCTTGCCGGGGCAAATTGTCCGCACTGGAAACGAATTTCCCGGCACGAACTGACGCTTTCTGCGCGGGGTCCTGCTCGGGTCAGTTCGGCTTTATCCAAACAATTCAGCTGCGAGTCCTTGCACTGGCTCGACTCACGGCTAGGGTATATATGGTTAACAGTCCGGGTATGTCTGTATAGAATCGAGCTGCTCGACTGAGTGCGGTGCGATCGCTGAGAGAAATTCATGTCCTGATCTTATAGCGGGAGTTGTCATCAAGATGCGACAGGGGCTTGGCAAATGGCTGGCGACCGCCGCCTTGGTTCCAGGAACGGTTCTGGCTTATTCTTGGGCCAAACCGGCAGATCAAGATGACCGGTCCGATAAAGCCGCGCCATCCAGCCGCCCGGCCAAGCCGCACCGGCTAGAACTGCCCTCACCCCGCCTGTCGCTCGGCACTCCGATTTTCGGGAACTGGCAAACGCCTGAGCCTGACGCCGCGCTGCGACTTGCGGGGCATGAGCCGCCAGCCCTGCCCCAGTTCGCCCTGCCCCGCTTCGAAGCTGAACAGCAAAGCCCCGCGAGCGCCGATTTTCAGGCCACCGCCCCCTCCACCCCTTTACCTCTGATCGCACACCAAGACGGGTTGGAGCGATTGGCGGAGGTGGATCAGGCTCCGCATGGCGAGCACCCGTTGGCCGTGCCTGGAGCGATCGAAGCTGCCCCAACTTTGCCGGTAGCGGTGGCGGGGGCCCTGCCGGTTGAACCGGTGGCAATTTCTGCCCCGCAACTGGCCACTGCGGAACCAACGCTTCCAGCCTTGATCGCCGGCCCTTTCCCGGAATTCGCTCTGGCAGAGGATACACCCGCGCTCGAAGTGCCAGCTGCCGCGATGGCGCAACTCATCCAATCGGTGCCCGAACTTGCCGCCATCGAAGCGGGCGAAGCAGTCTCTGTGTCAGCTGAGCTGGTGGCGACAAAGATGCTACCTGAACTGGCATTCGGAGCGGAGAGCCCGGTCCCGGCGATCAGTGCCGTTCCCGCTCAGCTCATCGCGCCAGCTACTGCGATGGCACCGGTTAGGCACGCGGAGATGCGCGCGCCAACGCCGGCCGCAGAGGTCGCACTGGCTCTGCCCAAGACCAACCTCGCAGCCAAATTGCCGGTGCCGGCAATCACGGCTAAGTCCGAAATCGCTCCACTCGCTCGCACAGAGCCGCGCGCCGGGCTTATTCCGGCCGTCTATCGCAGCGAAGCAGCGTCGGCGGTGCAACCCCGGATAGCCACTGAACGAGCCGTGTTCGAAACCGCGAAGATCGAGCCGCGCCAAGCCGCGAACCTCAATCCGCAGCGCAACAATCTGGTTCAGTCCACATCGGCGAAAACCATCGTGGTCGATCCGGGGCGCCTTGGGATCGGCAACATTCCCTCGCCGCTGTTCGGCCGAACCGAACTCGGGATGGGGCAGCTGCAGGATTCGGCAGACAATATCGGCAAGGCCACCAACCTCGCGCAGGCAATCGCTTATAGCTATGAAACCAATCCGCAATTGCTGTCCGGGCGGGCTTCCACCCGATCGGCCGATTATCTCTATCCGGCAGCGCGCGCGGCCTATGGTCCGCGGATCGATGCCAGTGCCAGCTACATTTTCGCGCGCGACCGGTTTGAGGATTTTCCTGGTATTTACAGCGGCGCGCAGGGTTTCACGTCAACCGCCAGTCTGATCATCAGCCAGCCGCTGTTTACGTTCGGGCGCAACAAGGCAGCCGAGCGCGATGCCTTGTCGAACATCGAATACCGCCGGGAAGTGCTGCGCCTGACGCAGAACGATGTGCTGCTGGGGGTCGTGGCTGGCTATATCGGTGTGCTGCGCGAGGCGGGAGCGGTAACGATCGCGCGCGAAAACGTCGCCTTGCTTGAGCGCGAGGAGATCGATTCGAGCAATCGCTTCAAGGTGCGCGAAATCACCTCAACCGATTTGCAGCAGGTCCAGACCCGGCTGCAACTCGGCCGGACCGTGTTGCTCAATGCCCAGGCCCAGCTCGGTGCCACTCAGGCAAGCTTCCTGCGCTATGTCGGGATGCCACCGGGTGAGCTGGCGCCGCCGGTCAGCCTTCCGATTCCGGTCGCCACTCTGGGCGAGGCCTATGCGATTGGCGATACCGAGAGCCCACTAATCCGCGCTGCCAATGCCCGGGAAAAAGTCTCTCGTGCTGCGGTTGCCGCGGCGCAAGCCGAACGGCTGCCACGGGTCGACCTGCAGGGCACCGCCGATTATGGGACCTTGTCGCCCTATTCCAGCTCGTTGCGGACCAACCGGCTTCGCGGTCAGGTGACATTGACCGTGCCCTTGATCGATAGCGGTGCACGCTCGGCCCAGGTCAAATTGGCCAGCGAAGCCAACCTGGCCGACTGGCGCCTGATCGAGGCCGCGGCCCGCGATACACGGGTATCGATTGCCACGGCCTGGAACCAGCTGGCCGCCGCCCAAGCCTCGCTCGATCGCTTCCGTAGTGCCAGCGAAACCGCCCTGAGCGCCTATCAGGGAGCTGTGCTGCAAGAGCGTGCCGGGGCCCGCACCACGCTTGATGTGCTTGATCTGGCCCGCGATCTGCTCACCGTCCGGAACAGCTACAACGAGGCGCTGGCCAATGAATATCTGGCGCGGGCCAATTTGCTGGCGGCGATGGGGAAACTGGATCCGGAGGTGTTCTCGCCCGGCCTCAAACTCTATGATCCCGCGGTCCATTTCCGCGCGGTGCAAGGACACGGCGATGTTCCGCTGGTGACCAGTACGCTCAGCGCCATCGACGGGGTGACAACGCGCAACCTTTCAAAAGATCGCCCCAGCCAGGACGCCGCCGCGCTGACTGCTACCGAAGCCACGGTCGATTGAGCGCATGCAGCCGTCTGTTTCTGGTTAATCCGCTCGACTAGAGCGTTGATCCAGCGCTAACGTAGCCCGCATGGTTGACGATGCTACGAATGTGCTGAATGCGGATCGACCATTGGAGCTGACGGTGATCATCGTCAGCTACAATACCCGCCAATTGACCATTCGAGCGGTTGCAACACTGTTGGAAAATTCGCCGGGATTGGCGATGCGCGTGGTGGTGTTCGACAATGCCTCAGCCGATGGCAGCGCAGCAGCGGTCGCGGCAGCCTTTCCGCAGATCGAAGTGATCGCGAACCCTGAAAACATCGGCTTTGCCCGGGCCAACAATCTGGTTGCCGAAACCGCGACGACCCCGTGGCTGTGCCTGCTCAATCCCGATACGGAAACGCACCCCAACGCGATCTCCAATCTGCTGGCCTTCGCCAAAGCGCGGCCCGAGGCCGGGATTGTCGGCGGGCGTACGGTTTTCCGGGATGGATCGCTCAATCCGTCATCGTGCTGGCGCAAGATGACGCCGTGGACTTTGTTCACCAGCACCGTCGGGCTGGCGCGCCTCCTGCCCAATTCAGACCTGTTCAATCCCGAGGCGATGGGTGGCTGGAAGCGCGATAGCGTGCGCGAGGTCGATATCGTGGTCGGCTGCCTGCTGCTGACCTCGACCGAGCTGTGGCGCCGGCTGGGCGGCTTTGATCCGCGCTATTTCATGTATGGCGAGGATGCCGATCTATGCTTGCGAGCGCGGGCGTTGGGCTATCGCCCGGCGATCACGCCCGACGCCCAGATCATGCATCTGGTGGGCGCATCGACCAGCAATCGGGCCGAGAAAGTCTGCGCGGTAATGCGCGCCAAATGCACCCTGATCCGCGATCACTGGCCGCGTTATCTGGTTCCGCTCGGCCTGTTCCAGATGTGGCTATGGGGATTGGCGCGCGGGATAGCAGCCAGGCTGGTACGATCGCCCGAGGCGCGGACGCGGCTCAGCACGATCTGGCAGACACGCCGCCAGTGGCTCGCCGGGTTCTGAGCAGGACACGAGACGGTGAAGCCGCTCATCCTGCATATTTCGGGCGACTATCCGGACCAAATCACACTGGACAAGACCAGGGCGATTGCGGCGCTGGTCGAAGGCAGCTCGGCACATTTCGAGCACCGGGTCTATTCGCTCAACCGGGTGCACAACCCGCGCGCTTGGCTGCGACCTGGCATGGTCCGAAGCGCAGCAGATAATGGTGCGCTGGCCAGCTGGGAATATGCCGCGCCGCCCGGCGGGATCTGGCTGAGACAGGCAATGGAGCGGGTCGCCGACCAGATCATCCTCGATGTCCGCCAGCGCGGCTTGCGGCCAGGCGCCGTGCATGGCCACAAGCTGAGTATCGAGGGGCTGGCGGCCAAGCGCGTTGCCGAAGCGTTGGGTATTCCGTTTCTGCTCACTCTCCAGGGCAACACCGACCAGAAGATCATCACCGCCCGGCGCGATTTGCGCGCCTCATATCGCAGCGTCTGGCAGTCCGCCGCACAGGTCGTGGCCTTCGCGCCGTGGATTGCGAAGTGGTGCGAAACTGAACTTGGGCAACGCAGTGGACCGTTAGAATTCCTGCCCTGCATGCCCGTAAGCGACGTGATGATGCCGCCTAGCCAAACCGGGCCGCGCATTGTCACAGCGTTCAATTTCAATGATTGGCGCAACAAGAACATCCGCACGCTGGCGCAAGCCTGCCAGTTGATCCGCCCGGCCTTTCCCGGCGCAGTGCTGGAGATCGCCGGTAGCGGAAGCGCTGCGGCGCAGCGAAGCGTGAATCAGGCACTCAGCTCTGCCGGGATTGCCGGTTGGACCAGCTGCATCGGCCAGCTGCCCGGCAACGCGATCCAGGCGTGGATGAACCAGGCCGCGGTGTTCGTCCTGCCATCACGCCGGGAGAGCTTCGGGATGGTCTTCATCGAAGCCCTGCTGGCCGGCACACCGATCATCTATCCGCGCGGCGCCGCAGTCGACGGCTATTTCGATGACGCGCCCTTTGCAATCGCTGTCGAGGCTGGAAATGCTCGCTCGGTTGCCGATGCACTTGAAACGATGTTGGCGCAAAACCATGAGTGCAAGGCTGCTCTCGCCCGATGGCAGGCCAGCAGCGCAGCGCAGCGGTTTACCGGTGAGAGCATCCTGAGCCGTTATACCGCGATTACGAAAGCCGCGCTGCATGTCTGAGCCGGCACAAGCCCTGGTGAGCCGACTCATCCAGCGGACGGTCCACGCGGTGCGGCATCATTTCACCTCGCTCGCCGCGATGGCGATGCGGCTGACCGGGGTGGCGGCTGGCTTCGTCGTGATGTTCCTGATCGGTCGCTGGTATGGTCCGGTAGCAAATGGCCAATATGCCATCGTCACCCAGACCGGGATGTTCCTCTCGGTCATCGCGGTCGGCGGGCTCGACCTGGCGGTTACTCGCGAATTTTCGAAGGCGATTGCCGAAAACCGCAAACTGGCGCGGTCGACCATGCTGCGCGTGGGGTTGCAAGCGGTCGGCTTGGCGCTGGTCATCATGACCGGACTGCTGATCGGCGGTGATGATTTGCTGGCACTGCTCGGACGCGAGGGCGTTCCACAAGATTCGGTCAGGATCGTCTGCCTGATCGTGCTGGCCCGAACGCTGACCCGGATTACGGCGGCGATGCTTCGTTCGCAGACGGATTATGTCCTTGGCCAAGCGGTCGAACTGCTGTTCATCCCACTGATCACCATTGCCCTGCTGATTGCCGGGGTAGCCCGGACGGTCGAGGAAATCCTTTGGGCAACAGCTGCGGCTGGACTGATTTCGGCAAGCATCGGGGTCGCGGCAAGCCTGCGCCACTCCAGCACCGCGCCCGGTGCCTTGCAGATTTCCAGCGGGGTCGTGTTCGCAACAGCCATTCCGATCTGGGGCATGGCGGTTACCCAGAATTTGGCAGATTGGTACGCCCTTGCCGCCGTAAGCTCGATCAGCGGGCTCTATGATGCCGGGCTGTTCCGGGTAGCCGCACAATATGCCAGCGTCTTCTCGATTGTTTCGGCTGGCCTGTTCGGCACCTTTGCGACGCAGATCAGCGCCGCATACTATGCCGGGGACAAGGCCAAAGTGGCGCAGCTGGCGGGCAGTGCGACCCGGCTTTCGGCAGTGATCATGCTACCCATCGCCCTGCTTTGCGCGGTCTTTGCGCGCCAGCTGCTGACCATCATCGGGCCCGAATTTACCGGTGGCGAGCGACTGTTGCAAGCTCTCGTGATTGGTCAGATTGCGATCGCGCTGTCCTCGCCCGCCAGCCTCGTTCTCGCGCTGACCGGCCACCCCAGGATGAACTTCGCGATCACCGCCTGTATCGCGGTGGTCGTGGTGGTGCTGGCGCCCTTCGTGGTCCGGGAATTCGGCACGCTGGGCGCTGCGATATTCGTATCGCTGGTCCTCATCGGCGGCAATCTGGCGGCGCATACGCTGGTGCGCAGGCTTGAAGGGATCAACGCGCTAACCGGAAAGCTGACGCGATAGCGCGAAGCTGCTATCTTCCCGGATAACAAGAGGGTGTTCAATGGCCGGACTTTCGAAATTTGTCATACTGACGCTGACGGCATCGTCAGTCCTGCTCGGCGGCTTGCTGGTGGCGAAGGGACGAGACCCGGAAACGGCAGGAGCCGTCTGTCCGAACTGTACCAATATCAAAACCGACGCTGAGCTGACTTCGGCGGTTCACCTGGCCAAATCGGGGGCGGTGCTGACGCTGGCGCCCGGCGCACGATTTGGCCTGCACATCTTCCGCAAGGTAGCAGCGAGCAATATCACGATCAAATCCGCAGATCCGGCACGGCCAGCGGTGTTCGCCGGATTGTCCTTTCATGACGTGTCGGGCGTCAAGCTGCGCAACCTCCGGTTCGAAGGTCCGGTGGTCCACATGCATTACAAGCTGCTGTTCGAAAGATGCAGCAACGTCGATCTGGAGGGGCTGGCCTTCATCGGCGATGCAACCACTAATGACGAGCCGACCCACTCGGCAGCAATGATCCGCTGGACCAAATCTGCGCGAATTCACGGCAACCAGTTTTCGCGGTTCAATGCCGGACTGACGATGCTCACGGTGTCCGACGTGGAAGTGAGCGACAACAGCTTCGCTGACATGCGGGTCGATGGCATCCGCGGCGGGGGCATCAGCAACGCGATCATCCGCCGCAACCAGGCGGTGAATTTCCATCCCTATCCCGACGATCATCCAGATGGAATTCAGCTGTGGACGACTAACGAAACCGTCGCCGCACGTAACATTCTGATTGAGGACAACCTTGTCGTGCGCGGCACAGGCGGGGCGATCCAAGGTATCTTTATTCGGGATGAAGTGGGAACGCTGCCCTATCAGAACCTGACGCTCCGGGGGAATTTGGTTGTCGGCGCGCTTTACAACGGGATCACTGCGATGGGTATCGATAAGGCGGTGATCGATGGCAACATCGTCTTGCCAAACCCCGATCAGGCCAGCTGGATCCGGATTGAAATGGCCCGAAACACCATCATGACGAACAACCGGGCGGGTGCCTATATCACCAAGGGCCAGATCAAGCAGTCAAAGAGCAGCTTGATCAATGCCACCTCAAAGCCGGCCAAGACCATCCGCCAATGGGCGCAATTGCACAATATGGAGCCGCTGAGCGACGGCGAATCAAATTGAGGGCAGCGTGGCCGGCTGCTGCATGTTTTTCTTGATCAGATAGATCATGGCAACGATCGCGCCGAGGACCAGAAAAATGAACGGATGGTTCTCCTGCTGGCTCAGGACCAGTTTGATTACCACGAAGACTGCCAGACAAATCACCAGCGGGACAATGTAGCTGGTGTCTTCGTCGTAGTGGTGGATGACATGCTTTCCACCCTGCCAGATCGCAAGATAGAAGATTGCAAAATAGACGATGAAGCCAGCAAAGCCCAGGTCAAGAACCATCGATAAATAGTAGGAATCGATGGTCAGATTGCCATCGCCGCTATCACCATAGCCCAGCGTTTCGGCTGCGCGGGCCAAGCCATAGCCCCAAGGCTGCTTGATTATGAGCGGAATTGATTCGGCGAGCTGCTCCTTTCGCCCGTCGGTGCTCGCCTGTTGGGCACCCGTCCCCCAGACCAGCGCCCGCAACCGTCCGATAAAGAAGGTTCCGAGAATGAATGACACAAAGACTATCGGATAGCCTAGCACTACTGCCGGACCAAACAGGCTGGTCTTGTCGCGCTTCCAGCGCAGCGCGCCCCAGGCTAGCGCATAGAACAGGATAGCCAGGAATATCCCGACCATCCCAAGCCGGGAATCGGTCTTCAGGATCACATAGATCAGCAAGGGAAGCGTGCTGGCAGCCGCTAGGCGATGCCAGATCCTTTTCGCATTCATCATGATGTGAAGAATGAAAGGAGCCGAGAAGGCCAGAAATTCGGCCAGACCAAGCGGTGTCGTGAACTTGCTCTGGACGCGGTACACGCCCGTTGCCGCCCGCGCTTTTGAGGACAGGATCAGGGTGAGTGTGCGCTCATCCACCTTCAGAAAGCTGGGAATATGCGCAGCCCAAGGCAGCGCCTCATGTCGTGCCTCCTGAATGCCGATCAGCGAGACAAAAATAGCCAGTGCCCAGACCAGGTAGGCCAGCTTCACCACCCGCCCCGGTTTTGTAAAAATATAGCACGATACGAAGAAAATCAGGACCCAGGCGAGCATGGCGACGGCAAATTTGTTGGCAGTGACCGTCTTGGTCTCGGAGAACGCGATGCTGACAAGCGCCAGCACGGTAAACACCGCCAGCAATTTCCACAGCGCCGGAATGGTCGCCAGAATTTCTTTCACTTCTGCTCGAAGTTGCGCCGATTGTGAAAGGCCGAGCAAAAAGACCGTAGCCAGCGGAACGGTCGTCAGGCGCTGAATTGTGATCCACGGCATCCCGGGAATCGCAATTGCCAAATAGTCCGGCCAGCTCAACAAGGCGATGAGGAACGCGAACAGCAGCCATTCCAGCGTCCCGACGTAGCCCCTGCCGGTATCTGGCAACAGCAGGATTACAATGATTGCCATGATCACCAGCGGAACCGAGAGCTGAACCAGCAGATAGGTGGTGCCCAGCCCGAAGAAGAACCCGTAGGTGAGCCCGGTTATTCCAATGATCGCCAGCATCAGGTATCGATGATTGTGCCAGAATCCCGGACGGAAATAGGGCGCACGAACCGGCAAGACCTGACGGATCGGGGCTTGTCGCCGGTTGCGCTGCAAGATCCAGCCAGCCATGCCCTTAAGCCCCTTCAACCGGCTTGGCCGGATTTCCGATAACCGTGGTGCCATCAGGGACGTCGCGATTAACCAGGGCTCCAGCGGCAATGACGCAATCTTCCCCCACCGTGATCCCGGGCAGGATGATCGCCCGCGGTCCGACGATGGTTCGCGCGCCGACAGTCGTGTCGAGGTAAAGGCCCCGGGTCATGTCGTGAGTCAGCAACACCGCTTGCTCGCCAAAATAGCAGCCTGCGCCAATGTGGACACCGCGTGGCCAGGTCCGGTCGATCAGGGCAGATGCGGCGATCCAGGCGGTTGGATGGATGTCCATTTTCCAGAACCGAATCTGGAGAAACCTGCGCCAACGCTGCCCGATCGAAATGGGCGGAAATTTGGTATTTGGCACAAGCGACATTGCGCCCGAATATGATACGATACGAGCCAAGGCAATCGGTTACGCCCATGCAGGAGAATTAGCGACTATCATGGCGATCCGTTCACTGAACCGGTTACGGTGGCTGCGGTTGCTGCTGATCAAGGGGCGCAATGGCTGGCTATGGCTGCGCCATGGCGTGTCCATCGATTCCGGCGCCAGCCTTTCGCTGTCGGCCACCGCCATTCCTGGATGCCGCGGCGCGATCCGGGTCGAGGATGGAACGCTTGTCGCATTCAAGGTCTTGTTGATCGCGCAGCATCACGATGGCTCGGTCCGGCCTATCAGGATCGGCCGGAACTGCTTCATCGGCGGCGGCGCCGCGATCCTGCCCGGGGTGACGATCGGCGATGGCTCGATCGTCGGCGCCGGAGCGGTTGTGTTCGACAATGTTCCGCCGGGCTGCGCGGTTGGCGGCAACCCGGCGAAAATTCTCCGCGAAAATCTCGAGCTCGGGCGATTCGGGCGTCTCGGCTATGCCGATGAGAACATCCGGCGCCTTTATCGCTAGAGGTTGAAATCACCCGCATTGAGCGCGCTCACACCATGCACATAGATGTTGAAGTCTGCCACGCCATCCCCGTCGACGTCGCCGGCCACCATCACGCCGTCGCCATAGGCCTTGACCTGCAACTCGCCAGCCCTCTGGTTAAAGTTGGCGGTGCCGATCAATTTGAACGCGTCGTTTGCAGAGGTAGCGTTCTTGGCGTCGATTTCACGAAGATCGATCTTGTCGGTTCCGCGCGTAAAATCGAAGATCTCGTCAAGATCGCGCGACGCCACCGAATCCTCAGAGAACCGGAACGAGTCATTGCCTGTCCCTCCCCACATCCGGTCATTACCGACCCCGCCGACGAGTGTATCATTGCCGGCATCGCCGTAAAGACTGTCTGAGCCATTACCGCCCCGCAGGACATCATTTCCCGCGCCGCCGGAAAGCGTATCGGCAAAGATATTGCCCACTATCAGATTATCGAGCGCATTCCCGCGGCCGATACGGGCATCCCAGACCAGATAGAGCGCTTCGACATTTGCGGCGAGCTCATAGTCGACATGGCTATAAACCATGTCATAGCCCTCGCCCGCTCCCTCAAGGATCTGGTCTGCTTTGCTAGTGATATCATAGTGATCGTTGCCCGTTCCCCCGCTGAGACGGCTGCTGATTCCATTACCGACGATGTGATCGTTTCCACCCTTGCCGTAGACTTCGGCATTGAGCGAATTAGCGGCCCGCAAATCATCATCGCCAGCAGTGCCTTGGAGTATTTCGATGACAGGCGCTGGCGCAACGACGGGTTCGGCAGCAGTGGTGGTACCAAGCGCTATCTTGGCATAGCCGACATCGACGTAGACCGCATCCCAGCCGCCCACGCCACCGGGCGCGGTATGAGTGAGTTTCCAGGCATCCAGCACCGCCAGCCCCCCGTCGGAGAGCACTGCCACTGTGGAATTGTCCGACGATTCGTTGATCTGGGTCACATAGGCGGTCGCCGTGTTGCCGAACAGTGACAACTGGGCTCCGCTGTTCATCGTTCGGATAAAGCTATCATGATCCGTGAACGCAAGGACCTGGTTGCCGCTCACCACGCCACTGGCCACCCCGTCTAGATTCATTCCGTTGTAGTGGCCACCCAGCACAAGGTTGTTGGTAATGATCACCCCCTCATAATGGAGCGTGCCGACTTCGTCCTTGATGAAGATGCCCTGGATTGGCGAACCCGAGGCGCCGCGGACGATGACATTACCACTAACCAGGATATCCGACGCTACTGTCGTGGTGTTGGCAGTCCAGAACTGGATCGCATCGGGATGATCGACGGCATTTGGATGGAAGTTGGTGAAGAAATTGTTGGTGAAGGCCACTTTCGAATTGCCGCCACTGTCGATCCCGTCGCGCCGCATATCGTGGAAATAGGAATCGGCTACCGAGATGTTCGTATTGTCGAGGAACACGATCCCGTTTACCAGATTACGGAATTCGCTGTCGCTGATGTGCACGCCGTTGCTCCAGCGCACTATCAGGCCAGTCGTATCCTGTATGGGGGTCATCCCGGGTCCATCGGCCAGGATTTGCGTCAAGTTGATATTGGACGAATAGAGCACCTGGAAATTGTACCAGACCAGCGAATTGGCCGGGGTTTGGAACACTACATTCGACAGAGTTATATTGCTGCTGTTACTGAGGTTTAGATCGTTGAAAACCGCCGGATTCAGCGGGTCAGCCGAGGTGATTGTGATGTTTCCGGTGGGGTTGATATATTTCAGCAGCACCGACGAGTAGCTCCCGCTCGCCAGTTTGATGATATCTCCCGATACGGCGGCCTTGGCAGCGGCAATCAGATCTGTGGTCGTGCCGACCGAAATAATGCTCATGGAGTAACCCCTGGTGGACTGCGGTTTGTGGAGGGTTCTATCAGGGGTTACTCGTTACCGTTTTAAGGTAGATATCGAGTTAACGCTGCTGCAAGATTTGCAGGCTATCATTAGACCAAGGGTAAATTGAACGGGACTTGAACGAAGCCGAACCGTCTGATTTCCGGGCCTTGTAGCTCCTTTGGGTGATGCCTAAAGGGAATAGGGTTGCGTTCGACCAAGAATTTTCGGGATGGGCTAGGATAGATATGAGTACGATTTTTGATTGGCTGACAGTCGTGGTCTTTTGTGGTCTCGCCGTATTATATCTGCAGCGGTCGGCCTTGGCCGTGCCGGGAGACAGGATATGGCACTACGCCCCGCCTATGATCGGCTGTGCCGTGGTCAACTATGTCGGCAATGAGGGGTATCAATTAGCCGCTGTGGTCGGCCTCGTTGCGGTGATGGCCTATATCTATTACGTGCTCAAGCCGTTGCCCGGGCAGTAATCGGCATGGCTGTAACACACGAAAACAATCGATCCTCCCCATCAAATTCTGGTCAGTTGCATATATGAGATGGATTAACCGAATCGCGCATATTTTGCGCCCTCGCCCTAGCTATGATGATGCAGAGGCCCATCCTTCGCTGGTGGTCAGGTCCCCCTATGACGGCACGATTAGCGCCATCAGCGACCTGCCCCGCTTTGGTGGCATGGCCAATGCGGTCGATCAGACTGTGGCGCAAACGGCTACCAATCCGTCAGGACGGGTCCGTCTGAGCCGGGCATTTCCCCCTGCTCAGCCGATTTCCGATCTTCGCCAATTTGCCGGACGGCGCGAGCTGCTGAGCACGGTGATCCGCTCGATCGAAGAGCGCCGGATGCATGTGGTGCTCTACGGTGACCGAGGGATCGGAAAGACATCCACGCTGCATATCATCGCCCGACTGGCCGAAGACGCCCGCTACCTGGTGCGATACTCATCGTGCAGCCAGGCCAGCGACTTCGATTCGACCTTTCGGGCCATCGCGCGTGACATCCCGCTGCTCTATCACAACAAGTCTGACCCGACTTCCCAGGAAGTCGAGCAGGGCAAGAGCCTGGCCGATCTGTTTGACAATCATGCGCTGACCCCGGCGTTCCTCAGCGAGGTTTTCGAAGGCATTTCCGGAACCCGGCTGCTGATCATTCTCGATGAATTCGATCGGGCCGAATCGCCTGATTTCCGCCGTTCAGTCGCCGAACTGATCAAAAACCTTTCCGATCGCGGCACCCGGGTTCAGTTCCTGATCGGCGGGGTTGCCGCAAATCTTACCGAGCTGATCGAGCATATCCCCTCAATCCGGCGCAATCTGCTTGGCATCCCGGTAACCGTGATGACGGATGAAGAGATCGGTGAAATCATCAATAATGGTGAGTGGATTGTCAGCCTGCGGTTCTCTGCCGAGGCGCGCGGTGCCTTGATCAAGGCTGCGAACGGCTTTCCCTATCTGGCCAATTTGATCGCTCACCATGCCTGCGGCAGGGCGATCGACCAGGCTTTGACCGATGTTTCGGTCGAAGATGTGACCGCGAGCGTTGCCTTTCTTGCAAAAGAGTTCCGGATGCGGCTCGACAAGCCGGCCGTTCGGCAACTCGAAGCGCTGGAATCCAAGGTTCTCGCCCCCCAATTGCGTGATGCAGCCAAGCAGGCGCTGGAGCAATTCGGAGCGGTAGGCCCAGCCTTGGCCGTTCCGTTGATTAACGCGACGATGACTTTCCCGGAATCGACCTTTTGGCGCAAAGAGGACGGATCGTTTCAGTTCATGGACGACAGCATCCCGCTGATCATCTGGCTTGAGGCAGCAACCCTGCCCGAGTAACCGATCAGCACGCAGCACTTCGGGCCCTGGACAGGAGCGGCAGAAGCCTGGAACTTCGGGACATAGTCCAGTCCCCGGATTGGACTGGTTTTGCACGAATGGCGCGACGGAAGCGACGAACAAAAGCAAAGGGCCAGGCATTGCTGCCCGGCCCTCACGCCCTATCTAGTCGCGCTAGTGATCAGGCGAAGTTGATCTTTGCGTCAACGGTCTGCTTTTGACGGCGCATTGCCGCGCCAACCAGACCGATGCCGAGGATCATCAAGCCCCACGTCGCCGGCTCAGGCACGCCGACTGGGATGCCGATCGCCGAGCCGATGCCCCGATAATTGAACGCCTGGTAACGATCGACGAAATCGGTCAGTGTGATGTTCGCCGGTGCACCGCCGCCAAAAGTGAGGTTAAGCAGGCCCGTCCCGGTCGTGCCGAAGGCCACGCCCCTGCCGTTGCCGGTGCAGGTGCCGCCGGGACCATCGTAGAAGCAGACTTCAACGGTGCCGAAACCAACCGGGTAATTGACGTTGATGTTCGCCGTATCGAAGGCTCCGGTAGCACTAGCGCTGGTGATGTTCGGGTTAACATTAAATCCGAACGAGCTGACTCGGGTGCCTGCGAGTGTCGAGCTGTTGGTAAGCGAATAGGCAAACCGGTAAGTATTGCCAAAAATACCCTGGAAGGTCAGCGTCAAGCTTGAGGACAACCCCGGGATGACTGCGGGTACACTGCCGCCGTAGCCATTGAAGTTTATCGTCCCAGAATTGCCTACGCTTGCGAGCGTTGTAGTGCCGCCAGCTCCGCTATTGATCACGACGCCGGCCAAAGCAGGGCTGGCAGCGAGTAGCGCCACAGCACTGACGGCGGCTGCGAAAATCGAGCGCTTATTCATTTCAAACCCCTAAAGATCGTGTGGAATGGGCTTTGCCTCACTCCCGCGTTCAGAAAAACTCGCGACCGCCGAGTCCGGCTCGTCATGCCTCGTGGGGTACGACTCGCCGTTAAGTTTTGTTTAACCGACAATACCGCCCAAACACAAGGGAAATTCCCGGCCAGGTTGCTGTCGTCCCAATATGGGATGGCTTGCTCACAGTGAATTAACTTACTTAAAACCGATGTAATCTTTTTGCGATTGCAGCTAGCTGAACTGGCAGGAACCCAACCGGGAAGTGGAAAGCAGGTAGAGGGGCCGAAACGTGGAATTGCAACAGTGCCGCGCAACTATCCCGGTTCAGGCTTTGCCGAAGTTCTGGCCCAGCAGAGCAACCCGCGCGCGCGGCGGCAATGCGTTCACCATTCCGGCCAGGAAGGCTGCCAGCTCCGCGAACTGCGGCTTGGCCGGATCCGCCCGGACTGCCGAGGCCCGCACCAGCGCGCCATCGCCCTCAAAGCCGGCAAATGCCGCCCGCAGCCGGTCCCAGCGCTGCTCATCAAGCGAGCGCGGCAAATCATTGCCAAGGCGGCTCCAATAGACAATGTCTTCGATCCGATCGCCTGACCGGGCCGTCATTGCAACAGCCGGGACCAGCCGAGAGATGCCGATCGGCAGGTCAATTTCCCGGCGATCGACGATTTCGAACCCAACCGCCGGATAACATTCCTCGGGGCGGTGCAGTTGCAGCGTATCGCTTTGGATACTGCCATAAGCGATCA
The DNA here is from genome assembly GCA_031383985.1 of Novosphingobium sp. Taxonomy (GTDB): domain Bacteria; phylum Pseudomonadota; class Alphaproteobacteria; order Sphingomonadales; family Sphingomonadaceae; genus Novosphingobium. The sequence continues at coordinate 68,382 of JANNAE010000049.1, read as the reverse complement.
GCAGCATCATCTCCCTGTCCTGGACGGCCTGGTCTTGGTCGCCTAACGGATTGGCTGAAACGTATATCCGCGCGAGTTCCTCGCTGTAGAGGCGCGCCGCAAGGCTGCCTTCGGTGCGCGGCAGCACAATTTCTCCGCTGCCGCCCAGCTTCCAGCCGACGAAGCTGGTGGGAATCAATTGCGCCAGCTTCGCCCCGGCAGGCATCAGAACGAGCCGCTTACGCGGTCGCAAGGTCTCGGCCGCGATTAACGCCGATCCGCAGCCAATCCCGGCCAGCAGGTCGCGCCGGTTGATCATCGCGGCGCCCTCCGCCCGGAAAACCGGATCAACAGTCGATCGATCCCGAAGATCATCAGCACTGCCAGCGCGAACAGGACCAGCCCGGTCGTGGCATGCATGAAGCCTTGCGCTGCGGCATCGCCGAAATGGTACGTGATGAAAATCAGCGTCAATACCCGCAGCAGATTGACCAGGATCGCAACCGGAATGATCACCAGCACCAGCATCAGGGAATAGCGCAGCGACGCGCGATGCATCAGGAAAATGTAGAGCAGACTGACCGCAATCAGACCGGTAAGCGAATTGAGCCCGGCACACGCGTCTTCGACCAGCAACTGGTATCGCTCAACGGTCAGCATCACACCCTGGCGCGCAACCGGATAGCCGAACAGGCCCATGATATGTTCCGCTGACCAGCTGATAAAGGTCTGCAAAGGGGCCGTGATGCGGGCCATGACCCAGCCCGGCGGGGGGATCACGAAAGCCAGGTAAACCAGCGGAAAGGCCTGCTGCCGCAGCACCGGCCAGCCGAACAGCCGATACAGAAGACTTATAAATGCGCCGTAGAGCCCGGCGACTTCAAGGCTGATGAAATCGAAGGCCCGGCCAAAGGTATAGAGCACCAGCGACAAGCCGAGCAGCAGCGCAGTAATTCGCCAATCGCTGGCGCTGGTTCCGGCATCTTTCAACCGCAACCCGTTATAGTGCAGCAGCCACAAGCCGGTGGTGAGCACGATCGGCCCATGCGTTCCAGCCTCGGTCGACCAGGTCTGCTGCCCCAGATTGGCGATCGCAGGCACGGCCATGAGGATCAGCCCAACGACATATGGCAACCAACCAGGCCACCGCTTCGGGTGCCAAGGGCTCTGAGCCGTTACGACCCCAGATCGATCAATAATCATTCAGATAGGTACCGATCACATGCGCATCATCCGACACCAGCTCATCGACCAGCACCCGGACATCCTTGAGGTAGCTCCGGCCCCGGCAAGTCACTACCAGACTGTAGCGCATGATCGAGGCGATCCGCCGGGCGTCGGCATAGAGGTTGGACGGGGGTGTATCGATGATGGTCAAATCGAAATCGCGCAGACACTGACCAATCAACGAACGGAATACAGGTGCGCCCAGCCGGTCGAAGGCCTGGTCATCGACCTCACCGGCAAACAGCACCGAGAGCGAAGGTTGCACCGGGGTAATCGCCGCCGCCAGGGCCAGCGAATCATCCTTCAGACACTCGCTCAGACCAGGCCGCCGCACGGCTGGCCTGATGTAGTCCTCAAGCGAAGGATCACGCATGTTGCCATCGATTAGCAGGGTGTTGACCCCGGCCTGCGCCATCGCCAAGTTCGCGGCGACAAAGCTGCAACCTGCCCCGGCCGATGCCGCGCTTATTGCCAGCGAACGGCGCCCCTGCCGGACATGTTGGGCAAGCAGGTTCGAGCGCAAGGCGCGGAATGATTCAGCCTCGACCGAGGTTGGCCTGGTCGCCACCACCAGTTGGTCGCTCAAGGTGAACGATGGGGCTTCGAACTCACTGCTTGTGGCTTCCGGAAGAACCTGTGGTTCCGCCGCCGGAGCCGCCGCGACAATTATATCATCCATACTGGGACTCCGCCGGTGGATTGCGCAACCGCCTGAACCAACCCTGCCCACCTGCATTGGGAACTACGGTCGTGCCCATCACCCCAAGGACAGGGATGCTGCGGATCCGAAGATCTTCCAGCCCCCGCACCCGCGGATAAATCAATTCGATGATCAGGGCCGTCAGCGTGCCCAGCATCAAGCCCAGCGCCAGCGAACCGAAGATCATCAACGGCCAATTGGGAAATATAGGTTTTTGCGGGGCAGTCGCACTACCCAGCAGCGACAATCCGCTTTCTGTCGACTGGCCTTGCTGCATCAATTCAGCGGTGCGGGTGGAAGCCTTGAGATATTGCTCGCGCAGCACCGCTACGTCGGCGGAAAGTTTACGCGCTTCATCGACCTTGCCGCGCGAAGCCAGCACGCGTTGGACCTGACTGCCATACTGCGATGCCAGCGACGGGCCGGTCGGGCCTTGCTGGATGACCGCACCCCCGCCGCCGCCGCCCGTTGAGGCAACTGCCGCACGCTGCCTGCGCATCGCGAGCAGCTCCGGATTATTGGGGCCAAGAGTTTTCTCCGCAGAGGCGATCGCGGCATCGAACTGGGCCAGCTGGCCCGCCGCAGGATTTGATCCCCCACCGACCATTACCGAAGCGCCAGGCGCAACCGTTGGCGAGGTCGATGCTATCGCTGACAGCCGTCTGGATTCCTGGTCGACATTGGCTTCATCCAGAACAATTCCGTTCGCCCGTTCAAAGTCGCTCTTGCGTTTTTCGGCCGCAGTCAGCTGCGCGCGGATCTGCTCGGTCTGGGTGCGAAACCAAGCCGCGCTGTCATTGGCATCTTCGCGCTTGGTAGCGATCGCCTGTTCGACATAAGCACGCCTGATGGCATCGGCAATACGAGCCGCAACCTCTGGTTCGGGCGCGGAAAAAGAGATTTCCATGATGTTTGTAGCATCGATCAGTTTGGCATCGGTGCCATCGATGATCCGCTGCGCCACCCAGCGCCGGAAATCGCGGGAGTCGGTCTGCGAACGCTCGGCATAAATGGCTGCAAGTTCAGGCGAACTGGTCCAGCCGATATCGTCGGCCACCTTTCCGGCAATCCGGTAGTCCTTGATGAGCTCGGTCTGCGTCGCGACGTAGGCGCGGGCAAACTGCGATGCGATCACTTCTCCAGTCACAGGATCGGGCTTCACCACATCAAGCATGATGCGCGAATCCGCCTTGTACCGGGCCGGCACGACCAAGCCGACGACACCCGTCGCCAGCAACGCTGTCAGTGTCGCGAGGATAATAATCCCGCGGCGCGCCCAGACGATCCGAAAAAGCTGAACCAGGCTCATAAGTCTTGAATCCCCCGTTTCGCAGCGATCAGAAGAACCGTTCGCCAATTACCACGGTGTCACCACCCTGGATTGGCTGGTCCAGTATCACCTTGATTTTCTTGCCGCCACGGAACACCGAAATTCTGTTTGCCGAGCCGCGATCGGTCAACCCGCCGCCCCGGGCCAGCGCCATCCGGATCGACATGCCGCGCTCCACCTTGTAAGAGCCGGGCGCGGTTACTTGGCCATAGATGTAAAAATTAGGGGCCGGTGCGACATAGATCTTGTCTCCGGGCCGGACCTGCGGATCATCGGCTGGTCCGGCGCTGGCGATCTTGTCGAGCGGCAGATGGAACTCTTCATAATCGCGGCGCAGGATCAGCTCATCACCAGCAGAATCGCGAACCCCGCCGACCCGGGCGAGAATTTCGGACACGCGATAGGTGCGATCCACCGGCACCAGGCCAGGGGTGCCCACTTCACCAAGGACAATAACGTAGCGGCTGGCGTAGCTGACGACCGCCACGCTCACCACCGGATCAACATAGTAACCGCCATCGCGGAGCAGCTTAGTTACGCGCTCGCGCAGTTGGAGGACAGTCAGGTTCGAGGCCATGACCGAATGCAGATAGGGCAACTGGACGCTGCCATCGGTCTGGACCTGGACGCGCGGCCTGAATTCCTCCCGCCCGAGTACCATGATGTCGACCACATCGCCCGGCCCCAGGACGTAGCCCTCGGTCAGGGGTGCCGGGGCGGCGACCGCCGTCGCGACGGGCTTCGGCGCTACTTGCGGCACAGTCTGCGCCGCAGCGGGTCCGGAAACCAGCAGCAACACAGAAAATAATGCCGCGAGGGCGAGCTTGAGTAGATTGTATGGCGAGTTCATTTCTGATCCTTGGCACCTAAAGTGTGAACCGCGTCCTAACTGCGACAAAGGTACTGTCGAAATCATAGATTGTCCCGTTCGCATTACGGCGTTCATAGCCCCCCTCCAGTCCGATCTTGAACCGGCGGGATGCCTTGTAGTCGGCACCTATCCTCGCGCGCATCACCTTGTCGTTATCGAGTAACGGGCCAAACAGCGCAGAAGCACCGCGATATTGGCGCTGCTCGTAATTTACCCCCGCCGAGAGCGAGGTACGCGAAGTCAGCGCATAAACCGCGCTCAGATCATAACTCTTGTTGCGGCTATACAAGGCTTCTACGCCTAGTGAGGGGCTGATCGCCCGCTCGGTCCCGAAAGTCAGTTGCAGCCGCGGCAACGGCACAATGGTTCCCGAAAGGCTCCACGAAATGCCCTTGAACGACTGCACGGTCGCAGACTTCGGCTTGACGTGGCTGTAGCCAAACGATCCTCGCGCCGTGAGGATTGTTCCGATTTTCCGCTCGCCATGCAATTTCAGCTGATCGGTGCGGTAACCGGAGACGGCAGCCAGAGGCCCGCCGGCCCGATCCGGATAGAAGATATTCTCGCGCTCCAGGGTCAGCGAGTACTTTCCTGCCACGGGGTTGTCGTAAGCAAAGCCGCCTGAATAGCGGCTACTGCGATAGTTCGAAATCTGCCGCGCAGCGTTGCTGTTGTCACCGATCGTGCGCGTATAGCCCAACAGCGGACGCAGGCCGAAGACCCGCCCGCACCGGACATCGCCGCCGTATGTTTGCACAGTCTCGGTGTTCTTGACGCTGTCGATGCCGGGCAAATTGACAAAATAGATGCTCGACAGGTCGCTTTGGTGGCTGTCAATCCTGGGGGTCAGGTTGACCTCGCAGGGCCCGGCCCTGAGGCCCAGCGCCGCGCCGATGCCGATCCGCTCGCGATTTAACTGGGTGTTGCGGCGATAGAAATCATAGCCGACAAATCCATCGAGGCTGATCGTATTCCGACCGAGTTCACGACCAAACAGGACCTGAATTCCGGCCGCGAGACGCTCATCGGATTGCTTGACCCCGCGCAGTGCAGCATTGACCAGATCGCTTCGCGCCACATTGCTGTCATGCGTCACGTCGAGCGTCAGATTGATCTCATTGATATCCTTCTGCCCGGCCGACTGGCCGAACGCCGGCACAGTGCAACAGCTGCCTAAAATCGCTGCGCCCAGCGCATAGGCGGTCTTTTGGTCGAAGTAGTTCTTTGCCCTGCCCATTCGTCGATCCGATACAGCATATCCCGGCTTCATCCAAGCGCGACTTGGCTGCTGGTGCGTTCAGCTTCCAGTCCATCCCTTAATGAGACAGACTGAAATGCCAAGATTAATCGTTGCCAAAGCGCCCGCCCGCTTTGGCGCAGTTCGCCAAGGGCTCCAAAATGGCTGAGATTGATTTCGGAGGGCATGGGCCAAAGTTTCTCTGCGCTCCTGCGGCCAACTTCGGGCAGCAAATCGTAACCGCGTCAGCATAAAAACTGTTCTGACTTGCTGCGCTGGCTATAGTCCGGATAAGCCTGAAACTTGGGACGAGTGGTTCGGGCCGTTCAACCAGGGGTGCAGGGGGCTTCTTGATGCAATACCGCCGCGAAATTGATGGCCTTCGCGCCGTAGCGGTTGTTCCTGTAATTTTGTTTCACGCCGGACTGGAAAACTTCAGCGGCGGTTTCATCGGTGTCGATATCTTCTTCGTCATCAGCGGCTACCTGATCACCACGATTTTGATGGCGGAGATGGAGAGCGGACGGTTCTCGATTACCCGCTTTTATGAGCGCCGCGCTCGCCGTATCCTGCCAGCTCTGTTTCTGGTCATGCTTTGTTGCATCCCGTTTGCCTGGCTATGGATGCTGCCATCGCAGATGGAGGCTTTTTCGAAGAGTCTCGCTGCAGTTGCGCTGTTTGGTTCGAATATCCTGTTCTGGCGCGAGGAGGGGTATTTTGCGGCGACAGCCGATCTTAAGCCGCTTCTGCATACCTGGAGCCTGGCGGTCGAAGAGCAATTCTATGTCGTATTCCCGATCGCCCTGCTGGTGTTGCGGCGACTGGCCCATGGTAGGTTGATCTGGGTTCTCGCAGCGGTTGCAGTGCTCAGCTTGGGTGTGAGTGAATGGGGCTGGCGCAATTCGCCCGATGCAAACTTCTACCTTGCACCTTCGCGGGCGTGGGAATTGTTGACCGGCTCGATCTGCGCCTTGCTGCTGTTGAAACCCGGATCAGAACCGCCATCCAGCAATTTCATCAGTCTGGCCGGGATGGGCCTGATTGTTTTTTCGATCTTCTATTTCGATGACGAAACACCGTTCCCCAGCATCTACGCCCTGTTGCCAGTGGTCGGCACCGCGCTGATCATCCTGTTTGGCAGCGAACGGACCTGGATCGCCAAAGTGCTGGGCTTTCGCGTCTTTGTCGGGATCGGCCTGATCAGCTACAGCGCCTACCTCTGGCACCAGCCGCTGTTCGCATTTGCCCGGATCAGGAGCGGGTTGGAAGCGGACCAAACCTTGCTGCTGGTGCTGGCAGCGGCGACATTTGCGCTTGCTGCGGCCAGCTGGCAGTTTGTCGAGCGCCCCTTCCGGCAAGGACCCCAGTCCCTGCTGACCACACGGCGCGCCGTGTTCGGATTCAGCGCCGCGATCTCACTCGGTTTCATTGCGTTCGGGGCTTACGGGGTGGCGAGCGGCGGGATTTCCGCTCGCGCAACAGAACGCCTCAAGGGCGATGTCGGCCACCTGGAGTTTCACAAATATATCGCCGAACACTACCATCCTTGCGAACCCGCCGAGGTCGCGGCGACGGCGCTCAGTTGGGATGGCTTTCTTCGCTGCGCCCAATCACGGCCCAAAGCTCCCATTACGGTTTTACTTCTGGGCGATAGCCATGCGGAAAATCTGTATCTAGGAGTTGCCGAGGCCATGAAGGACGAGAATGTGGGTTTCTACATCCTCGATGGCGCCGCACTTGTCAGCAATCCCGCATACGCTCATATCTTCCGCGCGATCCAAGCGAATTCATCAATTCAAACCGTGATTTTATCCATGCACTGGTCAATCAGAATGGATCAGGTTCCGCCATCCAGCCATCTCAGGCGTGAATTGAGCGAAACCATCACCCATCTGCAGAAACTGGGAAAAATGGTCATCTTGATCGACGATGTTCCGAAATTCCAGGTTGATGCGGAATCGTGCAAACTCAGGGTCTTTACCTCTGACTTGACCGGCTGCACGAGAGCCAAAAGCGATATCCTCGACTACGAGCAAGACTACGCGCGCGCGCTCGACGATGCCGCTTCCCAAACAGGAATTCCGATTTATCGCTTGCAAGACTTGTTCTGCGACCAGACGCGCTGCGCGATGTTCAAAGGCAGCACGATCCTCTACCGCGATAGCAACCATCTGAACATTCCCGGCTCGCTCTACGCCGGAAAGTACCTGGCCGATCGAATGCGGGAGACATCCTCCGCATCCCGCATTCCCTAGCCGCGATCAGGCCGTACCGCCTGTCACCTTGTCGGCGGTTTTCACTTCCTGTAGCGCACTATAGCCCACCCGAGCGTTCTTGCTTGGAGGCCAGGGAAGCGCGGAGCATGGAAGTGGCGGAATTCTCGACGACCGGCCCGTGGTCAGACGAATGCTTCGAATTGGCACGCCATTGCCTGTTTTGCGGGAGCGAGGTTTCCGGACGGCCGGTGACGATCGCGTCCGACTGGTTTTTCGGGGTTGTCCGCAACGATTTCGCCTTCCTGCGCTGCACCACCTGCAGCAGTCTGTTGCTGCGCGAACGGCCAACGCCTGCCTGCCTGCCGCTGGCTTATGCAACTTACTATACCCACAACCACAGTGGCCCGGATGACAAGTTCTTCGCCGACGACAGCCCTTCTGCGTCGCTGCGGCTGAAGCAGGCTTATGTCCGCCGGCGTTATGGCGGCCTGGACGGGTTGGCCGATCGAATCGGGCATTTTGTCTATCCGCTTCTCGCCCGGGGCCGTGTTGAAACAGATGCCTATTACCGCTTTGTCCCGCCGCCGCCCGCGCGTGTCCTCGACTATGGCTGCGGCGGCGGCGAATTTTTGCGCCGGCTGCGCGCACTTGGCCATGACGTTACCGGAGTGGATTTCGACCGGACTTCACTTGCTGAAGTCGAGGCTTCGGGAATCAAGGCCTACACGCCCGACAAAATTCCCGAAGCTGGCTGGCAATCCAGCTTCGATGCGATCACGCTCGGGCATGTGATCGAACACGTTACCGACCCTCGGGCTTTGCTGACCCAGTTGCTCGGCTGGCTGCGTCCGGGCGGACTGCTCTACATCGAAACCCCCAACGCCGAGGCCGAGGGACTTGAGGTGTTCGGACGCTATTGGCGCGGGCTTGAGGCACCACGCCACCTTGCCTTGCCCAGCGCAAACGCGCTGCTGGCCCTGCTTGAGGATATCGGGTTCCGCCGCGCTGAACGCTTTTTGCGGCGCTCGGTCCGCAGTTGGACCTGGGCGGATTCGATGGCCGCTGCACCCGAACAGGAACGCGCCGCGCTTGCCGCCCGCCAGGCCGCAGCTGCACCCGAAACCTTGGCCAATGCCGAATTTATCGGTGTGCTATGCCGAAAGGACCTGTGATGGTTCGCGGATCCTGGCGCGCACGCTTGAAGCGGATCATCCCGGCACCGGCCACGCGGCTGGTCCACAATTTGCGCGAATTGAGCGCGGGCCCGCCGATCGATGACGTTGTCCTGGCGAGCTATTGCTTCGTTGCTGACCCGGCAGAGCGCCCTCGCCTCAATCTGGTGGTGCCCAATCTCACCCCCGGCGCGACTTTTGGCGGGGTGACTACCGGAATTGAGATCTACGCGCGCGCAGCTGCCCTGCTCGCCCGGCGGATGCCCATCGACCTGCGGCTGATCGTTACCGATCCGACCGCCGAGACCGATGTTTCTCCTGTAATCAAGGCGACGATACATCACGATCCCGCCGCTGCCCCGCTCGAAACACTGCGAATTTCGGGGGACGGCAGCGCAGTGCCGGTGCGCCGCAGCGACATCTTCATGACTTACAATTGGTGGTCGACCTTGAATGTCAGCGCCTTGATCAAGGCCCAGGCCGAGCATTTCTCGATCCCCAGCCGGCCCCTGCTCTATCTGATTCAGGAATATGAGCCGCAGCTTTATCCCTTCTCTTCGGCGCATATGCTGGCGCGCGAAGCCTATGATAGGTGCGGGCGGCTGTGGGGTATCTTCAACAGCAGCCACCTCCACCGCTATTTCTGCCATTTGGGCCATGCTAGCGAACGCGCATTCATCTTTGAGCCAGTGATCAGCGACACGCTGCGTGGGCTTTTGCCCAGAGTTGCGACCAGCGAGCGCGAAAAACAGCTGCTGGTCTATGGCCGTCCGGGCATCGCGCGGAACTGCTTCCCCGCCCTGATGCGCGGCCTGTCGCGGTGGACCGTCAAATATCCCGAGTTTCGCGACTGGGAGGTTATTTCCGCGGGCACCCATCACAAGCCGATTGCACTGGCTGACGGGCGCATGCTCCGCTCCGTCGGCAAGCTGTCGCTCGACGCCTATGGCGCGCTGCTGCTGCAAAGTTCGGCCGGCATCAGCCTGATGGCCTCGCCGCATCCCAGCTATCCGCCGCTCGAAATGGCCCATATGGGCATGCAGGTTCTGACCAATGGCTATTTTGGCAAGGACCTCTCGCGGTTCCATTCCAACATCGTTTCGATCGGATCAATCGGTGCGGATCATCTTGCCGATGGTCTGGCCGAAGTGTGCCGCCGCGCCATGACTGCCAAGCCAGACGCCGCGGCCAACCCGGAATACATCCGCGAGGATGCCTTCGCCTTCGTGGTCGAGCTGGTTCAGGCGATCGGGGATGAACTCGGCGGCCCCGAACAGGGCTGATTGCTCCGAACGGACTGGCTGCCCAAAAAGGACTCGCTGCCCGAAAAGGACTCGCTGCCCGAAATGGACTGGCCAATCGCCAGCGCCGGTCCAGAGCGGCCTGCTTTGCGAGGCTGCGGTGGACCGGCGGGAGCAACTATTCTGCAATAGGCTTATACTTTGGGGCTTGGCTTCTTGGGGGCATAGGCCGGGTTGATCTTGACCGTTGACTGGCCGTCCTTGAGGATCTTGCCCATTGCTGCCTTGACCTGATTGTCGACGCGTTGCTTGTTCATGATTTCGCGCGCCATTTCGGTGGCTTCCGCCCCGGCGATCGGCTCGGTCCGGCTGGAGGTGATCGCCGAAATCTCGAACCCGCCGTTGCCATTCGGGGTAATGAAGATGTCATTCGCATCCACGCCCAAGATCTGTGCCGATGTTTCAGGATTGGTTCGGAGAGTATCAACCACGCCAGCCCCCCGGATAAAGCGAAGATTGTTCGCGCGCAAAAGAGCTTCGGCATCGGCGATGCTCTTCATTGGCTTGAGCTTGTCAAAAACCTCTTTGGTCATTTTCGGAACCACCAGCTGATCGACAAAAATCAGCTTGCGCTGCGAGAACGTCAAAGGATGGGAGGAGATGAACGTGGCGACCTCGTCATCCGAAACCTTCGGCACGCCGTCAGCGAACTTACGGTACAGCAACTGCACCAAGGCACCATCTTCGGCCTGGCTGGTGATCAGCGCCGCCGTCGGCGTCTTGTCGAGCTTTTCTTCGCGCGCCGCATCGACAAACTGATAACGGGCGATGATCCCCTGAAGCGCCTGCTGGCGCGCAGCGGCCAATTCCTCAGGCGTGCCAGTCATCTTGCCGGTGGTGAAATCGAGTTCGCTGATCGTAATCTCGCGCCCGTTGACCGTTGCCGCGACCTGACCTTCAGGCTGAGAATTTCCGCCGTTACCGCAGCCCGTAAGGGCAACCCCGAACACAGCCAATGCTGCAAAGCCTTTTATCATGATCCAGAATCCCTGTGCTTGCGTTGGTGCAATGATAATCAATGTAATTGAAATATGTAAACTCTACTTAACAGCATTGTCATGCAACCCCATGACGCTGCATGATGTTTGTCAGAAGGTCTAGCCTGTTAACCAGGTTTAGCCGCATTGGACCGGAGCGCTACGCGAATGACGAAACGAGAAAAGCCCATTCTTTGCCTCGCGGCATCGGGGGGTGGGCATGTCCGGCAGTTGCTCGATCTCAAACCACTCTGGCAGGATTACCCCCATTTTTTCGTGACCGAGGATACCGCGCTCGGGCGGTCGATCGCGCGCGATGAAGATACTGAATTCGTCCCACATTTCGCTTGGGGACAAGCCCGACTGGGCCGCCCGGTGCATATGTTCATGGCAGCGTGGCGGAGCATCTGGCAGTCCGCGCGGATCATCTTGCGCAGGCGTCCAGACGCAGTAATCACCACCGGGGCCGGCTCGCAATTGTTCATCGTTTTGTGGGCCAGGATGCTCGGCGCCAAGATCATCCTGGTCGACAGCTTTGCCCGGTTCGGCTTCCCCAGCAAGTTCGCCCGCGTCGCCGGCCCGTTGGCCCATCTCAGGATCGTGCAATCGGCCGAATCGGGCAAGCATTGGCCCGGCTCGCTGGTTTTCGACCCGCTCAAATTCATGCAGGGCGAACGGCCGCCCAAGGAACCGCTGCTGTTCGCGACAGTGGGCGCGATCTTGCCGTTCCCGCGGCTGACAGCAATTGTCGCAGACGCCAAGCGCAAGGGCCTCATTCCCGAACGGATCATTTCGCAAGTCGGCCGCGGCGGCGATCCGGTCGAGCCCTGCGACGGTATGGAAATGGTCGAAGAGCTGCGCTTCGACGAAATCGGCGACATCCTCAGCGCGGCCGATATTGTCGTGTGCCACGGCGGAACCGGCTCGCTGCTAACTGCGCTTACCAATCACTGCCGGGTTATCGCCATTCCCCGCCGGCTTGAGCTGGGCGAAAGCTATGACAACCATCAGTTCGAGATTACCGAGAACTTCGTTCAGCGCGGGCTGATCGAATTTGCCGAAGACGAAGACAGCTTCATCCGCGCCCTGGCCAAGATCCGCTTGCGCGATCCTGTCCCGGTGAAATCAGACCCGACCGAACTGATCGCGTTTCTCCAGGCGGACCTGGACAAGCTCTATCGCTGAATTTTCAATCTTTAGCGCAGTGACACGACATTGTCCGACTGGCGCGGATCGCGGCGATCACCGCGATAGAGGCTCGCCATTGGCTCGTCGATGACCGTGATCGCCTGGGCCTGACCAAAGCCATTGAACGCGGTTTTCATCGCCGCGCCATAGGCACCCAGCATCCCGATCTCGATGTAATCACCCGCCTTGATGTCGGCCGGAAGCACGAACGGCCCCTTCATGAAGTCGGCATCATCGCAGGTCGGTCCGTAAAACGAAAACTCCGCGTCGGTTTCGCTGCGGCCTTCGGTCAGGCAGCTGACCGGGAAGCGCCAGCCAACGTGCGCCGCGTCATACAGCGCACCATAGGCACCGTCGTTGATATACAGCTCGTCACCCCGGCGCTTTTCGACGCGGACGATCAGCGAATTGTATTCAGCTGCCAGCGCCCGGCCCGGCTCGCACCACAGTTCCGACGAATAGGAGATCGGCAGCGATTCAGACGCCCGGTGGATCACATCGAAGTAATCCTCGAGCGGCGGCGGCTCCATCCCCGGATAGATCGAGGGGAAACCCCCGCCCACGTCGATGATGTCGACCGTGACGGCCGCATCGACGATCGCAGCGCGGACCCGCTCCAGCGCCTGGACGAAGGCAAACGGCGTCATCGCCTGGCTGCCGACGTGGAAGCAGATGCCCAGGCTATCCGCCACCTGGCGGGTTGCCTGAAGCAGCGGGGCGGCATCGGCGAGATCGATCCCGAATTTGGCGGCCAGGCTCAGCTCGGAATAATCCGACGAGACCCGCAACCGCACGCAGAGCGAGAGGTCTTCGGCCTGATGAGTCGCGGCGACGATCTTGTCGAGCTCTTCCAGCGTATCGAGGCTGAACACCCGCACGCCATGCACCGTGTAGGCCTCGGCAATTGCGCTGGCGGTCTTGACCGGATGCATGAAGCACAACACCGCCTCGGGCAGCGCGCTGCGGACCAGGCGAACCTCGGCAATCGAGGCGACGTCGTAATGCGTGACGCCCGCCTCCCACAGGACCTTGAGCAGATCAGGCGAGGGATTGGCCTTGACCGCGTAGAGCGACTTGCCCGGGAACTTCTCGGTAAAGAAGCGGGCAGCACGCGCCGCTGCATGCGGGCGGTTGAGGATAACAGGTTCGTCCGGCGCGAGCGCGCGAACTACAGCTGGTGCGTCGTGATGATGGTGCAACTCAAGGGACCCCCAAACGGATAGTTCAAAAAAACAGCCTTGCGGTTTGGAAGTCCCCATGGGGCTGCGGGAGGTCGATATAAAAGTTCGCGGCTGAACTGCAAGTGAAAATCCGCAGTCCTTTGACTCATTTCATGAGGTGTTCCGCAATGGCGCGATATGCGGGGAGTGAAGTTGGATCCATCGCCGAGTTGGCTGCGATTGGGTGCGAGGCAAAACGCGCGATTACCGTCTCGGCCACGGGATCGATCCACACTGTCTGACCGTGGATGCCACGCGCGGTGAATGTGCCGTGATTATCGTTACTTACCCACCATTGGCTGCCATAACTCCAGCCTTTCAAGAGCGGATACTCGGCTGCCGAAAACTGCTCTGCCCGGCCGCCGCGCCGCATATTTTCGACCACTTTGGTGGGTATAACCTGCCTGCCATTGCCGGATCCATCGCGCCGCATCGCTTCGCCAAATCGAGCGAGATCGCGCAGGGTTGGATTAAGCCCACCGCCGGCAAAGGCCATTCCAGTCGAATCGATCAGGAAATCGGCATCGCCTTCCATTCCCAGCGGTTGCCAGATTCGCGCCGAGAGCACCTCGGACAAGCGCCTGCCTTCCAGCCGGGCGATGATCCACCCCAGCACTTCGGTGTTGCAGGTGCGGTAGCTGAACTTTGCCCCATGCTCCCCGGCCTTGGCGATGGTCGGGAGGAATTCATAAAGATCGGCCGGCCCCGCATAGCCCGCCGGGCGCGGGGTCAGCCCCAGCGCCATGCTGAACGCGCCGATGCCCGAGCCCGGGTCGGCATATTCCTCGGAGAAATCGAGCGCGGTGGTCATATCGAGAACCTGCCGCACGGTGGCATCACCAAACCCGCTGCTCGCCAGCTCGGGCACAAGCTCGGCCACCGGCGCGGCGGGATCAAGCCGTCCTTCGGCGATCAGCATTTCGGCAATCGTCCCGACGAAGCTCTTGGTCACCGAAAAGACAATGTGGCGGCTGTCCGGCGCGGTAACCCCGAAATAGCGTTCATAGACCACCGTTCCGCGATGCAGAACGATGATCGCATCGGTGAAATTCTCCGCATGAGCCTCGTCCCAGCGCATCGGCTCGGCTGCGCCCAGCGGAGTGAAGCATACCGCATCAAGATCATCGCGTAGCGCCAGCGGGAGCGTCGAGGGTGCATCCGGCCCCCGTCCGACCCGTGCGGTGGCCAAAAATTCGCGCATATGCGAGAAAGCAAAGCGCATGGTCGGGAAACGCATGTGATCGGCCCGCGCGGCAAGCAGGCGGCTTTCGGGCGGCGGCGGAAAGCCCCGCATCCAGCCCATCGCCAGCGGGTCGCTGGTTACAGCGTCGAGTAGTTCACGATCCATGACGATGCACCTCTTTGTCAGCTCAAACGATCGCGGAAGTCTGCATAACCGAACTGCCGCACGCATTCGAGGCTGTCATCGGCTGAATTCCACAGCCAGATCGAGGGCAGCGGCACACCGTTGAAAGTGGTGGTCTTGACCATCGAATAATGCGCCTGATCGAGGAAGGCGAAGCGCTGGCCTGGCTCGGGGGTAAACGGCAGGCGGTAATCGCCGATCACATCGCCAGCGAGGCAGGAAGGACCGCCGAGGCGGACAGCGCCTGTCCCAAAGTCATCGGCGCCCTCATCCACAGGCTCGACATCATGTGGCAACTCGCCGAGCATCGCCGGGCGATAAGGCGCCTCGATCACGTCGGGCATGTGACAGGTCGCCGAAATATCGGTGATCGCCAGCGGCATCCCGTTCCACTGCGTATCGAGGATCGTGCCGACCAGAATGCCCGCGTCGAGCGCCACCGCCTCGCCCGGTTCGAGATAGAGCTCGCAGCCGGTTTCGGCCTTCACCTCCTTGAGAAATTCCACCAGTTCATCGCGCTGGTAATCGCTGCGCGTTACATGGTGCCCGCCGCCGAAATTGAGCCATTTGAGCTGCGGCAGATAGCGCGCGATTTGCGGGCGGAGCGCCTCCCAAGTGCTCTGGAGGGGCGCGAAATCCTGTTCGCACAGCGTGTGGAAATGCAAGCCGTCGACGCCTGCCATCATTTCATCGGTCAGCTGATCGACCGGGAAACCCAGCCGCGAATGGGGGGCGCAGGGATCATAGCGCGGCACTTCGCCTGTCGCATGGAGCGGATTGATCCGCAGGCCGATATCAAACTCGGCCCCTCCCGCCCGCGCCAGCGCAATCTGCGGCACGAACCGCGCGATCTGGGCCGGGGAGTTGGAGATCACATGATCGGACAGTCGGCAGATTTCAAGCAGATCCTCGGCCTTATAAGCCGCGCAATAGGTCGCGATCTCTCCTGCATAGAACTCGTCCGCAAGGCGCGCTTCCCACAGGCCGGAAGTGCAGACCCCGTCGAGATATTCGCC
This sequence comes from Novosphingobium sp., assembly GCA_031383985.1. Taxonomy (GTDB): domain Bacteria; phylum Pseudomonadota; class Alphaproteobacteria; order Sphingomonadales; family Sphingomonadaceae; genus Novosphingobium. The sequence continues at coordinate 52,582 of JANNAE010000049.1, read as the reverse complement.
GACGATCGGCGCGACCCGCCACATCGAGAACGCCTTGAGCGCGGCGAGCACCTTGATCCCGGCCCGGTCGCGAATGTCCGCCAACACCGCCAGATTGGCGCGCAATTTGGCGGCATCGACCACGAACGCGGGGCTATCGACGCGGGAAAGGTCAAAACGGGCGAAAGCACCCGGATCTCCAGCTCTGGTTTCCATCAAAACTCCAGCGGCCCGGCGAGTTCCTTGACCGTCCACGGCAGGCCATGCGCGTTCAGCATAGCCATGTAGGGATCGGGATCGAACTGCTCCATGTTGAACACGCCCTCTCCCTGCCAAGCCCCGGTCAGCATCATCGCGGCACCGATCATGGCGGGAACCCCGGTGGTATAGCTGATCGCCTGATTGCCAGTTTCGGCATAGGCATCCTCGTGGTCGCAGATGTTGGAGATGTAGAAGGTCTTCTCGCCGCTGCCGTCGAGCGCCATGCCAGTGGCGATATCGCCGATGTTGGTCTTGCCCCTGGTGGTTGAGCCAAGCGAAGACGGCTCGGGCAGTACTGCTTTGAGGAACTGCAGCGGCACGATCTCGCGCCCCTGATACATCACCGGATCGATCCGGGTCATGCCCACATTCTGCAACACGGTGAGGTGCGTGATATAGGCATCGCCGAAGGTCATCCAGAAGCGGATCCGCTCGATCTCGGGCAGATGGGTCTTCAGGCTTTCGATTTCCTCGTGATACATCAGGTACATGTTCTTGGGGCCGACGCCCTCGAAATCGAACTGCTGGCGGATGGTCAGCCCCGGGGTTTCGACACATTCGCCGTCCAGCCAGTGCCGCGCGGGCGCGGTTACTTCGCGGATGTTGATTTCCGGGTTAAAATTGGTCGCAAAGGCTTGCCCGTGATCGCCGCCGTTGCAATCGAGAATGTCGAGCGTGCGGATGGTCTTCAACTTGTGCTTCTTGAGCCAGGTGGCAAACACGCTGGTAACCCCCGGATCGAAACCCGAACCCAGCAGCGCCATGATGCCCTTTTTGCGGAAGCGATCATGATAGGCCCACTGCCAGTGATATTCGAACTTGGCTTGGTCGCGCGGCTCGTAATTGGCGGTGTCCATGTAATTCACGCCGGTGGCGAGGCAAGCGTCCATGATCGCCAGATCCTGATAGGGCAGCGCGAGGTTGACGACGAGCTTGGGCTGGACCTTCTCGATCAGCCGGATCATCGCCGGGATCTCTTCAGCATCGATCTCATAGGTATCGATGGCTACGCCGGTGCGCTCTTTGACCGAGGCGGCGATGGCATCGCACTTGGCCCGGGTCCGGCTGGCGAGGCTGATGTGGCTGAATATCTCGGCATTCGCAGCCTGCAATTGGGCCATCTTGTGGACCGCGACGGAGCTGACCCCGCCTGCACCGATCACCAGAACCTTGCTCACCCGAATCTCCTATGGCCGTACCGCGCCAGCGCATATAGGCTGCTGGCATGACTTCACAACTGGTCCGCAACCCGACAGCTCAAGGCGTGGCCCGCGCCGCCGCCAAGATAGCAGAACTTCTGCCGCAAACACCACTGCTTGAAACAGAAATCGGCGGCGTCAGGGTCTGGTGCAAGGCCGAGAGTCTCCAGCCGATCGGCGCCTTCAAGATCCGCGGCGCCTGGCACCGCTTGAGCGACTTGTCCGCCGATGAACGCGCGCGCGGCGTGGTCGGCGTTTCCAGCGGCAACCATGCCCAAGGCGTGGCCTGGGCGGCACGGCGGCTGGGTATCCGCGCGACCATCGTGATGCCGATCGATGCCCCGCAAGTGAAGCTCGACGCGACCCGCGCGATGGGTGCCGCAGTCGTGCTCTATGACCGGCCCGGCGGCGAAGACCGCGATGCCCTCGCCGCGCGGCTCTGCGCCGATCAAGGCGCGACACTGGTCCATGCCTTCGCCGATCCGTGGGTGATCGAGGGGCAAGGCAGCGCCGGGCTAGAAATCATCGCCCAGATGCGCGCGCGCGGATTTGAAGCCCCGACCCGGATTATCGCCTGCTGCGGTGGCGGCGGGCTGACCGCTGGTCTCGCGCTGGCTTGCCCCGATGCGGAGATCGTGCCGGTCGAGCCCGAAGGCTGGGATGACGTGTGCCGCAGCCTTGCCAGCGGCCAGATCGAGCGGGTCGCCGCCGCTGCGCCGCCCACGCCCTGCGATGCGCTGCAAACCCCCGCCACCTGGCCGATCAACTTCGCGATCCTCAAGGAGCGCTGTGCTTATGGCGTCTGGGTCAGCCCGGTCGAAGTTCGCGCCGCGCAGCGGTTTGCCTTCGCAAAGCTCCATCTGGTGCTGGAACCCGGCGGCGCGGCGGCCTTGGCGGCGGCACTGGCGGGCAAGGTGCCGGTGGACGGGCGCACCGCGATCATGCTGACCGGCAGCAACACCGATCCAGCCAGCTTCGCGCAGGTCCTCGCGTCGACCGACTAGCTGCAATTGACAATCAATTGAACCGACCGCAATCTCCGTCCATCGGGTCTCAAAAATAGGGGGGAGACAACATGCAAGCGCAAATGCTCGCGCCAGCCGCCGTGCTGGTACTGTGGTCACTGATCATGCTGAATTGGTTGGCGCTAGGCAGACTGCCGCCATTACTCAAACAACCCGGCGGTCTGGGTGCGACCAAACGGGGAGGTCGGGGTGCGGATCTGGAGGGCGTTCTGCCCGACAATGTGCAGTGGAAATCGCACAATTACGCGCATTTGATGGAGCAGCCGACGATCTTTTATGCGGCGGTCGTGATCATCACGATCATGGGCGCGGGCAAACTCGATGTGAAGCTGGCATGGGCCTATGTGGCATTTCGTATCGCCCATTCGCTGTGGCAAGCCCTGATCAATACCGTGCCGGTTCGTTTCACCCTGTTTCTGGTGGCAACGGTTTGCCTGCTGGTGCTGGCGATCCGCGCTGTCATGATCACGCTATACGCTAATCCTGGAGTAGTGGCATGATCGGTATGGAAATTTTGCAACCTGTCGTCGTTCTGGCGGGATGGACGATGGTGATGTGGCTGTGGATGTACATCACCCGCCTGCCCGCGATGAGTGCAGCCAAGATCGACAGCAAGAACCTGATCGGCGGAACCGGCCAGACCCTTGACGCGGTTTTGCCGGCCAAGACCCAGTGGATCGCCCATAATTACAACCACCTGCATGAAGCGCCGACTGTGTTCTATGCGGTAGCGCTGGTGCTGGCGATAATCGGTCAGGGCGATGGATTCAACGCCAGTATCGCCTGGGCCTATGTCGGCTTGCGCATTGTTCACTCGCTGGTGCAGGTGATTTCAAACCGGGTGATCGTGCGGTTCGGCTTGTTCGTTTTGTCGAGCCTCGCGCTGATGATGCTGATCGCGCACGCCGCGATGGCGTTGTTCCAATAACGGCTTGATCCTCCCCGTTTTCGCGTCAGCCCAAATGGGGAGGATCATGGATTACCGCACGAACAAACTCGCAAGCTCGACATGGGTTGACCAGCGGAACTGGCCGACCGGGCGCAGCTCTGCCAGCCGGTAGCCCGCCTCGATCAGCGTCGCGGCATCGCGTGCCCAGCTTGACGGGTTGCAACTGATATAGACGATCTTCGCGACGGAGCTTTGCGCCAGATATTCGATCGAATCGCGCGCACCGGCCCGCGGCGGATCGAGCAGCACGGCGGCGAAACGATTGAGCTCATCCACTTGCAGCGGATTGCGGAACAGATCGCGGTGCAGCGCGTGGACTTGCTTTCCGGCCCGCGCCGCCGCGCCCTTGCAAGCCAAATGGGCATCGCGCGCGGCTTCTACCGCCAGAACCTTGGTCGGGCCGTTGGCCAGCGCAAACGCGAAAGTGCCAAGGCCCGAGAACAGATCCGCCACGGTAGCGCTGCCTTCCAGCCATTCGCTGACCGCCGCGACCAGCGCCGCTTCGCCGTCCAGCGTCGCCTGCAGGAACGCACCAGGCGGAAGCGGCACACTGACGCCCGAAAGCGCCACTGTCACCGGTTCAGGCTCCCACAGCGTTTCCGGACCGTAACCCTGATCGAGCGTCAGCCGCGCCAGCGCGTTGTCGCGGGCAAAATCGAGCATCGCTTCGGTCGCGGTCAGGCCTTCAACGCTCAAACCCTTGAGCGACAGGTCGAGCCCTTGTTCGGCGAGCGCCATTTCGACATCGACCGCGACGCGCGATTTGGCCTTCGACTTGCCCTTTGCGCTGCCCTGCGCCTGCCGCGCCAGCATCTTGCGCAGCGGTGCAATGATCGCAACCAGTTCGGGCGCGAGCACCGGGCATTCGCCCAGATCGACCAGCCGGTGCGACTTGGCTTCACGATAACCGAGCTCGATCCGCCCGCCATTGCTCTCCGCCCTCAGCGAAGCGCGGCGGCGGGTATGCGGCGGAGAGAGATGAGGCGCAGTGACCAGCTCCGCGCCCAACTCATGGCTGGCCGAGGCATTGGCAACCCGCGCCTCGACAAAATCGGCGAGCGATTGCTCGTCGAGCTGCTGAAGCTGGCAGCCGCCGCAAGTCCCGAAATGGCGGCACGGCGGGGTGACATGATGCGGGCCGGGCTGAAGCGTGCCGTCGTCCAGCAGCAGATCGCCCGGCGCGGAAAAAGCCACAAACCGGTCCGAGGCGGTAACCCCGTCACCCTTGGCAGCGATACGAATGATTTCTTCAGCCTGGCTCACAGGCCGCCGCGTAGGCGTTGCGGATGGCTGCGGCAAGCATCGCAGCGGAGAAAGCTGGCGGAGCGAGCCGCGCTGCCTCGCCGTGCAGCCACACGCCCTGACAGGCAGCGGCAAAGGGATCGGCTCCAGTGGAGAGCCGGCTGGCAATCGCACCGGCCAGCACATCGCCGGTTCCGGCAGTCGAAAGCCAGCTTGATCCGCGCGGAGCGCAGGCCAGCCGGCCATCGGGCGCGGCAATCACCGTATCCGGCCCTTTGGCCACGACGATCATCCCGCTGGCCCGGGCCAGAGCGAGCGCGCGCTGCGGCTTGGTGCCGCTGCCGTCAAGATCAAGCGCGCGTTCAAGCGCGACCAGCTCGCCCTCATGCGGGGTTGCGATCAGCGGCGCGGTACGCTCCGCCAATTGGCGACTGCCGAGCAGGACCAGCGCATCGGCATCAATGACGGTAGGGATGTTGGCGGCCAGTCCCTCGGTCAGTCGTTCGCGGGCATGACCATCGCGGCCCAGGCCCGGTCCGACCAGCAGCGCGTTGAGGCGGGTGTCGGAAAGCGCTTCGGACAAAGGCTGAGGATCAACCACGAGGTCTGGCGGCCCATCGGCAGCGTTAGCAGCGAACAGCTTGACATAGCCTGCCCCCGCGCCCTGCGCCGCCTGCGCCGCGAGCAGCGCCGCCCCCGGCATCGCCCCACCGATCACCGCCAGCAACCCGCGCCGATATTTGTGCGCGTCTACGCCGGGGGCAGACAGCCTTGGCCGGGCGAGACGCGCTGCTGCGCCCGGTACCTGGTCCACCCCGATCTCCACCAACCTCAACGCACCCATAGTTGCACTGGCGGGCATCAGGAAATGGGCAAATTTCCAAGCCCCCAGCGCGATCGTCAGATCAAAGCTCGGCAGGCCAGCGTTCAGCAGCATTCCGCTGTCACATCCGATCCCGCTTGGCACATCGATCGCGATACGCTGCGGATGGCTGGCCGCGAGCCGGGTAAGCAGCGCAGCGTGATCGGCGGACAGCGGCCGGGTCATCCCGCTGCCGAACAGGCAATCGACCAGAATTTCGCCCTTCGGCAAATGATCAGAGGGGAGAACTTCGCCCTGATAGAGCGCGCGGGCCTTGCGGGCCGCGGCTGTTTTCGGCTCGGCCCCGGCTACCACCACCACCTTGCCGCCACGTGTTCGCAGCGCCTCGGCGATCACATAGCCATCGCCGCCATTGTTGCCGGGACCGCACAGCACGGTGACGGCGCGGTGCGCGGCGATCCGCCAGACCCATTCCGCCGCGCCGCGCCCGGCGATCTGCATCAATTCATCGACCGAGATTCCAGCCGCGATCAGTCGCTCTTCAGCGGCGTGCATCTGCGCGGCGGTCAGTATCTGGTCAGCGGCGTGGGGCATTGACAGGTGGCGGTGGTGGCAGGAGGCGATAGCGATCGGTTCCTACGGTGACTTCGGTCGCGTCAGGCAGTATGGTCATCACCCCCGGATCAATTCCATCGGCGGTCCGGACCCAGTCACCTTCGATCTCGAAACGGCGAAATCCGCCATCGGGATGCCGGATCACAAGGATCGTGCCGCCCGGCACGATTTGGCTCTCCACCGTGCAGACCGGGGAGAAATCAGCCGCGCCGGCCAGGGCGCAAGGAATATGCTCGGCCGCTTCGGCCACGTCCGGCGCAGGACTGGAACAGCCAGCCAGCGCCAGAATGACCAGAGCGGCGCTAGATATCCGCGAATACATGGGTCTCAGCCTTGCCGCCGGGATGGGTGACCGCGCCCTGATAGGCCGGGCCGACGTTCTGCGCATAGCGCCACAGCGCGCCGGAGTTGTAATCATGGCCGCGCGGCTTCCAGAGCTTGCGGCGCTCCGTCAGCGTGGCCTCATCGACCTCGAGCTCGATCGTTCCGGCTTCGGCGTCGATCGCAATCATGTCGCCCTCAACCACCAACGCGATCGGCCCGCAGTCGGCCGCTTCCGGGCCGACATGGCCGATGCAGAAGCCACGCGTTGCGCCCGAAAAGCGCCCGTCGGTGATCAGCGCAACGCTTTCGCCCATACCTTGCCCATAAAGCGCGGCGGTGGTGGCGAGCATTTCGCGCATGCCCGGCCCGCCCTTGGGACCTTCGTTGCGGATGACGATGACGCTGCCTTCCTTGATCCGGCGTTCCTCAACCGCAGCATAGGCATCCTCCTCGCACTCAAAAACCTGCGCGGGCCCGCGGAACTGCAACCGGTGCATCCCCGCCACCTTGACGATCGCGCCTTCGGGGGCGAGCGAGCCGCGCAGGCAGACAACCCCGCCGGTCGCTGTCAGCGGGGTCTTCACATCGTAGATCACCTTCTGGTCGGGGTTCCAGGTGATCTCCTCGATATTCTCACCCAGTGTTTTGCCGGTTACGGTCAGCGGCTCGGGATCGAGGAAGCCGCCAGCGAGCAGCGTCTTCATCACCATATAGACCCCGCCGGCATCATACATGTCCTTGGCGACGTAGTTCCCGCCCGGTTTCAAGTCTGCTATGTAAGGTGTTGATTTAAATATCTCTGCAACATCGAACAGATCGAAATCGATTCCGCATTCATGCGCCATGGCGGGCAGATGAAGCGCGCCATTAGTCGAGCCCCCGGTGGCCGCGACAACCCGGGCGGCATTCTCGAAGGCGGCGCGGGTGCAGATGTCGCGCGGGCGGATATTGTGCTCGATCAAATTCATCACCTGGACGCCGGCCGCAATCGCCACTTCTTCACGCGATTTGTAAGGTGCCGGAGCCATATTGCTGTTTGGAATGGATAGTCCGATAGCTTCTGCGACGCAGGCCATGGTGTTGGCAGTATATTGCCCGCCGCAGGCCCCATGGCCGGGACAGGCTGCCTTTTCGATCGCGGTCAGCTCGCTCAGCGGGCAGGAACCGGCTGAAAAGCGCCCGACCGCCTCGAACACGTCTTGCACCGTCAGATCGCGATTCTGAAACCGCCCGGGCAGGATCGAGCCGCCATAGACGAAGATCGACGGGACATTGAGCCGCAGCATCGCCATCATCATGCCGGGCAGGCTCTTGTCGCAGCCGGCAAAGCCGACAATCGCGTCGTAACAATGCCCGCGCACCGAAAGTTCGACCGAATCCGCGATCACTTCGCGGCTGGCCAGCGAGCTTCTCATGCCCTGATGACCCATGGCAATCCCATCGGTGACGGTGATGGTGTTGAACCGGCGCGGGGTTCCGCCGCCCTGGATCACCCCGTCGCGGCAGATATTCGCCTGAAAATCGAGGGTGGTATTGCACGGCGCGCTGTCATTGCCGGCCGAGACCACGGCGACGAAGGGCCGCGCAATCTCTTCCTCGGTCATGCCCATCGCGTAGTAATAGCTGCGCTGGGGGGCGCGCTCCGGCCCGACCGAAACATGGCGGCTCGGCAGTCGCGACTTGTCAAAACGCGCGGTCATTTTCTTGTCCTTCGTGGCAGGGTCACGCAATAACCCCTGCCTTTAGGAGAGGATAAGCGCAACCCTGTTACAAATCTGGCTCAGCCTTTCGGCCCATTCGGCGGCTTGCGCGGGAGTTTCGATCTGGTCCTGGCGGATCTCGATACCAAGGTATGGCCGGCCCTCATCCTCGGCATGGCGGTTCATCGTCGCGTTGAGCAAACGGCCCGAATAGGGCTGCTGATCGCCGACAATCAGCCCCTCAGCCTCCAGCAACGGGATCGCCAACTGCGCCGCGCGGTCGTCATGATTATACAGCACCCCGACCTGCCACGGCCGTGCCGCGTCCGGATGGCTAACAAGTCTGGGGGTAAAGCTGTGGAGAGAGAGGATCAAGGCCTGGGGAATATCCTCAAGCAGTGCCGCCAAGCCTTCATGATAAGGCCGAAAAAACCGCGCCAATCGCGCTTCGTGTCCGACATGATCAAGCGCATTGCCCGGAATCGCATGGCCGTCGCTGGCGATTGGAACCACGGTTGGCAAATGCTCCTCGCGATTGAAGTCACAGACCAGGCGGCTGACATTGCCGAGGAATGCCGCGGTACCCGCGCGCTGGGCCATAATTTCCGCCACTTCGGCAACGCCAAGATCAATCGCGATATGCTGGCCGAGCAGCGCCGGATCGATCCCGAGGGTGATGTCATCCGGCACCCGGTTCGAAGCGTGGTCGGAAACCACCAGAATGCCGCCAAAGCGCGGCTCACCCAGCAACACGAAGGCCTCGGCACTCACCGCAAACTCCCCATCATCTGCCACCAGCCGGGATGCGCGAAACCAAGCTTTGCAGCGGCTTCACGCATGACGTCATGGCGCTCATAAAGCGCAAAGCAGGTGGCGCCCGAGCCAGACATCCGCGTCACCAACGGCTGTGTTTCGGCCAATGCGGCAAAGACATCAGCGATCGGCGGACATAGGGCGATGGCCGATGCTTCCAGATCATTGCGGCCAGCCAGAGTGATCTCGCGGATACCGCCTTGTGGCAGCGGACCCCGATCCGCCCCGTCCCAGCCCATGAACACGGGACCTGTCGTCAGCGGTACACGCGGGTTGACCAGCAGCACGGCCATGCCAGTCAGATCGTTCTCGAGGGGTTCGAGGTCAGTCCCGGTTCCCCGCCCGATGCAGGTAGTTGAGCGGACACAGGCCGGCACATCTGCGCCGAGCTTGGCTGCGCGGGCAGGCCAGTCCGCCGGCAGACCCTGAGCCGCTTCGACCAGCCGGAAGATAGCCCCGGCATCGGCCGAGCCCCCGCCCAGCCCGGCGGCCACCGGCAGGCGTTTGTCGAGTGTCACTGCCCAGCCGCTGGTCCGAGGCAGCGCAATCAGCGCCTTTGCAATGATATTCCCAAACGGATCATCGAGCCCAGCGGCAAACTCACCCATCGTTCGCAGCTCATCCTGCGCCGCTGGAGCAACGCTCAGCCGGTCGCCGTCATCAACGAAAGCGAACAGGGTTTCCAGATCGTGATAGCCGTCCTCGCGCCGCGTGCGGACATGCAGCGCGAGGTTGATCTTGGCGTAAGCGGTTTCGATCACCAGGCGAGTCGCGAGTTAAATGCTTGCGACATATTTTTCAGAAGAATCCTCGAAACTCATGATTGGCGCGCTGATCGCCCCATCCTCCATGCGCTGGCCGCCGATCGGATCGATGGCTTGTATTTCGTAGTCAGGCTGAGTCGGGTCAATTCCGCTGATAATTACATCGAAAGTCCGCGCGGTGCCAGCCTGCGGCACAAACCAATGAATATTGTCCCTGACCGGGGACATTGCTGAGATCATCCCGATGCTAGCGATATAATCCCGAGTTGGTTTGACGATCATGGCTCCGGCTTCATCGCGCAACCGGTTGAAATTCCGGACCCGGAACGCGCCTTCGACAACCAGATGGGAGGACACCATATTCTTGTGACCATGCGGAGTTATGACGTTCGTCGGCCCGAAATCGAACAAGGCCGCCGCAAAACCCAGGCGGCGGGGTTCGCCGTGCTGATCAAGGAACCGGACTGTTCGTTTTCTGGGATCGTTTGTGGGCGACAGAGCGCTGGCGGTAACCTGCGACCGATCAATTTCGGCCATCAGCTTTGCCACATCGATTTCCGCCGCAAGTCGTTCAATTTCCGTCATCCAGTCGTGCGGAAGTAATTTGCCCGCGCGCAAAGTTCGCGCCAGTTCGCTCTGCTGATCAATCCAGTCACGCGCGGCCATCCTGCGGCTCGGACGCGCGCAGGACACTTCACCAAGAAGGACGAAGAGCACAAATGCAGAGAAACCAGCGCCGATAGTACCACGGCGCGTCAATTGAAGGTCTTCAGGCATTGCCGGCTTGGCTTCGCTCCAGTCAATCTCCTGCAAAATCCACCTCCGTGCAGTTCGCCACTATAAGGATTCTACATATTCGGATAGTTCGGGCCGCCGCCACCTTCTGGCGTCACCCATTCGATATTCTGGGTCGCATCCTTTATGTCGCAGGTCTTGCAGTGGACGCAGTTCTGCGCGTTGATCTGGAGCCGCGGGTTGCCCTCCTCGATCCCGAGGAATTCATAGACCCCGGCCGGGCAGAACCGCGCTTCCGGCCCGGCATAAAGCGCCAGATTGACCTCGACCGGGATCGCCGGATTCTTGAGGACGAGGTGGCATGGCTGATCCTCCGCATGATTGGTGAACGACAGCGCCACGCTCGACAGTCGGTCAAAGCTGATCACCCCGTCGGGCTTGGGATAGGTGATCGGCGTAAACAGATCGGCGCGCATGGTTTCGGAAGCATCGGTGTGGTGCTTCATCGTAATCGGCAGGCCGATCTTGAGGGTCCGCATCCACATATCGATCCCCGCCAGCACCGTACCGACGTCGCCGCCAAACTTTGCCACCAGCGGCTCGGCATTCTGGACCAGCTTCAGTTCCTTGGCGATCCAGCTGGCGCGCACCGCAGCGTCATATTCGCTCAGCTCGTCATGTTCGCGGCCCGCCGCAATCGCAGCGACGATCGATTCTGCCGCCAGCATCCCGCTTTTCATTGCGGTGTGGCTGCCTTTAATCCGGGGGACGTTGACGAAGCCGGCCGAGCAGCCAATCAGCGCGCCGCCGGGGAAGGCCAGCTTTGGCACCGATTGCCAGCCGCCCTCGTTGATCGCCCGGGCACCATAAGAAACGCGGCGTCCGCCTTCGAGGATGGCACGGATTTCCGGGTGCTGCTTCCAGCGCTGAAATTCCTCATAGGGATGGACGTAAGGGTTTTTGTAATCGAGCGCGGTGACGAAGCCGAGCGCGACCTGGTGGTTGGCCTGATGATACAGGAAGCCGCCGCCCCAGCTGTTGGTTTCGCTAAGCGGCCAGCCCTGAGTGTGGATCACCCGCCCGGGGGAATGCTTATCGGGATCGATGTCCCACAATTCCTTGATCCCGAGGCCGTACACCTGCGGCTGGCAAACGCGTTCGAGATCGAACTGCGCTTTCAATCGCTTGGTCAGATGGCCACGCGCGCCTTCGGCAAACAGCGTGTATTTGGCATGCAGTTCCATGCCCGGCTGGTAGTCGCCCTTATGGCTGCCATCCTTGGCGACGCCCATATCTTGCGTTGCGACGCCTTTGACCGCGCCATTTTCGTGATAAAGCACTTCGGATGCCGGAAAGCCGGGGAAGATTTCCACGTCAAGCTCTTCGGCTTTGCCTGCCAGCCAGCGGCACAGGCTGCCAAGACTGCCGGTGTAGTTGCCATCGTTCGACAACAGCGGCGGCATCGGCCAGTGCGGCACCGCCAGCTTCTTGTTCGCGCCCAGCACCCAGTGCTGGTTATCCGTCACCGGGGTTTCGGCCATCGGGCAGTCACCGTCGCGCCAATCGGGCAGCAGCTCGTCCAGCGCGCGGGGATCGACCACCGCGCCTGAGAGGATATGCGCGCCTACTTCCGAGCCTTTTTCAAGGATACAAACCGAGAGCTCCGCATTGACTTGTTTGAGCCGGATCGCCGCAGCCAGGCCGGCCGGCCCGCCGCCGACGATGACGACATCATAAGGCATCGAATCACGTTCACTCATGGCCGTTACCGTTCCCTGACCAGATTAATTAATCGCTCGGTTGAGCCTTGATTGCTGCACTCCTACAGGTCAAGAGGCTATCAGGGATGTCCGTGGGAACCGAACAGGATTTTGCTGCCCAGCTGGGTGCCGCCATTGATTGGTGGCGTGAGGCCGGGATTGAGCATCAATTTTCCGACGAACCGCGCGGCTGGATTGTCGCGCCGGACGAAATTGTCGCCCCCGAACCGTCTGCCGCGCCCAGATCTGACGTTCCCGCAGCGCCGCCGAAGCTGCGCGTTGGCGGCACGCGCGGTGGCTGGCCCGCCAGCTTGCCGGAATTTGCCGAGTGGTGGCTGACCGAACCGAGCCTTGATCACGGACAAATCGCAGCGCGACTGGCCCCGCGCGGACAAATAAATGCAGCGCTCATGCTGATGGTCGACAATCCCGAGGTTGGCGACAGCGCCGCCCTGTTGTCAGGTCCGCAAGGCCGGCTGCTCTCGGCCATGCTCGGGGCAATGGGCATCGCCGAGGAGCAGGTCTATCTCGCCAGCGCCTTGCCCCGCCACACGCCGATGCCCGATTGGGCCGCGCTCCAGCACGATGGACTGGGCGAAGTGCTGGCTCATCACATCCATCTGGCCGCGCCGCAGCGGCTGATTTTGTTCGGCCGCAACGTCGCATCGCTCATCTTGTCGCCTTTGGACAACGACCCGGCGAAAAACGCTGAAACTTCATCGCATTTTAACCATGAGGGCACCAGCGTGCCGGTATTAGCCGCGCGAGGGCTGGAAATGTTGCTGGCAAAGCCGCAAGCAAAGGCCAAGTTCTGGCAACGCTGGCTTGAATGGACGGGAACCAAATCGACGTGACAGTGACCGCAAGATCGCGAATTCTGGCTTATGCGCTGGCCGGAGCGGCCGCTGCGCTACCCGCCTGCGCACAGGCCAACAGCGCAGCGGTCGATTACTTCCGGGGCCGCGCCGATCGTACTGCCGTTCCGGCCCTGCTCAGCCAAGATGAGCGCGCCTATTACCGTGAGCTGTTCGCAGCGATCGACAAGGCAGACTGGACCCGCGTCCAGACCATGTTTGCCCAGAAGTCGGACGGCCCGCTGCATGCTGTCGCCCGCGCCGAATATTTTCTCGCCCCAACCTCGCCCAAGATCGAGCTCGATGCGCTAACCGGGTGGCTCGAGGCCGGTAGCCAGCTGCCGCAAGCCGAAGCGATCAGCCAGCTGGCGCTGAAGCGCGGGGCGAGCAGCTTGCCTGCTCTGCCCAACGCGCAAGCCCTGGTCAGCCTGCCTTATACGCCCAAGCGGATCCGCCCGCGCGAAACCCAGGACGGCACCATGCCGGGAACCGTTGCCGCCGCGATCCTCGCCAGCATCAAGAATGACGATCCCGCCGGAGCCAAGGTTTTGCTCGATGGGATCGACGGCGCGCTCAGCCCCTCTGCCCGCGCCGAATGGCGGCAGAAGGTGGCGTGGAGCTTCTATATCGAGAACGACGATGCCTCAGCCTATGCGCTGGCGCAGACTGCCGGCGATGGCGTGGGGCCGTGGGCGGCTGAAGGCTGGTGGACCGCAGGCCTCGCGGCGTGGCGGATGGACGATTGCGCCGGGGCCGCCGATGCCTTTGCCAAGACCGCTGCCGGGGCCGAGAATGCAGAGTTGATCGCAGCCGCCCAATATTGGCAGGCGCGCGCACTGGTCCGCTGCCGCAAGCCCGAACTTGCTGCGGCACCGCTGCGGGCCGCCTCCGCCCGCGATGAAACCCTTTACGGGATGCTCGCCGCCGACCAGCTGGGGATGAAGCTTGCCGAGAGCCACAAGACCCCCGATTTTACCCAGGGTGACTGGCAGCGCCTACGCGATGTGAACAATGTCCGCACCGCGGTAGAACTGGCCGAGATCGGCAAGGACAGTCTGGCCGATGAAGTGCTGCGCCACCAGGCCCGGATTGGCACCGCGGCGTTCTACCAGCCGCTTTCGCGCCTCGCCCGCGATCTCGGCCTGCCCTCCACCCAGCTATGGATGGCCTATAACGCGCCCTATGGCGGCAAGCCCGAACCGGCAACGCGTTTCCCCACGCCCAAGTGGACCCCGGTTAACGGCTGGAAAGTCGATCCGGCGCTGGTCTATGCCCATGCGCTGCAGGAATCAGTGTTCCGCGCGTCGGCCGTCAGCCCTGCCGGCGCGCGCGGGCTGATGCAGATCATGCCGTCTGCGGCGAAAGACAATGCCCCGGTCATCGGTGTATCGGGCACTGCCGCCGATCTTGCCAAGCCCGAGGTCAACCTCGCCTTTGGCCAGCAGCACCTCGAACTGCTGCGCAATTCGCCCGGAACCCAAGGCCTCCTGCCCAAGGTGATGGCGGCCTACAACGCCGGACTCACCCCGATCACCCGCTGGAACGGCGAAATTCGCGACAAGGGCGATCCGCTGCTGTGGATGGAATCGGTCCCCTATTGGGAGACTCGCGGATATGTGAACATCGTGCTGCGCAATTACTGGATGTATGAGCGTCAGGCTGGCGGTCCCTCGGAAAGCCGTATCGCGCTTGCTCAGGGCATGTGGCCGACTTTCCCGGGTCTGACCGGTTCGAACGCGGTGCGCATGGCCAGCAACGGGGTGATCTTGCGTGGCCGTTGATCTCGCGCGGGTCTTCAAGCCGATCAACATTGCCATCCTGACAGTTTCCGACACGCGCGGGCCGGCAGATGACACCTCGGGCGATCTGTTGGCCGAACGGATCACGGCGGCCGGGCACCACCTTGCCGGTCGCGCGCTCGAAAAGGACGAGGTGCCGCGCATCACCAACCGGCTTAATAACTGGATCGACGATCGTAGTGTCGATTGCATCATCGTCACCGGCGGAACTGGCCTAACCGGCCGCGACGTCACCCCCGAGGCGCTTGAACGGATCAAGCAATCGGGCGGAGGCCGCGACATTCCCGGGTTTGGCGAACTGTTCCGCTGGCTCAGTTACCAGACGATCGGCACCTCGACCATCCAGTCACGCGCCTGCGCGGTGGTGACGCGGGGCACTTATGTTTTCGCCCTGCCGGGCTCCAACGGTGCGGTCAAGGACGGCTGGGACGGGATCTTGGCCGAACAGCTCGACAGCCGCAACCGGCCCTGCAATTTCGTCGAACTGATGCCGCGGTTGAAGGAAGTGTAAGTCCGCCCGGATCAAGACCGGGATGACGATTGCAATTTTGTTCTTTATATGTTCTCATGCAGGCATGAGCCGTTCACCCATCCCCGGTCGCGGTGCGCAATCCGCCGCTGTGCCGCAGCGCTTTGGCTTGACGAGCCGTGACGCCGATGGCGACTGGCTGGATGAGCGAGAGAAAATCGACGGGCCGGGCCCAAAGCTGCGGACCACAGTTATCGAGGAACACTCCCGCTCGATCATCAGCTATAACCAGTCACCCGACATCCCGTTCGACCGCTCGATCAACCCCTATCGCGGCTGCGAGCATGGCTGTATCTATTGCTATGCCCGGCCCAGCCATGCCTATCACGATCTCTCGCCCGGGCTCGATTTCGAGACAAAGCTGTTCGCCAAGCCGAACGCGGCGCAGCTGCTGGGCGAGGCGCTGGCCAAGGCCGGTTACCAGCCCAAACCGATCGCGATGGGGACCAACACCGATCCTTATCAGCCGATCGAGGCGGACTACCGGATCACCCGCAACATCCTCAAAGTCTGCCTCGAAGCGCGTCATCCAGTGACGATCACCACCAAATCGGCGCGAGTGATCCGCGATCTGGATCTGTTGGCCGAACTGGCACAGCTGAACCTGACGGCAGTTTCGGTGTCGGTGACCAGCCTTGACCCCAAACTGTCAGGCCTGCTTGAACCGCGCGCCAGTTCCCCCGCCAAGCGGCTGGATGCATTGGCGCAACTGGCCGCAGCGGGCGTGCCAGCGCACGTTTCGGTCGCCCCGATCATTCCCTCGATCACCGATGAATTTATCGAAGCGATCCTGTCCGAAGCCGCCGCGCGCGGGGTCCAGACCGCCAGCTGGATCATGCTGCGCCTGCCGCATGAAGTCGCCCCGCTGTTCCGCGAATGGCTGGATGTGCACTACCCGGACCGCGCAGGAAAAGTGATGGGCATCGTCCGGTCGGTCCGGGACGGCAAAGACAACGACCCCGGCTTTTTCACCCGGATGAAGCCGCAAGGCGTGTGGGCCGATATCTTTCGCGCCCGGTTCCGGATCGCGTGCCACCGGCTGGGGATGAACCGGCAGCGGCTGGAGCTGGATTGCGGGCAGTTCCGGCGGCCGAATTTAGTTGGACAGATGCGGTTGTTATAGGGGTGTGATGCGGAAAGCCTTTTTTGGTCAGGCCGCGCCGCTGCGGGCAGCCTTGTCGATCAATTGTTCAAGGATGAAATGCGGCACTGTCAGGATCGACAAGAGCACAAACGCTGTCGTTATGATGCCGGCGTCAATCGATGCCGTGCGATCAGCGTAGAAGATCAAGCCGGCCGCGCCAAGCGACAGCGCCATCACAGCCCCGCCGATAATCGCCTTCGTTCCATTCGAGGCGGGACCCGATTGCCGCAGCGCCTCTGCCAGATGCCGCGGTGAGTGCAGGCCGCAAAAGAACACTGCGAATCCGGCCAAAGGCGGCAAGGCCAGGGCAGCAATCAGGCAGCACATCACGTCCAGACCGCTCAGGCTTTGCGCTCGTTCAAAGGCCTGGAACCCGAACAGTAAACTGCCGAGCAGAGCCGGGATTGCGGTGCAGGCCAGCAGCGCAGCAATCGTGCCGCCATGTCCATCGCCGGTCAGCGTTTCGAAGATCGCTGCGACTTGCGCTGGATGGGCCAAGGCCGGAAGGGCAATCAACGCCCATCCCACCATCATGGCGAAGAACGGATCGACTCCGGTGCGCCAGTCCGCTCCGAAATGGATGATCGAAAGGACAAGGCAAACAACCAGCGCCGCGGACGGCAAGATCGCCCAAAGTGACGCCATTGCTGCGGCGCAGACGACGTAGGCCGCGGTAATTTGTAACTTGCCGACCACTCCATGACGTCTGAACCGCGATGCAGCGATCTCGACATCCAATGTGCCGTGGGGAACCCCGCAAAGCAGTATCAACGCGGAAGCAATCGCGGTAGCGGTCGGTCCATCTAGCCCGCTCGAATAGGTATTGATCAGTATTAACCCGGTAGTACCAAGCGGCATGAACCACCTGCGCCACTTTGCAGGCCCGTTCATGCTTGCTCGGCTGTTCAAGCCATGGGGGCGGGTTGTTGTGAGCATCCGATCAGGCGAAGACAAGAGCTTGGAGGTGAGCGAGCCCACCTCCCCGATCTTTGGTCAAGCCTGCCAAACCATCAGGCCTTGGCCATGCCTTGTTCGCCATAGTCCGCACTCGATTTGCGGGTGGCGATCAGATAGACCAACACGCCCAGACCAGCCTTGGCGATCAAATCTGCAATCGTGTAGCCAATCTGCACGCCGACTATGACGTTTGTTCCGCTGAGCTTGGTGTAGGGCAACATATAGACCATCGGGTAGAAACCCCATGACGCAAAAGTGAGCAGACGCGCCTTCTTGACGAGCTCGCGCACGCTGTCAGGCTGGCTGGCGATTGATGCGCTGAGGCCAGCAAACAGCTGCCACATAATGTACACAAATGGAATCGCAGAAAGCGTGCCCCACAATGCGCGGGTCGGAATATCGGTCGCGACCTCACCCGGGTAACCCAGAACAACCATCAATGCTGCAGCGAACCCTAGGCTTGTCGCCTTGGACATTGTTTCAGAGGCTGACAGCCGCATTACGAGGATAAGCTCGATCAGCAGAAGCGGAACAGTCAGCAACCAATCGACATAGCGATAGGCGTCATTGAATGCATATCCAGTGGCCGTCACGACCCCGTCTTTGAAATCATAGGTGGCGTCCCAGCTCTCAAAAATCCGGTAATAGTGATAGCAAGCGATCGCGGTAACCAGGCCCGAAATAGTCAGCGCCGTTTTGTAAGCGGGGCCGACCTGCGATCTGCTAAGCCAAAGAAACAGGGTCGCTGCGCCCATGGTTGCGAATGTGAAAGAGAAAGCGTTGTAAACCAGAGAAAACTGGCCTGCCGTAAGTGTGTCCACTTTTATACCCTCCTGATTCTCGATTATTGCTCAATGATAATTGAGGTGCGAGTTTTTTAGGCTCGCGCAAGCGGGCGGCAACCTGACCTAAGTACCATGCGCAGGCCAAGCCATGGTATGGGCCCGGGATGGTCTAAGGTATCGGCAGAACAGCCCCGAACAATCGGGGATGAGGGTTGTCAAAGATCCAAATAGGTCTCGTCACCGCGCGGTTGGGCGCAGTGGCGACTGCTGATGCGATCCGGATTACGGTGGAGGCGGTGCTTTCGAGCGCGAAAACCGGTACCCACTTTTTCGCACCCCGCACTTCAGGCATGCACAGCCCGCGCTGGGTCCGCCCTAAACCGGATCAACCGGCTGTCCGCCACCGCCGCAGTGCGGTGCGGCACAATGTCGCGGATATAGTCCTCGTTCTTGACCATCGCCAGGAAGGCGGCGCTGTCGGGATAGCCCATCACGAAGGCTTCGTCCCATTCATCCGCCGGGCCGGTGACGACGCTTTCGAGCGCGCCTTCCCAGACCATCGCCGCACCGGATGTACTGGCCAGCGCCTGAAACCCCTCGCGGTAGATGGCATAAGCTTCGGCTCCGGTCAGGCCTTGACCGTGGTTGGGATGCTCTTCGGGATAATCCGCCAGCTCCTTGAACCTGATCAAATTGAGCATCCGG
This sequence comes from Novosphingobium sp., assembly GCA_031383985.1. Classification (GTDB taxonomy): domain Bacteria; phylum Pseudomonadota; class Alphaproteobacteria; order Sphingomonadales; family Sphingomonadaceae; genus Novosphingobium. The sequence continues at coordinate 33,620 of JANNAE010000049.1, read as the reverse complement.
ATTGGCGTATCGCGCGGGAGCGATTTGAACAGCGTCCAGTTTTCGCGGGATGGGTCGATATAGGGCATAGCTCAGTCCACCAGTCTGTAATCCTTGAACCGTTCGCGCAGGTCCTTCTTGCTGATCTTGCCGGTGCCGGTGTGCGGGATGTCATCGACGAATTCGACCGCATCGGGCAGCCACCATTTGGCAATCTTGTCGGCGAGGTAGTTGAGGATTTCCTCGGCGCTCGCTTCGGCTCCCGGCTTCTTGACCACCACCAGGATCGGGCGCTCGTCCCACTTGGGATGATAGATGCCGATTGCCGCCGCTTCGGCCACCGCGGGATGGCCGACCGCGGCGTTTTCCAGTTCGACCGAGCTGATCCATTCGCCGCCCGATTTGATCACATCCTTGGTCCGGTCGGTCAGCTGCAGCGTCCCATCGGGATGGATCACCGCGACATCGCCGGTATCGAACCACTGGCCATCCACCGTCGCATCCGCCTCGGCCTTGAAATAACGCCTGATCACCCACGGCCCGCGCACTTGCAGCGTGCCCGATGTCTTGCCGTCGCGCGGCAGTTCGCGAGCCGGATCATCCAGATCGATGCAGCGGATTTCAACCCCGAACGGCACCCGGCCTTGCATCGCCTTGACCGAAACCTGTTCGTCAAAGCTCAGCTCGCTCCAGTTCCACGTCTCCATGCCGCATGTGCCGATCGGCGAGGTTTCGGTCATCCCCCAGGCGTGAGCAACGCGCACCCCCTGCCCCATCAGTCGTTCCAGCATGAAGCGCGGTGCGGCCGATCCGCCAATAACGGCGGTGGTCAAATCGGGAAGCTTGACTCCGCTGGCTTCCATATATTGGAGCATGCCAAGCCACACCGTTGGCACACCGGCCGAATGGGTTACCTTTTCGCGCACCATCAGATCGCACAGCACCGCCGGATCATTGACCGCAGAGTAAACGAATTTGATCCCCGCCGCCGCGCCCGACCACGGCAGACCCCAGCTTGCCGCGTGGAACATCGGCACAACCGGCAGCATCACCGCCCGCGTATCCAGATTGAACAGTCCCGGCTGCAGGCCCGTGATCGCGTGAAGCACGGTCGAGCGGTGCTCATAGAGCACGCCCTTGGGATTACCGGTGGTGCCGCTGGTGTAGCACAGCATGCAGGGATCGCGCTCGTCACCACTCGCCCATTCGGTGTTGCCGTCCTCGGCCCCGATCCAGCGTTCGAATTCGCCATTATCGTAACAGATATAGTGTTTGATCGTGGTCCAGCGCGGTTTCATCCGGTCAATGATCGGCTGGAACACCGCATCGTAGAGCAGCACCTGATCTTCGGCATGATTGGCGATATATTCGAGCTGATCGTCGAACAGCCGCGGATTGACCGTATGGAGGATGCCGCCCACTCCGACCGCGCCATACCAGCTGACCAGATGGCGACTGTGGTTCATCGCCAGGGTGGCGATCCGGTCACCTTTCCCGACGCCCAGCTTGCGCAATGCCTGGGTCATTTTCAGCGCATCACGGCGGATTTCAGACCAGTTGGTCCGGCTTTCGCTGCCATCGGCCCAGTAGGTGACGATCTCGCGAGTGCCATATTCACGAGCAGCATGGTCAACAATATGCGTCACCCGAAGGTCATAGTCCTGCATCGCACCCAGCATTTCCAAAACTCCCAAGCCTGTCGTTTTACGCGACGAGCCTCAGGTGACTGGAGCTGCGCCGCGCGGTTAGCGACACATTGGCAAGACCTTCGATCAAAGCCAAGCGTTCTGCGAGTTCCCCATCCAACAAAAAGTCACGGCCAAGCCGGACGGTCGGCTCGGCCGGGGTGCCGGTGCGCAGGCGGACCAGTACTTCACCGCGTCCTTCGGCCCCGCCCGGCAGGACCGCGGCGAGCTCGGCCAAGGCTTCTGCCCGCTCGATATCGCAGGTCAGCACCATCCGCGCGCCGCTCTTGATCTCGGCCAGCGGCTGCGCCCCGCGCACGGTGATCCGTGGCGGCTCTTCCGGACTGGGGCTATCGAGTTCGACATTGAGCAACAGGCAGACGCCTTCCTTGGCCCAGCCCTGCAGCGGGTCAACCAGCGTTTCCTCGAAGCAGGAGGCAGAGAACTGTCCAGTCGAGTCCGAAAAATCGGCGATCACGAAATCTTTGCCGCGTTTGGTTTTGCGCCGCTGCACATTCTCGATCAACACCGCCATGACAGCCGGCTGGCGTCCCGCGCCCGAACCGCCACTGGCGATCAGGCTGGCATGAGTGCGCGCGCCATTGGCAGAGGCGACAGCGCGATATTGCTCCACCGGATGCGCCGCGAAGTAGAAGCCGAAATTCTCGCGTTCCTTGGCCATCTGTTCGGGCTTGCTCCACGGCTCGACTGGGGTCAAACGCATCGCCGGGGCGGCGTGATCGTCACCCCCGAACAACGCCGCCTGCCCGCTGGTGCGGCTGCGCTCGGCTGCTTCTGCCACAGCCAGCAACATGTCGGCATTGGCGAGGGTCTTCGCGCGGTTCGGCTCCAGACTGTCGAGCGCTCCCGATCCCGCCAGACCTTCCAGCTGGCGGCGGTTCATCGATCCGGGCGGGATCCGAGCGAACAGATCCTCAAGATCCGTGAACCAGCCATGCGCCTCGCGTTCGGCAACAATGGCGTCCATCGCCTTTTCGCCGACGTTGCGGATTCCGGCCAGAGCATAGCGCACTGCATAGCCATCATCGGTCCGCTCGACGGTGTATTCCGCCTCGGACCTGTTCATGTCCGGCCCTTCCAGCGCCACCCCGGAACGGCGCATATCATCAACGAAGATCGAGAGCTTTTCCGATTGGTGCATGTCGAAGCACATCGAAGCGGCATAGAACTCATGCGGGTAATGCGTCTTGAGCCAGGCGGTCTGATACGCCAGCAGCGCATAGGCGGCGGCGTGGCTCTTGTTGAAGCCGTAGCCGGCGAATTTGTCGATCAAGTCGAACAGCTCGTTGGCCTTCTTCGCCTCGATCCCTGAAAGTTCCTTACAACCGGCGATGAAGCGCGCGCGCTGCGCGTCCATTTCTTTCTGGTCCTTCTTACCCATCGCCCGGCGCAGCAGATCGGCATCGCCCAGCGAATAGCCCGCCAGCACCTGCGCGGCCTGCATCACCTGTTCCTGATATACGAACACACCGTAGGTTTCGGCAAGAATGTCCTCGAGCTTGTGATGCGGATATTCGATCGCTTCCTGGCCGTTCTTGCGGCGGCCGAACAGCGGGATATTGTCCATCGGACCCGGGCGATAGAGCGAGACCAGTGCGATAATATCGCCAAACCCGGTCGGCTTGACCGCCGCCAGCGTGCGCCGCATCCCCTCGGACTCAAGCTGAAACACGCCGACTGTGTCACCCGACTGGAGCTGGCGGTAGACTGCGGCATCGTCCCACGGCAGCGCCGCAAGGTCGATCTCGATCTCGCGGCGGGCCAGCAGATCGAGCGCCTTGCGCAGCACCGACAAGGTTTTCAGGCCAAGGAAATCGAATTTAACCAGCCCCGAATCCTCGACATATTTCATGTCGAACTGAGTTACCGGCATGTCTGAGCGCGGATCGCGGTACAGCGGCACGAGCTGCGCCAGCGGGCGATCGCCGATCACGACCCCGGCAGCATGGGTCGAGCTGTTGCGCGGCAGGCCTTCCAGCTGCATCGCCAAATCGACCAGCCGCTTAACCTCAGGATCATTTTCATATTCGCGGCGGAATTCGGCGACGCCATTCAATGTCCGCGGCAGGGTCCACTGGTCGGTCGGGTGGTTGGGCACCAGCTTGCACAGCCGGTCGACCTGGCCATAGCTCATCTGCAGGATCCGGCCGGTATCGCGCAGCACCGCGCGGGCCTTGAGCTTGCCGAAGGTGATGATCTGGGCGACGTGATCGTGGCCATATTTGGTCTGGACATAGCGGATCACTTCGCCGCGCCGGGTTTCGCAGAAGTCGATATCGAAATCCGGCATCGAAACGCGTTCGGGATTGAGGAAGCGTTCGAACAGCAGACCCAGTTTCAGCGGATCGAGATCGGTGATGGTCAGCGCCCAGGCGACCACGCTGCCCGCACCCGAACCGCGCCCCGGCCCAACCGGAATGCCCTGCTCCTTGGCCCATTTGATGAAATCGGCGACGATCAGGAAGTAGCCGGCAAAGCCCATCCGGTTGATCACATCGATTTCGAATTCGAGCCGGTCGAGATAAACCTGACGCTCATCGGCGCTCACCTCGCCATAGGGCGCGAGGCGGACTTCCAGTCCGGCGCGGGCGTCCTCGGCCATCATCCGCGCTTCGCCTTCCTGGTCACCGGCCAGGCTGGGGAGGATCGGCTGGCGCTTGGGCGGCGAGAAGGCGCAGCGCTGGGCAACGACCATCGTGTTGGCGAGCGCTTCGGGCAGGTCGGCGAAAATCTCGCTCATCATCGGAGCCGATTTGACAAAGGCCTCGCGGCTCGAGCGCGGACGGTCGGCAGCATCAATGTGCGTTGAATTGGCGATACACATCAGCGCATCATGCGCCGCGTAAAAGTGCGGGTCGGCAAAATTGGCCGGGTTGGTCGCGACCAACGGCAAATCGCGCAGATAGGCCAGCGTGATCAGATTATCCTCCGCCGCGTCCTCCACAGTATTCCCCCGGCGGGCAAGCTCGATATAGAGCCGGTCCGGAAACAGTGCCTCCAGCCTTTCGCAATAGGCATCGGCGGCATCGACCCTGCCTTCCGCCAGAAGCCGGGCCAGGGCACCTTCGCCCGCGGCCGTCAGCGCAATCAGCCCGTCGGTATGGGCAAGCAAGCAATCGAGCGTGACATGCGGATCAAGCTCGAGCGGGCGGGCCAGATGCGCCCGGCTGACGAGGTGACACAGATTGAGCCAGCCTGCCTCGTCCTGCGCATACAGCCCCAGCCAGTCGATCGGCTCTCCCGGGGCTCGCTGCACCGCCAGCATCGTGCCGATAATTGGCTGGATGCCCATCTCGCGTGCTGCCGAGGTAAATGGAATCGAGCCGTAGAGCCCGTTGCGATCGGTGATCGCAATTGCGGGAAAGCCCCGCTCCTTGGCCAGTTTGGCGATCGCCTTTGGATCGATCGCCCCATCGAGCAAAGTGTAACTCGAATAAACGCGCAGCGGGACGAAGGGTGCAAAGGCCATGAAGGGAAGCTAACTGCTAGGCGGCGATTCGGGCAGTCCGAAATGCCGTTTTTTCCACCGGGTCAAAGCAGCTTTTCAATATCCTTGGCCATATCGGCAGGCTTGTCGGTCGGGGCATAGCGGCGAACCACCTTGCCATCGCGGCCGATCAGGAATTTGGTGAAGTTCCATTTGACCGAGCGCGAACCCAGCAGCCCGGGCGCTTCCTGCTTGAGCCAGTCATACAGCGGCGGTGTGCCGGGGCCATTGACGTCGATCTTGTCCATCAGCGGGAACGAGACGTCGTATTTCAGGCTGCAGAAACTGGCGATTTCCTCGGCGTTGCCGGGTTCCTGTGCGCCGAACTGGTTGCAGGGAAAGGCAATCACTTCAAAGCCATGATCGCCATATTTCTTGAACAGCGCCTCCAGCCCCTGATACTGCGGGGTGAAACCGCATTTGCTGGCGGTGTTGACGATCAGCAGAACCTTGCCGGCCTTGTCGGCCAGATTAAGGTCGTCGCCATTCGGCAACTTGGCGGTGAAATCGGCAATAGTGTTCATTCCAGCACTCCTTCATGCAGGCGGACCACCCGGTCCATTGATTTGGCGAGGCGTTCATTATGCGTTGCAACCAGCGCCGCGCTGCCTTCGCCGCGGACCAGCTTGATGAACTCGCCAAGGACCTTGTCAGCGGTGGCTTCATCAAGATTGCCAGTCGGCTCGTCAGCCAGCACCAGCTCGGGCTTATTAGCCAGCGCGCGGGCAACCGCGACACGTTGCTGTTCGCCGCCGGATAGCTGGCTCGGCCGATGACTGAGTCGCTGGCCAAGGCCGAGCGAATCGAGCAACTCGCGCGCCCGCGCCTCGCCCCTCGCCCGATCGATCCCGGCGACCAGTTGCGGCAGGATGACATTCTCGATTGCGGTGAAATCGGGCAGCAGGTGATGGAACTGATAGACAAAACCAATGTGATCGCGGCGCAGCGTGGTGCGCTGATCGCCTGACAGGGTCGAGGCATCGGTTCCGGCGATCTCGATCTTGCCGCCAAACCCGCCCTCGAGCAGGCCGATGGCTTGCAACATGGTCGACTTGCCCGAGCCGGAGGGACCCAGCAGCGCGACGATCTCGCCGGGCCGGACGGTCAGATCGCAGCCGCGCAGCACATCGATCTTCACGCCGCCCTGCTCGAAGCTGCGGGTAAGGGCGGTCAGTTTGAAGACATCATTCATAGCGCAGCACCTGGACCGGATCGGTGCTCGCCGCCTTCATCGCGGGATAGAGCGTTGCAAGGAAGCTGAACACCAGCGCCATGATACTGATCGCCGCGATTTCCACCGGATCGCTGCGGCTAGGCAGCTCGGCCAGGAAGCGGATCGAGGGGTCCCACAGGTTCTGGCCGGTGACGATCTCGACCCCGCGAACGATCGACTGGCGGAAGAACAAGAAGGTGAAACCCAGCGCCAGCCCTGCCATTGTCCCCAGCGCGCCGATAATGAAGCCGGTGGTGACGAAGATCTTGAGCAGGCTTTTGCGGGTCGCGCCCATCGTCCGCAGGATCGCAATGTCGCGGGTCTTGGCGCGGACCAGCATGATCAGCGACGAGAGGATGTTGAACACCGCGACCAGCACGATGATCGACAGGACCACGAACATCGCGACCCGCTCGACCGCTAGCGCCTCAAACAGACTGGCGTTGATGGTCTTCCAGTCGGTAACCACCGCCTGGCCCGCCAGCTTCTGTTTGAGCGGGGCGAGGGTTTCAGAAACCGTATCGGCATCGCTGGTCTTGACCTCGATCATTCCGACTGAATCGCCGGTCAGCAACAAGGTCTGCGCATCGGCAATCGGCATCACGACGAAGGCTTCGTCATAGTCATAGACACCGACTTCGAAGATGGCCGAGACGTGATAGCCAATCTCGCGCGGAACTGTGCCAAACGGCGTGGCCCGGCCTTGGGGGTTGATGATCGTGATCGTATCGCCGACCCGCGCACCCAGGTTTTCAGCGAGCCGCGCCCCGATCGCGACATTGCCCGCGCCGGGCTGGAGTTCGGCCAAATCGCCCTGCTTCTTGTTGCTCTCGAGCCGCTTGATATCGTTGGCAATATTGCCGCGCACCAGGATTGCTTCGACCCGGCCGTTGAAGGTGGTCAGCAAGGGCTGCTCGATCAGCGGCGAGGCGTGGACCACGCCGGGGGTGGCGCGAACATCTTTCAGCACGGTCTGCCAGTTTTCCAGCCGCCCGCCATAAGCCTGAATTATAGCGTGACCGTTCAGCCCGACGATCTTGTCGAGCAGTTCGGCGCGGAAGCCGTTCATCACGCTCATCACGATGACCAGCGCCGCCACGCCCAGCATCACTGCGGCCAGGCTGATCCCGGCGACCAGCGCGATGAATCCCTCGCTGCGTCCAGGCATCATATAGCGCTTGGCGATAGTCCATTCGAAAGGGGAGAGGATCAAGCGGTGTTCCCGGCTGCGGAAATGTTGCGAGCGATGTAGGGTCCGGCGGGCTTGCTGGCAATGGGGGTGCGATCCTCTTGCTTTCACAGCCGACACGGGCCAAAGGCGCTGCGACAGGGCTCACTCTGACCGGGCGTATCCTCGATGAACCTTATCCATCCGTTCTTTGATCTCGATGGCGACAAGCTGCGCGAAGAGTGCGGCGTGTTTGGCGTGATCGGCGCGCCCGAGGCTGCGGTGATTGTCGCCCTGGGCCTCCATGCCTTGCAGCACCGCGGCCAGGAGGCGGTCGGCATCACCAGCTTCGACGGGACGGAATTCTATTCGCGGCGCGGGCTGGGCCATGTCGCAGAGAATTTTTCGAGCAGCGCCGCGCTGGCCGAATTGCCCGGAGAAATGGCGGTCGGCCATGTCCGCTACTCGACCACCGGCGGCGCAGGATTGCGCAACGTCCAGCCATTGTTCGCCGACCTTGCCCGCGGCGGCTTTGCGATTGCGCATAACGGCAATATTTCCAACGCGCTGCACCTCAAGCACGAACTGGTCAACAAAGGCGCGATTTTCCAGTCGACCTCGGACACCGAGGTTATCATCCACCTGATCGCCACCAGCCGCTATCCCACGCTGCTTGACCGGTTTGTCGATGCGCTGCGAATGGTCGAAGGGGCTTATTCGCTGATCTGCACAACGCCAAAGCGGATGATCGCCTGCCGCGATCCGCTGGGGATTCGCCCGCTGGTGATGGGCAAGATTGGCAAGGCGACGGTGTTTGCCAGCGAAACGGTAGCGCTTGATGTGGTCGGCGCGACCTTCGTTCGCGAGATCGAGCCGGGCGAGCTGGTTGAGGTGCGCCAGGATGGCCGGATTACCAGTCATCGTCCATTTGGCTCCCCCAACCCGCGCCCCTGCATTTTCGAGCATGTCTATTTCAGCCGTCCGGATTCGGTGATGGGCGGCAAATCGGTTTACGCGGTGCGCAAGCAGATCGGGGTCGAACTGGCCAAGGAAGCCTCAGTTGACGCTGATCTTGTCGTGCCGGTGCCCGATAGCGGCGTGCCCGCAGCGATCGGCTATGCCCAGCAATCGGGCATCCCGTTCGAGCTGGGCATCATCCGCTCGCACTACGTCGGGCGCACCTTCATCCAGCCATCCGATGGCGCGCGCCATTCCAGCGTGAAACGCAAGCACAACGCCAATCGCGCGATTGTCGAGGGCAAGCGGATCGTGCTGATCGACGATTCGATCGTCCGCGGCACCACCAGCCTTCAGATCGTTCAGATGATGCGCGATGCGGGTGCCGCCGAAGTGCATATGCGGATCGCCAGCCCGCCCTATGAATATAGCTGCTTTTACGGCGTCGACACCCCCGAACGCAGCAAGCTGCTGGCCGCGCAGATGGACGTCGCCGCGATGGCCAAATTCATCGAGGCGGACAGCCTGGCCTTCCTGTCGATCGACGGGCTCTATCGCGCCGTGGGCGAAAGCAGCCGCAACAATGCCTGCCCGCAGCATTGCGATGCCTGTTTCACCGGCGAATATCCGACCAAACTGACCGACATGGGTGACCGCGACGATGAAGCGCCCCAACTGTCGCTGCCGGTAAACCCCCGATTGTCTTCACCGGTAAACAGGGTTGCCTGATGGGCTTTGACGGCCAGGTCGCGCTCGTCACCGGGGCGAGCCGCGGGATCGGTGCGGCCACCGCCGAAGCGCTGGCCGCAGCTGGCGCGCATGTGGTGTTGACCGGCCGCGATATCAAGGCACTCGAAGCGGTCGAGGAACGGATTTTCGCAGGCGGCGGCCATGCCACCATCGCGCCGGTCGATCTGGCCGAACCCGATGGCATCGTGCGCCTCGCCAGCGCGATTGCCAGCCGCTGGAACAAACTCGATATGCTGGTCCACGGCGCTGCGGTGCTGCCGCAACTGTCCTCTGTGGGCGACATCGATTCGGCCAGCTTTGGCAAGGCGCTGACCATTAACGTGCTCGCCACGCAGGCGCTGATCGCCAATTTCGATCCGCTGCTGCGCAAGTCAGCCGATCCGCGCTTCATCCTGCTGACCACCAGCGTCGCCGTGCAGCCCCGCGGCTTCTGGGGTGCCTATGCGGCAAGCAAGGCTGCGGCTGAAGTGCTGGTCGATTGCTACGCCCAGGAAGTGCGCAATATCAGCGCTGTGCGGGTCGCGATCATCGATCCGGGCGCTACCCGCACCGCAATGCGCGCGCGCGCCTATCCGGGCGAAGACCCGGCCTCGGTCAAGCTGCCAGAGGTTGTCGCCGCCCGGTTGGTTGCCTTGCTTGGTGAACAGTTTGCCAGTCCATACCGCGAACGGGTTAACCCTTCTTCATAAGCTCTGCGAAACGCAATGCCTCCATAATCTGCAAACCCCGTTCGATAGGGTTTCGGCGGGCATTCACGAGGGGCACATCAAATGAGCGAATTGATGATCGGCACGCGGGATCCCTACCTCATTGCCGCTCAGGAAGACCGCAGCGCTCCGCGGACGCGGATCGCGATCCCGGGGACCATGCGGATTTCGGGCGGTCGCGGCTATCAAACGGTGGTCCATGATCTTTCGCTCAGCGGCTTTTGCGCCGCGGCGATCAACCGCGTCCATCAAGGAATGGTCTGCTGGCTGACCTTGCCCGGGCTGGAATCGCTTCAAGCCGAAGTGATCTGGTGGGACAATAGTCTGGTCGGCTGCGCCTTCGACAATATGCTCAGCCCGATCGTCCACGACAATATCCTGGCGCGCTGGCAGGGTGGCAGCGTCTATCGGCCAATCCTCTAACGCTTCACCAGCGTGACCTGGGCCACATCGATCCCCCGGCCGCGAAACCCGCCTTCACAATACATCAGGTAATAGCGCCATAGCGCGACGAAGCGGTGGTCGAAACCGGCCGGGAGCACGCCCTCCTCGACCGCGCGATCAAAATTGTGACGCCAGATTTTCAGGGTTTCGGCATAGTCGAGCCCAAAGCTGGCAGGCTCGGTCCATTCCAGCCCGCGGATCGCCGCCAGCCGCCGGAACTCCGCCTCGCTGATCAGCATCCCGCCTGGAAAGACATATGCCTGAATGAAATCAACGCTGGCGGCATAGGCCGGGAACAGTGCGTCACTGATCGAGATATATTGAATCGCGGCGCGCCCGCCGGGTTTCAGATTGCGGGCAATGCAATCAAAAAAATGCGGCCAATATTCCTGCCCGACCGCCTCGACCATTTCGACGCTGACGATGGCGTCAAACGGCCCGGTGACATCGCGGTAATCCTGCTTGCGGAAGTCGATGCTGGAGGGGTGATGGTCACGCGCCCAGGCCAATTGTTCATCAGACAGGCTGATCGCGGTCACCTGCGCGCCCTGCCCGGCCAGAAAGCCGGCGAGGCTGCCCCAGCCGCAGCCGATCTCCAGCACCGACGCTGCGCCTTCCACCCGCTGCGCAATTTTGGCAATCTTCTTGTGCTGGCTTGCTTCCAAGGTGGCCGCGCCATCAACAAGCCGCCCGCTGGAATAGCTCATCGTCGGATCGAGCCAGGCCGCGTAGAAATCATTGCCCAGATCATAATGCGCGTGAATATTGCGCGCGGCGCCGACATGGGTGTTGCGGTGTAGCCGGTGCAGCCGGCGCATCAACCAGCGCCACGGGCCATGCGCACGCGCCGCTGCACCCAATGTTGCGCCATTGGCCGTGAACAGCGCGAACAGCGGGACCGGATCTGGGCTGGACCATTCGCCCTGTTCCCACGCCTGATACCAGCCCACCGAACCGCCAGTGACGAGGCGCAGCAGCGCCCGCCAATCATGGATCCGGACAATTGCCGCGAAGCCCGGCGCCCGGCCGCCGAGCATCCGGGTGGTGCCATCAGGCAAGGTCGCGGTTATCGAGCCGGTTGCCAGGCCGCGATCGATCCGGTCGAGAATGCGATGACAGCTGCCCGACAAGGCGCGCGCCAGCCACTGCGGACCGATGCCGATCCGCTTCCCCCCTTCGACGAGTTGAGCTCCCCTGCCCGGCACTTGCGCGTTCATGCAAACTTTATGGACCAGTCGCCGCAACGGGGCAAGCTCATGACTTCGTTAGCGCAAACGCCGCCAATGCCCGCTCGCGGGCCGCGCGGTGTTCGATCAGGCGCGGCGGATAGCTGCGCGGGCGCAGCAGTTCGGGATCATGTATTTCGCCAGCGGGCAATTCAGCCAGTTCCGGCACCCAGTGGCGGATATAGCCCGCCGCATCGAATTTTTCCGACTGGCTGAGCGGAGCCATGATCCGCACGAACATGTTGGAATCGATCCCGGTCCCGGCATTCCACTGCCAGTTGACTGCATTGGAGCCGTAATCGGCATCGACCAGCGTATCCCAGAACCAGCGCTCGCCCTCGCGCCAATCGATCAGCAGATGTTTGATCAGGAAGCCTGCGACAATCATCCTGACCCGGTTGTGCATCCAGCCGGTCGCCCATAGCTGGCGCATTCCGGCATCGACAATCGGGTAGCCGGTGCGGCCTTGCTGCCATGCCGCCAGATCGGCATCGGCTTCTGACCCGCTCCGCCACGGGAAGGTGTCAAAACTTGGACGGGCATTGCGCGCGCCATAATCGGGCAGTTGCAGGATCACGTTCTGGGCATAATCGCGCCAGCCCAGCTCGCCGAGGAATTTCGCGGTCGATCCGCCCGCACCTGCTACCCGGTGCCAGATCGTCGCCGGTGAAATCTCGCCGAAGTGGAGATGGGGCGAGAGGCGCGACGTGCCCTCGACCGACGGCAGATTGCGGCGCGATTCATAGCTCGCGGCTCGATCGGCAAAGTCTGCCAGCCGGGCCAGCGCACCATCTTCGCCTGGTGTCCATTCTTCGCGAAAGCCACCCGCCCAATCAGGCCTAGATGGCAGCAGGTTCCACTCATCCAGTCGCTCGCTTGCAGGCCAATGGCTCGGCGCGGTGAGCGAATCCGGCGCGGCAAGCGGCAGCGGCGGCGGCATCCGCTCATTCAGCGCGCGCCAGAACGGGGTGAATATCTTGTACGGCGCACCGCTGCCGGTCAGCACCGATCCGGGCGGGGCCAGCGTATTGCCATGATGCAGCGTCAGCACCAATCGCTCGCTCACCGCCCGCTCAGCATTGCGCCACCATGGTTCGAAGTGGTGGAGTGCGTGGACTTCGCGCGCGCCAGCTTCGATCGCGAGCGCTGCCAGCACCTCGTCACATTTGCCGCGCCGCAGGATCAGTTGCGAGCCGATTACCCGCAAATCGGCATCAAGGCTGGCAAGGCTGTGATGCAGCCACCAGCGCGAGGCCCCGCCCATCCGGCGGTGCTTTGGCGTATCATCATCCAGAACATAGACCGGGATCACCGGACCGGACGCGGCGGCGGCGCAAAATGCAGCCTGATCCGCCAGCCGCAGATCGCGGCGGAGCCAGACAATGCTGGGGGCGGTCATGGGGTGGGCCTGAGTGTGACGGAAAACTGGTCGGCAGTCAGCGGATTCATGAACCGCTGATCGCGCAGGATGATGCGGTCATCATGCAGTTCGGCAATCGGCATGCGCGCCCAGAACAGGAAGGCCTGTGCGGCGGGGTCGTTTTTCGACCATTCGGCGATGCGCGGATCCGACATGTTGGTCGAACCCAGATTCTCCATCTGATTCGGTTGCCAATCACCGATGATTGAAAATTGCCAGCGCCCGAAGCTTTCAGGGGGTCGTGCGATTTTCGTTCGACCATCATCGCGCCACAGAACCTCGCGTCGCCAGAATGTGCCAGGGACAGCGCTGACCACCTTGGTGCTTGGACCATCATAAATCCCCGCGACGGCAAGCCCGCTGATCAACCAATTAAGGGCGATGTATCCAGTTGTAGCACCAATCGCGATGCGGACAGGTTTAGGCCCAGCTGGCAGGTGGCCTCGCTCCCGCCGCAGCGAAAACCAGATCCCCGCTCCCAGCATCGCGATGATCCACGGATCGATGATGAACAGCGTATCGCCATAGAACCACTGGCTCGAGAAAGGTTCCAGCAGCCGGATGCCGTAATTGTTGAACCAATCGAACGCCGGATGCGACAGCGTGCCGATCATGCAAAGCGCGAGCAACCAGCCGAAATGCAGCGGCATTCGTCCCACGGGCCGCTTGCCGCGCCTGTCTTGCCATCGGTCAAACCACCACAAGGCCCCCGCCAGTAACAACGGCAGCAACACCATCGCTATCGGGCCATGTGTCAGCCCGCGCCGCATCGCGAGGGATTCGATTCCATAGATCGCGCAGCCCGCATCGATATCAGGCAGATTGGCCGCGATGATCAGCGCCGGAATGGCCAGCCCGGTCTTGCGCTTGAGCCCGGCCTGACCGAGCGCGGCCCCGATCAGCGAATGGGTGAGGTTGTCCATGGCCGAACGCGTGGCAAGAAAGTCCTGTGGATGCAAGCCGGTTGCCCGCTGCGCCGGGTCATGCCACCTATTGGCGCAGCATGACCGATCTTGTCCCCCCAACCCTAGGCGCTGTCCCGGCCCAGCGAACCGCCAGCATTGCCGGACTATGCTGGCTGGGGTTTGCCGCAATCGCCATTCCCGTCACGCAAGGCTGGACCCAAGGCTTCGACGAGGCCGCGATGACCGCGCTGCGCAGCGGCCCATCGGCTTTGAATGGTCTGTTCACCGCGATCACCCGGCTGGGCGAAGCACCGTTGCGGTTCGCCCTCGCGGTCGTCGCCGCCATCACATTGGTGCTGCTGCGGCACCAGCGCGAGGCGCTGTTTGTTGCGTTCGCAGTGCTGCCGGCGGGGTTGATCAATGGCGAGATGAAACTTCTGTTCGCCCGGTCCCGGCCCAGCGTAGTCGATCATCTGGTCGGTGCCGACGGCTTCAGCTTCCCCAGCGGCCATGCATTTGGCAGCACCGCCCTGTATCTCGCGCTCGCATTGGCGTTCCTGCCGCTGGTACGCGCGAAATTCCATCGCCCGGCGATCATCGCGGCCCTGTTGATCGGCGCGCTGATCGCCTTCAGCCGCGTCTGGCTGGGGGTGCATTATCCCAGCGACGTGCTGGCCGGATGGCTGGGCGCGGTGGGCTGGGTGCTGGGTTGCTGGGTCCTGGTGGCGAGGCTTAGCGCACGCCGGACTTAAAGCTCCGGTCCGTGCTCGGCAACGGTCCAAGTCTGGCCCTTGGCGAGCAGCTTGGCTAGGTTGGGCTCCTTGCCCGCACTGGCCTTGGCGCGCTCTGCGATCACGCCGGCCTCGTACGTCGGACGCGGATCATCGTAAATCACCCCCAGCGCCATCGGGAAGGGTCCGAACGGCAGCTCGACCAGCATATGCGCGACCGAGCGGTTGGTGACATCATGGACGATCACCCCGGCGGCTTGCCAATCGCCATCAGCCACATCGACCACCTTGAGGTTGAGCGCTTGCGGGTCGAGCGCAATTCCCTGAGTGCCCTTGTTGAACAGCATCGGCTCGCCCTGCCCCAGCCAGAGTTGGCCGGTGGCAGCGCCGGCCTTTTCGGTGAAAGCGCCGAACACGTCCTTGTTATAGACGATGCAGTTCTGGAAAATCTCGATGAAGGCCGCGCCGCGGTGGGCGTGAGCGGCTTTAAGCACTTCGGGCAGGTTCTTCGAGACATCGATCCCGCGCGCCACAAACCGCGCGCCGCTGCCTAGTGCATAGGCACATGGGGACGCCGGACGATCGACCGAGCCAAGCGGGGTTGATGGCGAAGTGGTGCCGACCCGGCTGGTGGGCGAATATTGCCCCTTGGTCAGCCCGTAGATCTCGTTGTTGAACAGCATGATCTGGCAATCGAGATTGCGGCGCAGGATATGCATCGTGTGGTTGCCGCCGATCGACAGCGCATCGCCGTCGCCGGTGATGATCCACACATCGAGCTCCGGATTGGCGAGCTTGATGCCCGTCGCAAACGCCGGCGCGCGGCCGTGGATCGTGTGGAAGCCATAGCTTTCCATGTAATAGGGGAACCGGCTTGAGCAGCCGATGCCCGACACGAACACCGTGTTGGCAGGGTCCGCGCCAATCTCCGGCATGGTCCGCTGCACGGCTTTGAGGATCGCATAGTCCCCGCAGCCGGGGCACCAGCGGACCTCCTGATCGGTTTCCCAATCCTTGAGAGTGGTCTGAACGGCAATTTTGGTCATCTCGTTCATGGGGTCACCGCATCATTCGTGGGAAGTTGCGTGTCATCGGCGGAGACTTCGCCGCCGACATGGCCGGCCAGCGCATCGACAATGGCGTGTTCGATCTCGGCAATCGTGAACGGCTGGCCGCTGGTCTTGGTCAGCGGCTTGGCATCGACCAGAAACTGATCGCGCAGCACGGTCTTGAACTGGCCGGTGTTCATTTCGGGCACCATCACCTTGGCGAAGCCGCGCAGCAGATCGCCCAGATTTTCCGGCAGCGGCCAGATGTGGCGGACGTGGATGTGGGACACGTCCAAGCCCTTGGCCCGCGCGCGGCGAACCGCCTGATGGATCGGGCCATAGGTGGAGCCCCAGCCGACGATCGCCAGCTTGCCTGAAGTATTGCCGAGGCTCACTTCCTGCGCCGGGATGCTCTTGGCGATCCCATCGATCTTGGCTTTGCGGGCATCGGTCTGTATCTGATGGTTTTCCGCCGAATAATCGATATGACCGGTATCGACCTGCTTTTCGATCCCGCCGATCCGGTGCATCAATCCAGGCGTGCCGGGCTTGATCCACGGGCGCTTGCCATTGGCGTCGCGCTTGAACGGCAGCAAATTATCGCCATCGTTCTTTTCGGTGAGGAATGTCACCGGGAACGGGGTGAAGCTGGCCGGATCGGGAACCAGCCACGGCTCGGCCGCATTGGCGATATAGCCGTCGGTCAGCAGGATCACCGGAGTCATATATTGCACCGCGATCCGGCAGGCCTCGATCGCAGCGTCAAACGCATCGGCCGGGCTGCTGGCCGAGATCACCGGCAGCGGCGCATCGCCATTGCGGCCATAGACAGCTTGATAAAGGTCCGATTGCTCGGTCTTGGTCGGAAGGCCAGTGGACGGCCCGCCGCGCTGCGAATTGACGATCACCAGCGGCAGTTCGGTGATGATCGCCAGCCCCATTGCCTCACCCTTGAGCGCGATGCCGGGGCCGGACGAGGAAGTGACCCCCAATTGTCCAGCGTAGGATGCCCCAATGGCCGAAGCGATAGCGGCGATTTCATCCTCGGCCTGGAAGGTGGTGACGCCGAACTCCTTGAGCCGCACCAGATGATGCAGGATCGCAGACGCAGGCGTGATCGGATAGCCGCCGAAGAACATCTTCAGCCCCGCCAGCTGCGCGCCGGCAACCAGCCCGAGACTGACCGCTTCCGCGCCGGTTACCGTGCGGTAGAGGCCCGGCGAGGACTCGACCGGATTGACGTGAACCTGTTTGATCTGGCCGCCCAGCTCAGCGGTTTCGCCATAGGCGTGGCCAGCATTGAGCGCGGCGATATTGGCCTGCGCCAGAACCGGACTTTTGGCGAATTTGCCGCCCAGCCAATCGATCAGCGGCTGCCGGTCCCGATCGAACATCCACAGCGCCAGTCCCAGCGTCCACATATTCTTGCAGCGCAGCGCTTCCTTGTTGCCCAGCCCGAACGGTTTGACCGACTCGAGCGTCAGAGCGCTGATGTCAAACGCCAGCACATCCCATTTGGCGAGGCTGCCATCGTCGATCGGGCTGACCTCGTACTTCGCCTTGTCGAGGTTGCGCTTGTTGAACTCACCGGTGTCGACGATGATCAACCCGCCGGGCTTCAAGGCGCCGACATTGGTTTTGAGCGCCGCCGGGTTCATCGCCACCAGCACATCGGGAGCATCGCCTGCGGTATCGATCGCGGTCGAGCCGAAGTTGATCTGGAACGCCGAGACGCCAAACAGCGTGCCCTGCGGGGCGCGGATTTCTGCCGGAAAATCCGGGAAAGTGGCAAAATCATTGCCCGACAGCGCAGCTGACAGGGTGAATTGCCCGCCGGTCAGCTGCATCCCATCGCCAGAGTCGCCAGCGAAACGGACGACGACTGTTTCGGGGCTGGAATTGCTTGCTTCGGGTTCCGCGAGTTGCGTGGCCATGTAGTGTCCTTGTCAGGCATTAGCGCGTTGCCGCGCCGTTGTGCGGACCGCCCTAGGCCTCTCTCATTTGACCGCGCAATGAAGAAAATCTGTATCGCGGCCAATCGATGTCGAGCAAAGAACCCTGCAACGATCTAGTCAAGTAGCAAAAGGCGACTTACGCTCTGCGTCAACCAATCGCGTTTGAGGATAACCCCGGAAAATGAACATGGCCGATACAGAACCTTTCGTACGCGAAGACGTCGCCGGTTTCCTTGCGCTGGTCAACAGCCTGCCCGCACCTGAGGGGGTCCCCGATCCCGAAACACAGCGCGCCGGCTATCTGGCGCTCAAGGCCATGACCGAGGCAGACCCGCGCCCGCTGGCGGTGATCCGCGATCTGACCTGCCCGGGCCCGGCGGGTGATATCCCGCTGCGCTTCTATGATGTCCGCGAAGCGCGCGAACCCGGCCCGGTTATCCTGTTTTTCCACGGCGGCGGATTTGTGATCGGCGATCTTGATACGCACAATTCGCTGTGCACCGAGCTTTCTGCCGAACTCGACCTGCCGGTTCTGGCGGTGCATTACCGTCTTGCGCCCGAACACCCGTTCCCCGCTGCGCCCGACGATTGCGAGGCTGCCGCGCGGTGGCTGGCCTCAAGCCCGGCAGAGCTCGGCCGCAAAGTCACCGGCATCGCCACCATCGGCGGCAGCGCGGGCGGTAATCTTGCGACGGTGACGGCGCGCGCCTTGTGTGACAATCCAGCGGCGGCCCCGATGGTGTTGCAGGTGCTGCTCTATCCGGCCACTGATGAATCGCAGGATGGATCGATGGAGACCTTTGCGCAGGGCTACCTGCTGACCAAAGACACGATGGACTGGTTCTATTCGCTTTATCAGCCGACGCCGGGCGATCCGCGCGCCTTCCCGCTGCTGGCCAGCGCCACGGGCATGCCGCCCTCGATCGTCGCGACCGGTGGGCTCGATCCGCTGCAGGATCAGGGCCGCCGCATCGCCGCCAAGCTGGTCGAGGCCGGGGTCGATACGGTTTATCTGCATATGAACGGGCTGACTCACGATTTTTCGAGCACGCGCAAGGCGATCCCCAGCGCCCAGACAGATACCCACGCCATTTTTGCGGCCATGAAGTTGATGCTGGACCGTGCGACCGGGTAAGGCTGCGGAATGACCCAAAGCAATTCCCAGCTGCCCTACCGTCCCTGCGTTGGGGTAATGCTCGTCAATGGGGCAGGCCACGCCTTTGTCGGCAAGCGGATCGACACCCGCGAAACATTGGGCGGCGAAGGCGATTTCTGGCAGATGCCCCAAGGCGGAATCGACCCGGGCGAGGGCGTTCGCGAAGCCGCCCTGCGTGAGCTGTGGGAAGAAACCGGGGTGGAGGCAGAGCATGTCACGCTGATCGCGCAGACCAGTGAAGAGCTGTTCTATGATCTGCCCGAGGAGCTGCTCGGCAAGCTGTGGGGCGGGCGCTATCGCGGCCAGCGCCAACATTGGCTGCTGGCGCGGTTCAACGGCGAGGATCAGCATATCCGGATCGACGCTCACGATCCGGCTGAGTTCTGCGACTGGAAATGGATCGAACCGGCGCTGCTACCAGACTTGATAGTGCCGTTCAAGAAACGCGTTTATCGCACTGTTCTAGAAGAGTTTCGTGAACTAATCTGAACGCTCAATTCGGCGTCACCACTGGCTTCGCCTGCACCGCCTCGGCCGTTACAATGCGCGGCGTCGGACCCTTGGCAATCGCAGCGGCGAGTTGCTTGCTCGCCTCGCAATCGCCGCCACAGATCTGTTGCAGCCGGGAGAGATTGCGCCGGGCCTTTTCGACCGCGCCTTTTTCGACCAGCGCGGCGCCTTCACCGGCGATTGCCAGCTGGTTGTTGGGATCACGCTCTAGCGCATCGCGGTAATAACGCAGCGCCTTGCCTTGCAGGCCCTGACGGCGGGTCGCTTCGGCCAGATCGAGATAGATCGCGACATTGCCGGGCTGGACTGTCAGCGCCGCCTCAAACGCATCGATCGCGGCATCGACTTGTCCGGCGGACAATGCCGTGCGGCCCTGTGCGACCAGCACCGCCGCGCGCGGTTCAAGCGGCGGGGCGAGGCTGGCGCCTAAGCTGCCGCTGGCGGTCACTGCGGCCAGCAGCGACAAGGCCAGTGCGGCGGGGGCATAACGCATTATCTGCTCCTTGAAGGTCGGCATCGCAGCTGTTTTATCACGCCCGTTCGAGCCTTGCGACGAAAAATCCGTCGGTGCCGTCGTGGCCCGGAGTAAGCCGCATCCCCGGCCCGCGCGGCCGTCCGGCGGGCAGCCCAGGCGGCACCGCGCGCCAATCGGGATGGCGCGCCACAAATGCCTCGACCTGCGCTGGCCCTTCAGCGTCGAGCAGCGAGCAGACCACGTAGACCAGCCGTCCGCCCGGGCGGACCAGCGCCGCGGCGATATCGAGCAGCCGGGTCTGCAGTGTCACCAGCCGGGCAAGTTCCTTCTCGGTCAGCCGCCAGCGCGCCTCGGGATTGCGCCGCCAGGTGCCGGTGCCCGAGCACGGTGCATCGACCAGCACGGCATCGGCCCCGGACTGCCAGCGGGCCAGCGCGACATTCTCGCGGCCGGGATCGAGCAACAAGGTCTCGATCATCGCCACCCCGGCGCGTTCGGCGCGGGGAGCAAGCCGGGCAAGACGGCCGCGATCGCTGTCACAGGCGAGCAGCGCCCCGCGATTGTCCATCGCTGCGGCCAGCGCGAGGGTCTTGCCCCCGGCCCCGGCGCACAGATCGACCACCGCCTCGCCCGGCTGCGCCGCCAGCGCCAGGCAGACCAGCTGCGAGCCGCTGTCCTGCACCTCGATCTGGCCCTCGGCATAGGCCGGCCAGGCTTCAACCTGCGTACCAGAAGGGAATCGCAAGCCGTTGGGCGCAATGGTTTTCTCGCCCGGAATCGGCAGTTCCAGCGTCTCTCGCGCGGCTTTCAGCGTGTTGACCCTGATATCGAGCGGGGCGCGGCCGAGCAATGCAGCAGCTTCCTCGCCCGCGATGTCGCAGCGCTCCAGCGCGGCTTCGAGCCAGCGCGGCGCTATGCCCGCGTCAGCAACAGCCTCGTTCGCCGCAATCGCGGCAGGCGCGTGGCGCGCGCCATCGAACAATCCACTGAGCACCGCATCCCCTGCCGCCAGACGAAGCATCGCCGCCCGGCCGCTTACGGGTACTTCACCGCAAGCCCTGACCCCGCCATAGACCAGCTCGCGCACTGCACGGCGATCGCCACTGCCAGCGAACCGCCGCGTGCGGAACCAGTCGGCAATGATCCGGTCCGCCGGGGCGCCTTGCGCTCGTGCTGCTGCAATCACCAGGTCGAGAATCTCGATAGCCGCCTGAACGCGGGCTGCGGGGGTCATGAAATATCAGCGCGAGGGATAATTGGGGGCCTCCCGGGTGATGGTAACGTCATGGACATGGCTTTCGCGCAGACCCGCGCCGGTAATCCGCACGAATTGCGCATTGGTGCGCAAATCCTCGATCGTGGCCGAGCCGGTATAGCCCATCGCTGCCTTGATCCCGCCCACCAGCTGGTGGACCACATCCTTGGCCGGACCCTTGTATGGCACCTGTCCCTCGATCCCTTCGGGAACCAGCTTAAGGCTGTCCTTGATCTCCTGCTGGAAATAGCGGTCGGCACTGCCGCGCGCCATCGCCCCGACCGAGCCCATGCCGCGATAGCTTTTGTAGGCGCGCCCCTGATACAGGAACGTCTCGCCCGGAGCCTCCTCGGTGCCCGCCAGCATCGAGCCGATCATGATGGTCGAGGCCCCGGCCGCAATCGCCTTGGCCGCATCGCCCGAAGTGCGCAGGCCGCCATCGGCAATGATCGGAATTCCGGCTTCGGCGGCGGCACGGGCTGCATCGAGGATCGCGGTCAGCTGCGGCACGCCGACCCCGGCCACGATCCGGGTGGTGCAGATCGAGCCCGGCCCGATCCCGACCTTGACCGCATCGGCGCCGGCATCGATCAGCGCGCGGGTCGCTTCATAGGTGGCAACGTTACCGGCGATGACCTGGGCTCCATTGGACAGCTTCTTGACCCGCTCCACCGCCCTTGCGACGTCCTTGTTGTGGCCATGCGCGGTATCGATAATCACCACATCGCATTCTGCCGCAAGCAGCGCCTCGGTCCGCTCGAACCCCTTGTCGCCGACCGTGGTCGCCGCGGCAACCCGCAGGCGGCCCGACTGATCCTTAGTGGCATTGGGAAAATTGACTGCCTTTTCAATGTCTTTGACGGTGATGAGGCCAATGCAGTGGAACGCATCGTCGACCACCAGCAGCTTCTCGATCCGGCGCTGGTGAAGCAAGCGGCGCGCTTCGTCACCGCTGGAGCCGAGCTTGACCGTCGCCAGATCCTCATGAGTCATGAGCTCGCGCACCGGCTGAGCCGGGTTGGCGGCAAACCGCACGTCGCGGTTGGTCAGGATGCCGACCAGCTTGCCGCTGGCTTCGACCACCGGGATGCCGCTGATCTTGTTGGCCAGCATGATCGCCTGCGCTTCTCCCAGCGTAGCATCCGGCGAAATGGTGATCGGGTTGACCACCATGCCGCTTTCAAACCGCTTGACGCTGCGCACGGCGGCGCATTGTTCTTCGATCGTCAGATTGCGGTGGAGCACGCCGATGCCGCCCATCTGCGCCATGACGATCGCCATATCCGCCTCGGTCACGGTATCCATGGCCGAAGAGATCACCGGAATATTGAGCGGGATGCTGCGCGTCAGGAACGTGCGCGTATCGGCCTGGGTGGGGAGAATATCGGATTCGGCCGGACGCAGCAAAACATCGTCGAAGGTAAGGCCGAGAGGAATATCCATGTGCGCCACTTTTTGCTTGGGGTGAGATTCGTGGCGGCCCATGTAACCGCACGTGCCGCAACGCACAAGGCGGGGGGAGTTTTGGTGGCAGTGTCGCTGGAATTTCTGGTTTTGGTGGTGTCCGGACTGGCAGGATTTGGTTGGTGGGATCGAAAAGCCGACCACAGGTTTGCGGTTTTGGCCACCAGCTTTTGTTCCGATAAATTCAGGGAAATGACTTAACATCCGAGCCTGTAACGAGCCAAACAGCGTCGACGCCACATCGTTTTTTTGCACTCGATGGATCAAAACCTTCAGCAGGCTGGTTAAACGGGCCACCGACCGAGATAGGGTCACCGACGGCGATTCTTGCAGAGCCGGCCATCAAAACTCTCTTGATCGGGTCGAAGGCCACCTTCCCTTCTTCGAAAAACAAAATATGATCACGATCGCCATTCGTCAGAACCAGGCAACCATTCTTTTGCACAAGCGTTCCTGACAATCGCAACAAAATAGGCGGCACCAACACCTCCCCACTCCTTGCAATGCGTCGCTTGTAAAATTCCATTTGCACGGCCCCGGTGTGGGTCGGCGATGCGTCGGTGGTTTGCTCGCTTTGTCCAGACACGGGCTTGCAGGAGCATACCGCGCAAAACAGTGCTGCCAAAAAAAGCATTCGCACGTGCGGACTCCCCTAATATGATAGACGATAGCTTTTTGCGTAAGCCGCATCCATGCTTGTGTAATATGCGTATGAATCGGACCCGACCCAGTTCTCGGCGCACCGACTCATCGTACCCCAAGCAATTGATAGTGCGAACCAGGGAGCCCCGCTGTCGCCACCCTGACATTTCATCGTGGTGGAAGGCCCTTGTACGGCAACATAATATGACGTTCCTGAACCTGCAGTCATCATTGGCTCGCTCGCGCTGAGCGTCAGCACAACTCCTTTCGCCACCACCTCGCCGCAGCTTTGGCCGGAAACTGGGCCCGTAGTTCGCCCATAAAAGCATACCATCGAGCCCGCAGTCGTTCCAGATTTGACGCTTGTCGTCGTCATGGTTCTCCGACCGGTCAGGAGCCGCGCCGCAGTGCCCTTATCTGCGAAAAATTGGGAGGAAGGTGACAAGCCCGCCGCCAAAGTCAGAAAAAGCATATCGCCATGGGTGGTCCAGGCACTCAAATTGGGATCAACGCCTAGTTGGGTTGTCGTACCATTGGTGTCCTTATAATTCATACCGATCGAACTAGCGCCGCTCCACCGACAGTGTGAAGCACTAAAGATTCCAGGTCTATTTGCCGAATCGTAACCTACGAATGCATTCGTACACCATGGCGTACCCGAAAGTGTATAGTTGGGCGTGCCGCCCATCGCAGCGGTAACGCCCAGACGTTTTGAAACGAATTGGTAAGCTACCGGCACCGGAAACATCGCCGCGATAACGTCTTGAACGGCGGGCGTGACACTGCCGCTGCTTCCAACTACCGTTACCACCACGCTTCCACGGCGCTCATCGTACGCGACAGCATCGACAGACGGTATCCGCGATTGAATATCTGGCACCCTCGTGCTTATGGCTTGTACCACGGCGTCGCGATCTGCCGGAGCATCGGCAAGGAATTGAACAGTCAATTCGATCGGCTGGTCGCTTACAGTTTCAGCCAGCGCAACCTGGCTGTCTAAAATGCCAAGAGCCTGACGGCGGGCAGCTATTCGCGCAGCCTTGCTGGCATCGCGTGCTCCCAGTTTTTCAGCTTGGCGAGCAGCCTGACGCTGTTGCTTAACTGCCTGATTCCCGATCAAGCGTCGGCTAGCCTGTTTTTCTGGACCGGTTAATCGCATTTTCAAGCCAAAATCGGCTCCATGCGTGAAATATTGTCCTCCTACCTTCCCTCCAAATTCACTCGAAAGGGTATCGACCGATTCCGTTGTATCATTCATTACGAGGACGCGCCGCATGGCCTCCTCTAAACCTATGCTATAGATTTTGGCGTAGGACTTCCCGTCGAGTACGAGCATTTCGTCAAAGGTAAAGGTTCAAGCGTCGATTCATCGCTCGCTGCTGGTGCTTGTTGTGCGATTGCTGCAAAAGGAATAATGGATGAGGCCATGCAAACCGCGACAGCAAACCGGCCAAAAAATGAATATTGCTTAAACATGCCACTGTTCCTTTGTTGCGCTAAGACATCTTCTAAGAAATCTCCAATTGCGGCCAAGCATTAGACAGCGTTGCGTTGTGTCAATGAACCGCCGAGGTGTCGAGCAAATCGGTATTACGAACGGATGGCCCGTGTAGGATACGCGATAAACTCCATCGACCGACAAGAGCGAGCGTCCGCTTTCAAGTTATCACGCGAGGCCATCGGACGACCGAAAAGTCGTCGCAAGCAGAACTTCAATCCACGGCTCTCCCCGCTACTTCACCACAACAGGCACTTTCCTGACGTCCCCAAACCAGCGGACCAGCGCAACGTGGAACGCCACGTCCTCGGCCGCGCCGCCCAGTTCCAGCGTGGGCTTCACCCCGTCGCTGGGGCGGTGATAGTCACCTTCGAAGAACCGTTCGATCCGAGCGATATCGCCATAGGCGCTGCTGACCAGCACCGTTGGCACATCGTGCTGGGTCAGCGCCCAGCCATCCTGCCGCCGGATATAGGCATTGGCGGCATCGCCTTCTGCCAGCTTGCGCTTCTGGGCCTTGGCCACCGCCGCGATCTGGGCGTCGAGCCGGGTCGTCCCCTTGCCGACAATGCCGAGCGGTGAGCCAGCCGGGGCCAGCGCGTTGCTATCGATATTGAATGCCGCAACGATCTGACCCAGCGGCAGCGGCGGATCTTCGGCAAAGGCCAGCGCACCGAGCAGGCCGAGCTCTTCTGCGGTGGTAGCCAGAAAATAGACGTCGCGATCAAGGCCCGGGCCTTTGGCGAGCCGACGAGCGATCTCGGTCAGCGAGGCAACCCCGCTGGCATTGTCGATTGCACCGTTGCAGACCAGGTCTTCTGCCGGCGGTGACGCGCAGAGCCCGAAATGATCCCAATGCGCCACCAGCAACACCGCCCCTGCCCCCGGCCGCCGGCCCGGAAGCTTGCCGATCAGATTGTGCGTATGGATCCGGGTTTCGCGCGTCGTCGCCTCAAGCGAGGCGGTCAGGTCAAGCACCCGCGGGACAAAGGCTGCGTGAGCGGCCGCGGCTTTCAGGCTCACCACCGTCTGTCCGGTTCCGGCCAGCGCCCGGTCGAGCCCGTCGGCGGTGATGAAGCCCTCAAGATCGCCGCCAAGCTCTTCGCTGGCCAAGGCATAGCCCGAACGTTGCCGCCGCGCCGCGACATTCTCAAGGCTGCGATCGCCGTCGAGCACGGTCAGCACTGCCGAAGCACCGCCCTTGAGCAGCGCATTCTGACGATCGGAATTGTCCTGCCCACCATCGAGCAGCAGCGCGACCCGTCCAGCCAGTTCCGCCCGCGCCGGGGCGATCAGACCCTTGCCGACGAACAATAGCGGCGCATTCTCGATCAGGCTGCGCTTGCCCGAGGTCAGCATCAGCACCGATCCGGCGGGGACATAGACCCGGCGGCCCTTGCGGCTGAATTGCGCGGCACTGCCATCGGGTTGCCGCGCCACCAGGG
Organism: Novosphingobium sp.; assembly: GCA_031383985.1. Lineage (GTDB taxonomy): Bacteria > Pseudomonadota > Alphaproteobacteria > Sphingomonadales > Sphingomonadaceae > Novosphingobium. The sequence continues at coordinate 7,478 of JANNAE010000049.1, read as the reverse complement.
TAACCGGAGCAAACCAGGCATGGCCCGGATCGTTGGTGCCCGAGACCAGCCCGATATCGAACCACTGCTTGCCAAGGTAGCGCAGCGTCTTGGCCTCACCCTCGGTCCCCGGTTCGCGCCCTTCATAGGCATCGCTGGCAAGTTCGGTGATATGGGCGAGGAGTTGGGCTTCGAGCACTTTGTCCCGGCGCGGCGCGGCATCGGCAGGCGCGGCTAACAGCCCCGCCGCCAGCCACGGCGCAAGCCACCGGTTCATCGCTGATAAGCCTCGCTTCATCGCGCCAGTCCTACACCAAGCGCAAGTCGCGACAAGCGGCTCTGCGATGGGCCGAGCCGATCTGTTGCGTTGGTGGCAGGAAAGTTACACCGGGCAGGAAACGCAACGCTATTCCGCGGTCCAGCCGCCATCCATGCTGAGGTTGGCCCCGGTCATGTTGCCGGCCTCATTGCGGCACAGGAACACTGCAAGTGCGGCGACTTCGGCAGGCTGGACGAAGCGCTTGGTCGGCTGCTTGGCCAGCAACACATCGTTGATTACGGCCTCGCGGCAAAGCCCGCGAGCGGCCATGGTATCGGGGATCTGGTTTTCGATCAGCGAGGTCCAGACATAGCCCGGGCTGATGCAATTGGCCGTGACGCCAGAGGTTGCAAGCTCCAGCGCCATCGATTTGGTGAACCCCGCCACCGCATGCTTCGAGGCCACATAGGGCGCCTTGAACGGTGAGGCGACCAGCGAATGGGCGGATGCGGTCGAGATGATCCGCCCCCAGCCCTTGGCCTTCATCGCCGGAATCGCTAGCCGGCAGGCATGGAACACCGCAGTCAGATTGAGCGCGATGATCTGGTCCCACTTATCGACCGGGAACTCGTCGACTGCGGCGACATGCTGCATTCCGGCATTGTTGACGAGGATGTCGACATTCCCCGCCCCGGCGATCAGCGACTCAACCCCAGCTGCCGTCATCAAATCGGCCGCAACATGGCGCGCGCCCAGTTCAGCGCAAAGCGCGGCGATTTCGTCAGGGGTGCCAAAGCCCGACAGCACCACTTCGGCACCCTCTGCGGCCAGTGCCCGGGCGATGGCGAGGCCTATGCCCGAGGTGGAACCGGTTACCAATGCGCGCTTGCCTTGCAGAAACATTCTCGACTCCAGTGGCTCGATGGGTATGCATGGCAGCAATCGCTGGTGGGCGGGCGTCTGTCCAGCAGCTTGGAGGCCATTATCAAGCAGGAGGGCCAGACCATGCGTCTCGACGATTTCGATCCAAGTGCCATCAATGTCGAAGACCAGCGCGGCAGCGGCCGCTCGATCGGCATGGCCGGCGGCAAGATCGGCTGCGGTACTCTGGTGATCGCACTGATCGCCTCGGTGGTATTCGGGGTCGATCCCACCCAGATGCTCGGCGGGCTGCAACAGGTCGAGGATCAAGGGCCGATCCAGACCCAGGGCGGCACGACAGTCAGCGAGATGTGCACCATCGATACGCTCAGCCGGGAAACCTGCACCGCGCTGTCATCGCTCAACAAGACCTGGGCACCGGTGTTTCAGGCGGCGAATGTGCAGTTCACCCCGCCCAAGCTGGTGTTCTACTCGCAGGCTGGCAATTCGGGCTGCGGCGCGGCGCAAAGCGCGATGGGACCGTTCTATTGCCCCAGCGATAGCGGCATCTACATCGACACCGATTTCTACAAGGAAATGGAGCAACGCCTGGGGGCCAGCGGCGATTTTGCCCGCGCCTATGTGATCGCGCATGAATATGGCCACCATATCCAGACGCTGACCGGGACCTCCGACCAGATCCGCAGCGCCCAATCGCAGAACCCGGGCCGGGCCAACCAGCTGCAGGTTCGCATGGAGCTGCAGGCCGATTGCTATGCCGGGGTCTGGGCCGCCAAGAACCGCGACAAGATCGAGCCGGGCGACATGGAAGAGGGCCTCAACGCCGCGCATTCAATCGGTGATGACACGCTGATGAAAAGCGCCGGCCGCCGCCCGGTCGAAGCCTCGTTCACCCATGGCACCAGCGCCCAGCGGATGGAATGGCTGCGCAAGGGGCTGGAAAGCGGAAATGACGAGACTTGCGACGCGCTGATGCGCTAGTACCCCCGCAATGCGCCTGACCGATTGCCACAATATCGATGATTTTCGCAGCCTCGCCAAGCAGCGGCTGCCTTGGCCGGTGTTTGACTATATTGACGGCGCCGCCGATGACGAGCTGACCAAGGCGCGCAACACCGCTGCCTTCGCGCAGGCGGACCTCGTCCCCGATGTGCTGGCCGGCGTCGCCGAAATCGACACATCGGTGACGATCATGGGCCGCACCAGCGCGCTGCCGCTGCTGCTGTCGCCCACCGCGCTCCAGCGGGTGTTCCATTGGCAGGGTGAGCGGGCGGTCGCCCGTGCGGCGGAGAAATTCGGGCTGTGGTTCGGCATTTCTAGCCTTGCCACCGTCAGCATCGAGGAAGTCGGCGCGATGACCGCCGGCCCCAAGCTGTTCCAGCTTTACGTCCACAAGGACAAGGGCCTCAACCGCAGCATGATCGAGCGGTGCCAGGCGGCGAAGTTCGATGCGATCGCGCTGACCGTGGACACGATCGTTGCGGGCAAGCGCGAACGCTGCGCCCGCAGCGGCTTCACCTCGCCGCCAAAGTTCACCCCCTCATCGGCGCTGTCCTACGCGATCAAGCCGCGCTGGGCGCTGGATTATGTTTTCCGCGAGAAATTCAGCCTGCCCAACCTCGACAGCCATGTGGCCGAAGGCACCGGCGAGGCAGTTTCCATTGCGGGCTATTTCAACACCATGCTCGATCAGTCGATGGACTGGAAAGTCGCCGAGCAGATCAGGAATGACTGGGGCGGAACCTTCTGCCTCAAAGGCATCATGAGCGCCGCCGACGCGCGCCGGGCGGTCGAAATCGGCGCCGATGCGATCATGATCTCCAACCACGGCGGCCGCCAGCTCGACGGTTCGCGCGCGCCGTTCGATCAGCTGCGCGAGATTGTGGATAGCGTCGGCGGCGAAATCGAGATCATCTGCGACGGCGGCGTGCGCCGCGGCACTCATGTGCTCAAAAGTCTCTGCGCTGGGGCCACTGCCGCCTCGGGCGGGCGGCTATACCTCTATGCACTGGCCGCTGCCGGACAAGACGGCGTCGAACGCGCCATCGCGATCCTCAAGGACGAGATCGAGAGGGGCATGAAGCTGATGGGGGTGACCAGCGTTGGCCAGCTGACCAGCGACAGGTTGCGCTGGCGGTAAGCAGAGATCCTCTCCATTTTGCGAAGCCAAAATGGGGAGGTGGCGCGCCCGAAGGGCGTGACGGAGGGGTAATCACGCCAGCGCCGATACCCCTCCGTCAGTCGCTGAGCGACTGCCACCTCCCCGTTTGTGCTTCGCAAAAACAGGGAAGATCAGGTTAGGCTTCTGAAGCTTCCCGCCGTCCGACTGCGCTCCAATCCACTCGCCGTGTCGCATACATGACGCCCGCCAGCGCCGCGAACAGCAGCACCGAGCCGATCAGCAGCGACCATGCTTCCAGATTGAGCAGCACAAACAGCAGCGCATAAAGCCCGACCAGCAGCACGCCGATAAACCGCGCGCGGCTCCAGCTGCCCAGCACCGCCGCGCTATAGGCGGTGAGCAGCCCGATGATCGCGGCGCTGGCGAGCAGATAGGCCGGGGTGAACCCGATCACCTCGGCAAAGGCGAGCAGCAGCGCGAAGAACAGGATCAGCCCCGCCCCGGTCAGCAGATATTCCGCCGCCGCCACCCGCGCCCCGCCGACGATGTCGAACAAGAAGAAGGCGAGGAAGGTGAAGCCGATGAACAGGAAACCATATTTCACCGCGCGTTCGACCTTGGAGTAGAGATTGACCGGCTCGACCAGATCGATGCTCAGCGCGCGGCTCATCCCGCCGACCACTTCCATCGCCCCGCCAGAGGCCGGATCACTGGCCGATGGCGCGACTTCCATGGCGACCCGAGAACCGCCGGAATAGCCATTGCCATTGTCGATCATCGGCGGGCCAGGGTCTTCCATCATCACCGGTGCCTGCCCCAGCGCCAGCTTGTCGACCGCGTAGTTGGCGGTGAAGCCCTTGTCCGAGATGGTCCGGCGATCGGGCAGGAAATCGCCGTTGAAACTGGGGCTCTGCCAGCTGGAACTGACCGCCCAGCTGGTCTGTCCGCCGCGCGGAACCAGGCTGAGCGAGCGGCTCCCGCGCAGGCCAAAGCCATAATCGACCGTCAACGTCCCCTCGCCATTCCACGGCAGGAAGGCAAAGAAGCCCGCGCCGCCGGTCGCTGCCGGACCCTTGCCGGGTTGCAGCGCCAGCGTCTGGCTCGCCGCGCTGAGTTTGCCGCCGGTGGTCAGCCCGCGGGCATCGGACACACCCATCCGCAATTGCGCCCGGTCCCACAGCAATCGTTCGCGAGTCACCCCAAAGCGCGGCAGATCACCGGGCAGCGCAAACAGCGCCGTGCCGCTGACTTTGGCTTCATACAGCACGCTGCGATAGATCGACTTGGTGCGCTCCTGCGGCGCGATTGCGGTGGTCGCGCGGTTTTCGGTTGGCGAGATATAGAGGAATTTCTCGACCTCGACCGTCCGGGTCACGGCCTTGCCGCCGATCTCCTCATTCTGGGTCTGGGTGGTGCGAAAGGGCACGACGATCACTGGCCCGGCGATCACTTGTGCCCCGCCCCAGCCGGCATTGATCGAAGTTTGCGCGGTGTTCGCCTGATCCTGCCGGTCATAGACCAGCGCATAGATCAGCAGCAGCGGAATGGTCAGCAGCGCACCGATCAGCGCGACGAACAGCAGCTTGATGCCGGGGGAGCGTTCGTGGCGCGGAGTGTCGGTCATGGAATGCTCCCGAATCGTCAAATCGGCTCGAGGCTAGCGCGATGCGGGGTTGGCGGCGAGGGGCAATTGCGCTGGTCGCGGATCACTCCGGATTAGATCAGGTCCGGCTTGGCGGCGTTACCAATATTTGGTAATGGCGCGACATGGCCAAGAAAACCACCTCGATCGCGCTCGGCGATCACTTCACCGACTATGCCCGCGCCAAGGTCAAATCAGGTGAGTATGGCTCGACCAGCGAGGTTATCCGCGATGCGCTGCGGCTGCATGAAGAGCGCGCGATGTTCAAATCGAAGCTGCTCGCAGCCATCGACGAGGGGCTGGCCAGCCCGGTCGACGAGGAATTCGACATCGACCGCTGGCACGATGAACAATTTCCCAAGCAGTGATCCGCCTCAAGTTCCGCGCTGCCGCCTCTGCGGACATGCGCCGTGTCGCGCGCGAAACCCGCGCCGCCTGGGGTGAGGCGCAAGCCGCCGTCTATTCCGCCAAGCTGCGCGACGACATCAAATCGCTGCGCGAATTTCCGCTACGCTTCGCCGAATATGAACCCCGCCCCGGCCTACGCCGGATGAACAGCGGCCGCCATGCGGTATTCTATCTGGTATTCGACGACCGGATCGAGATCGTGGCCGTGGTTCACGTGGCAAGCGATTTCGAGCGGTGGTTGTAATATGCAGACACTTTAGGGGTTTACGGACGTGTTACCGCAATCGTGTCGGAAATGCGGGACTGCTAAAAGATCAAGCTACGCCCGGCGGGATACCGGCTGGTCTAACAGGTGGATGATGGCCGGGTGACGGTGATCGTCGTTGCTGTAGGGCGGCGGAACCGGAATTCGGTTTACAAGTCTGCGGCAGGGCGAGTTTAGAGACTGCCCGCGCCCAGCCCCCTCCTCTTCAGGGGAGGGGCTTTGGAAATAAGTGCACTGTCACCGTATTTCTAGCGTTTGTTGCGCGTGTTTCCTTGGCTTCCGAACCCCGCAAGATCCGCCAAAAATTTCGGAAACATGATACAGACAGCTGGCGCTGCGAATACCGTCGACACCATCCAATGCCATTGCCAGTTGAAATAGGCGTGCAGAAAGGCACCGATCACGAACAGAACACTAAACCTCAATATCAACGAGCATATCAGAAGTAATGGTACCCAAAATCCTAAGTAAATCTCAAGACCCAGAGCAGCAACGTAAAACTCGAATATGATAAATGCGACAATTGTGACCTGCCAAAACCGCTGCTGGGGCGTCGCGATAGCCATTATTCATAAGCCGACTGGTCATCACTTTCGGTAGATTGAGAGTCATCCGTTTCCTCGGCTGGTTCGTTCGATGAAGGCGAGGAAGTTTCGCGCGGCTGCGCCTGCGAAGAATCTTTCCCGGCAAACTCCGGGGGCCTGCCCGTTAGAGTTGCGTCAACCAATTCGTCCAGATGAGGTGCGGCCAACCGACCCAGCAGATCGTCGCGGCAATCGTTCACGACCTGCGACAGCTTGCCGCTATCTCCAACGGGCTTAATCGCAATCGGGCAGTACATGCCGTTACCGCCGCCAGAGATAACGAGCCACTCAATAGCCCCGTTTCCGTCGTCTATTAGGTGCACCGAGACGTTATGAGCGGAAAAGCCGGGTAAAATGCCTTTTTCGAACTTGGCAGCAAGTAATCTGTTACGCACTTCCGCCGCACCCATTTTATACGGGCCCATGTCTCCCCCGCATCCCGTCAAGGCAACGGTCGCAACTATACATAAAGCCCGGAATTTCATCGGTATTTCCCCCGACACCGTTAACTAGCTTACAACCGTTAAAGTCTAATTAAATTGGCATGAGTATCACGAATTCTGGGGATACAATTCTGGGTCCACAATAGTTATTAGAAATTAGCTACGCTGCGCTTTTCCAACCCGGCGGAGGCGCTCCGCGCAGCAGGCCTTCGGTGCTCAAGTCCTCGTCGATGTCCGGCCAGTGCATTGCGAAGCCCGCCCCGGCAATGCGCCAGTTCTGACGCTGTGCAGCTGTCGCGTCGAACAATCGCGGATACCAAGCGAGCGGCGCTGAAATGGTCCGTCCGTCCATCAGATCGACGATCAGGCGATATTCGCCGAAGCTTACGCCTGCCGCACGTTCGTCAGCGGTTGTCGCCAAAGTAGCCATACCACGCCTCCAGCGGCAGATTCCTATTTTCGCTCACCAGAATCAATGCGCGACTGAGGTCGCGCGCGGCGAAGCCCCGATTGCGCGCCACCGGGACCGGTTAAAGCCAGATTTTACATTTCGCGCTGCCATACTCAATGTGAATATGCGGCGGCTCGCCGGGTTCGTGGCTGTAGAAATGAAAGCGAAAGCCGCCAATCCGCAGGACAGTCGGCTTTGCAGTACCCCCTCAATACACCCGCTTCTTCGGCTTGATATACTCGACATCATCGGTGAGCGTATATTCATGGACCGGGCGGTAATCGATCTTGACCGCGCCACCCTTGCCGCCCCAGCCTTCGAACCACGCGGCGGTGTGCTTCATCCAGCCCGCATCATCCCGATCGGGGAAATCCTCATGGGCATGCGCCCCGCGCGATTCCTTGCGGTTGTGGGCGCTGTGGATGGTTACGCTGGCCTGGCTG
>JANNAE010000040.1:0-9417 GCA_031383985.1 Novosphingobium sp. | reverse complement strand
AGGCCGAACTTGCGATAGTAGCCGCGCGGGCGGCCGGTGGTTGCACAACGGTTGCGGACCCGGGTGGGGTTCGCATTGCGCGGAATTTCAGCCATTTTCAGGCGGGCGATAAGGCGCTCGGTTTCATCGAGCGACTTGTCGTTAGCCGTGGCCTTCAACGATGCATACTTACCAGCATACTTCTTCACGAGCTTCTTACGCCGCTCGTTCTTGTTTACGGAACTCAGTTTCGCCATGGACTTAAGCTCTCTTCCTCAAACCTGTGTTCACGCGGCCTGCTGCTCTTCAGCAGCATCCAGCGGGAACGGGAACCCGAACAGACGGAGCAGTTCACGCGCTTCGTCATCGGTATTAGCGGTGGTGGTCACGATAACATCCATGCCCCGCACTTTTTCGATCTGGTCATAGCTGATCTCGGGAAAGATGATCTGCTCTTTCAGACCCATTGCGTAGTTGCCGCGCCCGTCGAAGCTCTTCGGGTTCAGCCCACGGAAATCTCGGATCCGCGGCATCGCCACAGTGATCAGACGGTCAAGAAATTCGTACATGCGTTCGCGGCGCAAGGTAACCTTGCAACCGATCGGCATGCCTTCGCGCAGCTTGAACTGGGCGATCGACTTCTTGGCAATGGTGATGACCGGCTTCTGGCCAGCAATCAGCGCCATTTCGGCAGCCGCGGTCTGGACCTTCTTCTTGTCCTGGCTCGCCTCGCCAACGCCCATGTTAATCGTGATCTTCTCGATCCGGGGCACTTCCATGTGGTTCTTGTAGCCGAACTTCTCAGTCATCGCCTTGACGATTTCCGCGTCATACTTCGACTTCATCCGGGGCATATACTTATCAGCCATCGATTTTCTCCCCGGACTTCACGGCCACACGGACCTTCTTGCCGTCCATGGTCTCGAACCGCACGCGGGTGGCCTTGCCGTCCTTCGGATCAGCAACACTCACCTTTGAAATATGCATCGGCGCCTCACGGCGGTCGATCCCGCCCTGCGGGTTCGCCTGGGTCGGCTTGCGGTGGCGCGCGGCGATATTAACACCCGAAACCAGAACCTTCTCGACCTTCGGCATCACTGCAAGGACAGTGCCGGTACGGCCCTTATCCTTGCCCGAGCGGACGACGACGCTGTCACCCTTCTTGATCTTTGCAGCAGCCATTACAGCACCTCCGGCGCAAGGCTGATGATCTTCATGAAGCCGCGCGCGCGCAGCTCACGGACCACCGGGCCAAAGATACGGGTGCCGATCGGCTCCTCGTTCTTGTTCACCAGGACAGCGGCATTGCTGTCGAAGCGGATCACGCTACCGTCAGCGCGGCGCACATCCTTGCGGGTGCGAACGATAACCGCGCGATGCACGTCACCCTTCTTCACCTTGGTGCGCGGCTGCGCTTCTTTGATCGACACCACGATGATGTCGCCAACGCCGGCAGTCCGGCGCTTTGACCCGCCCAGTACCTTGATGCACTGGACGCGCTTGGCGCCGCTGTTATCCGCGACGTCGAGATTGGATTGCATCTGGATCATTGATCCGGTTCCTTCTCAGTCGGCTTGCCGAAACCAGTCCGGCAGTTCCAAAATTACTTAGACTTAGACGTCTGCTTCAACTGCGGCGGCCTTTCCGGCCTGGATGCGGTCGAGCACCTTCCACGTCTTCAGCTTGGACAGCGGGCGGGTCTCTTCGATCCGAACCGTTTCGCCAGTCTTGAACGCGTTGTCTTCGTCATGGGCGTGGTACTTCTTCGAACGGCGGATGATCTTCCCGTACATCGGGTGCTTCACCTTGCGCTCGACCTGAACCACCACGGTCTTGTCGGTCTTGTCGGACACCACGGTCCCGACGAGGATACGTTTGGGCATCGTGCTCTCCTTACGCTTTGACCGAAGCGGTGGTACGCTCGGTCTGCAGCGTCTTGATCCGGGCGATATCGCGGCGCACTTCCTTGATGCGCGCCGGACGTTCCAGCTGATTGGTCGCAGCCTGGAAGCGCAGGTTGAACGCCTCGCGCTTCAGTTCCGCAAGGTCAGCACCAAGCTGGTCATCGCTTTTGGCGCGCATGTCCCCAACCTTGTTTGAAGCCTTGTTTGCCATCATACGGCTCCCAGGTGCGAAGTGTCGCCCAGGCGGGCAACGACCTTGACTTTGATCGGCAGCTTCATCGCAGCGCGCTGAAAAGCGACTGCGGCAAGCGGGCCGGGAACGCCATCGAGTTCGAACAGGATGCGGCCCGGCTTGACCCGTGCAGCCCAGTATTCGACCGAGCCCTTGCCCTTGCCCTGGCGGACTTCGGCGGGTTTCTTCGACACCGGAACATCGGGGAAGATGCGGATCCACAAACGCCCCTGACGCTTGATGTGACGGGTGATCGCACGGCGAGCCGCTTCGATCTGGCGCGCGGTGATCCGATCCGGTTCGAGGGCCTTGAGGCCGTAGGATCCAAAGTTCAGATCGGTGCCACCCTTGGCATCACCCTTGATCCGACCCTTGAAGGCTTTGCGGAACTTGTGCTTTTTCGGCTGTAGCATGGTGCTTACTCTATCCTATGCTCAACGGGCCGGGCGGACGCCGGAGGTTTGAGCCTCCAACATCAACCGGTCATGCGCCATCGGATCATGGCCAAGGATTTCGCCCTTGAAGATCCAGCACTTGATACCGATGATCCCATAGGCAGTCAGTGCCTCAACCTGGGAATAATCGATATTGGCGCGCAGCGTGTGGAGTGGCACGCGGCCTTCGCGATACCATTCGACCCGGGCGATCTCGGCGCCGCCAAGACGGCCGCCGCAAGTGATCTTGATGCCTTCTGCGCCCAGACGGAGCGCCGACTGCACGGCCCGTTTCATCGCCCGGCGGAACGCCACGCGGCGGATCAACTGGTCGGCAATGCCTTGGGCAACAAGCCGGGCATCGATTTCGGGCTTCCGAATTTCGACGATGTTCAGCTTGACGTCGCTCTTGGTCATCTTGGCGAGCTGCGAGCGCAGCTTTTCGATGTCCGCACCCTTCTTGCCGATGATTACACCGGGACGGGCAGCGTAGATCGAAACGCGGCACAGCTTGGCCGGACGTTCGATGACCACCTTCGAAATCGCAGCCTGCGGCAGCGAATCCATGATGAACTTGCGCATCTTGAGGTCTTCCTCAAGCATCGACGCATAGCCCCGGCCTTCGGCGTACCAGCGGCTATCCCAGGTCCGGTTGATCTGGAGACGCAGGCCGATCGGGTTGCTTTTATGACCCATGGTTCAGGCCTCCCCAGCTTCGTCAGAGGTTTCGCGGACCACGATCCGCAGCCGTGAGAACGGCTTCAGGATCCGGGTGCTCTTGCCCCGGCCGCGCGTGTGGAAACGCTTCATGGTGATCGACTTGCCGACGCTGGCTTCGGCAACCACTAACGCGTCGACATCGAGGTTATGGTTGTTTTCCGCGTTGGCAATCGCCGAGGCCAGCACCTTCTTGGCATCGACTGCCATCGCCTTAGTCGAGAACGACAGGATGTTCATCGCGTCCTCTACCTTGCGGCCACGGATCAGCGCAGCGACCAGGTTGAGCTTCTGGGCCGAACCACGAATCGTGGTGCCGACCGACAGCGCTTCCTTGTCGCCAACGCGGCGCGGAGATTTTTCCTTGCCCATCAGCGCTTGCCCTTCTTGTCGGCGGCGTGGCCGGGGAAAGTGCGCGTGGGCGCAAATTCACCAAGCTTGTGACCAACCATGTCTTCGTTAACCGAGACGGGGATGAATTTGCGGCCATTATAGACGGTGAACGTCAGACCAACGAACTGCGGCAGGATCGTCGAACGACGCGACCAGGTCTTGATGGGACTGGCGCGCGTCGCCTGATCCTGCGCGGCTTCCGCCTTTTTCAGCAGGTGCAGGTCGACAAAGGGGCCTTTCCAGACGGAACGTGCCATGGTGGCTTACCTCTTCTTCTTCGCGTGACGCGAACGGATAATCATCTTGTCCGTCTGCTTGTTGTGGCGGGTACGGGCGCCCTTGGTCGGCTTACCCCATGGCGTAACCGGATGACGGCCACCCGAGGTGCGGCCTTCGCCACCACCGTGCGGGTGATCGACCGGGTTCTTGGCAACGCCGCGTGTCAGCGGACGGCGGCCCATCCAGCGAGTGCGGCCAGCCTTGGCAAAATTCTGGTTCGAGTTGTCCGGGTTTGAAACCGCGCCAACCGTGCCCATGCAATCGCCGCGCAGGTAACGCTGCTCGCCCGAATTGAGCCGGACGATGACCATGCCGCGGTCACGACCGACCAGCTGGACATAGGTGCCTGCGGACCGTGCGATCTGCCCGCCCTTGCCCGGCTTCATTTCCACGTTGTGGATGATCGTCCCGACCGGCATCTGGCTGAGCAGCATTGCGTTGCCCGGCTTAACGTCGGTTTTCTCACCGGCAATCACGACATCGCCCACTGCCAGACGCTGCGGCGCAAGGATGTAGGTGATCTCACCGTCCTCGTACTTGACGAGCGCGATGAAAGCGGTGCGGTTGGGGTCATATTCCAGACGCTCGACGGTTGCGGGCATATCCCACTTGCGACGCTTGAAATCGATAAACCGGTACTTCTGCTTGTGACCGCCAGCGATCCCGCGCGAAGTAACGTGCCCCTTGTTGTTGCGGCCGCCCGACTTGTGCTTGCCTTCGGTCAGCGCCTTGACCGGCTTGCCCTTCCACAGCGACGACTTGTCGACGAGGATCAGGCCGCGCCGGGCGGGGCTGGTCGGTTTGTAATTCTTGAGTGCCATGGTCTAGCCTCAGATCCCGCTGGTGACGTCGATCGACTGGCCTGCGGCCAGCGTCACAATCGCCTTCTTGAAGTCAGAACGGGTGTAGGGCCTGCCCTTCCACCGCTTGGTCTTGCCCTTTTGGGTCAGCGTGTTCACACCAGTGACCTTCACCCCGAACAGGGCTTCGACCGCAGCCTTGATCTCCGGCTTGGTCGCACTTTCGGCAACCTTGAAGACCACGGCATTGTGCTCGCTGAGCAACGTCGACTTTTCGGTGATGTGGGGAGCCACAATCACGTCATAGTGACGCGTATCGATTGCGTCCTTAGCCATTAGTTAGCCCCTCTCGGGAGGGCGAAACGCGCCTCCAGCTTTTCGACCGCAGCGCGCGTCAGCACCAGCGTATCATGCTTGAGGATGTCATAAACGTTGGCTCCGATGGCCGGCATCACGTTGATCCCGACCAGATTTCCGGCAGCGCGCGCAAAGCTTGCATCCACCATATCGCCGTCGATTACCAAGACCTTCTTGCCCCAGTTCGCCTTGGCGAGCTGCAGGTTGAGCGCCTTGGTCTTCGCGTCCTTCAGCGACAGGCTATCGACGATAACCAGACCGTGCCCCGAAGTGTCCTGGGCCTTGGCCGAAAGCGCCATCTTGAGACCCAGCGCACGAACCTTCTTGTTGAGCGAGACATCGAACTCGCGCCGACGTGCGCCGTGAGCCTTACCGCCGCCGATGAAGATCGGAGCAGCACGGTCGCCATGACGAGCGGTACCGCCGCCCTTCTGGTTGCCGAGCTTCTTGCCGGTGCGGGCGACATCCGAACGCTCGCGAGTGGCGCGGGCGATGCCGCGACGATTCTCGAGCTGCCAGGTGACGACGCGGTGGAGGATGTCGGCACGCGGCTCAACACCGAATACTGCATCTGACAGTTCAAGATCAGCGTCTTTCGCTGCCTTGCCGTCGATTGTGAGGACCTTGACCTTCACGACTTAGCCCTCCTGACCATCGGCCTGATCGACAGCCGCGGTATCTTCCGCAGGTTTGTCGGCAGCAGCCCCAGTGTCGATAATGTCTTCGATAATATCTTCGGCGATGCTGGCCCCACCCTTGAGACCGGCCGGATAGGGCGCTTCCGCGTGGCGGGCGATCTTGACCGAATCCTTGACCATCAACCAGCTGTTCTTGGCACCCGGGACCGATCCCTTGACAAAGATCAGGCCGCGTTCGTCATCCGTGCGGACGACTTCGAGGTTCTGCTGGGTGCGCTGCTTGTCGCCCATGTGGCCGGCCATCTTCTTGTTCTTAAAGACCTTGCCCGGATCTTGACGCTGACCGGTCGAACCGAGTGCACGGTGACTGATCGAAACGCCGTGGCTTGCGCTCATGCCCCCGAAGCCCCAACGCTTCATACCGCCGGCAAAACCCTTGCCCTGCGTATAGCCCTGAATGTCGACCATCTGGCCAGGAACGTAATGCGACGCCGCGATGGTCGAGCCGACCTCGAGCACTGCATCGTCTGCAACGCGGAATTCGGCGACTTTCATCTTGAGCGGCACTTGCGCCTTGGCAAAATGTTCACGCTGCGGCTTGGCAACGTTCTTCTGCTTGGCAGTGCCCGCGCCCAGCTGAACCGCGACGTAACCGTCGCGATCCGCGGTGCGGACCGATACTACCTGGCAATCTTCCAGCGCCAAGACGGTAACCGGCACATGCCGACCGTCCTCCTGGAACAGGCGGGTCATCCCCACCTTCTTGGCGATCACGCCGGTGCGCATGATCATTCTCCTACAGAGGCCTACAGGGACCATCCCCGCAGGCGTGCTCAGCCCGAAATGTGAAACGAGCCCCGTCCGGTCTAAATGCTCTCCCCGAAGGGAAAGCGAGACGGGGGACGCTTGCCCGGCAATTGCCGGAGGTATCCCAAGATAGGAAAGTCCAGAGACTTTCCGTTCGCAGTCCCCGCGAAGGCGGGGACCTCATGTCTCATGGCGCGACCTTTCGAGGTTTTGCCTGATTGCCCGCGACCCCCGCCTTCGCGGGGGCTGCGCTTGCTTAAGCCAAAGGCTTAAGCAAGCTTGATCTCGACGTTCACGCCAGCTGCCAGATCGAGCTTCATCAGCGCGTCAACAGTAGTGGCGTTTGGCTGCACGATATCGAGCAACCGCTTGTAGGTGCGGACTTCGAACTGCTCACGCGACTTTTTGTCGATGTGCGGTCCGCGGTTCACGGTGAACTTCTCAATCCGGGTCGGAAGAGGAATGGGGCCCCGGATCAGCGCGCCAGTGCGGCGCGCGGTTTCCGCGATTTCGCCAGTCGCCTGATCAAGCACCCGGTGATCGAATGCCTTGAGGCGGATGCGAATATTCTGAGCTTCCATGTCCAACTACCGATGAGAAAGAGCAAAAACAAAACCGACCGACCCGCCCTCTCCCGCTTTCGTGAAAGAGCGGAGCGATCGTAAAAACCGACCGCCGAGGATTAGCGAATCCCCGGCGGAGCGCGGCCTATATTACTTGGCGATCGTGCTGACAACCCCAGAACCGACAGTCCGGCCACCTTCACGAATTGCGAAGCGCAGACCTGGATCCATCGCGATCGGAGCGATCAGCTTTACGCCGATTGAGACGTTGTCGCCCGGCATCACCATCTCGGTGCCCTCAGGCAAGATCACTTCGCCGGTGACGTCGGTGGTGCGGAAGTAGAACTGTGGGCGGTAGTTGGCGAAGAACGGCGTGTGACGGCCTCCTTCATCCTTCGACAGCACATAGACTTCTGCGTTGAACTCGGTGTGCGGGTTAACCGAACCGGGCTTGCAGAGCACCTGACCGCGCTCAACATCTTCACGGGCAACGCCGCGAACCAGCGCGCCGACGTTATCGCCAGCTTCACCCTGATCGAGCAGCTTGCGGAACATTTCAACGCCGGTGACAACCGTCTTGCGGGTATCCTTGAGGCCGACGATCTCAACTTCTTCGCCAACCTTGACGATGCCGGTTTCGATACGGCCGGTCACAACCGTACCACGACCCGAGATCGAGAACACATCTTCGACCGGCATCAGGAACGGCTTGTCAGTCGGACGCGGGGGCTGCGGGATATATTCATCGACCGCCTTCATCAGGGCGTAGATCGATTCCTTGCCGATCGCGTCATCGCGGCCTTCAAGTGCAGCCAGAGCCGAACCCTTGATGATCGGAATATCGTCGCCCGGGAAGCCGTAATAGGTCAGCAGTTCGCGCATTTCCATTTCGACCAGTTCGAGGATTTCCTCGTCATCAACCTGATCGACCTTGTTCATGTACACGACCAGCGCCGGCACGCCAACCTGGCGAGCAAGCAGGATGTGCTCACGGGTCTGCGGCATCGGGCCATCAGCAGCGTTCACCACTAGAATGCCGCCGTCCATCTGCGCCGCGCCAGTGATCATGTTCTTCACATAGTCAGCATGGCCCGGGCAATCGACGTGCGCGTAGTGGCGGTTGGCAGTTTCATACTCGACGTGTGCGGTCGAGATGGTGATGCCGCGCTCACGCTCTTCAGGCGCCTTGTCGATGTTGGCGTAGTCCGTGAAGACGGCGCCACCAGTTTCAGCCAGCACCTTGGTGATTGCTGCGGTGAGCGTTGTTTTACCATGATCAACGTGACCGATTGTGCCAACGTTGCAGTGCGGCTTCGTCCGCACGAATTTAGCCTTAGCCATTGTCCAAACCTTCTATTGCACTTGAATTGATGATTGCGGGAAAGACCGACGCCCGCTGAAACAGGCGCCGCCCCTAGTATCTTCTTGCTGCCTAAGCAAGCTTCTCCTTGATCTCGGTCGCAACGTTTGCCGGGACCTCGTCATAATGCGAGAAAAACATCGAGTAGCTGGCTCGGCCCTGAGTGAACGAGCGCAGCTGATTCACATAGCCAAACATATTCGCCAGAGGGACCATAGCCTCAACCACCTGGGCATTGCCCCGGCTGTCGGTGCCCTGGATTTGACCGCGACGGCTGTTCATGTCGCCGATGACATCGCCAAGATAATCCTCGGGTGAAACCACTTCGACTTTCATGATCGGCTCAAGCAGCTTGATCCCGGCCTTCTGGGCAGCTTCGCGCATCCCAGCACGACCAGCGATTTCAAACGCCAGCGCGGACGAATCGACGTCATGATAGGCGCCGTCATAGAGCGAGATTTCGAAGTCGATGATCGGGAACCCGATAAGTGAGCCGGTTTCAGCCGTCTCGCGCATGCCCTTTTCAACCGAAGGGATATATTCCTTGGGAATATTACCGCCCTTGATCTCATCCTTGAAGATGATGCCCGTGCCGCGCTCGCCCGGGGTGACCGTGAACTTGATCCGGCCGAACTGGCCCGAGCCACCCGACTGCTTTTTGTGGGTGTAGTCAACATCGACCTTCTTGGCGAGGTATTCGCGGTATGCCACCTGTGGCGCACCAACATTGGCCTCAACCTTGAATTCGCGCCGCATCCGATCAACGATGATGTCGAGGTGAAGCTCGCCCATCCCCTTGATGATCGTCTGGCCCGATTCGTGGTCGGTTGAAACCCGGAAACTGGGATCCTCAGCTGACAAGCGGTGAAGCGCAACGCCCATCCGTTCCTGATCGGCCTTGGTCTTGGGTTCCACCGAAAGCTCGATCACCGGATCGGGGAATTCCATCCGCTC
>JANNAE010000034.1:0-11137 GCA_031383985.1 Novosphingobium sp. | reverse complement strand
GAAGGCCGGTGCGCGCAAGGCCTGGCTGGGCGGACGGCTCAGGCTGAAAGGCGCGGTAACGATCGATGCCGGTGCGGCGCGCGCCTTGGCCAAGGCCAGCAGCCTGCTCGCCGCCGGGATCATCGGCGTGGAAGGCGAGTTCCAGCGCGGCGATGCCATCGCGATCCGCAACGATGCCGGCACCACCTTGGCGCATGGCCTTAGCGAATATGACGCGATCGAATGCGCCCGGCTGATGGGGCGGCAATCGTCCGAGCAAGCCGAAATCCTCGGCTATGCCCCGCGTTCCGCCGTGGTCCACCGCGATCAGCTGGTTCTGCTGTGACGATAGCAGTTACGGGGGCGACCGGGTTTGTCGGGCAGGCATTGCTTGACCGAGTTGGGCTTGACCGCGCGAGCGGCGACATCCGTGCGCTCACCCGGCGTGAGCAGGCCGCCCGAAACGGAGTTGACTGGGTTGCGGGCGACCTTGCCAACAAGGCCGCGCTGAAGCGGCTCGTCACAGGGGCTGAGGCGGTGATCCATGTTGCAGGTGTGGTCAACGCCGCCGATGCAGCCGGGTTCGAGGCGGGCAATGTCATCGGCACGCTGAATGTGATTGAAGCCGCGGTGGCCGCAGGCGTGCCGCGCATCATCCATGTTTCATCGCTCTCGGCGCGCGAGCCCGATCTATCGGCCTATGGCGCGTCGAAGGCGCGGGCCGAGAAGCTGGTCATGGCCAGCGGGCTCGATTGGACCATCGTTCGCCCGCCCGCGATCTATGGCCCGCGCGATACCGAGATGTTCGAGCTGTTCCGCCTCGCCTGCTGGGGGCTGATGCCGATGCCGCCCAAGGGCGGGCGCGCCTCACTGATCCATGTCGACGATATGGCCCGGCTGCTGCTGGCGCTAGTCCCGAACGGCGAGACGGTGTCGCACAAGTTATTCGAGCCGGATGACGGCAAGCCCGGCGGCTGGAGCCACTATGAGTTGGCCCGGGCGATCGGCTGGGCGATGGGGCGGCGGCCCTGGGTGGTGCACCTGTCGCGGGCGTCGCTCGACCGGGCGGCTCGCGCGGATATCTTCCTGCGCAAGAGCAAGGCCAAGCTGACCGCCGACCGCGTCAGCTACATGGCGCATCCCGATTGGGCGGTGAGCGAGGGTGCAGGTGTGCCGCGCGCGCTGTGGCAGCCCCAGGAGGAAACGCGCGCGGGGCTCAAAGCGACAGCCCGGTGGTATCGCGAGCAGCGCTGGATCTGAACGCGAATTGGCAGGTGCACTATGCGCTCGTAAGGTGGCGGCGGGATCGCGAGTCGCGTGGGCGGGTAACACCGCCATTTCGCACACGAAAAGGGGATATGCAGATGAAGAAAATTGTTTTGCTTGCTGCGGTAACATTGGTCACCGCCTGTTCGAAGCCCGCGCCTGCGCCAGAAGCCGATGCTTCAGCTGCGGCTGAGACGAGCGCCCCCGTTGCCGCGAACATCGCGGCCGACGGGAAATCCTCGGTCGGCAAGTTCAAGGTGACTACGTCCGATGGCAAAGTCATGATTGAAGAAGTGAAGGCCGACGGCACTTACGTACAGACAATCGAGGGCAAGGTCGCCGAGACTGGCAAGTGGGAGCAACGATCGCCTGGCAGCTACTGCGTCACGAAGGACGAGGCGGGCGCGACGCAGAAATGCAACGACGAAAGCGTCGAGAACGGCGTCTGGACCAGCAAAGACGCTGAAGGCAAGGTTGCCACGGTCGAACGCGTCGAAGGTTAATCTAGCTCGAACATGGTGCGGCGCCGTTTGGCTATGATTGCGGGCGGTGCCGCACGCAGCCTTACAAGAAGGGCTCATACCCCGGCGGCAGCTCGCTCGCCGCGCCATCGACATGGATCCCGCATTCGGTCTTGTCCCAGCCTTTCCACCGGCCCGAGCGCGGGTCTTCGCCCGGCGCGACGTGGGTGGTGCAGGGGGAGCAGCCGATCGAGGGGTAGCCTTGCGCGACCAGCGGGTGGGCGGGCAGGCCGGATGCAGCAAAATAACTGGCGATCTGGTCGCTGTTCCAGTTTGCCAGCGGATTGACCTTGAGGCGGCCCGCCGCATCGCTGGTGTCGAGCTCGAAAGTCGCAAGGCCCGCGCGGGTGGCGCTCTGGAAACCTTTGCGGCCGGTGAAGCTGGCGTCGAAGCCGCCCAGCGCGCGGGCCAGCGGCTGGACCTTGCGAATCTCGCAGCAGCCGTCGGGATCATACGACCAGCGCAGCCCGGTGCCGTCGCGCGCTGCCAGCAGTGCAGGATCGGGGGTGAGGCTGCGCAGGTCGGTCAAGCCGAGCCGCGCTGCCAGTTCATCGCGGTAGGCGAGCGTTTCGGGGAAATGCTTGCCAGTCTCCAGAAACAGCACCGGCACCGATGGATCGACGCTGGCAATCAGGTGGAGCAGCACCGCGCTCTCCGCGCCGAAGCTGGAAACAGCGGCAATCCGCCCGGCCAGCCCTTCGCCGATGACAGCCGCCAGCATGTCGCGTGTCGCGGCGCCAGCGAAGCGCACGTTGAGCAACGCTGCATCCGCCGCAGTAAAGCGCGGGCCGGTATCGAGCCGGTCAATGGTTCTGAGGCGCGCGGTTTCGGCCATGTTAGGCGCTGGGGTGCCGTTTGGCCCAGATCGGCTGGTGGCCATCGGCGGTCGGCTGATAGACCTCGGGCCAGCGGTTGAACGCGTTTTCGCTGTCGATGGGATCGAGCGGCACTTCGGGCGCAAAGCTGTCAAACCCGCAGCGGCGCATGAAGGCCACTTGATCCACCAGCACATCGCCGACCGCGCGCAACTCGCCCTGATAGCCCGCTTCGCGCAGGATCCGCGCGGCGGAATAGCCGCGCCCGTCGCCGAAGCTGGGGAAGTTCACCTCGACCAGCTTGAGTCGATCGAGATAGGGCAGCAGTTCGCGGGCATCGTCGCCCGCTTCCAGCCGGACGGCGGCGGCGTTGGTCTGCTCGCCAAAGCTGTTCACCGTGACGGCGGGATCGGCAACCGGCTCGTCGGTGCGAAAACGGATGGTCACTGGTCCCCCTCCCGCTTGAGGGAGGGGTTAGGGGTGGGTTGCTTTGAAGCGAAGGCATAGGGTGATCGAATTGACCCACCCCCGGCCCCTCCCGCGAGCGGGAGGGGGGAAAGACGCTTACCCATAAATCGCCTCCTTGAAGGGTTCCATGCCAATCCGGCGGTAGGTATCGAGGAAGCGTTCCCCGTCAGTGCGGCTGGCGAGGTAAAGTTCGGTGGCCTTTTCGACCGCATCGACGATCCCGTCTTCGTCAAAACCGGGGCCGGTGATCTTGCCGAGCGAGGTATCTGCCGCCTCCGATCCGCCGAACGAGAGCTGGTAGTTTTCCACGCCTTTCCGATCGACCCCAAGGATGCCGATGTGGCCGGCGTGGTGGTGGCCGCAGGCGTTGATGCAGCCCGAGATCTTGATCTTGAGCTCGCCAATCTCCTCGCGCCTGGGCGCAAACCGCTCGGACAGCTTCTGCGCGATCGGGATCGAGCGAGCATTGGCGAGGCTGCAATAATCGAGGCCCGGGCAGGCGATGATATCGTCGATCGTGTCGAGGTTTGGCGTGCCAAGCCCCGCGGCGTCGAGCGCCTGCCACAGGGCGGTGAGATCAGCCTTGCGGACATGCGGCAGCACGATGTTCTGGGCATGGGTGACGCGCAGTTCGTCAAAACTGTATTTGAGCGCCAGATCGGCCATCAGGCGAATCTGGTCTGCGGTGGCGTCGCCGGGAATGCCGCCAACCGGCTTCAGGCTGATATTGACGATCGCATAGCCCGGCTGCTTGTGGGCCGCGCAGTTGCGATCCACCCACAGCCCGAAGTCGGGGTCGGTGCGGTCCACTGCATCCGATGCCCCGACTTCGAACGACGGATCGACGAAATAGGTCTTGATCCGCTCCAGCTCGGCCAGCGGCGGTTCGATATTCTGCGTAAGGAGGTGGGCGAACTCGGCCTCGACCTGGCGGCGGTATTCATCGATGCCCAGCTCGTGAACCAGGATCTTGATCCGCGCCTTGTACTTGTTGTCGCGGCGGCCGTAGCGGTTGTAGACGCGCAAGGCCGCCTCGGCATAGGTGACGAAGTGATCGAGCGGGACGAAACCATTGAGCAGCGGCGCGATCATCGGGGTCCGCCCCATCCCGCCGCCAACGTAGAAGGCCGCGCCAATCTCTCCGGCGTCATTCCGGACGATCTGGATGCCGATATCGTGGAGCTTCATCGCCGCGCGATCGGTGTCGGAGGCAATCACCGCGATCTTGAACTTGCGCGGCAGGAAGCTGAATTCGGGGTGGAAGCTCGACCACTGGCGCAGCAGCTCGGCATAGGGACGCGGATCGATCAGCTCATCCGCGGCGGCGCCGGCATAGTGGTCGGAACTGATGTTGCGGATGCAATTGCCGCTGGTCTGGATGGCGTGCATTTCCACCGTGGCGAGTTCGGCCAGCAGGTCCGGCGTCTCATCCAGCTTGATCCAGTTATACTGGATGTTCTGGCGGGTGGTGAAGTGGCCATAGCCGCGGTCATATCTGCCGGCGATATCGCCCAGCACCCGCATTTGCGCGGCGTTCAACGTGCCATAGGGGATCGCAACGCGGAGCATATAGGCGTGAAGCTGGAGGTAGAGCCCGTTCATCAGCCGGAGCGGCTTGAACTGGTCCTCGGTCAGATGGCCCTCGATCCGGCGGCGCACCTGATCGCGGAATTCCTCGACACGGGTATCGACCATCGCCTGGTCAAGTTTGTCATATTTATACATCAGATCACCCAGTTGCCGGCTTCGGGATCGGCTGGCTTGAGAGTAAGGTCGGGGCGGACAGTCGGCCCCAGCGCGCGGACGCGGTCCTTGATGTGGCCGGGGCGCACACCCCCAGAGCCGTCGGCACCGTCGCGGGCAGCGTCGATCGCATAGGCGGCGTTGACGCGGCGCGCGGCGCTTTCGCGGGCCAGAATCGTGTCGGCATGATCGCCCACATCGACCGCATCGCCGACATGGAGCGACCATTGCACCCCGTCCCACCAGGTGACTGCCCCGGATTTGAGGTCATTGCCGGTCAGTATTTTCATTGTGCAGCCTCCAGCGCCAGTGCGCGCAATTGCTGTGGTTCGGGCGAAGCGGCAACTTCGCCGATCACGATTACGGCCGGGCTCTTGACCCTTTGCTCGGCCACCAGCGCGGCAAGGCCCGCAATGGAGCTGCGCAACACGCGCATATCGGGGCGGGTCGCGCGCTCGATTACCGCGATGGGCATGGCGGGGGAGAGGCCATCGGCGATCAACTTTTCGGCAATCGCCTCGGCGGTGGCGACCCCCATGTAAATCACCAGCGTGCGGCCCTGCCCGGCGAGGCCAGACCAGTCCTGCTCGGTCAATCCTTTACATTGCCCCGCGACAAAGCTGACGATCGAGGCGCTGTTTCGATGGGTCAGCGGGAGCAAAGCGGCGGCGGCGGCGCCCATCGCGGCGCTGATCCCGGGAACGACTTCGACCGGCACTCCGGCGGCGCGGCAGGCCTCTGCCTCTTCACCGCCGCGTCCGAAAATGAACGGATCGCCGCCTTTGAGCCGGATCACATCATTGCCCGCCAGCGCCTCGCGCACCAGCAAAGCGTTGATCTCGTCCTGCGGCATGGTGTGGCGCGAGCGGCGTTTTGCGACCGAAATCAGCCGGGCAGCGGGACCCGCCATGGCGAGTATCGAGGGATCGACCAGTCCATCATGGACGATGATCCGCGCCTGCATGATCAGCCGCGCGGCGCGCAGCGTCAGCAGATCGGGATCGCCGGGGCCGGCACCGACCAGCCAGACGCGACCTAAAGGGGGGGCAATTGTGCTCATCCCAGTGCAAATGGGGTGCAAGTAGTTTGCAAGCCAGTCAGAATGGCTTTGCGGGGGCTTAGATCAGCTATCCGCCCAGGCAGCGAAGCCGCGCTCCAGATCGGCGATCAGATCGGCGGGATCTTCCAGCCCGATCGATAGCCGAAGCCCGAAGCGATCGCTGGTCGCCATCTCGGGCAGCGGCCATGGGGTCGCGCTGCGCAAGGGCGTGGGATCGACCGGGGTGACCAGGCTTTCAAAGCCGCCCCAGCTATAGCCGATCCCGAACAGGCTCAGCGCATCGATGAACCGGTCA
The DNA here is from genome assembly GCA_031383985.1 of Novosphingobium sp. Taxonomy (GTDB): domain Bacteria; phylum Pseudomonadota; class Alphaproteobacteria; order Sphingomonadales; family Sphingomonadaceae; genus Novosphingobium. The sequence goes on along the minus strand of JANNAE010000034.1, from coordinate 4,990 downwards.
CGCGCCGCGCCATCGCTGCCCGTGAAAATGAAACTGAACAAGCCGCAGCCGCCGGTGAAATCGCGGCGCCACAATTCGTGGCCGGGCGAGCCGGGGAGCATCGGGCAAAGCACGCGGGAAACCTCGGCGCGGGCTTCCAGCCAGCGGGCAATTTCGAGCGCGCTGGCAGTCTCGCGCTCGAGCCGAATGCCCATGGTCCGCAGGCCGCGTGCGGCCAGCGCAGCATCATCGGGCGAAACGACTTGCCCCAGTCCCTGCGCGCGTTTGCGCAGCTTGCCATACCATTCCGGACCCGCGCTGGCGCTGCCCATCATCAGGTCGGAATGGCCGCCGACGTGCTTGCTCAGGCTCATCACGGCGATATCCGCGCCGCGTTCCAGCGCGGGCAAGCCCAGCGGGCTGGCCCAGGTATTGTCCAGTACCACCGTGACAGCGCGGACCCGGGCGATCGCGCAAAGCGCAGGCACATCCTGCACTTCCATCGTCAGGCTGCCGGGGGATTCGAGCAGGACCGCGCGGGTCCGATCACAAATCGCAGCCTCAAACGCCGCAACATCCTGCGGATCGAACCACCGCGTTTCGATCCCGAAATCCTTGAGCAACCCGCGGCCCATCAGCCGGATCGGTTCATAAGCATTGTCGGTCATCAGCAGGACATCGCCGGGGCGCAGTACGGTGAGCAGGACGCTAGCGATGGCGGCGACGCCCGAGGGGTAAAGCATCGTGCCGCTCGCGCCCGGCTCCAGCTCGGTCAGGGCTTCGGCCAGCGCCCACTGGGTTGGCGCGCCGCGGCGGCCATAGAAAAACCGGCCATCGGCGTTCTGGTCATGCCCGGCGTGGAGCGCAGCGCTGTCCGCGTAAAGATGTGTACTGGCGCGCCATACTGGCGGGTTGACGACAGCGCCGGTCCATTCGCGCCGCCGCCCGCCCGTTACCAGGCGAGTTGCGGGCTTCTGATCGTCGCCGGTGCCGTCTGCCATGCTCAGCTGGCGGGCTTGGTCGCCTTGGGCGTATCGGGATCGGCGCCCCATTCGGTCCAGCTGCCGTCATAGAGGGCAACGTCTTCCTTGCCGAGCAAGTGCATCCCGAAGGCCACGACACAGGCGGTTACGCCACTGCCGCAGCTAGTCACCACCGGCGCCGCCAGATCGACCCCGGCCGCCTCGAAGGTGGATTTGAGCGCGGCGGCATCCTTGAACGTCCCGTCGCCGTTGAACAGTGCCGTATAGGGCACGTTGAGCGAACCGGGGATATGGCCCGAGGCGATCTGCGGGCGCGGGTCGGCCTCATGTCCCGACCAGCGCGCCGCGCCGCGGGCATCGACCACCTGCTCGGCCTTGCTGTGCAGATTGCCCAGCATATCGGCCTTGCTGCGAACGTTCTTGTCATCCGACCAGGCGGTGAAGTGCCGGTGGCGCAGGGTTTCCTTGCCTTGCTTCAGCGCGCGACCCTCGGCCTTCCACTTGGCAATACCGCCATCGAGGAGCGCGACATCATGCGCGCCGAACATCTTGAGCATGAACCAGGCCCGTGCCGAGGTTTTTATAGCGCTGTCATCGTAAATGACGATCCGGCTGCCATCGCCAAGACCCAGGCTCTGCATCCGGCTGGCGAATTTCTCTGCCGGGGGCAGGGTATTGTCGATCGGGGCATTGGCATCGACCAGATCGGCCAGATCCATGAAAACCGCGCCGGGGATATGGCCCGCTTCATATTCGGCTTGGGCATCGCGGCCGGTACCGGGCAGGTGGCGGGTGGCATCGACAATCCGCAGATCGCTTGCACCGATTTCGTTGGCCAGCCACTCAGTTGAAACAAGACTATCCATAATTTACGCGTCCTCCTCGGATGGGTCCCGGCGGACCCGCGCAACGCCCCCACGCTGCGATTGCGAGAGGGCTTAGCCCCCGCCGGTGGACACGTCGAGGGGGTTTAGGTCACAAACTCATAACCAGCGGGCCGCGGGTTATGAGATTGTGACCTGATCCAGTTCGCGCTGGCTGATCCGCGAATAGGTGCGGGCACCAAGGTCGAGCCGGAACGGGCGCAAGGTGGTCTGCGGACCGTCGGCAACCTCGCCGACCACGAAGGTCCGGGCGATAACCAGCGCTGCACCGCCTGGCCCGGCAGCCTCGACCCGGAACCGGGCGAGCGGCACAAAATAGGCCTGTTCCCCGGCGCGGATGGCAGTGATTGCAGCGAGCGGAAGGCGTATATCGCCTGTCAATTCAGCACTTTCCCCGGGCGCCAGAGCAGCCAAGGCGTGGCGTAATTCCAGCGCTTCACTTTCCTGCGCCATCTGTTTTTCGGGGGGCAGCGATGCATGGGCAGAGACCATGTCGCCCTCGATCGCGAGTGCTGCGATAGTCTCGGCGCTGTGGTTGGTCAGCGTGAGCCGGTAGCTGAGAGTGGTCGCCATCAGCGAGGCGCTGAGCCGGGTTGCCTCGAGTGCAAGGACCAGACCTTGGGGCTGCGGAGCAGGAGCGGGCGCGGCACTCTGCCCCGGTCCGGGAATCGGGGCCGGGGTTTGCGCGGGCTTGGGCGGGGCAACCACCGGCATCTCGAATTCCACCTGCGGCTCACGCAGGGCGCTGCGCCGTCGCTGCCACCACAGCAGGCCCGCCAAGCCGGCCAGCCCTGCGGCCCCGCCCGCAAAGTAGGGCCACCACGGGGCGGCATCCTTCAGCGCCGGAGCGGGCGAAGCGGCAGGGGCGGTTGCCGGGAAAGTCGGCGGCACAGTGCTGGCAGGTGGCGAGGGAATCTCGAGAGGAACCGCGCTGCCGCCCGGACCAGGCGTGGCAACCGGTCTCGTCACAGTGGCCCCGCGTGGTGCGCTGGTCGCAGCCGGGCGCGGTGTCGGCCGCGCGGCCACAGGCGCGCTGGTCGCGGTGGCACGGGGGCTTGCGGCTCTGGGGCTGGGCGACGCGACCGGCGCTGGCACCGGGCTGGCTGTCGAAGCCGGCCTCGGGGTCGATGCACCGGGGTTGTCCGGATCAACCGGACCAGCCGCGCGCGGCGTGGAACTGGGAGACGGGGACGGCAGCTTGAAATCGGTGACCGACTGTGCCTGTGCAGCAGGGGCGGCAAGGGCCAGCGTGCTTGCCAGAATTGAGGCAAGGGCTAGAGCAAAGCCGGGTCTGGGCATTGGTGCGATCCGCACTTTTGCCCCAGCATTGCCCCGGTCAATCAACATCAAGTGGTCCATCATTTCGCCATGCGCGGCTAGCGCGATGACCCGTGAATAGGGAGTGAACCGGAGACTTCCAACCAGTGACTTGTGCTGAGGCGGCGATAACGGCATGGCTGCGTCATGTCTGACACACCAAATCCCCGCTACCTGGGGCAAACCAGCCCGCTCCCCGACTCGCCCGCTGAAGCGGCGTTGGATTATGTTCCCAATCCGCGCGCCGGGACGCTCTATCTGGTGCGCTTTGCGGTGCCAGAGTTCACCTCGCTCTGTCCGGTGACCGGCCAGCCCGATTTCGCACATCTGGTAATCGATTATGCGCCGGGCGAAACCATCGTCGAATCCAAGAGCCTCAAGCTGTTCCTCGGCAGCTTCCGCAACCATGCCGGGTTTCATGAGGATGTCACCGTCGGCATCGGCCAGCGGCTGTTCGCCGAAATGCAGCCGAAGTGGCTGAGGATCGGGGGCTATTGGTATCCGCGCGGCGGTATTCCGATCGACGTGTTCTGGCAAAGCAGCGCCGCACCTGAGGGGCTGTGGCTACCCGACCAAGGCGTAGCGGGATATCGCGGGCGGGGCTGATCGGGCTTAACCAAACGCCTGCTCAGCGCGTACCCAAACCGCGCGCGATGATCCCGCGCAGGATCTCACGCGTGCCGCCGCGCAGCGACCAGCTGGGCGCATTGAGGACGATATTGCCGAGGACACTGGCATAGGCCGAGGCGCTCTGCGGATCGGGTTCGCAATCGATCAACTCGCGGGCAATATCGGGCAGACCTTGCTCAAACAGCGCGCCGACATCCTTGACGATCGAGGCTTGAAGTCCGGCATCCTGCCGGTCCTGCAACATCGATGTGACCGACCGCGACAAGCGGCGCAACACTGCCAGCCGCGCGGTGAGGCGGCCCAGCGTGATCTGCGCGGCATCGCTATTCTGACCCTGCAGCATGGCGATCAGCTGATAAAGCAGCTCGATCGAGGACAGGAACCGTTCGGGGCCGGAGCGCTCGAACGCCAGCTCGCTCATCACCTGTTCCCAGCCCTGGCCCTCGGTGCCGAGCAGCATGTTTGCAGGGACGATCGCGTCCTCGAAATGCATTTCGTTGAAATGGTGCTGTCCGGCCAGATCGATGATCGGGCGAATGGTGAGCCCCGGAGTGTGCTTGAGATCGACCAGAAACTGGCTGGTTCCGGCCTGACGATCAGCCGGGCCACCACTGCCGGTGCGGCAGAACAGGATCACCCAGTCTGCTTCATGGGCAAAGCTGGTCCACAGCTTGGTCCCGGTAATCCGGTAAACATCGCCGTCCCGGATCGCGCGAGTGCGAGTAGCGGCCAGATCGGAGCCGGAGTCCGGCTCGCTCATCCCGATGCAGAACGCCAGTTCTCCCGCGGCAATTCTGGGCAGGAACCAGCTCTTCTGCTCTTCAGTGCCATATTTGATGATACCCGGCCCGCTCTGCCGGTCGGCGATCCAGTGGGCGCCGACCGGGGCGCCGGCTGCCAGTGTTTCCTCGACGATCACATAGCGTTCATAGGCGCTGCGCTCATGCCCGCCGTACTGCTTCGGCCAGGTCATGCCGAGATAGCCAGCCTGCCCATCGCGCGCGAAAAGCCGCGATCGAACCCGTACCAATTGTCCGAGCGCTGGCGCGGGGTCCGGTCCTTCAGCTCCCGGTCAAGGAAAGCGCGGAATTCGGTGCGCAGCACAAGTCACTGGTTGGAAGTCTCCGGTTCACTCCCTATTCACGGGTCATCGCGCTAGCCGCGCATGGCGAAATGATGGACCACTTGATGTTGATT
>JANNAE010000012.1:0-4634 GCA_031383985.1 Novosphingobium sp. | reverse complement strand
TTCGCGGCCTATCAGGCTGCCGTCACCCACAATGGCGCACTCGCGGCAAGCTGGCGGATGCTGGCGCAGTTGCACCGGTCCGCCGGGCGTGATGCGCAGGCAGACTTTGCCGGATCGCAATTCGCCTATCTCTCCGCGCTTCCCGCCGAACTCCAGAGCGTTGCCAGCTTCATCCAGGAAGGGCGGCTGAGCAAAGCCGAAGAGATCTGCCGGGCGTTCCTCCAGCGTGAAGGCCATCATGTGGAGGCGATGCGGCTGCTGGCCGAAATCGGACAGCGCTTCAACGCCTATGATGATGCCGAATTCCTGCTTGAATCGGCGAAGGTGTTGGAGCCCGACAATGTAAGCGCCCAATATGACTACGCCAAGCTTTTGAGGAAGCGGCAGAAGTTCGAACAGGCGCTGGCCGAGGCGGTCGAACTGCGCGCCAAGGAGCCGGGCAATCCGGAATTCGAGATGCTTTACGCCAACGAAAATCTGGCCGTGGGCAATTTCGATGAAGCGATGGATACGTACCAGGCGTTGCTTGAAGCAATGCCTGCCAATCCGGGCATCAACCTCACTTATGGTCACGCGCTCAAGACCGTGGGGCGGCAGGACGAGGCGGTTGCCGCCTACCGCCGGGCCTATCAGGTCCGCCGCGATTTTGGCGATGCTTTCTGGAGCCTGGCCAACCTCAAGACCTACCGGTTTTCGGATGCAGAACTGGCGCAGATGCGCGAGCAGGAAGCCTCGCCTGCGATCGCGCTCGCCGACCGTTATCACCTTTGCTTTGCGGTGGGTAAGGCGCTCGAGGATCGCGCGGACTATCGGCAGTCCTTCACCTACTACGAGCGCGGTAACCGGCTGAAACGCGAGGAGCTGAAGTACGATCCGCAGCGTCTCGAAGACGAGATGCAGCGCCAGCGCGAACATGTGACGGCCGGTTTGCTCAGCCGGTTCGAGGGTGCAGGATGCCCGGCGGCCGATCCGATTTTCATCGTGGGTCTGCCGCGCGCGGGATCGACCCTGCTCGAGCAGATCCTCGCTTCGCACAGCCAGGTGGAAGGCACGATGGAACTGCCCAACATCCTCGCGCTGTCGCACCGGCTGGATCATCGCCGGATGTGGAACGAAGAGCCGGAATATCCCGCCAATCTCCCCGAATTGTCACGCGACGAGCTGACGCGGTTCGGGGAAGATTATATTCGTGACACGCGGATTTACCGCAAACAGGGCACCGCCTTTTTCATCGACAAAATGCCCAACAATTTTCGCCATATCGGCCTGATCCATTTAATCCTGCCCAATGCCAAGATCATCGACGCGCGGCGTGGGGCAATGGGCTGCTGCTTCAGCGGGTTCAAACAGCTATTCGCCGAGGGGCAGGAATTCACTTACGGACTCGACGAAATCGGGCGTTATTATCGCGACTATGTCGCGCTGATGGATCACTGGGACGAGGTGTTGCCCGGCAAGGTTCTGCACGTGAGTTACGAAGCCGTAGTCGCCGATCTCGAGCCGCAGGTCCGCCGTCTGCTCGATTTCTGCGGGCTTCCGTTCGAGCAGGCCTGCATCGACTTCCACCAAACCGAACGTGCGGTCCGCACCGCCAGTTCCGAACAGGTCAGACAACCGATTTTCAAAAGTGGCGTGGATCAATGGGAGAATTTCAGTCCCTTCCTCGATCCGCTTCGCGCAATCTTGGGTCCGGACCTGGCCGCAACCTGAAGGAAATCTTGATGGCAAGTGCCGCACCGATCAGCGCAGACAGCACCTCGACAATGGGGCAGCGCTGGTACGTGCTGTTCATCATGATGCTGGTCTACACAATCAGCATCGCTGATCGTTACGTTCTTTCTACATTGATCGGCCCGATCAGCAAAGAATTGCAGTTGAGCGACACCGGGGCAGCATGGCTCGGGATTCCCCTGGCGTTGTTCTACGTGGTGATGGGTCTTCCCTTGTCATGGTTGTGCGACCGAACCAACCGCCGCTCGCTCTTGGCGGCATCGGTGGCAGTCTGGTCGCTCATGACAACGCTGACAGGGTATACGCGCGGCTTTTGGGACCTATTGTTGGCGCGGGTAGGAGTTGGTATCGGTGAGGCCGGAGGCACACCCGCCTGCAATTCGATCATTGCCGATTATTTCCCTGCTGACCGGCGCTCGATGGCGATGACAGTTTTCGCCCTCGGGGCACCGATTGGTGCATGGCTGGGTTCCGACATTGCCGGCTATGTCTCCACCCTGCACGGTTGGCGCGCGGCGTTTCTGGTGCTCGGCATACCGGGTCTCATTCTGGCGCTCGTCATCATGGTGACCATCAAGGAACCTGTCCGCGGCCGTCTTGATGCCGTTGCCGAAGACAAGACCCCGACTGTCATGGAGACCCTGAAGTTTATCTGGTCGCAAAAGTCGGCGGTTCACGCCATGATCGGCAGCGGCCTGTCCGCCTTCTGGGGCTGGGGCCTGATGTGGTTCACACCGCTGTTCCTGCAGCGGACCTATGGGATGAATGAGGGGGAAGCAGGCGGCCTGCTCGGCCAGATCTATCTGGTCGGCGGCATCGGCGCGTCATTGATCACGGCCTATATCGTTGCGCGGCCCGCCTTTACGGATCCCCGCAAGATTGCCCGCCTGCTCGCAGTCGTAACTGCCGTGGCAACGGTCCCGTCGTTTCTGGCTTACTGGACGCATGACCTTGGCTTTGCGAAGCTGATGTGGTGGATTTTCATCCCGGCGATCTATTTCTACATCGGCCCGGCGTTTGCGCTTTGCCAGAACCTCGCGGCACCCAAAATGCGGGCTATGGCGGTGGCGATCGCACTATTGATTGCCAATGTTCTCAATCTGATCATTGCACCGGGGATCGTTGGCTCGCTGAGCGACTATTTCGATGCCTCAGGCGGCGGCAACGCGGACTCTTTGCGATTGGCGCAGCTGATTCTTGCCCCGACCGGCTTCTGGGCCGCTTGGCATTACTGGCGCGCAGCGAAGTACATTGTCGAAGATCAGAGGCGGGCAGTGGGCTATGTCTGAGGTGCCACTCAAGTCGTACATCGCCGGAAAATGGACCGTGCCGCTAAGCTCGGTCCAGACTTTCGAGGCGATCAATCCGGCCACCGAACAGCGCGCCGCACTGGTCGCGCTCTGCGGGCCTGACGATGTCGATGCAGCCGTGGCCGCCGCGCGGGCGGCCTTCCCGGCCTATGCGGCCTTGCCGCTCGAGGCGCGGATTGCGCTGGTCGAACGGCTGATCGCAGTCTTCGAGCGCCGCTATGACGAAATGGTCCGGGCGATCTCGACCGAGATGGGTGCGCCTTACGATCTGTCGTTCAACGCCCAGGCCGAGTGCGGCCCCGGCCATCTGAGGGAAACGGTCAAGGCGGCGCGCGCCATGGATTGGACGCGAAGGATTGGTGAGACCGGCCAGCTGGCCCACGAACCGATCGGCGTGTGCGTGCTGATCACCCCGTGGAACTGGCCGATCAACCAGCTCGCCGCCAAGGTCGGCCCGGCGCTGGTTGCGGGCTGCACCATGGTGTTGAAGCCCAGCGAGATTGCCCCGCTCTCAGCGCAGCTGTTTGCCGAATTCATCGACGAGGCGGGCTTTCCCGCCGGTGTGTTCAACATGCTCCATGGCACTGGCGCGGCAATCGGCGATGCGCTGACCGGGCACTCCGAAGTCGATATGGTGTCGTTCACCGGATCGACCCGCGCGGGCATTCAGGTGGCCAGATCGGCGGCGGGAACGGTCAAACGGGTGTCGCAGGAACTGGGCGGAAAATCGGCGAATATCGTGTTCGCCGACGCCGGTCTCGAGGTCGCGGTCACGCGCGGCGTGCTGCATTGCTTCGGCAATACCGGGCAATCGTGCAACGCGCCGACCCGGATGCTGGTCGAGGCCTCCGCTTATGATAAGGCTGTGGCGATTGCCGCCAAGGTTGCGGCAGGCGTCACGCTGGGCGATCCGCTGGACAAAGGCCCGCATCTCGGCCCGGTGGTCAGCAAGACCCAATACGACAAGATCCAGGCGCTGATCCGGGCGGGGATCGATGAAGGCGCTACGCTGGTCGCGGGCGGCACGGGCCGCGCCGAAGGCTTTTCTCGCGGGTTTTACGTCAAGCCGACGATCTTTGCCGGTGTGACCAACCAGATGTCCATCGCCCGCGAGGAAATTTTCGGCCCGGTGCTGGTGATGATCCCCTTTGCCGATGAGGAAGAGGCCATCACAATCGCCAATGACACACCCTATGGTTTGGCCGGCTATGTCCAGAGCGGCGATCTGGCGCGGGCGCGCCGCGTGGCCGGGATGGTTCGTGCGGGCAGCGTCCATATCAATGGCGCAGGCCAGGACTACTGCTCGCCGTTCGGCGGATACAAGCAATCGGGCAACGGCCGCGAATGGGGCGAGTTCGGGCTGCATGATTTCCTTGAGGTCAAGGTGATCAACGGGTTCCACCCGGCATGAAGCTGACCGGCATCCAGACCTTCGTGGTCGGCAATCCGCCACCGCATTTTGGCGGACGCTATTTCGTGTTCGTCAAACTGACCACGGCCTGCGGGATCTCTGGCGTTGGCGAGGCCTATTGCGTGCCGTTCGAGCCGCATCTCGTGGCAAAAATGATCGAGGATGTCTTCGCGCGCTACGCC
>JANNAE010000044.1:0-7148 GCA_031383985.1 Novosphingobium sp. | reverse complement strand
GGCAATCATCGAACACCAGCTCTGCCGTGGGGCTCCCTCGCATCCCCATCTTGTCGATCTTCTGGCCGATCGAGAAGCCTGCCATATCCTTTTCGATCAGGAAGGCGGTGATCCCCCGGGATCCGTCTCCGGTCTTGGCATCGACCACCAGCGTATCGGCATAGGTCGCATTGGTGATCCAGAACTTGGTGCCATTGAGCACATAACCGCCCTGAACAGCATCGGCCTTGAGTTTCATCGAGACGACATCTGAGCCCGCGCCCGCTTCCGACATCGCCAGGCTGCCGACGTGCGCGCCGCTGATCAGCCCGGGGAGGTATCTGGCCTTCTGCTCGCCGGTTCCCCAGCGGCGGATCTGGTTGACGCACAGATTGGAGTGCGCCCCATAGCTGAGCCCGACCGAGGCCGAAGCGCGGCTGACTTCCTCGACCGCGATGACATGTTCGAGATAGCCCAGCCCCAGCCCGCCCCATTGCTCTTCCACGGTGATCCCATGCAGCCCCAGCGCGCCCATCGCCGGCCATAGCTCCCGCGGGAACCAGTCCTCGGCATCGACCCGAGCTGCCAGTGGCGCAATCTGCTCATCGGCAAAGCGCGCGGTCGCATCGCGGATCATCATCGCGCTTTCGGGCAGGCCAAAGTCGAATTCCGGGGTGGCGCGCATGGTCTCTCCTCAACTCGAAGCGGGCATAGCAACAATTGAAACCAGATCAAACGTCGTCCCCTGCTTGACCGGGGACCGCTGGCCCCGTCGATGCAAGGGCGGGATGATGAGGGCAGCGGTCCCCGGTCGAGCCGGGGACGACGCGCGTTCTAAAACCCGGCGCCATCGGGCCAGCCGGGCGCGGCGAGGCCCATTACCTTGAACAGCGTACCCATCTGGTCTTCGCGAATCAGGCGCGCTTTGGCGGCGTGGACAGCCTCGGCTTGGCTTGGCGCAGCAGCGGCCAGCACAGCGGTGCGCGCGTCGATTCCCATTTCGCTGAGCCAGCGCCCCTGCGGCACAGTGCCCAGCCACTTGGCACGGCGCGCTTCGGCAGTCCGGGCAAGCGCAGCAAAATCGACATGAGCGGTCAGATCCGCCTCGCCCGGGTCGGTAAACGGATCGACTTTCAAATGGCTGCGCACCGCCTGGAGCGTGGAGCCATCGCGCGGGACATCGTGACCATAATCGATGAACAGCGCCGCGCCGCCTTGCAGTGCCAGCCGCCGGGCGACTTCATCGATTGTAGCCTCCGCACCGGGGCAGAATTCGAGGATCGCGCCGGTTGCCGCTGCCCGGCGCGCTTCGGGCACAGCTGCATCCATCGGCTCGGGCCCGGCGACGCAGACAAAGCGGTGCCCATCGAGCGCGACCATCCGCTCGCGCCAGCCGCCCTCGGTCTTGACCAGCTGGCGAACCGGCAGCGCATCGAGAAACTCGTTGGCGACGATCAGCAGCGGGGCATCTGCCGGAAGATCCGATAAATCATGGTGCCACTGCGCATCCGGAACAGCGCCCAGCTGGACCTCCCGCAGCGCGGCCGAAGCCTCGACCAGATGGACCTGCGGCTCCAGCCCAAAACGCCGCGCCGCCTGCAAGGCATCGCGCGCCAGCGTGCCGCGCCCCGGTCCCAGCTCGACATAATGGACCGGTTTCGGGCGTCCGGCCCGGCTCCACATATCGGCCAGCCACAGCCCGATCAGTTCGCCAAACATCTGGCTGATTTCGGGCGCGGTGACGAAATCGCCCGCTGCCCCCAGCGGATCGCGCGAAGTGTAATAGCGGGCGTTCGATTCGCCCATATACTGCATCAGACTGATCGGCCCGGTGTTGGCAATCAGCCGCCGGAAGATCGCAGCCAGCGAAACCCCGGGGGTCGCCTCATTCATTTAGGCACGGGAGTCCCGCTGCCGAGCGGCGGACGCAGCAGGGCGCGGACCATGAAGAACAGCCCGACCAGCATCAACGGGATCGTCAGCCATTGGCCCATCGACAGGCCGGTGCGAACCGCGAATTCGGCCAGCTGGCTGTCCGGCTCGCGGAAATATTCGGCATTGAAGCGCGCCAAGCCCATGCCCAGCGCGAAGGTGCCGACCAGCAAGCCGGGCCGCCAGCGAGCGCGGGTTTTCCAGAACAGCGGCAGCATGATCAGCGCCAGCACCAGCCCTTCGAGCCCAGCCTGATAAAGCTGGCTGGGGTGACGGGCGAGCGGTCCGCCATCGGGGAAAACCATCGCCCAGGGCACGTCCGGCCCGGCCACCCGGCCCCACAGCTCACCATTGACGAAATTGGCCATGCGCCCGAAAAACATGCCGGCGGGGATGCAGACCGCCATGTAATCGGCGACTCGCAGAAATTTGAGATCGTTCTTCCACGATACCCAGGCCAGCGCGACCACCACTCCGATCAGCCCGCCATGAAAGCTCATCCCGCCTTCCCACAGCTTGAACAGATCGGTCGATGCCCAAAGATGCGGAGCATAGAAGGTAGCATAACCCAGCCGCCCGCCCAGAATGATCCCCAGCGTGCAGTAGAAGAACAGATCATCGGCATGGCGCTGGCCGAGCGGCGAGCCGGGGGCCTTGATCATTCGCGTCAGGTGCCAATAGCCCAGCATGATCGCTGCCAGATAGGCGAGGCTGTACCAGCGCAGCATGAAGAAACCGAGGTCGATCCCCCGGGTCAGTCCCAGGTCCAGCCAGTTGATCGGCACATCGGACGAAGAGGCGGCAAGCAATAGTGACAGCAAGGACGTAACCCCCTAAACGAAGTGCGGACAGACAAGGCAGAACAGCGCAGGACAACCAGCGCCGCGCCTTCTGGCATAGAGCTGGTCGGGATACAAACCCCTCTGCGGAGAGGGAATGGCCTGACTGCGGCGTGCGATAGCCTAGGCCACTGCGTGTGGCAGGGACGCGCCGATTGATTGGGGAAAAGGAAACCGAATGCCTAGTGAACTCGACAATGCCATTGAATCGGTAATGGATCGCCTCTCTGTTCCAGGTGGTCCGCTTGAAACTGTAGCTTTCGAACGTTTCGGCACCAGCTTGCCGATGCTGAGGCTCGCGCCGCCAACGCTGACCGATTACATGGAGAAGTTCTGCACTCAGCATGCCGACGCCGAATTCATCGTCGATGGCGAACTGCGGCTGAGCTTCGCCCAGGCCCACGAAGCGGCGCGGATCGTCGCGGGCGGGCTAGTCGCCGGGCACGGCGTGCAGCGCGGCGACCGGATCGGGATCGCCGCGCGCAATTCGGCCAACTGGGTTGTTGCCTATATGGCGGTGCTGATGGCTGGCGGCTGCGCTACGCTGCTCAACGGCTGGTGGACCGGAGAAGAACTGGCGGACGGCATCAAACTGGCTGAATGCACCATCGTGCTGGCAGATACCCCGCGCGCGGCGCGGCTCGATGGTTTGAGCCTTCCCGGCAAGGTGATCATCTTCGATCATGGCGGCGATCCGCTCCACGGGCTCGCCCCGCTGCTGGCGCAAGGCGGCGGTGCAGATACCGCAATGCCTGAGCTGACCGGCGATGACCTTGCCACGATCCTGTTCACCTCGGGCTCGACCGGCCAGTCCAAAGGTGCCTGGTCGGACCACCGCGCGGTGGTGCAGGGAACGATGAACTACGCCGCCTCGTCGCTGATGGTGATGACGCTGCTTACCGAGCGCGGCGAAGCTCCCTCCGTGCAGCCTGCAGCGCTGGTCAATGTCCCGCTATTCCATGTCACCGGCGAAGTGCCATTGTTCCTCCAGAGCTTTGCGATCGGCCGCAAGCTGGTGCTGATGCCCAAATGGGATGCCGAAGAGGCGATGCGGCTGATCGAGCAGGAGCGGACGACCTATTTCGTCGGGGTTCCGCTGATGAGCTTCGAGATCGCCACTCACCCCAATCGCGACAAATATGATCTGTCGAGCTGCACCGCCTATGCTGCCGGCGGCGCGCCGCGCCCGATCGAACACGTCACCCGCCTGCGCGAGGCCCTGCCTCATGCGTTTCCGCTGCTCGGCTATGGCCTCACCGAAACCAACGCCGTCGGCTGCGGCAATTTCAACGAGAATTATATCGCCAAGCCCGGCAGCACCGGCATGGCCAGCCGTCCGCTGGTCGATCTGGCGATCCTCGATGATGATGGCGGCGTCTTGCCTTCGCCGCAAATCGGCGAAGTCTCGATCCGCACGATCTGCAATTTCGGCGGCTATTGGAACAACCCGGAAGCGACCGCCACGGCGATCATGCCCGATGGTTATTTCCGCACCGGCGATCTCGGCTATCTCGACGCCGACGGCTATCTGTTCATTGTCGACCGCAAAAAGGACATCATCATCCGCGGCGGTGAGAATATCTCCTGCATCGAGGTCGAGCAGGCGATCTATGCCCATCCCGATATCGCCGAGGCCAGCGTGTTCGGCCTGCCCGACGAGCGGCTGGGCGAAATGGTGGGGGCCGTCTGGCTGGCCAAGGCAGGCCGCGGCCTGACCGAGACTGCGCTGCACCAGTTCCTGGTCGAGCGGATTGCCGGCTTCAAAATCCCGGCGCGCTATTGGCAGGAACACGAAACCCTGCCGCGGCTTGGCACCGAGAAGGTCGACAAGCGAGCTCTGCGCGGTCGTTATCTGCCGCTGTGGGAAGCCGAACGGGGGCAGCAGACCACCGCGTGAGCACGGGGAAACCCTCATTCCCATCCCGCATCGTCGACCAGCGCGCGATCATTGACCGGCGCGGATTGGCCGGGGCAATCGCCGATACCATTGCGTCGAAGGGAGCTGCAGCCGCGCGACCAAAAATAGTCGAACTGCTTCGCGGGGGCTTGGCCGATGGGCGCAGCGAGATCGCCCAACGGCTCGCGGCCAAACCCTCGGCCGGGTATGAATGCGCCGAAGCACAGGCCTTTCTGGTCGACCAGCTGGTCCGGGTGATCCACGATCACGTCCTCACCGATCTCTATCCATCGGGCAACCGCTCGACCGGAGAACGCATCGCGATCATGGCGGTCGGCGGCTATGGCCGGGGCGAAATGGCCCCGCATTCGGACGTCGATATTGCCTTCCTGACCCCGGGCAAACAGACCTCGTGGTGCGAGCAGGTGATCGAGGCGACGCTCTATCTGCTGTGGGACCTCAGCCTCAAGATCGGCCATTCCAGTCGCTCGCTCGATGATATGGTCCGCATGGCCAAAAGCGACCTGACCATCCGCACCGCGTTGCTCGAAGGCCGTTACGTCTGCGGCGACCAGCCGCTTTACGAGGACGCCCAGCGCCGCTTCTTCGCCGAAGTCGTCGCCGGGACCGAGCGCCAGTTCGTCACCGAAAAGCTCGCCGAGCGCAATGACCGGCACCGGCGCCTCGGCGACAGCCGCTATGTCGTCGAACCCAACGTCAAGGAGGGCAAAGGCGGCCTCCGCGATCTCCACACGCTCTACTGGATCGGTAAATATATCCACAAGGTGCGAGGGTCCGCCGAGCTGGTTGCAGTGGGCTTGCTCAGCGCCAACGAGTATCGTTCATTCCGCCGCGCCGAGAACTTCTTCTGGGCGGTGCGCTGCCACCTGCACACCATCACGGGCCGCACCGAAGACCGCCTGACCTTCGACGTCCAGCGCGAGATTGCCGCGCGGATGCAGTTCTCCGACCGCCCGGGCAAAAGCGCGGTCGAACGGTTCATGCAGTATTTCTTCCTCCAGGCGAAAAGCGTCGGCCATCTGACCGGACTGTTCCTGGCCCAGCTGGACGAGCAATTCGCCCGCAAGCAGCCGCGCGGACTGCTGGCCGGCTTTCGCGCCCGGGCCCGGAGCATCAAGGGTTACCGCGTGTTCGGCGGCAAAATCGGCGTCCCCTCGGACAGCTGGTTCGCCGAGGATCCCGTCCGGCTGATCGAGATTTTCGTGCTGGCCGATGCCAACGGCCTCGAGATTCACCCCGAGGCGATGCGGCTGGCGGCGCGCGATGCGCGGGCAATCGATTCGGCCCGCACCGATCCGCGCGCCAATGCGCTGTTTCTCGATCTGCTGACCAGTCGCCACGATCCCGAAACCGCGCTGCGCTGGTTCAACGAAGCCGGCGTATTCGGGCGGTTCGTCCCCGATTTCGGCCGGGTCAATGCGCAGATGCAATTCGATATGTACCACCACTATACGGTGGACGAACATACCATCCGCGCGATCGGGCTGCTCGCCCGGATCGAGAAGGGCGAGCTCAAGGTCGATCATCCGCTGGCGACGGCACTGGTCCAGAAAATCGCCCACCGCCGCGCGCTGTATGTTTCGGTACTGCTGCACGATATTGCCAAGGGACGGCGCGGCGATCATTCGGTGCTGGGCGCCGAAGTGGCGCTGAAGCTGTGCCCGCGGCTGGGCTTCAGCGAGGAAGAGACCGCGCTTACCAGCTGGCTGGTCCGGTCGCATCTGATGATGAGCGCCACCGCCTTCAAACGCGATCTGGCCGACTGGAAAACGATCACCGATTTCGTCGCGGTGGTCCAGTCGGTCGAACGGTTGCGCACGCTGGCACTCTTGACCATCGTCGATATCCGCGCGGTCGGCCCGGGGGTGTGGAACGGGTGGAAGCGTCAGCTGCTGCAGGAACTCCACGATGCGGCGGAGGAACGCCTGCGCCTCGGCCACAAGGAACATGGGCGGGAACAGCGGATCGCCGCCAAGAAGGCCGTCGTCGCCGAGCGGCTGGGCAAGCATGGCAAGCTGGTCGCCGGGATCGGCAAGCAGCTGGGCGATGCGTATTGGATCGCCGAGCCCGATGACATCATCGCGATGAACCTGATCCAGCTCGACCGGGCCAAGGGCGCGGCGCTCGACGTTCATACCGAATATTACGCCGCACGCGGGGCCACGCTGGTCACGGTGATCGCCGCCGATCACCCCGGGCTGTTCTACCGCATCGCCGGGGGGATTCACCTGGCCGGCGGCAACATCATCGACGCGCGGATCCACACCACCCGGAACGGCGTGGCGGTCGACAATTTCCTCGTCCAGGATCCGCTCGGGCGGCCGTTCATGGAGGAGGGCCAGCTCGCCCGGATCAAGACCGCGATCGCCGATGCGCTGGCCAACCGGGTCAAGCTGGTGCCCCGGCTCGACGCCCGCCCACTCGCTCGCCCGCGCGCCGATGCCTTCGAAGTCCGCCCCCGGGTCGAGTTCGACAATGCC
>JANNAE010000025.1:0-1563 GCA_031383985.1 Novosphingobium sp. | reverse complement strand
CGACAAGTCGCTCGATGAAACCGAGCGCCTTATCGCCCGCCTGAAAATGGCTGAAATTCCGCGCAATGCGAACCCCACCCGGGTCCGCAACCGTTGTGCAACCACCGGCCGCCCGCGCGGCTACTATCGCAAGTTCGGCCTGTGCCGCATCGAACTGCGGGATAAGGCCAACAAGGGCCTGATCCCCGGTGTGACCAAGTCGAGCTGGTAAGGAATCTGCGATGGCGATGACCGATCCCCTAGGTGATATGCTCACCCGTATCCGTAACGGCCAGCGGGCGAAAAAGGACTCCGTCCTTTCGCCCGGTTCGACCCTGCGTGCCCGCGTTCTCGAGGTGCTG
This sequence comes from Novosphingobium sp., assembly GCA_031383985.1. Classification (GTDB taxonomy): domain Bacteria; phylum Pseudomonadota; class Alphaproteobacteria; order Sphingomonadales; family Sphingomonadaceae; genus Novosphingobium. Next base: position 1,222 of record JANNAE010000025.1, on the reverse strand, counting down.
CAGCGCGAAGGCTATATCCGTGGCTTCAGCGAGGACGCTACCGGCGTTCACCCGCAGCTGCGGATCGAACTGAAGTATTTCGAAGGCGAACCTGCCATCAAGCACGTCGCCCGCGTCTCAAAGCCGGGCCGCCGGGTCTATTCGGGCAGCAAAGAGCTCCCGGTGATCCGCAACGGCCTTGGCATCTCGATCGTCTCGACGCCGCGTGGCGTGCTCTCGGATGCCGAGGCGCGCGCCCAGAACGTCGGTGGCGAAGTGCTGGCGGAGGTGTTCTGATGAGCCGCATCGGTAAACGTCCGGTGTCTATCCCGAGCGGCGTCACCGCCGACATCGCGGAAGGCACCCTGACCGTGAAGGGCCCCAAGGGCACCCTCTCGCTCAACATGCGCGAAGAAATCAGCTACACGGTTGATGGCGACAGCATTCTGGTCAAGCCCGCCAATGCTACCAAGCAGGCGCGCGCCTTCTGGGGCATGCAGCGGACATTGGTGGAAAACCTGATCACAGGCGTGACGCAGGGTTACACCAAGGTTCTGGAAATCACCGGCGTTGGCTATCGTGCCAATGTCCAGGGCAAGAACCTGAAGCTGCAGCTTGGTTACAGCCACGATGTCGACTTTGCGGTGCCGGAGGGTATCGAGGTCAAGACCCCGGATAACACCACGGTCGAGATCAGCGGAATCGACAAGCAGAAGGTCGGTCAGGTTGCGGCCGAAATCCGCCGTTGGCGCAAGCCCGAACCCTACAAGGGCAAGGGCATCAAGTACCGCGGCGAGTACATCTTCCGCAAGGAAGGGAAGAAGAAGTAATGGCCAAGCTCTCGCTTTTCGACCGCCGTCGCCGGCGGGTCCGTACCGCGCTCAAGGCGCGTGCCTTTGGCCGTCCGCGGCTTTCGGTGCACCGTTCAGGCCGGCATATCTATGCCCAGATCATCGACGATGCGCAGGGGCGGACGATTGCTGCTGCCTCGACGCTGATCAAGGGTGCCAAGGGTCCTGGCGCAACCACCGCTGCGGCTGCCGAAGTCGGCAAGACGCTGGCCGAGGCCGCCAAGAAGGCTGGCGTGACTGCTGTTGTGTTTGATCGCGGCGGCTTCCTGTTCCATGGCCGCGTCAAGGCGCTGGCTGATGCCGCACGCGAAGGCGGGCTGGAGTTCTAAGATGGCTGACGAAACCAACAATGAAGCCGAAGTCTCCGCAGTAGCGGTTGACGCACCGGCAGC
>JANNAE010000015.1:0-28832 GCA_031383985.1 Novosphingobium sp. | reverse complement strand
AGTCTATGGCTGACCCGTTCTCCCAACAGCTATCAATAGTTCGGTAGTCGAAGAGAGTATTTCTGCTTGAAATCAGAAATTCGGGGGTGATGAACAATGATCTGCAAGGCGCAACTAATAACAGTTGCCAAAATTCCGGGGAATAGCGTCTAATGGCCTATTCGGCGGCTGCCATCCTTGCATTGGGCGTCGCAATGCGCACCAAGTGTTGCACCCGAAACGGTACTGGCCATCATTCAAACCGAAAGCCGCAGCGATCCCTTCGCCCTCAACGTCAACGGCGGGCGGCAGCCAGCACGTCAAAACAACGCCGCCGATGCTGCCGCGACAGCGCGGCGTTTCGTAGCAGCGGGATACTCCGTCGATCTGGGGCTTGGTCAAATCAACTCGCGTAACATGCGCTGGCTTGGTCTGACCTGGGAAACCGTATTCAACCCCTGCACCAATGTCGCAGCTCTGGGCCGCGTCCTTACCTCGAACTACAATGCGGCAAAAGCCGGACGCGATCCACAAACCGGCCCTTCGGGTCGCACTCTCGATGTATAACACGGAAAGCCAGACGCGCGGATTTTGGAATGGCTATGTTGCCAGGGTCGCCCGCAACGCAGGCGTCGCGGGCACGAGCGTGTCATACGCCACCGACTTTCCGACCGTTGCCCTAGCTGCACCGACAAGCGGCGACCTGCGCGAACTGCTGGCCTCAGAAAATGCGGCACCCCAAGCACCAGCGACCATACCCCGCCCGGCTCCGCCGCCCAAGTGGAACGTCTTTGAACGCGCCGCTTATGACCGCGAAACGCAAATTCTCGCCGGTAACGAAAGCACCAGCATATGAATCTCATCCTTAGGGTGTGGCGCGGCGTCGGAACGTGGCGCGCAAACTTTGTTGCCCGATTCAACGCCATGCCCAAACTGCGGCAAAGCGCCATATTGTGGGGCGTAGCATTGGCTGCGGCGACGATCATTTCGTTTGCAAACCCCGATCCTGCCTACGCGCAGAACCTTGAAAGCTTTGCGACCAAGGTGCGCGGGCTATTGTCCTCGACCCTGCTCCGCACACTGGCCGTCATCGCCGTTATCGTTACAGGTTTGCTCTGGTTCACGGGCCGCGCCTCAACCGCCATCCTGGTCACGGTGATCATCGGAATTGCCATTGTCTTCTCGGCGGATTCCATCGTCGGCATTATTGCAGGGTGATGGTGTGAGCGACGACTCCGAAATCCTGACCAAAAACACCTTGTTCCTCGCGGTGACTCGCCCTGCGCTACCATGCGAACAAGGCCCGGTCATCAAGCGGCGCGGCATGGTTGCGATAGACATCGGCCATGAGTTCGGCGGCGCCGGCCTCAGCTGCGCTGGCGCGCCGCTGGTCGGCGGCGAAGCCCAGGTGCCGCGCCAGCGACGACTGGACGCTTGCACGATCGAGAATTTCGCCCTCGATGGCGGAGCTTTCGACAACCTCCTACGAGATAAGCTCGATGGTCAAGCCGTCGCGCTCATCGGCATTGAGGTGGTGGAGCGAGCCGATGACGACGCCCGAACCTTTCAGGAATTGCTCTTCAGACGCGCGGATGCGGTCCGCGTCGAAACGGAAATCAGGCCAGTCGGGAAGTTGCCAATTCCAGCGCATGATCGATAGGATGCCTTTCTATCAATCACGATATAGCCCGATTGTGATTGATAAAGCGATAGTCAATCGCTCACAAGCGATGCTTCCCGCCGTCGTTTTGTAGCGACGTCCGAATTTGCGTACCGCTTAAACCCCAAAAAGTTGCAGTGACTCGCTCTTAAGTCACAAAAAGTTGCGCTGGGCCTTCCGACCAAACTCATATGGACGCTTCGCGGAGTCGATATGGGCGATGGCCGAATCCCGTCCGGGATTCCAACGGCCAGCATGACAATGCCGTTCGATTGTCATTTCGCCTGACGCGGGGTGCGGCCCGTCCGGGCCGCTATACCCCGCTCGGGCATGATTCCGCCACCGTGCGGTGGCGCAAATGGATCATGCCGAGAGGGCTGGTGCGGGCGGCGGGAATCGAACCCGCACTCCTCTCGGAACGGGATTTTGAGTCGGACGAGACTACGCTGGTTTACCGCAGAAATCAGCGTTCCAAAACCAGCCTGTTCCCGGACGTTCGGGAAGGCAACGGAAATCAGCCAATTTTCAAACCCAAATGTGTAAGCATCTGTGCAAATGAGGGGTGAGCGAAAGCTTGGCATGAGCTGGTAGCGGCCTCCAGAAATGCTGGTGTCGTCGATATTGCCAAGATTTTCGGTTGCCGATCGAAGGGGTCCGCATTGCACCACTTTGAGTTCGCCAGCGGCGAAGTGGCGACAATCGCGGGGAAGACGCGGGCAAAGGGGCGCTTGAGGCTCGGCGTACCTATTCCCGTTGCCCGCTTGACCAGTGTCCCGATTAAGTGCGCCAGCGGCGCATCGGGAAACCGGCGCAAACGCGAGCCTCCAAAGGGCATCGGCGATGCGGAGTCAGCGTTTGAAGTGGGCAGGGCGAATTGATTGTTTCGATTTTGCGGCCTGCCGCGCTTTGGCGGTGGCTTCTTCGGCGGCATCTTCTGCATCCATTTCGACGTGCATAGCTTCCCAGCCGCCAATGCCCATCAACACGCGGTCGGCGTGCTTGATGGTATTCACATGCCCATAATGGTTTTCGATCATTTTGACCGAGGTGCCCATTTGCTCGGAAAGGATATAAACGTCCACGCCCTCGCTCAGCCGGAAGGTCGCGTAGGTGTGGCGGAAGCAATAGGTTGAGCGTGGTATGCCATTCGGCCCCATCCGCAACCCGGCCTCTACGAGCAAGGCCTGCACGGTGTCGCTGTAGAGGTATTTGGCAGGCTTTCCGTTGATGATCGTGAACACGGAATCATCGGGCGTGGTGGCCTTGGAGAGTTCGCGCACGCGGGCGAGGTATTCGCCGACGCTCTTGGGAGCCACTAGCTTGCGGGATTTTCCTTTGCCCTGGACGAACATCACCACGATCTCGCGCCCGTCGCGATCCTTGGCGAGCGTGATGTCGCGCCAGCGCAAATTCTTCGCCTCGGGCGGACGCATACCCGTATTGCACATAATGAGCATGAAATTGTAGCACATGGTGCGATACCAGATGCCTTGGGGTGTTGTCGCCGCCCTGATCCACTTGCGCCCGACACTGTGCAGCTTACGATATTCCTCAATGGTAAACTCGTCGCGGCGCATGGTTTTTAGTTTTGGCCTGCCTTCAAAACGGTGACTGGCAGGCACAAGCCGTTTGGTGATGGCGAAGTTCATCACCGCGTTGAGCGCTCCCATCTCAAACTGAATTGTTGCATCGCTGATATGCTCGCGGAATCGCCCCTTGCCATTTTCCCGCCGCCAGGTCGGATAACCCGCCCAACGGTCCTGACCGATCAGGTGAATCTGGGCGCTGCCGACATAATCTTCGAGCGCCTTCTTGAAGGCGTTTCCGAGGGTCTTCACCCGATGTGACGAAATCTCGCCCGTATCGGCGCGACGCTGCTGCGTCTGGAGATACTCTTCCGCCACTTGCCGAAACGGACGATTGAACACGGCAACATCATGCTTCACGCGAAACCGGATGTCGGCATCCTGATCGAACGCACGGTCGCGAGCCGACTCCCGATCCGCCGTGTGGAGTGAAATCGTCTTGTAGCGATCCTCTTTGGGGAGCTTGATGCGGCAGTAGAAATTGCGGTGTGCCACATCGCCGCGCCGGAAGATGCTCAGGCCGGATTTCAGCTCCTCTTTGTCCATGAGAAACGCCATTGCCACGCTCCACTGTGCAGAATCCATGCAGGTTTGGGGCGAAGGCACGCGGAAATCCATAACTGTGCAGGTGCTGTATAGAGGATTATGCCTTATTTTCTTAAGCATTTCCAGTTATTTGCTGGAATCCTGTCATCCCGACCATTTTTTCCGATCCGATGACCGTCCAACGACGGCCATCGGCAGAAATGCCAAGCACCAGCGCGGCAGGCTTATACCCGGCCACCAGCCCACGCTTGCAGCCAATCTTTCCACCGGGTAGAGGCGGCGCAAATCTCCAGCACTCCCAGTTCCCGTAAGGAATCCGATGGCCGCGCAATATGCCTACGTCATGAAGAACGTGACGAAGACCTTCCCCGGTGCCGCAAAGCCGGTACTGAAGGATATCAGCCTGCAATTCTATCAGGGCGCCAAGATCGGCATCGTCGGGCCGAACGGTGCAGGTAAATCCACGCTGATGAAGATCATGGGCGGGATCGACACCGAATATACCGGCGAAGCCTGGCCCGGTGAGTACATCACGGTCGGCTATCTGCCACAGGAACCGCAGCTTGATGAAACCAAGACGGTGCTGGAAAACGTCAAGGACGGCGCCCGCGAAACCGCAGATCTGGTCGATCGGTTCAACGAAATCTCGAACCTGATGGCTGACCCGCCCGAAGATGCCGATTTCGATGCGCTGATGGAAGAGATGGGCACACTCCAGGAAAAGATCGATGCGGTGGACGGCTGGACGCTCGACAACCAGCTTGAGATCGCCATGGAAGCGCTGCGCTGCCCGCCGGGTGATTGGCCGGTGGACAACCTCTCAGGCGGCGAAAAGCGCCGCATCGCACTGACCCGGTTGCTGATCCAGAAGCCCGGCATCCTGCTGCTCGATGAGCCGACCAACCACCTCGATGCCGAAAGCGTCGAATGGCTGGAAAACCACCTCAAGGAATATGCCGGCGCGGTGCTGATGATCACCCATGACCGCTATTTCCTCGATAATGTCGTCGAATGGATTCTCGAACTCGATCGCGGGAAGTACTTCCCGTACGAGGGCAACTATTCGACTTATCTGGAAAAGAAGGCCAAGCGACTCGATCAGGAAAGCCGCGAGGACGAAGGTCGGCAAAAGCAGATTCGCGACGAGCTGGAGTGGATCCGCCAAGGCCCCAAGGCTCGCCAGACCAAGAGCAAGGCGCGCATCAAGGCCTTTGATCAGCTGGTGGAATCGAGCGAAAGCCGGGTCATCAACAAGGCCCAGATCGTCATCCAGGTGCCCGAGCGGCTTGGCAGCAAGGTGATCGAGGCCAAGGGCCTGTCCAAGGCCTATGGCGACAAGCTGTTGTTCGAGGACCTCTCGTTCCTGCTCCCGCCCGGCGGCATCGTCGGAATTATCGGGCCGAACGGCGCGGGCAAATCCACGCTGTTCAAGCTGATCACCGGACAAGAGCAGCCCGATGATGGAACGATCAGCATCGGCGAAACCGTACACCTCGGGTTTGTCGATCAAAGCCGTGACCACCTCGACGCCAGCAAGAATGTCTGGGAGGAAATCTCGGGCGGTCATGACTTCATGAAGGTCAACAAGCAGGACATGTCGACACGGGCCTATGTCGGCGCATTCAACTTCAAGGGCACCGACCAGCAGAAGAAGGTCGGTCAGCTATCGGGTGGTGAGCGCAACCGGGTGCATATCGCCAAGATGCTCAAGGAGGGCGGCAATGTGCTGCTGCTCGATGAGCCGACCAACGACCTTGACGTCGAAACGCTCCGCGCGCTGGAAGATGCGATCGAGAATTTCGCGGGCTGCGCAGTGGTGATCAGCCACGACCGCTTTTTCCTCGATCGTCTCGCCACGCATATTCTGGCGTTCGAAGGCAACAGCCATGTCGAATGGTTCGAAGGCAACTTTGAGGCCTATGAAGAAGACAAGCGCCGCCGCATGGGCGATGCAGCCGACCGTCCAACCAAGTTGGCGTACAAGAAATTGACGCGGTGAGCCAGCGCCTGCTTTTGGGCACCTCGGTGTCACTCGCCTGGAACGAACTCGCCAGTGTTGTTACCGATGCAACTGCAAATGCTGCGGCGGCCTGTCACGAGTGGCGAGGCAAGTCTGACAAGATCGCAGCCGATGCCGCCGCTGTACAAGCCATGCGCAGGGTGCTTGCAAGCAGTGGGCTAAGCTTCCGCGTTGCGATAGGCGAAGGGGAACTCGATGATGCCCCAGGTTTGGTACCCGGTGAACTGATCGGTTCTGATACTTCGGGGGTTTGGGACTTTGCTGTCGACCCCCTGGAAGGCACGACACTTTGTGCCCAGGGCGTTCCTGGGGCAGTAACCGTGATCGCAGCTGGTGCGGTTGGCACAATACTCTCTGCGCCTGACAGCTATATGCGCAAAGTGATGGCTGGGCCAGCCTGTCCGCGTGAAGCTGTCCATGTCGACAATCCGGTTGGTAATTTGCTGCGTGAATGTGCCAAAGGAAGCCAAAAGGCTGTTCGAGATCTTGTCGTCTGCGTGCTCGACAAGCCGCGTCACGGTCGCCTGGTCGAGCAAATTCGCAGCGCAGGCGCATCCCTCAAATTCATTTCCGACGGCGACGTTCCCGCAGCAATCTGGGTCTGCCAGCCAGAACGGTTTGGAGTTGACCTCTATCTTGGAGTTGGCGGCTCTCCAGAGGGCGTACTCTCAGCAGCCGCGATCAAGAGTCTGGGGGGGTCGATGTCAGCCAGGTTTGAACCGCAAGACGAGGCGCAAGAACGACGACTGTCAGAATGGTCAAGCAAGTTAAACCGCGAGGCGCTCGCACTTGAAGACATGGTAGCTGGAGAGATCGTTTTCGCAATGTCATCTGTTTCTGGCACACCGACCCTGGCTGCCTCGCATAGGTCAGGAAGGCTAATCCGGATCGAGACGATGACACTTTCTACGCTCGGTCCAGCGACATCACAGCCGATTTTTAGTTCACAGGAAATAGATCCGGGCAAGGAATGCTAAACCGGTCAATGCGACAATCACATGCATCCCCTGCCAGAATACGCGGAGTTTAAGTTTGCTCGCCGTGGGAAAATCCCTCGCAGTCTTCCGATCACATTCATCCTTGATCGACGTCAGGTCATGTTGTTCGTCCATTACATCAAGCATTTGGAGAAATACTCGGCACCGGTTTAGGTGAAGCTGCATTCTCTCGTAGGATTTGACACAAAAGAAAAAGCCGAAAATACCAATTAAGACCAGAACACAGGCTAGCGGAGAATCCGCCCGGGAATAATTCCCATCCTGCGAAATTGCCGCAATGATGACCGCCGCACCACCTCCGATCAGCGTCGAACCGTTGACTCGCTGGGTTTCATGAAATTGCGCTTGCACTCGGTTGTCCTGATAAAGGTGCCAAAGAAGCGATTTGTCATCCATCAGTAGCACTCCCCTTCGGCGGCTTTTTTAAGACACGGCCGCCGTCACGGCAAGCATACAGCAAGTAGCCAAACAGCCAAGCTGAACGAAAAGGTTACCGCTCCATTCACCATTGCGACAGCGCGACTCGGATAGTCCGTTGGCCATGGTCGCCGCCGATGGTGCGGCGCGAGTCGATGGAGAGCGGCAATGGCCCTCAAGTCTTTCAAGCAGTCCGGTCATCGCACCGCGCTGGTCATAGCGCTGGCGGCACTGACTTTGCCAGGCATCGCGCAGGCAGATCCGGGCGACGCCGATCGTCGCGGCTCGCACCGCGACCGAGGTGAGCCGCAAGGCGATATCAGTGGCGGTCAGCGGCACCAGCAACGCGAGCAGGTAGTCCAGCAGAGTGAGCCGGCGCGCGAAGCGCGTGCGCAGCGCAGCTGGGACGGCGGCAACGGCCGATCAGCCGAGGCCGCCGCAGCTCCGGTTCGTCAGGCAGCACCTGCGCCAGCCCAGCAAGGCTGGAACGGCGGCAATCGCGGCAGATCACATCAGGGTGACGACGCCAATCATGGCAACTGGCGCGACAATCGCCGCGCGGATGCGGTGCCCAGTCAGGACTGGCGCGGTCAAGACCCGGCCACGACCCAGCAGCGGACCGAAACCCACCGCGGTGGTAGCTGGGGCGGCAGGGCGGACGCGCGAGGCGATCGCGACGCCAGCGACCGCAACGGTCACTCGTGGAATGGTCGGCGCGATGGTCGGGACGGCGACTACAATCGGGATCGCCGCCACCACAACGACAATTATCGCGATAGCCAGAACCGCTGGCAGGGGCACGACAGCTGGCGCCGTGACGGCAACCGCCAAGGTTATAACCAGGACCATCATCGCTGGAACAACAACTGGCGCCGCGATAATCGCTATAACTGGTACAGCTATCGCAGCCAAAACCACGATATCTTCCGCAGTGGCAGCTATTATTCGCCTTACCGGAACTACAGCTACCGGCGTTTGAGCATTGGCTTCTCGCTGGATGCGCTGTTCTTCAGCAATCGCTACTGGATTGCCAATCCATGGCAATATCGCCTGCCCGACGTCTATGGCCCCTATCGGTGGGTCCGGTATTACGATGACGTGCTGCTGGTGGATATCTACAGCGGCGAAGTGGTTGACGTGATCCACGACTTCTTCTGGTAAGCCGACACAGATCGCTGGTGAGTGGACCAGCCGATGGAGCCTCCGCAGCAATGCGGGGGCTTTTTCATGTGCTAGGGCCAGATGACGTTAGGTTCAGCTGCGGCCCGGAAGCATCTGCAAGATCGAACCTTTGCCATCGATGAATTTATGCTTGAGCGCGGCGGCGATATGCAACGCGAGCAACACCAGCATCGCGGTCGCCATCACTTCGTGCAGTTCGTAGAACAAGCCGGCAGTCGCCTTATCCTGCGCCAGCGGCAAGCCGGGATAGGAAAACAATCCGAAGACGCTGATCGGCTTGCCGGCAGATGCGGCTGAATGCATGATCCAGCCACTGGCCGGAATACCGATCATCAGCACGTAAAACAGCGCATGGGTCGATTTGGCCAGTGTCGCTTCCCAAGCCTTAAGCCCCGCAGACAGCACCGGGACCGGCTTGGTAAAACGCCACAACAACCGGCCCAGCGAGAGCAACAGGATGGTAATACCAATCGCCTTGTGGTTGCCCATCATTTGCAGCTTCTCAGCCTTGGGCAGATCTTCTGCAACCCACGCGAAGGTGAAGTTCAGGACGATCAGGATGGTGATGGTCCAGTGAAAGACAATGGCACCGCGGGAATAGCGGCTGGCGGCTGGTGAGGTTGTATCCATGCCCCAGCAACTGGCGCAAAGTTGCAACCGAAGCAAGGCGCTTTCCGCTTGCCCTGACTGGCAATCCAGATAGTCAGGGAGCTGACGCCAACCCTTTGCCAAGCCTTGGAATGACTGCAGCTGCTACCTACCCCAATCCGGACAAGGCTGCGCTGATCCGCACCGGCAACGCCGTGCGCAAACGCCTTTCCGCGGATTCTTCAATCCAGCGTATTCCGGTCGATCAGGCAGAAATCTACGCGGTGTCCCAGTTCCTCAGCCCCGCCGAATGCGAGGCGCTGATCGCGATGATCGATGTCGTGGCACAGCCTTCCCGCGTGTTCGATCACGGCTATGGCGCCAATTACCGGACCAGCTATTCCGGGGACGTAGTCCGCGACGATCCCTTTGTTCGGATGGTCGAACGGCGGATCGATGACCTGCTGGGAATACCCCATGCCTTTGGCGAGACGATCCAGGGCCAGCGCTATCTCCCGGGGCAGGAGTTCAAGCCGCACATGGACTGGTTCTTCACCAAGGCAGCCTACTGGCAAGAAGAGGCCCGGCGCGGCGGTCAGCGTTGCCATACCGCGATGGTCTATCTCAACCAGGTGGACGAAGGCGGAACGACCGACTTCACCCGGATCGGCGTGTCGGTCCCGCCGCAGCAGGGAGCCATGCTGCTATGGAATAATTTTCGGGCCGACGGCACGCCCAACGACGACACGATGCATGCCGGAACCCCGGTGGTGCGCGGCGTCAAATACATCATCACCAAGTGGTATCGCACGCGCAAATGGGGTTAGGCATGAAAGTTATGCATGGGGTTCCGCTGCTCTTGGTTGCTGCGGTCAGCGCTGGCTGTTCTGCAGCAAGCGCGCCGCCGCAAGCGGTTTCCGCAGCTCCGGTCGAGGCAATTTCCACCTCTGCCGAGGACGCGCGGCTGATGGCGCTGTTCCGCGATGACAGCCGACGCGAAGATGCGCTCGACCCGCTGAGCTTGCTGTATCGCGGCAAAGACGTCGATGCCAGGGCGCTGACGCACCACTTCACCGACATGCAGACCCGCGCAGCGCAATGCTCGGTGCGGCAAAGCCTCGCCGAACTGCAGCGGATCGATCGCCGCAAGCTGAGCGGCAAACGACAGCTTTCTTATGACATATTCCTCCGCGACAAGCGCGAAGCGGCCGCCTGGCTCCAGCCCGACATTCTGGCGCTGACCGCAGTGCGTCCGCTCAACCACTTCGGCGGGCTGCAAGTCGAATTTCCTTCAATGATGGCCAAGGGCGGTGCGGCCCAATATGATGATGAGGCGGACTACCGCCGAAATCTGGCGCTCAACCGCGCGTTTCCCGCGGTGATCGATAATGCGATCAGCCGTTTCCGTCAGGGGATGGCCAGCGGCGTGGTCGATACAAAACTGACTGTCGCCAACATGATCGGCCAGATCGACAGCCTGCTGGCGCAAAAACCTGCGGAGTCCCCATTTTATTCGCCGGTCCTCAGCTTTGCTTCGGCGATTCCGGAGCGGTCGCGCGCGCCATTGCGCGCTGCCTATGCTGCAGCGATCGACCGTGAGATCTATCCGGCCTATCGCCGGCTGCGGGTTTTTCTGCATGATGAATACCTGCCCGCCGCGCGGGACCAAGTAGGCCTTTCGGCGATGAAAGGCGGCGCGGGGCTATACCGCCGGCTGGTTGCCCGCCACACCACGCTGGCCCTCGATCCAGCCGAAATACACCAGCTCGGCTTGTCCGAAGTTGCGCGCATCCAGCGCGACATGGATGGGGTGCGGTTGGAGCTGGGCCATGCCGGCGACCTTCGCTCGTTCTTCAATAACATCCGGACCGATCCGCGCTTTCATCCCAAGACCAGCACAGAGCTGGCCGATGGCTTTGCCGCTGTCGGCCGCGCAGTGGATGCCCAGGTGCCGCAGTATTTTGCCCACGTTCCCAAAACCAAGTTGTTGATTCAGCCCTACCCAGCCTACCGCGAGAAGTATGAGGCAGGCGGGAGTTACAATCAGGGCTCGCCCGACGCTTCGCGGCCCGGTACCTTCTTCTACAATGCTTACGACTTGCCGAGCCGTTTCCTGACCGGGATCACGACGCTTTACCTCCACGAGGGCGCGCCGGGGCATCATTTCCAGATCAGCCTGGCTCAGGAGGATACCTCGCTTCCCGACTTTCAGCGGTTCGGCGGCAACAATGCCTATGTCGAAGGCTGGGCGCTCTATGCCGAGACGCTGGGTTATTCGATGGGCCTATACAAAGACCCGATGCAGCATTGGGGCACTCTCGATGACGAGATGCTGCGCGCGATGCGCCTTGTCGTCGATACCGGCCTGCACACCAAGGGCTGGAGCCGCGAGCAGGCGATTGACTATATGCTCGCCAATTCGGGCATGGGCCGCAGCGACGCGACGGCCGAGGTGGAGCGCTATATTGCCAACCCGGGGCAAGCGCTGAGCTACAAGATCGGCGCGCTTACGATCCAGCGGCTGCGGGCCAAGGCGGAAGCCGCGCTTGGGCCAAAGTTCGATATTCGCGCCTTCCATGAACAGGTTCTGGGCAGCGGCGCCCTGCCCCTGCCGATCCTCGAGGCAAAGATCGACCGGTGGATCGCAGCGTCAGTCCGCTAGCGCCTCAGCGATCAACGTCCGCGTATTGGCAATGCCGTACAGCGCAATGAAGCTGCCCATCCGCGGGCCCTGGCTTGAACCCAGCAGCGTTTCGTAAAGCGCTTTGAACCAGTCACGCAGGCCCTCAAAGCCATAATGCGGATCCTTGCCGATCGCATAGACGATGTTCTGAATTTCTTCGGCCGTGGCATCGTCCGAAGTTGCCGCCAGTTCCTCGTCCAGCGCGGCCAGCGCCGCAGCCTCATTCGCCTCGGGCTTGCGGCGATGCAAGGTGGGCGCAACCAGATCGCGGTTATAGGCCAGCGCCTTGCCGACCAGCGCATCCAGCGCGGGATGCTGGGCCGGATCGGCATCGGCGACGTAATTGCGAAGGTATGACCAGACCTGATCGCGGCTCGCCCCTGCCCCGAGCACCCCGACCAGATTGAGCAACAAGCCGTAAGTCACCGGCAGGCTTTCTCCCGCCCCGCCATGGTAGCCATTGGTGCGCAGCAAATGCCACACCGGATTACCGAGCTGCTGCTCGACCGGCTGCTCGGTCAGCTTCTCACGGAACTGCCAGTATTCATCGACCGCCCGGGGAATAATCCCGGTATGGAGCGATTTGGCACTTTTCGGCTCGCGAAAGATGTAGAAACCGAGGCTCTCGTCGCTGCCATATTCCAGCCACTGGTCGATGGTCAGCCCATTGCCCTTGGACTTGGAGATCTTCTCGCCCTTCTCATCGAGGAACAGCTCGTAGATCAACCCCTCGGGCTTCCGCCCGCCAAGAATCTGCGCGATCTTGCCCGATTGGACGCCGCTGTCGGTCAGATCCTTGCCGTACATCTCGTAATCGACACCCAGCGCCACCCAGCGCATTGCCCAATCGACCTTCCATTGCAGCTTGGCCTGCCCGCCAAGGATCGATTGCTCGATGGTCTTGCCGTCATCCTCGAACCGGATCAGCCCGGCCTCGGCATCGACCACCGTCACCGGCACCTGGAGCACAACGCCGCTGGTTGGCGAGATCGGCAGCACCGGCGAATAGGTCGCGGCGCGCTCCGCCCGCAGCGTCGGCAACATCACGCCCATGATCGCATCGAAATTGCGCAGGACGTTCTTCAACGCCTCGTCAAATCCGCCCGAATTATAGCGCTCGCTCGACGAGACGAATTCATAGTCGAACCCGAACCGGTCGAGGAACACCCGCAGCATCGCATTGTTATGCGCGGCAAAACTCTCGAACTTGCCAAATGGATCGGGAATCCGGCTGAGCGGCTTGCCCAGATTGGCGTGGAGAAGTTCGGCGTTCGGGACATTGTCCGGCACTTTGCGCAGGCCGTCCATATCATCCGAAAACGCCACCAGCCGCGTCGGCGCACCACCAGTGAGCGTTTCATAGGCCCGGCGGATAAATGTAGTCCTCAGCACCTCCTGAAACGTCCCGATATGCGGCAGGCCGGACGGGCCATAGCCGGTCTCGAACAGCATCGGCCTAGCCTGTCCATTTGGGCCGGCAGGTTTGCCATCGCGATAGCGCCGCAGCAGCTTGCGGGCTTCCTCGAACGGCCAGGCCTTGGAGGTCTGGGCGGCGGCTTGATAATCGGCGTCGGTCATACGGCTGGCCTTACGCGCGGGTGGCGCGATTCCGCAAGTGCGAAGCGAAAGGCCTCACCCAAGGAGGAGGATTTCTATCAATCCCGCAAGATCAACCTAGCCCCCGGCTTGTGCGCCCGGATTTCCGCCTCGGTCAGCCCGTTGATCTCATGCGGGAAGACCAGCCATTCATCGGTCTCATGGACGTAAAAATCGGGCTTCAATTGCGTCTGGTTGCGGCGCGGCTTGTAATAGACCGTGGCGATCTTCACTTCGCGAGGCATATTGTGGCGGCAGCGGTCCGTGAGTTCGCGCAGGAATGCTTCGATCGAACGGCCGCTGTCGAACACATCGTCGATCACCAGCAGCCGGTCTTCAGGGTTCAACGTATCGACCAGATAGCCCAGCGCGAAAACCCGGACGATTTTCTCTCGGGCATCGATCCCGCTGTAGCTCGAGGTGCGGATCGCGATGTGATCGGTTTCGATGCCGTTATATTCGAGCAGTTCCTGCACCGCGATGCCGATGGGCGCGCCGCCGCGCCAGATCCCGACGATGTGAGTCGGGCGGAACGGAGAATCGATGATCTGATTGCCCAGCCGGTAGCTATCCTGGAGCAGATCATCGGCGGTGAGATAGCGCTTTTCGAGGGCCATTTCAGGCTTCCGCCGCCACGTTGCGAATGTCTGCAAGGTGGCGGGCCTGATCCTGGGGCGGCAGGAACGATCCGGCGAAGCTGTTCTGCGCGAGCTGAACAATCTGCTCCTTCGACAAATCCAGTGCCGCCGCCACCGCGCGATAATTATCGTTCACATAACCACCGAAATAGGCCGGATCGTCAGAATTGATCGTCGCACAAAGCCCCAGCTCCAGCATCCGGGCAACCGGGCTGTCCTCCAGTTCAGCGATCACGCATAGCCGCAAATTGGACAACGGGCAGACCGTCAGCGTCAGGCCTTCGTCGGCAATCCGGCGGACCAGCGCGGGGTCTTCCAGCGCACGGTTGCCGTGGTCGATCCGCTCGACTTTCAGCACGTCGAGCGCCTCGGATACATATTCGGGCGGGCCTTCTTCCCCGGCATGCGCGACGAGTTTCAGCCCCAGCCCGCGCGCCCGGGCGAACACCGCTGCGAACTTGCCAGGCGGGTGGCCAACCTCGCTCGAATCAAGGCCCACACCCGCGATCATGCCAAGAAACGGCAGTGCCTGATCCAGGGTAGCTTGCGCATCCGCCTCGTCCAGATGGCGCAAAAAGCACAGGATCAGGCGGTGGGTGATGCCAAAGCGCGCCTCGCCCTCCGCCAAGGCGCGGGTGATCCCGGTGATGACGGTTTCAAAGCCGATCCCGCGCTGGGTATGCCCCTGCGGATCGAAGAAAATCTCGACATGGCGGACGTTATCGGCGGCTACCCGCGCCAGATAAGCGAAGGTCAGGTCATAAAAGTCCTGCTCGGTATGGAGCACCGCCATGCCTTGATAATAAATATCGAGAAAATCCTGCAGATTGGCGAAATCATAGGCCGCGCGCACTTCCTCGACCGAGCCGAACGGGATCACCAGACCATTGCGCGCCGCCAGCGCGAACAACAGCTCCGGCTCAAGCGAACCTTCGATGTGGAGGTGCAGCTCCGCCTTGGGCAGTCGCTGGATCAGCGCATCGCGCTGAGCGGGGGTGAGGGTGGTCATGGGGCGGAGTTTCGCGGCTCATTGCGCCGGGCGCAAGGGCCAAGCAGCCAACAAGCCCCTTTCGCGCGCCAGGAAGCAATGATACCACACCGAAATTATGACCTCGCCAACCGCCAATGATGAAAGACTGCGCCTGATTGCGGCGCTGCAGCGCGTGGCCCAGGGGGACCGCAAGGCCTTCCATGAAGTCTATCGCCGCACTTCGGCGAAACTGTTCGGGGTTTGCCTGCGTATCTTCGCCGATCGTGAAGAGGCGGAAGATGTGTTGCAGGAAGTTTACGTCAGTGTGTGGCACAAGGCTGGTCAGTTTGATCCGGCCCGGGCCAGCCCGATTACCTGGCTGGTGACGATGGCGCGCAACCGCGCGATTGACCGGCTGCGCGCGCGCGGCAAGCGGATCACCACCCCGATCGATGCAATCGACGAACCAGCCGATGACAGTGCCAGCGCGCTCGACTGCCTGATCGAGGCCGAGGGAGAGCATCGGATCGAGTTTTGCCTCAATACCTTAGCCTCCGGCGATGCCACGCTGATTCGCACCGCTTTTTTCCAGGGCGCTACCTATGTCGAACTGGCTGACCGCTCACGCCAACCGCTCGGCACCATCAAAAGCCGAATCCGCCGTGCCTTCCTGAAGCTCAGGGAGTGCCTCGGATGAACGACGACGACGATCTGCTCGCCGCCGAATGGGCTTTGGGACTGCTCGATGAGGCTGATGCCGCCGCTGCGGCCACACGCGTCGCGGCTGAACCGGCGTTGCGGGAGCGGGCCGAATGGTGGCGCGCGCAATTGGCCGGGCTGACCGACGGAAGCGGCGAAGCTCCGCGCGATGTGGTCTGGTCGCGCATTGCAGAGGCGCTGCCCCAGAACGACAATTCTGCCCCGCTGGTTCAGCGCTGGCGGGCAACGGCGCTGGCGATGATGGTGCTGACCGTGGGGCTGGCCAGCTTCATCCTGCTGCGTCCGGTTCCTGCCCCGGCTCCGGCTCCGCAAGCGCAAAACATCTTGCTTGCCTCATTGGCTAGCGAACAGGGCGTCAGCGCGACGATCGCCTATGATCCAGCGCGCGGCACGCTGGCGATTGCTCCGGCGGCGCTCGACGTTGGCTCGGGCGATGCCGAATTGTGGATCATCCCGGCCGATGGCACGCCGCGCTCGCTGGGAGTCATCGATGCGCGCGCAGCCGCGACTCACATCGTCGCCCCGGCACAGCGCGGGCTTATTGCCCCCGGCACCAGCTTTGCCATATCCCGCGAAACTCGCGGCGGCTCGCCCACCGGCAAGCCGACCGGGCCGATTATCGGCAGCGGAAAAATAATCGCCACCTGATGCATCCGCCGCCGAGCGGGCTGCGTATCTCCGCCGACAACCGGGAATGGACCGGCTGCCGATCAACCACGGAGACTACCCGATGCGCCGCCTGTTCCCCCTTGCTGCTGTTACCGCTCTTGCATTTATCCCGCTCGCCACGTCAGCAATTGCCAATCCGATGGTCGGCGGCGCGGCGATGTATGAGCAGAAGAACATCGTCGAAAATGCGGTCAATTCGAAGGATCACACCACACTGGTTGCTGCTGTAAAGGCCGCCGACCTGGTTGAAACGCTTTCTTCGCCCGGTCCGTTCACCGTTTTTGCGCCAACCAATGCCGCCTTCGCCAAGCTGCCCGCCGGAACGGTGGAAACACTGGTCCGCCCTGAAAACAAGGGCACCTTGACGAGCATCCTGACTTATCACGTCATTGCCGGGCGCATGACCAGCCGTGATATTGCCGCCAAGATCCGCCGCAGCAAGGGCCGCGCCATGCTGACCACCGTACAGGGTCACCGGCTTACCGCGACCATGCATGGCAAACGCCTGATGCTCACCGATGCCAAGGGTGGCCGCTCGATGGTGACTATCGCCAATGTCATCCAATCGAATGGCGTGATCCACGTTATCGACTCGGTGCTGATGCCCTGATTCCCTCCCCTTCCCGGGGCCAGGCACCGGGCGCCCGCAGCTTTGGACCAAGCTGCGGGCGCTTTGCGTTGAAGCCATCTGTCCGAGCGAGCGCCATCCAGCCGCGAGCTGTGGCGCCCACGATCAGACGAACAATAGTGGCGCAGGACCCGGGCGCTAATGAACCCGAACCCCGGCCTGCACTTTAGTTCGCGGGTGCTGTAGGTGCCCAGGTGCCCGTGCCGCTTCCCGAACCGTTGCGGCCCATGAAAGTTATGGTTCCGCCTCTGCCGGCATAAATGCCGGTCCGTCCGACCAGCCCGCCGACACAGCCCATCGAGGCCCGGTCCTTCGAGGTCCAATTGCAGCCCCATGTCGAGCTGAAGACTCCATCTGGTCCCGAACCATCGCAGATCGTGTGCATATCAAAAATCTTGCCGTGGTGCGGCTGGGTGGTGCTGACGCAGGTATATTTATCGACTGACTTCTTGCCGTCAGCCCAGCTGACGTTGCTGGTCCCGGTCCAGGTCGCGCCGACCGCCAGATTGCCCGACATGTCGGGTCCGCCCACGGTGGTCGCGGGATTGGCCGACGCCTGGAAGGTAAAGTTTTGCGCCTGCGCCGTACCCGTGGTGGCAGCGAGCAAGAACAGGGCGGAGACTATTTGAATTGCTTTCATGACATTTCCCCTTTTTTCAGAGTTTAAATGCACAGCAGTCCTTGATTCTCAACGATTTTCTATTGCATCGCTAACAGTCTCAATGCGGCCGTACACCTTAGGCAATTGCCCAACGACTCGCGACCCCAGGATAGATAATAATCTGAATTACTATTTAAAGAACAACAAAACGCAGCTTACGGAATTGACTCTATCTCTGACTTTCGACGGCCTTCGAAAAATATCTAATTTTCCGTTCTGTTTACTTTTCGTTCTACTGCCGCCAGAAGTCGCGGGTGCCGCCCGAACCGCTTCCCCTTCCCGCGCTCCACGCCAGCCATGGCGGCTGCTGGCTGCGCGATGGCGGCAACGCGGGAAATACCCGCGGGGTCGGCAAGGGAGAGGCGATCATGGCAGCGGCCAATACGCCGCTGCTGATGCTCAATGCGCCGTTGGTCGCCAGCCGGCTGGGCTATCCCGATCTGTCGGGGCTCGATCTGCTTGAGCTGTTCGCCTTCGTCCACCCCGCCCGATTTATCGTTCCCACGCCCAAGGGTCTGGCCGATGCGCTGGGTTTGGCTGCGCCTGAAAGCGATGATGCGGTGCCAGCGCTGCTGCAACTGGCCGCAGAGGCGTTGCTGACGGTTTGCACTACCGACGCATGGCCAGAGCGCGAAGGCGCGTGGAGCGCGCTGCAATCGCTGATCCGGCTGCGGTGGCCCTGGGCGGCCTTGCTCAGCCCGCGGATCCGCCAGCCGACGCGCGCCGAACGCTGGCTGTTCGCCAGGCTGCCCGAATGGGACGAAGCGGCCGAGCGGCCCCAGCCGGTGCAAATCACGCTGGAGGATGAGGCGGTAGCGGCGCAGCTTGCGGCGCTGACCGGCAGCACCGCCGAGACCCGGCCCAGCCAGCGCGCCTATGCCGCTGAGTCCGCTCATGTTTTTGCCCCACGCCGCCGCGAGGGCCTGCCGCATGTGTTGCTGGCACAGGCCGGCACGGGCATCGGCAAGACGCTGGGCTATCTCGCCCCGGCCTCGCTGTGGGCGCAAGGCTCGGGTGGGACGGTCTGGGTGTCGACCTTCACCAAGGCGCTGCAACGCCAGCTCCGCCGCGAAAGCCGCCGGGCGTGGGATGGCGCACGGCCCGATGGGTCGCAGCCCGTGGTGGTCCGCAAAGGGCGCGAGAATTACCTCTGCCTGCTCAATCTGGAGGATGCGCTGCAAGGCGGCTTCACCGGTCGCGCCGCGATCCTGGCGCAGCTGGTGGCGCGCTGGGCCGGGTTCAGCCAGGACGGCGACATGATCGGCGGCGATTTGCCCGGCTGGCTCGGCACGCTGTTCCGCCAGCGCGGGGTTGCCGCGCTGACCGATCGGCGCGGTGAATGCGTCTATGCCGGCTGCCCGCATTACCGCAAATGCTTCATCGAGCGCGCCGCACGGGCCAGTGCCCAGGCCGATCTGGTGATCGCCAATCACGCGCTGGTGATGGTCAACGCCGCGCGCGGACGAGACGCCGCCCAGCGCCCGACCCGGATCATCTTCGACGAAGGCCACCATGTGTTCGAGGCAGCTGATTCGACCTTTGCCGCGGCACTGACGGGGGCCGAAACAATCGAGCTGCGGCGCTGGGTGATCGGCCCGGAGCGTGGCTCAAAAGGGCGGCGACGCGGGCTTGCGGCGCGGCTCGCCGATGTCGCTAGCTACGACGAAGCTGGCGGCAAAGCGATTGCGGCAGCCCGCCATGCGGCAGACGCCTTACCCGGTGATGGCTGGTTGCAAAGACTGCTCGAAGGCGCGCCATCCGGGCCGCTTGAAACATTGTTCGGGGCCGTCCGCGCGGTCGTGTACGCCCGGGATGAAAGCGGCGGCCAGGAGGCAGGCTATGGCCTGGAAACCGAAGCTGCGCAGCTTGAGGGCGGTTTTGTCGAATTGGCGGGACAAGCCCAGAGCGCGCTCGCCGCGCTGCGAAGTCCGCTGATCCGGCTTGGCGTGCGGCTAGAGGCCCTGATCGAGGACGGGCCGGACTGGCTAGACGGTCCCGGCCGTGCCCGGATCGAAGGCGCGCGTCATTCGCTCGGCTGGCGGATCGATCTGCTCGCCGCCTGGGAAGCGCTGCTTGAGCGGATCGGCGGGCCGACCGATCCTGAATTCGTCGACTGGCTGGCGGTCGATCGCTCTGATGCACGCGAATTCGATATCGGTATCCACCGCCGCTGGCTTGATCCGATGAAGCCGTTCGCGCGGACGGTGCTCGAACCCGCACACGGCGTGATGATAACTTCGGCCACACTGCGCGACGGGCCGGACTGGGATACAGCCGTTGCCAAGAGCGGCGCCGGCCAGCTCGATGTTGTCCCACGCCTGTCCGCTTTCGACAGCCCGTTCGACTATGCGGCGCAGGCCGAAGTGCTGATCGTCACCGATGTCACCAAGGGCGATGTTTCGGCCCTTGCCGGGGCTTATGCCCGACTGATCGAGGCGGCCGGTGGCGGCGCGTTGGGGCTGTTTACCGCGATCAAGCGGCTGCGCGCGGTCTATGGCCGGATTGCGGACCGGCTGGCCCGCACTGGCCTGCCGCTTTATGCCCAGCATGTCGATCCGATCGACACCGGCACGTTGGTCGATATATTCCGTGACGATCCGCGCGCCTCGCTGCTCGGCACCGATGCGCTGCGCGATGGGGTGGATGTGCCCGGCCATTCGTTGCGGCTGGTGGTGATGGAACAGGTCCCCTGGCCCAAACCCTCGATCCTTCACCGCGCGCGGCGGCTGGCCCATGCCGACAAGGGGTTGGGCGGTGCCGCCTATGATGACCGGATCATCCGCGCCCGCCTCGCCCAGGCGTTTGGGCGGCTGATCCGCAGCGCCGATGACCACGGCCATTTCGTTGTCCTGTCCGCCGCCTTCCCCAGCCGCTTGCTCAGCGCCTTTCCGCCCGGCACCCCGATCCGCCGGGTGACGCTGGACGAGGCTTTACAAAGGGTCGCTGCGGGTGTTTCAGGGCTGCCTGCTAAAGTTGAGGACCCCGCTTGAAAACCCTGGGCCTGTTCCGCCATGCCAAGTCGGATTGGCACGATCCGCGCGCGCGCGATTTCGATCGCCCGCTCAACCGGCGCGGTGAAACCGGCGCTGCTTTGATGGGCCGGCATATCTTCGATCATGGCGTGCAGTGGGACCGGGTGATCGCCTCGCCCGCCGTGCGCGTCGCCGAAACGATCGAGCTGGCCGCCAAAGCTGCAGGCCAGCCGATCGCGGCCAACTGGGACCGGCGGATATATCTCGCCAGTTCGGCCACGCTACTCGATCTGCTGCGCGAGCAGAACGGCGATCCTGGTTCGGTCTTGATGGTTGGCCACAATCCCGGGCTGGAAGATCTGATCTTCGATCTGGTTCCCGATGATGGCTCCAGTCCGCTGCGCGATGTGGTGGAAGTGAAATTCCCCACTGCCTCTTACGCCGTGCTCGAACTCGATATCGAACATTGGGCAAACCTCAAGGAGGGCTGCGGGCGGCTGGCTCACCTCACTCGCCCGCGCGATCTCGATCCGGCATTGGGACCAGTGGCGGTGTAAATCCTTTCCCTTAAGGCAAGGATTTCACGCCTGGTGGATCGCCTTGGTCACCAGATAGCTCTCAAATCCTTCGATCCCGCCCTCGCTGCCAAAGCCTGAATCCTTGACCCCGCCGAACGGCGCATCCGCGGTGCTGATCGCGAAGCTGTTGACCCCGACCATACCGGCCTCGATTGCATCACCCAGCAGATTGGCGCGGCGCATATTCTCGGTGAAGGCAAAGGCAGCAAGGCCGAACGGCAGGCGGTTGGCCTTGGCGATCGCATCATCCAGCGTTGAAAACGGCGCTGCGACCGCCACTGGCCCGAACGGTTCGTTGGCCATGATCGCCGCACTGTCGGGGACATCGGCCAGCAGCGTCGGTTGGAAGAAGAACCCGCCTTCCCCGCGTTCGCCACCGGCCATCACCCGGGCTCCAGCCTTGCGGGCATCCTCGACCAGCGCCTCGATTGCACCGGGGCGGCGGATATTGGCCAATGGACCCATTTTGGTCTCGGCGGCAAAACCACTGCCAGTGGTGACCTGGCGGGTCCGCGCGGCGAAGCCTGCGATGAACCGGTCGTAGATCGATTCCTGCACATAGAACCGCGTCGGCGAAACGCAGACTTGCCCGGCATTGCGGAATTTTTGCGGAACCACCATGTCGAGCGTCTTGTCCAGATCGCAATCGTCGAACACCAGCACCGGGGCGTGGCCGCCAAGCTCCATGGTGACGCGCTTGAGGCCGTCCGCCGCCAGCCGCATCAGATGCTTGCCGACCGGGACCGAGCCGGTGAAGCTGATCTTGCGGATCACTGGCGAGGCCAGCAGGTGCCGGCTGACTGTATCGGGCACCCCGTAAACCAGCTGGACCACCCCATCGGGCAAGCCCGCATCGATCAGGCAGCGAATTAACGCACTGGTGCAGCCGGGAGTTTCCTCTGGCGGCTTGGCAATCACCGAACAGCCCGCAGCGAGCGCAGGGGCGAGCTTCTTGGCCATCAGGTAAACCGGGAAATTCCACGGGCTGAACGCCGCGACCGGCCCGACAGGCTGTTTGATCACCAGGCTGCGCTGGCCGGTGGGCCGCACCAGCACCCGGCCATAGACCCGCTTGGCCTCTTCGGCGCACCATTCAAACAGCTGCGCGCTGCTTGCCACTTCGCCGCGCGCTTCGCCAATCGGCTTGCCCTGTTCGCGGGTCAGCAGCGTCGCAATCGCTTCAGCCCGTTCACGCATCAGCCCTGCAGCGCGCCGCAGGATCGCGCTTCGGGCATCGGCATCGGTCGCGCGCCAGACGGCGAAAGCACGGTGGGAGGCTTCCAGCGCTTCATCAAGATCAGCTGCGGTGGCCAGCGGAACTTCGGCAATCGTCTGGCCGGTCGAAGGATCGACCACCGCCTGATGGTCCCGCCCCTCGCCCAGTCGCCAGCTGCCGCCGACAAATAATGCAAGTTCAGTATCGTAAGTGTCTGTCATTGCTGGTGCCTCACCCGTTGGGCCAATCGCGTAGCCGGGCTATAGTCCGGCGAGGCTGGCGTGGGTAGGGGCTGCGAACTAAGCCAGCGCCAGCGCCGCGGCAAGGCGGCTGCGAATAGCCGCAAGCTGCAGGCGAATGTCGGCACTGTCAGGGCCTGGCGCGGAAGGAACCGAGGCAGACGAGGTGGCATCCGCGGCCGGCCCCTTGCCCTCAAGCGACAGTCGCGCACCGCGCAGAGTATAGCCTTCGCGGTAAACCAGCCGATCGATGTCCGTTACCAGGCGGATATCCTCAGCCCGGTAATACCGTCGTCCGCCGCTCCGCTTCAGGGGCTTGAGCATCGGAAACTGCTCTTCCCAATACCGCAACACATGTTGGCGAATACCAAGGGCCTTGGCCACTTCGCCAATGGTTCGCAGCGCATCCGCAGCCTTGCCATCTTCGAACTGGAGAGCAGCCTCACTCATCCCTTGTCGATCCGGTCTTTCAACATCTGGCTGGCGCGGAATGTCAGCACCCGGCGCGGGGTAATTGGAACTTCCACCCCGGTTTTGGGATTGCGGCCGACCCGCTGGGCCTTGTCGCGCAGCAGGAATGTCCCGAAGCCCGAGATCTTGACGTTCTCACCTTCAGCCATTGCTTGGCACATGTGATCGATGATCGCTTCGACCATGCCGAGCGATTCAGAGCGCGATAGACCCAGCTTGCGATTTATCGCCTCTGCCAGATCAGCCCGCGTAAGTGTGTTCATGGAGCGCATTCAGCTCCCTTCCCTATATGTAAGCGCGACCTACGAGTCGGAGCATATCCGAATTGTCTGTAATTGCAATGGAATGTCCGAGACAGTACGGATGCTCGTTCCTGCTAGAGCCGAACCAGGCAAGCGCCCCAGGTAAACCCGCCGCCCATGGCTTCGAGCATGACCAGATGGCCTGGCTGAATCCGCCCGTCGCGCACCGCCGCATCAAGCGCGAGGGGCACTGAAGCGGCCGAGGTATTGGCATGGCGATCGACCGTCACCACGACTTTCTCCGCGGGCAGCCCAAGCTTTCTGGCAGTGGCATCAAGGATCCGCCGATTGGCCTGGTGCGGCACGACCCAATCGAGATCAGCCGACGAAAGTCCAACTTCTCCAAGTACTTCTTGCAGAACCTCGGCCAGGTTGACGACGGCGTGGCGGAAAACTTCGCGGCCCTTCATCCTGACTTTGCCGACCGTTCCGGTGCTCGACGGCCCGCCGTCGACATAGAGCAGCGACCCATGCGCGCCATCGGCATGAAGCCGGGTCGCGAGGATCCCCGGGCCATCCGACGCCACAACGTCGCGCGCTTCGAGCACCACGGCTCCGGCTCCATCGCCGAACAACACGCAGGTCGTGCGGTCCTCCCAGTCGAGGATTCGGCTGAAGGTTTCGGACCCGATCACCAGCGCGCGCTGTGCCATTCCGGTACGCAGCATCGAATCGGCCACACCCAGCGCATAGAGAAAGCCCGAACAGACCGCCGCCACGTCAAAGGCAATTCCGCCATTGCAGCCCAGCGCATGCTGGACCTGGGTGGCGGTAGCGGGGAAGGTCTGGTCGGGGGTCGCCGTGGCAAGCACGATCAGCCCGATGCTGCTGGCCTCCACCCCTGCCGCTTGCAGCGCGGCCCGGGCAGCGGCAGTAGCCAGTGTGCCGGTCGTCTCGTCGTCGCCGGCGATATAGCGATTGCGAATGCCGGTCCGCTCAACGATCCATTCGTCGGTCGTATCGACCTGCTTTGCCAGCTCAGCGTTGCTGACGCTGCGCTTCGGCAGTGCCGAGCCGGTGCCGATCAAGACCGACCGCCGGATCATCGTGCCGTCGCCTTGGGGCTCCGACGCAGGCTCACTTCGCCGATCGAGGCAAGATCCGCCATGATTCGCTCCGTCAAATTTTCCTCAAGCAGGCGGGCCGTCACATCCACGGCATTGGCAACCCCCAGCGCGTTGGCGCTGCCATGGCTTTTCACCACCACGCCATTGAGGCCAAGGAATACGGCGCCATTGTGATTGTTGGGATCGAGATGGTGCTTGAGCAGCTCGGTCGCGGGGCGCGAAATCAGGAAACCGACTTTCGATCGCAGCGAGCTGGCAAAACTGCGGCGGAGCAAATCGGCCACAAAGCGCGCCGCGCCTTCGACCGCCTTCAGGGCGATATTGCCCGAAAAGCCGTCGGTCACAATCACATCGACATCGCCGCGTGACAACTTGTCCGCCTCGGTAAAGCCGTCGAAGGTCATTGCCAGCTGGCTGGCGGCCTTCAGCTGGCTGGCCGCGTCGCGCAGCACATCGGTGCCTTTCATTTCTTCGGTACCGATGTTGAGCAAACGGACGCGCGGGGCATCGAGCCCGGTCACGATCCGCGAATAGGCCGCGCCCATGATCGCGAACTGGACCAGATTGCGCGCATCGCAATCGGTGTTGGCCCCCAGATCGAGCATGACCAGATCGTTCTTGCCCAGCGTGGGGAGCAGCGCCGCCAGCGCGGGCCGATCAATCCCCGGCATGGTCCGCAGCGCCACCTTGGCCATCGCCATCAGCGCGCCGGTATTGCCCGCGCTCACCGCAGCCCCGGCGGCGCCGGTCTTCACCGCGTTGATCGCCAGGCCCATCGATGTAGTTTTGGCCCGGCGCAGCGCCTGAGTCGGTCGTTCCTCGCCGCTGACGACATCGTCGGCGTGCAGGATTTCCGACGCCTCGCGCAGATTCGGGTGATTTTCCAGCGCGGCCTTGATCCGCACTTCATCGCCGACCAGCAGGAATTTGAAGCGATCGTGGCGGCGGCGAGCGAGTGCCGCGCCCTCGATCATCACGCGCACACCCTCATCGCCGCCCATCGCGTCAACAGCGATACGCGGGAGGCTCATGTGCAAATTTTCCGAATGCTTGGGGCTTAGAGCCCGACCGCGATGATCTCGCGCCCGTTATAGTGGCCGCAGGCCGTGCACAGATTGTGCGGGCGCTTCAGCTCACCACAGTTCGAGCATTCATGAAACGCAGCTGGCGACAGCGCATCATGGCTGCGACGCATACCCCGGCGTGAGGGGGAAGTTTTTCTTTTTGGGACAGCCATTGCGGCACCTGTTCCTGCAAATTCGGTTCGTCGTATGATGGCCGCGCGGACCCCGTGTTTCGATTACACGGGACTGGCGACTGCGAAGGCGGGCCTATAGCGAATTTGTCGTGCGTTGCAAGCACCGTCGGGCTAGCCCATCATCAGGATCGATCAGGGGATCGGACAGGGGAGAATCAAATGCTGCTTACCACTACACTTACCTCCGCGGCTGCGGCGGCGATCATCAACATCTGGCTGAGCATCCGGTGCGGGCAAGTCCGCACAAAGCAAAGCATCAGCATCGGCCACGGGGGTAGCGAGGTGCTCGAGCGCCGGATGCGCGCACAGCTCAATTTCGCCGAGAATACACCCTGGGTCCTGGCGCTGATCGCAGCGCTGGAACTCGCCGGAAAAGGCGGCCAGTGGCTCCCTTACGTTGCTGGCATCTACATGCTGGGCCGCATCGCGCACGGCCTGGGGATGGACGGAACCAACCTGGCCAAAGGCCGGATGATCGGCACAATTACCACAATGCTCACGCAGCTTGGGCTTGCTGTGGTGGCAACGCTGGTCGCGACCGGAGTGACGTAACCGGCCTGAGGGCCTTCCCCAGATCAGGGGAGGCCCTCACCCCAGAATATAGTCGCTGACATAGGCATTGGTCTGCCGCTCGCGCCCGAAGGTGCTGACCGGTCCGTGGCCGGGATTGAAGGTCACATCATTGCCTAGCGGCCACAGCTTTTTGGTGATCGAATCGATCAGATCCTGATGATTTCCCATCGGAAAGTCAGTCCGCCCGATCGAGCCCTGGAAAATCACATCTCCGACAATTGCGAACCGTGATGGGGCGTGGAAAAAAACCACATGCCCCGGCGTGTGCCCCGGACAATGGATCACATCGAGTTCCAGCTCGCCGACCGTCACCTTGTCGCCATCATGAAGCCAGCGGTCGGGCTCGAATACCTCGCTGGCGATGCCATATTTGCGCCCGTCTTCGCCCAGCTGGGCGATCCAGAACCGGTCGGCCTCCTGCGGGCCTTCGATCGGCAAGCCGAGCTCCTTGGCAAGAATTCCGGCACCCCCGCAATGATCGAGGTGGCCATGAGTCACGAGGATCTTTTCCAGCGTGACCCCGGCCCGCTCCACCGCCAGCTTCAACCGATCAAGGTCCCCGCCCGGATCGACCAGCGCGCCGCGCATCGTCCTGGTGCACCACAGCAGCGAGCAGTTCTGCTGCAGCGGGGTCACCGGAATGATCGCCACGCGCATCGGCGGTTCGGGCGGCGCGGTCTGGAGTTGGTCAGTCATACCCGGGAAATGGCGGCACCGGGCGGCGATTGCAAGCCGGTCCGTAAGTGCCGGGCGATCACAGGCGCCCGCTCTTCCACACCACCCGGCCAATCACCTGCACTTCATCGGGAGCAAGTTCGATCGCGCGATAGGCCGGATTGTCGCTGACCAGCGCCAGCGTCCCGGGACGGCCGGTATCAAGCCGCTTGACCAAAAGCGCATCGCCTGCGCGGACCACGTGGATCCCGTCTCGCCACGGCCGGGGCGTGCGATCGACCAGGATCTCGTCGCCATCGCGCAGGGTCGGCTCCATCGAATCGCCCGCAACGATAATCGCCGAGAGCATGGTCGGATCGAGGCCCTGTTCGCGCATCCAGCGGGCCGCAAACCGGAAGGCGCCGATTGCCGCCTCCTCGCCCGCCAACGCGCCTGGACCGGCCGAGGCACCCAGCGCGAGGCGTGGCACATCGACCCACTCCTTGCGCGCGCGCTTTTCGGCATTGGCAGAGGGAAAATCCTCTGGTGCGCCCAGCTCCGATTCGGCCACACCAAAGAACCGCGCCAGCGTTCGCCGGTCGGTCTCCTCCAGCTTTCGCGGGCTGCCTTTACGGATAAACTGCTGCAAATACGTCTGATTCCGTCCGATCAATTCGGACAGGCCAGACAGGCTGGCGCCATGCTCGTTGACGAGTTCAAGCAAACGCACCCGGGGATTGGCAGTAACCATCAATCTGCAATAGACGATGTATTTTTCCTAGACAAGTAGGATTTAGCCCCACAACTACAGGATTATTCCTACGATGATTCGAACAGGGGAGACTACGCATGCTGATAAGCCGGATCGAACGTTTTTTACGGCAAACCGGGATGCCGTGGACCAAATTCGGCCGGCTCGCCGCGCATGATCCGCGCTTTGTTGAAGATTTGCGCAACGGCCGCGTGCCCCGCGAAAGCACGGAACAAAAAATAGAACATTTCATGAACACTTATTGGGAGAGCAGCAATGCAGTTTGATCCGGCGGGCGACAGGGACATGGTAAAGCAGGCGCGCAAAGGTCGCAGCCGGGGGCCGTGGATGCAATTGCTCTCGGCGCTGCTGACATTGGCCGGCGGCCGCGCCGAACTGATCCGTCATAGCGAGCGGCCCTGGGCCAGCGTCACCTTCTCAGGCTCGCGTCACACGGTTTTGCTGGCCTTCACCGGCACCGAAGCGGTGGCAGCAGGCGAAGCGCTGATCGCTGCCCTGCCCGAGCATGAATTCACCATCACCCGCCAACTTGTCGCCGATGCGGCGGTTCTGGCTGTGGAACATGCGCTGCTGCCAGAGCCGCGGCTTCAAGTGGAGGTAGAGGTGCTGCTGCTCGAGGACGGCTAGTATCCCAGCGTCAGATCGACCTGCGGCTCCACTCGCTCACCTGTGTGATAGCGCCCCAGATTGGTCAGGAACCGCTCGACCGAACGGACGAACATCTGATTCTGCGCCCGGCCCGAGAGGTGCATGGTAACATGAGCGTTATCCAGCGCCCACAGTGGGTGATCGGCCGGGAGCGGTTCGGGGGTGGTAACATCAAGGAAGGCCCCGCCGATCCGCCTGGCCTCCAGCCCCTCCACCAGCGCCGGCTGGTCGATCACTTCGCCCCGGGCGATATTGACGATCACCGTTTGCGGATTCATCGCCGCCAGCTCCGCCGCACCAATCATCCCGGCGGTATCGGGGGTTGAGGGAACCGCGATGATCACCCAGTCAAACTCGCCGAGCCGGTCGCGCCATTGGTCTGGGCCCAAAGTGCCTGCACCCGGCGAGCGGCGAACCTTGACCACCTCCACCCCGAAAGCCGCCAGCCGCGCATCGATCAACTGCCCGATCGCGCCATAGCCCAGCAGCAGTGCCTTTGAGCCGAACAGCTCGCGCTTGCCGGGCGAATCCGACAGCCACT
>JANNAE010000084.1:0-3528 GCA_031383985.1 Novosphingobium sp. | reverse complement strand
TTTTTTTGGTAAACAAAAATCAAAAACCATTTTTCTCACCCCCCGCCCCGTTTGGTGTCGCGCTCTTTCGTCCCACGTTGGGGGGGGTGTCTCCAGTCCGCACGACACGAACGGGCGTAGGGCGCATTCCCGTTACTTGATGCTCCACCCCGGCGGCGGCGCTTTATGCAATCGTGCCTCAGGAATAATCGCGCGGATCTTCCTCGCAAAACTGCGCAAGCAAACCTCGCTCGTACCGATCGGCCCGGCGGTATAGCTTTTGGAGGCCATGCCCTGCTGGACCCGTTCGATCAGCCAGGTGTCTTCCTGATTGACCACCCGGTTGATCCGCCCATTGGCATAGCGCGCCAGCTTCATCTCGCGGCTCCGGCCTTCTGGAGTAAAGCTGTCGGGCAAAGCAAAGACCATCTCGCGCAATTCACACGTCGTCGGCCCGGTTGGCAGCCACTGCATGAAATCGATCTGATCGGCATAGATATCGAAGGCCATGTTGGGCCACAGCTTGTAATAGAGCCAGCGCCGCTGGCTGCCCTCTGGCAGATGATCCGCCCGGGGCAGATGCGTCTGATAGAACCGCTCCCAGAAATTGCCCGAGGGCTTATCCACCAGATCGCCCTTCATCCGGTCTACCCACGGCTGCGCTTCGATCGCATAGCTCTTGCCGACGATCCGGGTCAGCCCGTCATGCGCGACCGGAATGTGGAGATTGTCCGAATAATTATCGCCGATCTGCTTCCAGTTAACCGCGCGGGGCCGGGTGCGGACTTCACCGATCCGGCGCACTTCTTCAAACCGGTAGGGCGCAATTTCTGCTTCATAGGGTGCCATCATGTCGGCTACCGAGGGAAACCCTGCGTCTTCCAGCCTGACAAAAATGAAGCCGCGCCATATTTCCAGATCGACCGCGATCAGGCCGTTCTCCTCCAGCTTCAGCGCCGGATAGTCGCCTCTCATCGGCACGCCGGTCAGGCGGCCATCGCTGTCATAGGTCCAGGCGTGATAGGGGCAGACCAGCTTTCTGGCGCAGCCTGCCGGGCCTTCGACCAGCCGCATCGCGCGGTGGCGGCAGACATTGGTGTAGGCGCGAACCCGGCCATCGTCGCCGCGGATCGCGATCACGCTTTCGCCAAGATAATCGAGCGTGCGATAATCGCCGGGCGCGGCAATATCGCTTTCGTGGCAGACGATCTGCCACGACGGGCGCAGCACGCGGTCCATTTCAAGGTTCAGGAATTCGGGATCATTATAGACCCAGCCAGGCAGGCCCCAATCCGCATCGGGATCGACCACACCTTCATGCATCGCTGTCAATGCCTGTTCGAGCTTGCTCATGATCGGCGAATCCATCTTGCTTGTTGGACGATCGTATAACAAGTGGTAGGAAATGCAAGTGAGCAGCAAACCCGCATATCCCCAACCCGCTTTCAGGCGCGCCGAACCCGACGAGCGGCGCCAGAGCCTGATCGAGGCTTGCGCGAGGGTTCTGGCCCGCGATGGCGCCAGCGGAACCAGCGTGCGGGTCATCGCGCTGGAGGCCGGGGTCTCAGCGGGTTTGGTCGGCCATTATTTCGGCGGGGTCGATGCGTTGGTCGCGGCGACCTATGTCCAGACCGGGGCGCGGGTCGATGCCGCTCTGGATGAGGCGCTCAGCGCCGCCGGAGCCGATCCGCTGGCCCGGCTCCAAGCTTTCGTCACCGCCAGCTTCCTGCCCCCGATTGCCGATCCGCAGCTGCTCGCCACCTGGGTCGCGTTCTGGAGCCTGGTCCGGACCCGCGCCGACATTGCCGGTCAGCATGATGCCCAATATGCCGGGTTTCGCGCCCGGCTGGAGGCACTGCTGGCGGCTTGCGGCTTGCCCAACGATCAGCTGCGCCGTGCCGCCATCGCGATCAGCGCGCTGGTCGATGGGCTGTGGCTCGAACTGTGCCTCTCCCCCTGCTGCTTCACCGCCGCCGAGGCCAGCGAAATTGCCCGCGCGCAGCTGGATGTGTTTATTTCGACAAGACCCGTTACTTGGAAAGATCGGTGAACAGGCTGAGGTAATAAGTGATGCCAGGGCGGATATTGCTCAGCGGTACGCGCTCATTGAGCCCGTGGGCGAACTCATCCGAATCCTTGATCATCGAAGGACTGGCGCCATAGCTCGGCACGCCAAGCGCGCGGAACCACATGCTGTCCGATGCGCCCGAGGCCTGCGTCGGAACGATCGGGACCGCCGGATAGGCCTTGCGGATCGCCTTGGTCACCGCATTGACAAAGTCGGGCCGCATCGGCGAGGCCGGGGATTCGACTGCATCTTCGCCGGTTGCGTCCGAAATCGTCACCACCGGCGAGCTCACCACGCGGGTCAGCTCCGCCATGATCTCGGCGCGGCTGTGGCCGGGGAAGATCCGGCAATTGATAGTAGCGGTGGCGCGCTGCGGCAGGGCGTTTTCGGCATGGCCGCCGCTCACCATCGTGGGAACGCAGGTCGTGCCGATCTTGCCGACATAGGCGGGCGAAGCACTGAGCGTGGCGATCGCGGCACCGTTCGCCGGATTGGCCGCAAACGCCCGCATCGCGGCGGCCAGCCCCGGATCGCCTTCAAACCCGGCTGCCTGTTCGAAATAGGCCTTGGTCAGCGGGCTGATCTCGGGCTTGAAGCGATAGGCACCGATCCGGTCCAGCGCGGTGGCCAGTTGAACAATGGCGTTCGCTGGCCGGGGTTGCGAGCTGTGCCCGCCCGGATTGGTCACTTCCAGCTTGAAATCGGTGTAAGTTTTCTCTGCGCCCTGCCAGCTCCAGTAAGCCGGCTTCCCGGTGACTTCGTCCAGCGTGCCGCCACCGCCATCGACGTTCAGCACCAGCTCTGCATGCTTGAGCTTTTGCGCGATGATCCGCGCGGTTTTCATCGTGGTTTCCTCGTCGCCAGAAAACTCGATCACGATTGAGCGGCGCGGGCGATAACCCTGGCGGCGCAGCTCGATCAGCGTGGACAGCGCCAGCGCGGCATCGAACTTGGTATCGCTCGCCCCGCGGCCAAACAGATAGCCGTTCTCCACCACCGGAGTGAAGGGATCGCGCTGCCAGTCCGCCGGCTTGGCTTCGACCACGTCCATATGGGCAGAGATGACCAGCGGCCCTAGTTTTGCATTGCTGCCCGGCCACGTTGCGATGAAAAAGGCGGTATCGTCCACCGGCGTAATCTCGATGTCGCGATCGGCCCAGCCGCCCGCGACCAGCGCCGCCTTGAAGGCGCGGGCGACGTCGATCGTCTTGTTGTCCGGCCCCCGGACCGAGCGCATCGCGATAACCTGTTGGGCAAGCTCCAGCACCTGTGCTTCGGCCTGCGGATAGGTCTTCGACTTGGCCGCAGCGGCCGGCGTAACCGCCAAGGCCAGTGCGGCTGGAACAAGTGTGACAAACAACAGCTGACGCATCTGAAAATCTCCGTATCCGGCTTGCCTTAAGCCCCGGCCTGCCGAAACAAAAGTGATCAGTAGTACCCCGCAAGGCAATCTTAACTTTGTTCGCTCTATAGACCATTGA
>JANNAE010000092.1:0-3757 GCA_031383985.1 Novosphingobium sp. | reverse complement strand
GATTCGATCCGCGATTTCGCCCGCGCCAGCCTCAATTACGGGCTTGGCCTGGGCTGGCCGGTCTATCTTTCGACCAAAAACACCATCCTCAAGGCCTATGACGGCCGCTTCAAGGATCTGTTCCAGGAAGTTTACGAGAGCGAAGGCTTCAAGGAAAAATTTGCCGCCGCCGGGATCACTTACGAACACCGCCTGATCGACGACATGGTCGCCTCTGCGCTCAAGTGGAGCGGCAAGTTCGTGTGGGCCTGCAAGAACTATGATGGCGATGTGCAATCCGATCAGGTCGCGCAAGGGTTCGGCAGCCTTGGCCTGATGACCTCGGTGCTGATGACGCCCGATGGCAAGACGGTTGAGGCCGAGGCCGCCCACGGCACCGTCACCCGCCACTACCGCCAGCACCAGCAGGGCAAGGCGACCAGCACCAACCCGATCGCCTCGATCTTCGCCTGGACGCGCGGGCTGATTTACCGCGGCAAGTTCGACAATACCCCCGATGTGGTGCGCTTTGCCGAGACGATCGAGCGGGTCTGCATCGAAACCGTCGAAAGCGGCAAGATGACCAAGGATCTGGCCATCCTGATCGGCCCCGATCAGCCGTGGCTGACTACCGAGGGCTTCTTCGAGGCGATCGTCGACGGGCTTGAGGCAGAGATGAAGATCTGGAAGTAAGCCTTTTCAAAGGGCGGGACTGGTTATCCTTTCACGTCTAATCCCCAACCCGATCAGCCGCCCCGGAATTCGCCTCAGTAGTGGAAAGCGATTGAGCATTCGCGCCAGCCAGGGGGGGCGATCGAAGTTCGCATTTGGTCGGATAGCTGCACCGACAATCCGATCCTGTGCCAGTTGCTGGGCTTTCTGAATGATCGACGTCGGCAGCTGGCGCCGGACCTGGACGCGGCGCAGCAGGGGATCGGTTGCCTCGCCTCGGATCATGGGAGCAGCAAGAATGTTTGCGGCAGCCACAGCATCCTGAATCGCAAGATTTATACCAATCCCGCCAACCGGAGACATGGCGTGCGCCGCATCGCCAATGGCAAGCAGTCCTGGCCTGTGCCAGCGTTCGAGCCGGTCGATCGCGACTGTCAGCAAATGCACCTGATCCATGTCGACAAGAACGGCTTCAAGCGGGCCCAGTACCGCCGCCACCTTCTCGATACGGGCGCGAAATGCGGCAATGCCTTCATTCCGAATTTGTTCACCCATGCCCTTTCGGATCACAAAGGCACATTGCCAATAGTCGCGCCGATCGATAAGCGCGAGCAAGGCGCCTGGCGCGGCAATTCCGCGTAGCGCCTCGCCGCCATCATCCTGCTTCGCCACACGAAACCAGAAAACATCGATCGATGAGCCGATGGTCTTAAGCGGCAGCAGTTTTGCCCGCCTGACAAACGAACTTCGACCATCGGCCGCAAGCACGAGCTTTCCGGCGCGCAATTTCCGGCCATCGACCAATAGTACCCCGGATATGCGCCCGTCCACTTCAATGACCTGCTCGACCCCGGCGTTCATTTCGAGCTGAAATGCGGGAAAGGCGGCAGCCTCGTTGCGAAGGAAGTCGAGGAATTCCCATTGCGGCATGATGGCAATGAACGGCGCTGGCGTTTTCAGTTGGCGCAAGTCTGCAAGGATGACCTCATGTCCGGCAATCGTTCCGCGAGCTTCGCGCAATCTGTTGTGAGGGCGCAGCAAGAACCGCTCCAGCATCCCCATCTGATGCAATACTTCCATGGTCGATGGATGCACCGTGTCGCCCCGGAAATCGCGCAGAAAATCGCCGTGCTTTTCAAGAACAAGCGTAGAAATTCCGGCGCGAGCGAACAATAGCCCGGCCATCATCCCAGCGGGACCACCACCAACGATCACCACATCCGCTTCGCTCATAGGGTGACATTTGCGCCCAACTTGCCATAGCTGCAACCCATGGCCACCAGCGAACTTGCTTCCCCGATCCTGTCCGATGCGCTGGTGATTCTGGGCGCAGCGGGAATCGTGATCCCGCTTTTTGCACGGTTCCGGATCACGCCGATCATCGGCTTTATCCTGGTCGGGGTGCTGGTCGGACCCTATGGGCTGGGCCGGCTGGTGTTCGATCACCCGTGGCTTGGGCACATCACCATCACCGATCCCGAGGGGCTCAAGCCGTTCGCGGAATTCGGGATCATTCTGCTGCTGTTCTCGATCGGGTTGGAGCTGTCATTCAACCGGCTGTGGGCGATGCGGCGGCTGGTGTTCGGGCTAGGCGCGCTCGAGCTGATCGTGTCGGCCTCGCTGCTTGCCTTTGCCCTCGCCTTCATGGGCCAGGCGCCGGCCGGCGCGATTGGGCTGGGGCTGGCGCTGGCGCTGTCTTCGACCGCGCTGGTGCTGCCGATTGCTGGCACTACTTCTGCGGTCGGGAAAAAGGCGCTGGCGATCCTGCTGTTCGAGGATATTGCACTGGTCCCGATCATCTTCCTGCTCGGCGCGCTGGCCCCCTATGCCAGCAGTGAGGGCTTTGACGGGCTGGTCCGCACGCTGTGGACCGGCGCGCTGACCATCGCGCTCTTGCTCATCATCGGCCGGGTCGCCCTGCCCCGACTATTTTCTCAAGCTGCCCGTACCAAAAGCCCCGAGTTGTTCCTCGCCGCCAGCCTGCTGGTGGTGATCATCGCCGCGCTGGCGACTTCGGCAGTCGGCCTTTCGCCCATTGTCGGCGCGCTGCTGGCCGGGCTGCTGATCGCCGAGACCGAATATCACGGCGAGGTTGAAGGGATCACCGCGCCGTTCAAGGGCCTGGCGCTCGGCGTGTTTCTGATCACGGTCGGGATGAGCATCGATCTGTGGGTGATCTGGGATAATCTTGGCGCGATCCTGCTGGCGACATTGGCAGTGCTGGTGCTGAAGGCGCTGGTAACCGGAGTTGCGCTGCGCCTGATGGGTGCGCACAGCGGCCTTGCGACCGAGGCAGGCATCCTGATGGCCAGCCCTTCGGAAACCACGCTGATCGTGCTGGCAGCGGCGACCAATGCTTTGCTGATCCAGCCTGGCACCGCGCAGTTCTGGCAGATCGTCACCGCCATCGGGCTGACGGTCACGCCGCTGCTGGCCTCGGCCGGACGGCGGCTGGCCCGGCGCGTCGACAAGCACCAGCCGCAGGCCCAATTCGACGAAGACGACAGCCCGCGCGCGATCATCATCGGAATTGGCCGGGTCGGCAAGCTGGTCGCCGATATGCTGGCGGTGCACGGCAAGCGCTATGTGGCGATCGACAGCGACGCCGACAATGTCTCTGACGCGCGGCAAAGGGGCTATTCGGCAGTCTACGGCGATGCCGCGTTTCCAGCCAAGCTTACCAAGCTGGGGATTGAGCAAGCCTCTGCGGTGATTTTCACCATGGATGAGCCGGTCGCCACGCAGCGGCTGGTCAAAAAAATACGCGCCACCCATCCCGATCTGCCGATCATTGCCCGCGCCCGCGATGCTCACCACGCCGCTGCGCTTTACCGCGCGGGGGCCAGCCATGCCGTGCCCGAAACGCTGGAAAGCTCGCTCCAGCTATCCGAAGCGGTATTGATCGACATGGGCGTCGCGATGGGCCCGGTGATCGCCTCGATTCACGAAAAGCGTGATGAATTGAGGGCGCAGATCATGGAAGAGGGCGATCTGGCGGAAAAACCCGCACTGCGAAGCGGCGGATTGCGGGAGCGGGGCAGTTAAATAACATCCGTTCGTGTCGAGCGAAGTCGAGACACCGCGCACAACGTGTCTCGACTTCGCT
>JANNAE010000072.1:0-71532 GCA_031383985.1 Novosphingobium sp. | reverse complement strand
GGATCACCGCAGGTTGGTATCAGTTGGCTAGCTGGCCGTGGAGTTCGGCCAGGACGCGGTCTTGATGGACCACTAGTGCGGTCACTTGATCCCGCGCTGCAGCGATTGCAGCCCCTTCGCCGCCGCTGACCCGCTCGGCTGTGTATTGCGCATCGAGGTCCGCCAGCGCGATCATGGCGTCACTGCGGGCCGATTCGAGATCGGCCAGCGCGATCGTGGCGACCGACCATGGCTCGCTCGCCACGCGGGCTCCCGCTGCAGCACTGGTCAGCTGACGCGCGCGGGGCTCACGCGCGGCAAACCGTGCATCGGCTGCGCGGGCCTGACCGACCAGCCCGGCAAGCTTTCCAGCCACCTCGGGATTGGGCGCAGCTGGAGTGGCCGGCACTGCCGGATCGGTCGAACTCACCGGAAAAGTGCCAGTCACCCGCTCTGCCGGGCGGCGGGCGAGCGAGGGGTAATTTTCGGTATCGGCCGCGCAGCCACCCAATGTCAGGACGATGGCGGCGGAAACAAGCAAGGGCGACAGGCTGCGCATGGCGATGGCCATAGCATGCCGCGCCAATCATGCCAGAGGCGGCGGATATGCCGACTTCATCCGTTGACAGCGCCAGCACCTTCGATTAGTGGCACCGCTTCTTCCGGACCCCTGCTATCAGGCGGGGTAATCCGGCGCGCCGCCGGTTTGATTTCCTTCGCGGGGATCGCTCGGGTGGGGCGAAGAATTCAGCCCTTGGGCATTTGAACGGATAAGAACACCATGTTCGCAGTAGTGCGCACTGGCGGCAAGCAGTATCGGGTTGCCGCCGGAGACAAGATCGCGGTCGAAAAGCTGGCTGGTGAAGCCGGTGACAAGATCACCCTGGGCGATGTCCTGCTGGCCGGTGACGGCGGCGAGCTCGCTGACGCCGCCAAGGTGCTGGTTTCGGCTGAAATCATTGCTCAGGCAAAGTCGGAAAAGGTGATCGTTTTCAAAAAGCGCCGCCGCCACAACTATCGCCGCAAGAACGGTCATCGCCAGCAGCTTACCCTGCTGCGCATCCTGGCCGTTGGCGGTGAGGAAAAGAAGGCTGCTGCTCCCAAGAAGGAAGCTGCACCCAAGGTTGAAGCTACTGAAGTCGCCGCTGAAAAGCCGGTCAAAGCAGCTCCCGCCAAGAAGGCCGCCGCTCCCAAAGCCGCTGCTGAATAAGAATTCGGAGTAGATCGAGATGGCACATAAGAAAGCTGGCGGCTCTTCGCGCAATGGTCGCGACTCGGCAGGCCGCCGCCTTGGCGTTAAGAAGTTCGGCGGTCAGGAAGTGATCGGCGGCAATATCATCATTCGCCAGCGCGGCACCCGCGTGTACCCCGGCACCAATGTCGGTATCGGCAAGGATCATACCTTGTTCGCGCTGACTATGGGCCGCGTGCGGTTCCACGATGGCAAGCTCGGTCGCAAATATGTGTCGGTCGATATGGCAGTCGCCGCTGAATAGCTGGATGGTCGCCAAAGGGCCATCCTGACGGGATGGCCCAGCCAGACTTATAGTCTGGCCGAATGAGGGAGAGGGCCCCGTCCCGTCTCCCTTTTTTCATATCTCCCTGAGCCAAGCGCCGGTTCACCCCGTTTGGGGCTCACACCGACGCGGTACGTAACGGCAGTGTCACGCAAGTAGCCTAGGAAGGTTCTAGCAGGGCATCGATTTGGAGATCCACAATGTTCATTCGCACTGAGAGGCTGTTCCTGCGCCCCGGCTGGCCCGAGGACTGGAAAGAACTGCTCGCCGGAATTGGCGATGAGGTGGTTGTGCGCAACCTCGCCAAGGCACCGTGGCCCTATACGGTCGCCGACGCGCGCTGGTTCGCCGCGCGCCCGCAAGATCCGCGTTGCCCGCATTTTTTCATTACGGTGCCGACCAGCGCTGAACCGGCGCAAATCATTGGCAGCGTCGGTCTGGGGGTCAATGATGGCGAGATCGACCTAGGCTATTGGATCGCAAGGGATCATTGGGGACGCGGCTATGCGACCGAGGCAGCGCGCGCGGTGCTGCGATTGGCTGCAATGCTCGGTCATCGCCGGATCAGTGCTGGCCATTTCACCGATAACCCCGCTTCGGGACGGGTGCTGGCAAAGGTTGGCTTCGTCCCCACAGGCGAAGTGCGCCCGCGCTTCAGTCTGGCGCGCGGTAGTGAGGTTCCGGCGGTGATCCATGCACTGACGCTGGATCAGCCCTGCGAATGCGATGGCGAAGGTGATTCTGACCGGACTATGCGGGTCGCCTGACGCGCCGGGGAGCTCTGCCCTTTGGCAAGGTGGGCTTGCGGTTCGGGTCAGGCTTGCACCGCGTCCTTGAACTCGCTCTCGGTCTTGCCGATCAGCGCGCGGTCATCGTGGTTCCACGGATGGAAGCCGGGCCGGAAATAGGCGCACCAGGCCGGGAAGATCCGGCGCAGGATGCCGGGCTGCCACAGCAGATAGGCCGCGAGTTGCCATTTCACCCGCGCGCCCGTGATCCCGTCCTGCGCGAGCAGGTCCAGCGTATCATTCCAGCGGTGGGTGAGGAAGTTCTTGGTCACGATGACCATCATGATCGACTTCAATTTCCACCGCCTCCACCGGCTCCAACCGCGCGTGGCGTGGAGATAGGTGTCAAACGCCACGCCCTTGTGCTCGATCTCTTCCATCGCATGCCAGCGCCACATTGCCGCGGTGTCACCCTCGGCACCTGCGAAGTGGTGCGGATTGGCGAGGAACTCATGCGCCATCATCGCGGTGTAATGCTCCAGCGCGATGGTCACCGCGAGGTTGATGATCGCCGGACGATCCCTGGTCAGCGCGAGGTTTTGCTCGACCCGCCGGTCGATTTTTTCCAGATCATAACCGGCGGACACAGCCGCTTTGTTGAAGGTGATATGTTCGCGGGTGTGGTTGATTTCCTGCTTGACGAAAGCGCGGATTTCTCCGGCCAGCTTTGCACTGGTACCATCGCGGTGGGCCTTGACCGCTTCGATGAAGAAGGCCTCGCCGCGCGGGAAAGTGGCGGAAAGCGCATTGTGCCAGGCGGTCGCGATCGGATCGCCGTTGAGCCACCAGCGGCCGGGCTTGCTCTCCCTGCCGAAGCGCTGGTCGCGCACGGTGATCGTAAAGTTAGCCCGCGTGGGAACAGCCGACTTGTCGTTGGGGCGCGCGGGCTCTAGGCCGAGCGGGAATTTAGCTGGTGCATTCATGCTGCTTTTGATATATTAACTGACATTAATGTCAATAAGAAAACGCCTGTCGCAAGAAGAGAGCCGCACTGTCGCGCTTGAAGCCGCGCGCGTATTGCTGGTCGAGCTGGGTCCGCAAGCGGTAACGCTGAAGGCGGTATCGGGCCGGATCGGACGTACCCATGCCAATCTGCTCCACCATTTTGGTTCAGCTGCCGGCCTTCAGAAGGAGCTGGCCAAATATCTGG
The DNA here is from genome assembly GCA_031383985.1 of Novosphingobium sp. Lineage (GTDB taxonomy): Bacteria > Pseudomonadota > Alphaproteobacteria > Sphingomonadales > Sphingomonadaceae > Novosphingobium. Next base: position 68,098 of record JANNAE010000072.1, on the reverse strand, counting down.
CCCAAACCATCTGCGCGACTATCGCCGATGCGGTGATTGCCAGCCGGTCCGGGATCGGGTCCCCGCGCGATGTGGTCGATATGACTTTTGATGCGTTTGACAAGGAAGGCGGCGGCGCGCTTGCCTCCTGGATGCTGGTTAACGGCAATGAGGACGCGCTCGATCCGATCGTCGAGGCGATCCATGATATTGTCGATGAGCTGCATGAATTCGGCGCGGGCAGCATGCGCGAATGCACGCATGCGCTGGTGCTGCTGGCGTTGGGCGATGCTTTAATGGGCGGCGCGCTGACCGAGTCGCTCGAGTTGCCGCGGACTTCGGCGCGCGATACCGCAGAACGGATGCTGATCGATGCAGCAATGAAAGCGGGGCTGCCGGTGCCGGGTCAGCCCGGCTGAAGCCACTCGGGCATGATATCGGGGCCAATATCCTCAACCCGCCGATGATCGACTGCCAGCCCTGGTTCGGCATAGACGACCCGCTGCCGCTTCGCATCTGACTGGCCCAGCGGCACCACCACCAGCCGCCGACCGACCTTGGCCCGCCAGTTCATCCGCGCGGTGTTTTCCTGCCCGACATAGCAGCCTTTGGTGAAGCTGACTCCGTTCAGCTCGGCCGCATTGCATTCCAGCCACAGCAGATCGCCAAGCTCGGCATGACCCTCGGTGACGCCAAGCGAAAGGCGGTGCGCCTGCCAGCGGGCGTCGGCAGCCTCGCCGCGTTCCGCGCTCACCCAGCGCCAGCCCAACGCCGGCAGCCGAGGATCGGGCGCCGCGCCGCTGCGCTCGTCCTTGCTCCAGTGCACAGCCAGCGCCGGATCAAGCGCAATTCCGATCTGGCGGCGCAGGCGGTAAAGCGAGAGCCGCTTGATCAGGGCCTCGGCCGATGCCGCTTCGCAATCGAGCAGCAGGTCGGCTCCATCGGCCCAGATCAGGAAATCGAACAGCACCTTGCCTTGCGGCGAAAGCAGCGCGGCCCAGGCCGGCAAGGGTCCGGCGACATCATTGGTGACCAACCCTTGCAGGAACGCGACGACATCTTCGCCCTCATCAAGCGGGGAGAGCCGGATCACGGCGCGATTTGTGAGGGTGGATGCATCCATGGCTTATGCATATAGGCACTCTATGCCGAATCCAAAGCTCACCATCCGCCGCCCCGATGATTGGCACGTCCATCTGCGCGACGGCGCGATGCTGGAGGTGGTTGCGCCCTATACGGCGCGGCAGTTTGCCAGAGCGATTGTCATGCCCAATCTCTCCCCCCCGGTGACAGACATCGCAGCAGCTCGCGCTTATCGGGCCCGAATCATCGCCGCAACCGGCCCGGACTTCACTCCGCTGATGACCTGCTATCTGACCGACGGGATCGACGGAGCCATGCTGGAACAGGGCCACCGCGAAGGCGTGTTCACCGCTGCCAAGCTCTATCCCGCCCATGCCACCACTGGCTCGGCCCGGGGCGTGACCGATGTGGCAAAAATCTATCCGGCGCTCGAAGCCATGCAGCGAGCGGGCATGCCGCTGCTGATCCACGGCGAAGTGACCGATCCGGCGGTCGATGTGTTTGACCGCGAGGCGGTGTTTATCGACCGGGTGTTGGCAGGCCTGGTCCGTAATTTCCCCGCGCTCAAGCTGGTCTTCGAACATATCACCACCAGCCAGGCCGCTGCCTTTGTCGAGGCTGCCGGACCTAATGTGGCCGCGACGATCACTCCGCAGCACCTCCATATCAATCGCAATGCGATGTTTGCGGGCGGGCTGCGGCCTCATGCCTATTGCCTGCCGGTCGCCAAGCGTGAGGAGCACCGGTTGGCGCTGCGCCGTGCCGCGACTTCGGGTTCGGCCAAGTTCTTCCTCGGCACCGATACTGCACCCCATGAAGTTGCCGCTAAGGAGATGGATTGCGGCTGCGCCGGAATCTTCAACGCGCCGTTCGCGCTGGAAAGCTATGCGGCGGTGTTTGACGAGGAAGGCGCGCTCGACAAGCTGGAGGGCTTTGCCTCTGAACACGGTCCGCGGTTCTATGGCCTGCCGCTCAATGAGGGCACGGTTACGCTGGAGCGGGGCGGGGTCGAGGTCCCGGCGGCGCTGGAAATCGGCGCGATCCGGCTGATTCCGTTTCACGCGGGCGAGACGCTGGGCTGGCGGCTGAGTTAGGCTTTCCGCCGCGCGAACAGGTCCCACACGAACAGCGCGATGGCGCACCAGATCGCGATGAAGCTGGCCAGTTGCACCGGGCGAAGCGGTTCGTGAAACACGAACAGCCCGAGCAGGAAGACGATCGTCGGGGCGAGGAACTGCAAGAAGCCCATGGTGGAGTAATCCATCCGCCGGGCCGCGATGGCAAACAGCAGCAGTGGTACCGCGGTCAGCACGCCAGACAAGGCAATCAGCAGGCTTGAGCCAAGATCATGGCCGAAGCTCGTTCCCGCCGGAGTCTGTGCATACCACAGCGCGATTGCGCAGGCTGGCAGCAGCAGTATGGCCGATTCGATCGTCAGCCCAGGCAGTGAGCCGACCGGCGTTATTTTGCGGATCAGTCCATAGAAACTGAAGCTGACCGCCAGCGACAGGCTGATCCACACCATGTCTAGCGCCCCCCAGGCGAGGACCGCGACACCGGCTGATGCCAGCCCCACCGCCCACCATTGGCGCTGCGACAGCCGCTCGCCCAGAAACACCGTTCCGGCCAGCACATTGACCAGCGGGTTGATGTAATAGCCCAGGCTGGCGGCGAAGACATGCCCCTCCTGGATTGCGGCGATGTAGATCAGCCAGTTGGTGCCAATCAGCAGCGCGCTGAGCGCCAGATTGCGCAGCACCCGGCGGTTTGCCAGCGCGGCGATCAGATCTGGACCCTGCCGGCGCAGGACGATGAACAGCAGGCACAACGGCACAGTGAAGATAATCCGCCAGCCAACGAACTCGAACGGCGGCACGTCCCGCACAAGCATCAGATATAGCGGCAGCAGCCCCCAGATCAGATAGGCAGTCAGTGCCATTGGCATGGCGCTGCTTCGCGGCGTCTGACTATCGCTGCTCATCTTGTGCCCCCCCAACTGTGGCCGGTCCCTCGGCGCTAGACCGGGGTTTGGGTCACCGCAAGCCTCGGCTCATCAGCAAAATTGCCTCTGTTTACCGAAAAGCCGGAACCTGACAGTGTCGTTGCGGTTCGTTCAGCTTGGCGGGCGTAAGAATGAACAACAAATCGGGACGCAAGCCTGCGAAACGATACTTGAAAATTGCAGGAGGAATGCAATGCGGACATTGATGAAAAAGGCGGCTCTGGCCCTTGCGGTCCCCGGCCTGCTTGCTGCCACGGTCCCGGCAATCGCTGCCCCGGCAAGTCATGCTGCGGCCAGTGCGGTTACGGGTGTCCAAACCGCTTGGAATCGCGATCGTGACTACGATCGCGGCCATGATCGTGGGCGTCATCGCGGCTGGTCGAAGCATGATCGCTACGAAGGTCGGAACAACGACTATCGCGGCGGCGAGTATAGTCAGCGCGGCTATTATGACGAGCCTGTCTATGCCAACACCCGCGTCTGGCGCGGCGACGATGGTCGCGATTACTGCCGCCGGGGCGATGGCACGACCGGTCTTGTGATCGGTGGCGCCGCTGGTGCGCTCCTTGGCCGCGAAGTCGCGGGCCGCAATGGAGATCGCACACTCGGCGCGATCCTTGGCGCAGCGGGCGGTGCTCTGCTTGGCCGCTCGGTGGATCGGAACAATTCGCGCTGCCGCTAAGTTAACACAAATGACCGGTTAGCAGCGCGGGTCGCTTCACGCTGCGAAGGCGCCCCCGGTTTTGGCCGGGGGCGCTTTTTGGTTGTTGGAACGTGATGACTTTTGCGTGAATCACTTTCCCCCGCCTCGTCGCGGAGGAGTTTGACGGGTCAATCTAAGGTCATCTGGCTCTCACGGCGGTTGAGCAAGCTAACCGCCTTTGCTCAATCGTCGCGCAGGCCCACGCTAATCGTCGCACGCGGCTGCTCCATCTCGCTTGAGGCGACCGGATAGGCGCAATAATCCGCAGCGTAATACGCGCTGGGCCGGTGATTGCCCGACAGGCCAACCCCGCCGAACGGAGCGGCCGACGATGCACCATTGGTTGGGCGGTTCCAGTTGATTACCCCGGCCCGGATATTGGCCCAGAAGCGGTTGTAATCCTGCGGGGTGCCCCCAATCAGCGATGCTGAAAGGCCAAAGCGGGTGTTGTTGGCTTCCGCGATTGCTTCATCCAGATCGTTGACCCGGACAACCTGAAGCAATGGTCCGAACAGCTCAATATCCGGTCGGTCCTCCACATGGGTCACATCGATGATCGCCGGTGACAGAAACGGCAAATCATCACGCAGTCGGACAAGGTGCTTGATTGCCTTGCCGCCGTGGCTGAGCAGGTAGAGGAAGCTCTCGGTCAGGCCATCGGCAGAATCATTGTCGATCACCGGACCCATGAAAGGCGCGGGCTCATCAAACGGAGCGCCGACAATGATCCGGTCGGCCAAGCGCTTTACCTCGCCGATGACTTCATCATACATGGCCGCATGGATGATCAGCCGCCTTCCGGCGCTGCAGCGCTGCCCGGCAGAGGTGAAAGCGGACTGGATAATCAGCGCCGCCGCATCGGCAATTTTGGGGGTATCCCAAACCACGATCGGATTGTTGCCGCCCATTTCCAGCGCGACAATCTTGTCTGGGCGGGAGGAAAGCTTGCGGTTGATCGCTATCCCGACATGGGCAGAGCCGGTGAACAGCACCCCATCCACCCCATCATGCGCGACCAGTGCCTGGCCTTCCTCTGGCCCGCCGATCAATAGCTGGACGACCGCAGCGGGTATGCCGGCAGTGTGAAGACATCGCACCAGAAATTCGCCCGTAGCTGGGGTTTTTTCGCTGGGTTTGAAGATAATCGCGTTGCCGGCAATCAGCGCGGGAATGATATGCCCGTTGGGCAGGTGCGCGGGAAAATTATAGGGTCCAAGCACCGCCATAACGCCGTGCGGCTTGTGGCGAAGGGCTGCAGTGCCCTGCATCGCACCACTATCGAGTTTGCGCTTCGAGGTCCGCTCGGCATAGGCATTGATAGAGATTTCGACCTTGTTGATTACGCTTTCAACTTCGGTCCGGGCTTCCCACAGCGGCTTGCCGGTTTCAAGCGAGATCAGCGTTGCCAGCTGATTGCTCTCCTTGCGAACTTCATTGGCGAACCGGCGCACCAGTTCCATCCGGGTCGATAGCGGCTGGGCGGCCCAGGCGGGCCATGCGCGCCTTGCGTTGCCGACCAGTCCATCGACATCGCCGCGCTTGCCGCGCCACAGCTCTGCCCCTGTTGCGGGCTCGTAAGAGATGATTTCTGCCGTGCTCACTGCTTCATCCCGTCTAGGCCGAACGCGTTCGCCGCTAATTCGAGTGCCGTAGCTGGATGGCCGCTACAAGGGAAGCCTTAGGAAGCCGACTCGCCGTCGACTTTTCCGGTCTCCTGGGCCGGCACTCCCAGGGCTTCTCCCAACCGGCGGATCGCGACAACCGCTGCGCCGAACGGCTGCCAGTCATCGCGTTCGGCGATGGCCGCCCAGATCTGCTCGACTTCGCCAATGACCAGGGTCGGCGGCGACGTTTCTTGCCACAGCTCGTGCGGCGCGCCGAGCGGAGCATAGCCGCGCATCATTTCGCCGAACTGGCCCGCAGGCGGATTGTTGCCGAACCGATGGCGGTGGAAAAACACATCGGGCGAAGATCCATCCTCGCGCATGGCGGATTCGGCTGCTGCGATCAGGGCGGCGTCAGCATCGGTTCCTTGGGCAGCCAGACCCAGCCGCCACAGGAACCGCCGCGCCATGGCAGCTTGATATAGCGGCCCGAACCGTTCCAATGCAGCGATCAGCGGGGGCGCATCGACCAGCTGGCGCAATGCAACCGCCAGCTGGCCGCAGTTCCAGTGGATCGCCTCGGGCTGGCGGCCGAAACAATAGAGCCCGTTGTGATCGAAATAGGCTGCGGTAAAATTCGGATCCCAGGCCGGCAGCCAGCGCCACGGGCCATAGTCAAAGCTCTCACCCGAGATGTTCATATTGTCGGTATTGAGCACGCCGTGGACAAAACCTGCGGCCATATAGGAGGCCGCCATTTCGGCCATCCGTTCGACCACCTGATGAAGCAGGATTACCGCTGGCTCGTCGCGGCCGGGCACGCCCTTGGGGGGTGGCGGGCCGGGGAACTGCGCGAGGCAATAATCGACCAGCGCCGCCAGATGCTCACGCTCGCCAAGAAAACCGAGGCGCTGGAAGCTGCCGAACCGGATGTGGCCATGGCTGAGCCGAACCAGCACCGCCGAGCGGGTCGGCGAAGGCTCATCGCCGCGCTGCAAGTCCTCGCCGGTCTCGATAACCGAAAAGGTCTTGCTGGTATTGGCCCCTAACGCTTCGAGCATTTCGGTGGCGAGCACCTCGCGCAGGGCGCCTTTCAGCGTCAGCCGCCCGTCGCCCTCACGGCTCCACGGAGTCTGTCCCGAACCCTTGGTACCCAGATCGAGCAGCCGATCCGCGCCATCGCGCATTTGCGCGAACAGGAAGCCGCGGCCATCGCCCAGCTCTGGGTTGTAGCTACGAAACTGGTGGCCGTGGTAACGCAGCGCCAGCGGTTCGGGGAGGTTGTCGTCCAGCGCGGCGAAATGTCCGAAATGATCGAGCCACAGCGCATCGCTCAATTCCGCAAGGCCGATGGCCGCAGCCCAGCGATCATTGCGAAAGCGCAGGATGTGCTGAGGGAAAGCGGCAGCGCGCACCGGGTCGGCCAGCCAACCGGCCAATGCAGTGATTGCTGTATCAGGATGATAGCCAGCGGCTTGCGGTTCGGCGCGCATCAGGCGATAGTGGGGCCAGGCCGCAGATTCCGCAAGTGCGGCGGCATCAAGTCGAGTTTTTCGGTGGGGGCCACAGACCAAACGCAATGACCGAATTTGCTGATTGCTATTGGTCGAGCCGCGATGGACTGCGGCTGCATTATCGCGACTATGCGGCTGAGCTTGGGCAGGCGCGCGCGAATCGCCCGCCGGTGTTGTGCCTCCATGGTCTCACCCGCAATGCCCGTGATTTTGAACAGCTCGCCGCTCATCTGGCCGGAGAATGGCGCGTGATCTGCCCCGATCTGCGTGGCCGCGGCGATAGCGGCTATGCCAAGGATTCAGCCAGCTACAACCCGCTGCAATATGTCGATGATCTAACCGCCCTGTTCGAGCAGGCCGGGCTTACCCGTGTGGTTGCCATTGGCACATCGTTGGGCGGGCTTCTGACCATGATCCTGGCTGCGACCAGCCCCGAACGGCTTGCCGGCGCGGTGCTCAACGATATCGGCCCTGAACTGGAGGCTGCCGGGATCGAGCGAATTCGCAGCTATGTTGGCCAAGGGCGCAGCTTCCCGACCTGGATGCATGCAGCGCGCTCCCTGGAGGAATCGCAAGGCTCAGCCTTTCCCGATTTCGATATTGCCGACTGGCTGAAACTGGCCAAGCGCTGCATGGCGGTGGGCAGCAATGGGCGGATTCAATTCGATTACGATATGAAGATTGCCGAACCCTTCAACCAGCCAGGTGGCGAGGCGGGGGTCGATCTGTGGCCGGGGCTTGACGCATTCGCGGGCAGACCGACGCTGCTGCTGCGCGGCGCCATTTCGGATATCCTCTCGCCGGCCACGCATGCCCGGATGGCCGCGCAAATGCCGGAAGCCGAAGCGGTGACGATCCCGGGGGTTGGCCACGCTCCGACGCTGGACGAACCCGGAGCGGTCGCCGCGATCGAACGGCTGCTCGCCCGCGTGCAATGACCGCGGCGCACCAAAGGTTGAGGATTCTCCATCTCCACTCGAGTTTTGAGGCGGGCGGCAAGGAATTGCGCGCCGCCAAATTGATGAATGCGTTCGGGCCGCTGCTCGAGCACACCATAGTCTCCGCCGAGCCCGAGGCGCTCGGAGCCGCGGGCGCCATCCATCCCGCTATTGCGGCCAGCTTCCCGGCAAACTTCCCCGCATTGGCTGGGCGGCCCACCCTTGGCCGACTCCAGCGGATTGCCAAAGCGATGCTCGCGCATGATCTGGTGCTGACCTATAATTGGGGCGCGATGGACGCGGTCATGGCGCACACGCTGTTTTCAAAGACCTTCCGCCTGCCGCCGCTGGTCCATCACGAGGACGGGTTCAATCAGGACGAGGCAGAGACGCTCAAAACCAGCCGCAACTGGTACCGCCGGATCGCCCTGGGGCGTGCGGATGCGCTGATCGTCCCCTCTGAGAGGCTCGAGGATATTGCGCTGTCGGTCTGGCATCAGCCGCCGGGCAAGGTCCACCGGATCATCAACGGCATTCCAACGCTGGCCTATGGCAAAAAGCCCAAGCGCGATGCACTGCCGCGCGTGATCAAGCATCAAGGCGAATCGTGGCTGGGGACCTTGGCGGGTCTGCGCAGGGTCAAGAACCTGCCGCGTCTGGTCCGCGCCTTTGCTGCCATGCCACACCATTGGCACCTGGTTATCCTGGGTGAGGGCCCGGAGCGTGAGGCAATCCGCACCGAGGCGATCCGGCTGGAGATTGGCCACCGCGTTCATCTGCCCGGCTTTGTGGCGGACCCGGCCAAGGTGCTGGGGCTGTTCGATCTGTTTGCCCTGTCATCGGACAGTGAGCAGTTTCCGATCTCGGTGGTCGAAGCGATGGCGAGCGGGCTGGCGATAGTTTCGCCTCGGGTGGGCGATGTCGAGATGATGGTGGCAGCGGAAAACCGCCCGTATCTGGTTGAACCGGGTGATGAAAGCGGGTTGAGCGATGCGCTGGCAGTGCTGGCGTCGCATCCCACCGAGCGGCGCGTGATCGGTGCAGCGAACCGCAAAATCGCGCGGGAAGAATTCGATGAAAAGCAAATGGTTGCAGCATATCGGGCAGTCTATGCCCGGGCGATGCGGCGGCAGCTCTTCCCGTGAATTGCGGGCGCTGGCCGTTCACTCCTGCTTCACGCGGAGGGCGGCAGATATCAATCGTTGAAAAGGTCTGCTCATCCGCTAAACAGCCCGCACTATTGTCCTGAACCAAGCGAAAGCCTGCTGCATTGGCCCTGCGACCGAAATCTCCCGATGACAATGACGAAAAGAAGGCCGCCGGGCAGGATGTGTTCCTGCGCGAGGTCGACGATGCGCTTCGCCAGGATCAGCTGCTCGGCTTCGCCAAGCGCTATGGCCGGCCGATCGGTGTGGCTGTGACGGCGGGGCTGCTCGGCCTGGCAGGCTATCTCTACTGGGAGTACAGCACCAACCAGGCTGCGGGTGAGCGCGGTGAGCGCTATATGCTCGCGCTTGACCGGCTGGGGGCTGACGCTGCGGCGAACAATGCTGCGCTTGCGGATCTCGCCCCGCTGACCAGGGAAGGCAGCGCCGGGAGCAAGGCCGCCACCGCTATGATGAGCGCGGCCATCATGCAGGAGCAGGGCCAGCGCGATGCTGCGGCCAAAGGCTTTGCAGCAGTTGCCGCCGATAGCAGCGTGCCGCAGCCTTACCGCGATCTTGCGGTGTTACGCGAAGTGATGGCGCGGTTTGACGTTATGGCGCCGCAGCAAGTGATCGACCGGCTCAAACCGCTGGCCGTGCCGGGTAACCCATGGTTCGGCAGTGCCGGTGAAATGCTCGGTCTGGCTTACCTCAAGCAGGGTAAGCCGCAGCTGGCCGGCCCGCTGTTTGCCGCCATCGCCAAGGACAAGGGCGCTCCCGATACGGTGCGTTCGCGGGCACGCCAAATGGCCGGACAGCTGGGCGTCGATTCGCTCGAGAATCCGGACAAGGCATCCGGCCTCCCAGCGGCTCAGCCGTAAGACGATTTATTCAAGGAAGACCAATGCAATCGACCTCGCTTACCCGCCGCTTTGCCGTTCCGCTGGCGCTGGTCCTCGCGCTGAGCCTTTCCGCTTGCGGCGTTTTCGGCGGCAAGGGCAAGCCAACTACGCCGACCGTCGGCAATCGCATAGCCATCCTCAGCCGGATCGAATCCGGGGCCAAGGTCGACCCGGCGCTGGCTGGAGTTGCCGTGGTGCTACCCCCCGCTACCCCCAATGAGGAATGGCCACAGGCCGGCGGGACTGCCAGCAAAAGCTATGGGCACCTCGCGCTGGCCGCTGCCCCGGCCCGCAGCTGGACCGCGGATATTGCCGGCTCGTCCAGCAAGCAGCGCCTGGCCGCCGCGCCGGTTATCGCTGGCGGCCAGCTGTTCGTGATGGATACCGATGGCATCGTCCGTGCCTATGACGCGGCCACCGGCACGCCGCGCTGGACCCAAAGCTTTGTGATCAAGGGCGACGGTTCCAGCTCGGTTTTTGGCGGCGGTGCCAGCTTTGAGGGTGGCAAGGTGTTCATCACCACCGGGGTGGGCGAAGTTGCCGCGCTCGATGCGACCAGTGGCAAGCAGCTGTGGAAGGTGAAGCCCGCCGGACCGTTGCGCGGCTCACCGACGATCGCCTTTGGGCTGGTGTTCGTGATGACGCAGGACAACCAGATCCACGCGCTCAATGCCGAGGATGGCAGCGCGGCGTGGAACCAGTCGGCCTCTTCCGGGCAGACCGGCGTGTTCGGCGTTGCTGCTCCCGCGGCAGGCCAGGGCACCGTGCTGGCCGGTTTCAGCACGGGCGAACTGATCGCCTATCGCTATGAAAACGGACGGCAATTGTGGGCCGATGCCTTGGCGCGGACCTCGCTGTCGACCACCGTGGGCGTGCTCACCGATATCGATGCCGATCCGATCATCGATCGCGGCCGGGTCTATGCTCTGGGCCAGGGCGGACGCATGGCCGCCTATGAGCTGGTTTCTGGCCAGCGCATCTGGGAGCTTAATCTGGGCGGGATTTCCACCCCGGCGATCGCGGGCGAGTGGGTTTTCACCTTGACCGACGATGCCAAGCTGCTGTGCATCGCGCGGACCACCGGCAAGGTCCGCTGGATCACTCAACTGGCGCGCTTCGAGAACGAGAAGAAGCGCAAGAACGCGATTTACTGGACCGGACCAGTGCTGGCAGGTGACCGGCTGTGGATTGCCAATTCGAACGGGCAAGTCGTCTCGGCTTCGGTTGCGGATGGGGCGGTCACGCCGTTCGTCGAACTCAAGAAGCCGGTGACGCTGGCCCCGGTCGTGGCGAATGGTGCGCTGTATATCCTCGATGACAGCGGGCGGATCAGCGCCTTCCGCTGAGCTGGATTGCCATTACCGCTGAATTAACCGTTCCATGCTAGGCCGCAGCGGATGAGCGCGCTGTCTGATAATCCCCCTCGCCCGGCCGATCTGCGGCCGCCTAGCGACGTTTCCGCCTGGGTTGGGCTGGTCGGGTTGCTGGGCCTGGGGGCCTGGGTGATGATTTGCCGCAACTGGCCCCAGATCGCCGACGCGCTGGCGCTGCCTGGTCCGCGCGCTCTGCTGTCAGGGCCCTATGCGGCGCTGAGCGGGCTGGTTTTTGCCGGGCTGCCGATGGTTCTGTGGTCGCTGCTGGTCGACAAGGTCCATCGTGATCCTGCCACCGGGATCGACTGGTCTCAGCCGCGCGCCGTGGGCAGCATTGTCGATATTTCGATCACCAAACTTGCCGGGCTGTGGGCGACCTGGGCGATCATCGGCTTCGGCTATTGTCTCGCGCGGTGGTATTGGGATGGCGATTATCACTTTGCGATGGAAGTGCTGGCGACCGCCATCGTGCCGCTGGTCCTGCTCTCGATCCCTTACGTGTTCTGGCTCGACCGGGTGTTGATCGAACCGCGCGATGCCAGTTGGCATTTCGGCGCGCTGCTGATCGGGCGCGAGCCGTTCAAGGGCGATGCGGTGTGGCGGCATTTGCGCGCCTGGGCGGTCAAGGGCTTCTTTACCGCCTTCATGCTGTCGATCCTGCCCGGCGGGTTCCGCAGCGTGACCGAAACCAACCTGTCCGCGATCGCCGGTAATCCTGTGCCGCTGAGCCGATTTCTGATGGAATCGATGTTCCTGATCGATGCCCAGATCGGCACGGTTGGCTATTTGCTGACGATGAAGCCGCTCGGCGCGCAAATCCGGACTGCAAATCCCTATCTGGCTGGCTGGCTGGCCGCGCTGGCCTGCTATCCGCCGTTCCAGTTGATGGCGCACGGCCAGCCGCTCTACTATGGCACCGCGACTTCATCCTGGGCATACTGGTACGAGGGCTACACCGCCTTGTTATGGCTGTGGGGCGGAGTGCTGGTCGGACTTTCGGGATTCTACGCTTGGGCAACATTCGCCTTTGGGATCCGCTTTTCCAACCTGACCTATCGCGGTGTGGTGACCAATGGTCCTTACCGCTATACCCGGCACCCGGCCTATCTTTCGAAGAATGTGTTCTGGTGGATGACCACGCTGCCGTTTCTCGTCACCAATGGCTCAATGGTCGATGCGATACGCAACAGCTTCTTCCTCGCCGGTGTCAGCGCGATCTATTACTGGCGCGGTCTGACCGAGGAGAAGCATCTCCTCGCCGAAGACCCCAAATATCGCGAATATTATGATTGGATGGCGCGCAATGCGCTGATCACGCGCAGCTTCATCCGGCTGGGCGAATGGTTGCGCGGGCGGCGAGCGGCGGCTCCGGCAGTCAATTGATCAGAGCAGGGTCGCGCTGCTGACGTCAAAGACTGTGATTGCCCGGCCGGAGAGGCCCAGCGATACCCGTTCCTCGCCCCAGACGCGCATGTGCTCGGTGGCAAGGTGAGCGTCGAGCGCAGCGCGGCTAGACCATATTTCGCTGACCCGGATCAACCCGGGGTCAAGCACGTCCTCACCATAATTATATTCGGTGCAGCCATCTTCGGCGCGGGTCGCTTCGACCAATTTGCGCATCAGCGGACGGGCTTCGTCCATCGCCGCCGCGGGCAGGCGGAACTGGCCGATCACTGTAATCATCAGAATGATTCCTCATAAACGCGGCTCATGTCGCCGCCCCATTCGCCGTGGAACTTGTCGAGCAGGCGCTGCGCCGGAACCTTTCCGCTGGCAACTATATCGTCGAGGGGTTCGAGAAAGCCGGTTTCATTGTCACCTGCGCTGTTGAGCTGGCCGCGCGCGGCAAGGCCTGCGCGGCTGATCGCCAGCACTTCAGCGGCAATGTCGCGCAGCGTGCCACCGCCCGGCAGCGGCGCGTCGAGGCCGAGCTTGGGCACTTCCGAGCGCAGCCGCTCGCGCCCGTCCATGTCCCAGTCCTTGACCAGATCCCAGGCGGCATCAAGCGCGGTCTGATCGTACAGCAACCCGACCCAGAATGCGGGCAGCGCGCAAATCTTGTTCCACGGGCCGCCGTCAGCGCCGCGCATTTCGAGGAAACTCTTGAGGCGGACCTCGGGAAAGGCGGTTGAAAGGTGATCGACCCAATCGCTCTCGCGCGGCAGTTCGCCGGGTAGCGCCGGCAGCTTTCCAGCGAGAAAATCGCGGAAGCATTGGCCCGCCGCGTCGATATATCTGCCGTCGCGGTAAACAAAGTACATCGGCACATCGAGCATGTAATCGACATAGCGTTCATAGCCGAACCCCTCTTCGAACACGAAGGGCAGCATGCCGGTGCGCGCTGGATCGGTGTCCGACCAGATGTGGCTGCGATAGGAGAGATAGCCGTTGGGCTTGCCTTCGGTGAACGGCGAATTGGCGAACAGCGCGGTGGCGAGCGGCTGCAATGCCAGCGAAGTGCGGAACTTCTTCGCCATATCCGCCTCGCTCGAATAGTCGAGATTGACCTGGATGGTGCAGGTGCGCAGCATCATGTCGAGGCCCATGCTGCCCACCCGCGGCATATGCCGCAGCATGATCGCATAGCGGCCCTTGGGCATTACCGGCAGCTCGTCCCGGCGCTTGTCGGGCCACATGCCTAGGCCCAGGAATCCTTTGCCGGTGCGCGCGCCGATCGCCTTGACCTGATCGAGGTGGCGGCCCGTTTCAGCGCAAGTCTGGTGCAGATTGACCAGCGGCGCGCCCGAAAGTTCTAGCTGCCCGGCCGGTTCCAGACTGATCGCGCCGTCCTCGCCCGACATGGCGATCACGTTTCCGCCTTCTATCACCGGCTCCCAGCCATAATCGGTCATCGCCATCAGCAGATCGCGAATTCCGCCGGGCTCGTCATAAGAGGGAGCGTGGCGATCGCCGGCGCAGTATACCAGCTTCTCGTGCTCGGTGCCGATCCGCCAGCGCTCTCGCGGCTTCTCGCCGCCCGCCATCGGGGCAATCAATTGATCGCGGCTCTCGATCAAGGGTTCGTTGCGATCTGAAACCTGTTTGGTGCTCATTTTTCGCGGGGTAATGTTTTGTGCCCTGCGGCACCAGTCAAATTTTTCCAATCACCGGAAACCGCCATCCACAGTGCTGTAGCCGCTATTGCGGCAGTCTCGGCGCGCAAAATCCGCGGACCAAGGCTGATCGGGCGGGTTTGCGGCAGCGAGCGGATAAGATTGCGCTCAGCCTCATCGAACCCGCCTTCGGGGCCGATCAGCAGCGCCGCCGGTCCGGGACTGGCAGCAAAGGCGGTGGCCGCTGGTTCGCCGCCACTTTCGTCGGCAAAGAACAGCATGCGGGTCGTTGGCCAATCACGCAGCAGGACATCGAGCTTCACTGGCTTGCCCAATTCGGGCAGGGCGGTGCGGGCGCATTGCTCGGCAGCCTCGGTGACTATCGCGGCGGCGCGCTGCGGATTGAGCTTGTCCGCCACGCAGCGCCGGGTGATCACCGGCTCGATTCGCCGAACGCCCAGTTCGGTCGCCTTTTCCAGCACCAGATCGAAATTGGCCTTCTTGATCAGGGCGGCGCACAGCGTGAAGTCCGGAACTTCCTCGCGCTTGCGCAGCAATACCTCAGGCATCAACAGCACATCGCGCTTGCCCACGCTGACGACCCTTGCAGCCCATTCACCAATGAAGTTATCGCACAGGATAACGGCGTCCCCCGGTGCAATCCGCATCACCTTGGCCAGATAATGCGCCTGTGGTCCGTCGATCGAAACCGGAACTTCCGCCGCCAGCGGTGCGGCAACGAACAGACGCGGTGCGCTCTTGGGCGGCCAGGCGGGGGTAGCGGGCATCGACGGGCTCTAGCCGATTGGCGGGCGCAGGGCTATGCGTCGGTTATGGCCGAAACAGCGACCGATATCGTCCCCGACACGCAGCATCGCGGCATTGTCTCCGCGCTGCCGCAGCCGTTGCGCAATTATGCGCTGCTCGCCCGGTTCGACCGGCCGATCGGCTGGTGGCTGTTATTCTGGCCATGTGCCTGGGGCGTGCTGCTCGCAGGCGGGCAGGCCCGTTGGGACGTGTTGGGGTGGCTGCTGCTCGGCGCGATCGCGATGCGCGGGGCGGGCTGTGTTTATAATGACATCGTCGATGCCGATCTTGACCAGAAGGTTGCCCGCACCGCCGCGCGCCCGGTGGCGAGCGGCGCGGTGAGCAGGCGTGCGGCGTGGATCTGGCTGCTGGCGCTGTGCCTGATCGGATTGATTGTCTTGTTGCAACTGCGCTGGGAGGCGCAGATCATCGCGCTCGCCAGTCTGGCTCCGGTGGCGGCCTATCCCTTCATGAAACGGATCACCTGGTGGCCGCAGGCGTGGCTGGGACTGGTGTTCAGCTGGGGCGCGCTGGTCGGCTGGGTCGCGCTGCGTAGCGACCATCTGGACGTGCTGGTCGCGCTTTACGCCGGGAGTATCGCCTGGGTGATCGGCTATGACACGATTTACGCGCTGCAGGACCGTGAAGATGATGCGCTGGTCGGGATCCGGTCGAGCGCGCTGCGAATGGGCGCGCGCGTGCAGGGCGGGGTCGCCGGGTTTTATGGCATGGCGCTGACGTTCTGGGGGCTGGCCCTGTGGCTGCTGCGGCCGGACTGGCTGGCGCTGGCGGCACTGCTGCCGGTGGCGCTGCATCTTGGCTGGCAGGTGCTGACGCTGGAAGAAGCCAATGGCGAAAATGCGCTCGCCCGGTTCCGCGCCAATCGCTTTACCGGGCTGCTGATGGCGCTGGCCTGCTGGGTGGTCGGCAACGCATGAACGCTGGATACTGCGTTGGGAGAATGACGATGCGACTCATGGTGGTACTTGCAGGCGGTGCAGTTCTGGCTGGCTGCCAGCCGGTTGCGACTCAAGAGCCGGCTGCGCAGGGAGCAACCTCTGCCCCGGTCAATGAACACTTCGTGGCGCTGGGTACGGAACCGTTCTGGTCGGTTGAAGTCTCGCCCGGCCAATTGCGCTATTCGACCCCGGAAGATATTCCCGGCGCGATCTTCGCCGCCCAGCGCCGCGCTGAGGCCGCTGGCATCACCTACACCGGAACGCTCAAGGGCCAGTCGGCCGCCTTGCGCATCGCGGCCGGGCAATGCAGCGATGGCATGTCGGACACGGTCTATGCCTATCGCGCAACATTCACGCTGGCGGGGCAAGAGCTGCGCGGCTGCGCCCGAGCTGGCAAGCGCTGACGGCAAGCGCTGATGTGCAATCTCTACCGGATGACCAAGGGTGTCGATGAAATTGCCCGGCTGTTTGCGGCCGAGCCCGCTCGCGGCGCCAATTTCGCCAAGGAAGTCTATCCCGGTTATCCCGGGCTGGTCGTTGCAGAGGGTTTTGCGCGGGTGATGAACTGGGGTTTCCCCTTGGCGATGACCGGCAAACAGGGCCAGAAACTCAAGCCCAAGCCGGTCACCAATGCGCGCGAAGACAAGCTCCACACCGCGTTCTGGCGCGACAGCTTCACGAAGCGCCGCTGCCTGATCCCGGTCAGCGGCTGGGCTGAACCAAGAGGCGCGCCCCGCCGGATGACACGAAGCTGGTATGCACTGCCGGGGGGCGAACCTTTCGCTGTGGCGGGGTTGTGGCGGCCGAGTTCGGAATGGGGCGATGTCTTTACGCTGGTGATGGCCCCAAGCAGCCCGCAAATGGCCGAGGTTCATGACCGGATGCCGGTGATCCTGCGAGCCGAGGACTGGGCCGGCTGGACCCGCGGCGAGGCCGACGAGGCCTTTGCGCTGTGCCAGACCTGGCAGGGCGCGTTGATCGCGGACCATACCGACGAGCGTTGGGCAGGTGGAGGATGCGCTCCCCGTCAGTCTGGTCAGCTTCAACTGTAACTCACAATCTCGAACTCGATCCCGTCCCAGTCGAAGAAATAGAACCGTCGGCCTGGCTCGTAAACCTCATGTCCGGACGGAGTCAGGCCGGCATTGACCACAGCCCTTTCGGCCGCATTGAGCTCGTCAACCACCAGTCCGATATGGTTCAGCGGTTGCCCCTTGGCATGTCGGGCGACAATGCCGCCATGGGTGTAGAGTGCGATGTAGCAATCCGCGTTGCCGACGTGGATCGAATTGCCCCCTGCCTGCGACGGACCGCGCCAGCGCTCGTGCCAGCCGCATAGCTGCTGGAGCAAGGCGGATGAGCGGTCCGGATCGCTGACCGTGATATTGGCATGTTCAAGAAAACCTGATGGCATAATACAATCCTTTTTATTCAATCGGTTGCGGTGAAAACGAATCATTGCACTTGATGAGTATGCAATCTCAAGTTAACTTGAGGTCAAGGATTTTGTGGGAAATACCTGCTATGGACAAGAATGACCTGATCCCGATCGGCGTACTCGCCAGCCGCACGGGCCTGGCGGTTTCCGCGATCCGGTTCTACGAGGAAAAGGGACTGATCCAGGCGATGCGGACCATGGGCAACCAGCGCCGCTTCCTCCGTTCGGACATCCGCAGGTTGAGCTTTATCCTGATCGCGCAAAAGCTGGGGCTGGGGCTGTCAGAGATCGAGGTTGAACTTGCCAAGCTCCCTCAGGGCCGCACCCCGACCCAGTCCGACTGGCAAAGGATCAGCCGGTCGCTGCGGACCGAGATCGATGCCAAGATCCAGCTCCTCACGCGCACCCGCGCCAAACTGGAAGAATGCATCGGCTGCGGCTGCCTCAGCCTGACCCGCTGCCAGCTCTATAATCGCGACGACCGGGCCGGTTCCGCCGGGCCGGGGCCGCGGTATGTGCTGGGATAGCGGTTCTACTCCGCTGCCAGCAATTCCTCCGCCGCGCCCAGATCGACGCTGACCAGCCGCGAGATGCCCTGTTCGACCATGGTCACCCCGAACAGGCGGTGCATCCGGCTCATCGTCACCGCGTTGTGAGTGACGATCAGGTAGCGGGTGTCGGTTTCCAGCACCATCGCGTCGAGCAGGTCGCAGAACCGTTCGATATTGGCGTCGTCCAAGGGCGCATCGACTTCGTCGAGCACGCAGATCGGCGCGGGGTTGGTGAGGAACAATGCGAAGATCAGCGCGATCGCGGTCAGCGCCTGCTCGCCCCCTGACAGCAGCGTCAGCGATTGCAGCCGCTTGCCCGGTGGCTGGGCGTAGATTTCGAGGCCAGCTTCCAGCGGATCGTCCGAATCGATCAGCGCCAGATGCGCTTGACCGCCTTCGAACAGCCGGGTGAACAGGCGGCGGAAATGGGTGTCGACTGCCTCGAAGGCAGCGCGGAGCCGTTCGCGTCCCTCGCGGTTGAGATTGCCGATCGACCCGCGCAAACGGTGGACGGCTTCGGTCAATTCGGCCTGTTCCGCGATGCCGGTGCCTTGCCGTTGTTCAACCGTAGCCAATTCGTCGGCAGCAACCAGGTTCACCGGGCCAAGCCGCTCGCGGTCGGCGACCAGCCGGTCCATTGCAGCGGATTCATCGCCGGCATGGGCGACGCTGGCGGAATCGAACGCAAATCGCTCGGCCAGCAGCGGTGGCGGGCACTGGAAGCGTTCGCCCGAGATGCGGGCCATCTCGGCGCGGCGCTCTTCCTCGTTCTCGGCGCGGGCGGCGGCTCCAGCGCGAAATTCGCGCGCGGTGGCGAGCGCCTCGTTAGCCGCCGCCAAGGCGGTTTCGATCTGGCGCGCAGCTTCGCCAGTCTGGGCAACCAATGCCTCGGCTTCGGCCATTTCGGCCGCCAGCCGGGTACGAATGCCGTCGCCAGCCTCGATCTCGCGGAGCAGTGCGGCAGGCTTAGCGGCGACGACATTGCGTTCCTCGGCAACGTCCTCAAAGCGCCGACCCATTTCGGCAAGCCGCCGGGCAGCATCGCCGGCGCGGGCCTGCCAGCCCTTGATGTCGCCGCGTTGGGCATTGGTTCGCTCGCGCGCGACGGCCAGCGCCTGATCATGCGCGGCGAGCCCGGCGGTCGCGGCCTGCAAGCCCTGCCGGGCGGCATCGTGGCGGGCCTGCGCGGCGGCAAGGGTGGCCCGTCCAGCCTCAGGTTCAGGGAGCACCTGGCACTTGGCATGCGCGGCATGGCGTTCTGCTTCGGCGGCGCGGCCCTGTTCGGCCAGATCTGCACGGCTTGCAGCGAGTTCAGCATGGCGCGACGCGATCCGGTCCTTGGCCGCCTCCGCCTGATCGAGCGCGCGCAGTGCCGCGCGTTCATGGTCGGCCGCAGAGACGAGCGCGCGCTCACTTGCGATCAGTGTGAGGTGAAGCGCGGCAAGTTGAGCTTGCGCGTTGGCTTGTGCGCCTTCGGCCTCTGTGACCGCAGCCCGTAGTGGAGGAAGTTCAGCCTCGAGCGCGGCAAAACGATTTGCCGCTTCGAGCCGGGCAGCTTCTGCGGCCCCTTCGCCGCGCGCGACAAAGCCGTCCCAGCGGCGAAGCCGTCCGTTGCGGGTAACCAGCCATTCGCCGGGGCCCAGCGCGCGCCCGTCATCGGCATCGGCGACATGAACCAGCGCCAATCGCGCGGCGAGCTGCGGTGGGCACTCGGGGACATGGGCCGCAAGACTTGAGGGGACAGCGGGCGGTGCATCCGCGCCGGTCCAGAAGCGTCCGTCCGCATCTGCTGGTGCTGCCCCCAGCGGTGAGCGGGCATCGCGGCCCAGCACGGCGGCGAGCGCGCGCTCGTAACCCGGCGCGGCGCGGACATGGTCGAGCGCGATGGGCAATCCATGCTTTGCACCGGCCTGCTTGGCCCGCGCCTCGCGGTCGCGTTGCAAGGCCTGCCATTCGCGTTCCACCCCTGCAAGATCGGCCTTCGCTGCGGCCAGCGCACTTCCCGCGGTATCACGCAGGGCTTGCAGCTCGGCCTTGCGGGCCTGCTCGGCCTCAAGCGAATTGCGCATTTCCGCCAGCGCGTTTTCGGCAGCATCACGCGCGGCAGTTGCCTGGGCCACGGCAGCATCGGGATCGCCTTCGCGGGCCAGTGCCGCGCGTTGTTCGTCTTGCCGCGCCGCTTCGGAAGCCAGACGGTTGAGGCGCTGTTCAGCCGCGGCCAGCGCGGCTTCGGCCACCCGCCATTCGGCCTCGACCCCCGCTTGCGCAGCGGTGGCCTGAGCAAAGGCCAGCTCGGCCCGGCGCAGATTGCGGTCAGCATCGTCAAGCGCGGCACCGAACGCCGGGCGCCGCTGCTCGTCCGCCACCAATGCGGCCTCGCCAGCCGTCAGGTCACGCTCCAGCTGGGCGAGCGCGGCGGCGGCATCGCTGGTCAGCCGATCGGCATCGCCGCGATCCTCTTCCAGCCGTTGCTGTTGCCGCTCCAGATCCTTGAGCCGTTGCTCCGCCGCCTCCAGCTGGCTTGTCAGCGCCGCCATCCGGTGGCCATGTGCGCTGGCGTCGTCCTTGCGGTCGGCCAGCGTATCACGGGCTGCGGCGAGCGCTTCGGCGGCGCTGTGCTGGGTGCTTTGGGTGGCTTTCGTCGCAGCTTGCGCTTCACTAACCCGCGCCTCCGCCGCTTGGGCTTCGCCCCGGGCTGCTTGCGCAGCGGCGGCCGCATCGCGCCAGCGGGCGAACACCAGCCGGGCCTCGGCCAGCTTGATCCTGTCGGACAGGACCTTGTAGCGTTCTGCCGCGCGGGCTTGCCGCCGCAGCGCCGCTATCTGGGCATCGAGCCCGGTCATGATGTCTTGCAGCCGGGCGAGGTTGACCTCGGTTGCGCGCAGCTTTTGTTCGGCGTCCTTGCGGCGGACGTGCAGCCCGGAAATGCCTGCTGCCTCTTCAAGCATCATCCGCCGTTCGGCCGGCTTGGCCGAGATGATCGAAGCGATCCTGCCCTGGCTGACCAGCGCCGGCGAGTGCGCCCCGGTAGCCGAATCGGCAAAGACCAGCGCGACATCCTTGGCGCGCACATCGCGCCCGTTGACCCGGTAAGCGCTGCCTGCCCCGCGCTCAATCCGGCGAACGACTTCCAGTTCTTCAGCCTGGGCATCTTCGGCCACCAGTACCACTTCGGCAAAGTCGCGCGGCGGGCGCTGGGCTGTGCCAGCGAAAATCACGTCTTCCATGCCGCCGCCGCGCATCGATTTGGGCGAGCTCTCGCCCATCACCCAGCGGATCGCTTCGAGCAGGTTGGATTTACCACAGCCGTTGGGTCCGACCACCCCGGTCAGTCCGGCTTCGATGCGCAACTCGGCCGGCTCAACGAAGCTTTTGAAGCCACTGAGCTTGAGCCGCTTGATGCGCATGGCGCGCGTTTCCCTGTGGTCTAGCGCGCGCCGCGACGCTCAAGCTCGGCCTTCACCCCTTCCCAGGTGTTGGTGTCGATCGTCTGGCCGTTGATCAGGAAAGTCGGCGTGCCGTTGATCTTGAATTGCTCCCCTTGCGCGGTGGTGTCCTTTGCCAGCTTCTCGGCCTTGGCGGTATCGGCGAGACAGGCATTGGCCTGATCGCGCGAAATCCCGCGGGCAGCGAAGAATTCAGTCAACCCAGTCAACTGGGCCAGCGCCTGGCCCCGCGTCGCGGGCGGTTGGTTCATCGCCGCCTCATACGCGGGCTGGCCGGCGGCCTGGGCCTTTTCGAACATGGTTTTCTGGTTGGCAAAGGTTTGATCGGTCAGCGCAAAGAAACTTTCCGGCGCCCCGCACTGAGTCAGCTGGGCGGCGGTGATATCGATCGCATCACGGACGAAATTGCGGAACTCGAAGCTCACCCGGCCGCTTGCGACGAAGTTGTCGCGCAGTTCGGTGCTGCCCTTCTCGACGAATTCGGCGCAGTGCGGGCAGGTCAGCGAGCCATATTCGATCAGCTTGATCGGTGCGTCGGGATTGCCCATCCGGTATCCGCCTTCGGGCGTCTTGACGACCATGTCCGACCACGCCTTGTCCGCCGGAGCGGCGATCTTGGCAATGGGTTGACCGGTTTGCGCGGCGCCTTCGGTTGCTTCCTTGTTGCAGGCGGCCAAGCCCAGCGTCAGCGGCGCAATGGCAAGGGCGATGGCGAACTTGCGGTTGACTGTCATGGGTAGGGCAATCCTTCGGTTGATGCTCGTCAAGGCTAGACCAGCGGCGAGGGGGTTTGAAGGGTGATCAGCGCACGATTCCGGCGATCTTCCACAGAATTCGCCCAAACCGGGGCCTACATCCGCGCATCGATCTGCGGGCGAAGCATCGCCCAGTCATTCGTGCCGGTCAGCAAGGTCCCATTGAGCGAAAAGCTGGGGGTCGATTCTACGCCCAGCGCGACGGCGTCAGTGGTCATTTTTCCGAGCCGCTCGGCCATCGCCTGGTCGGCGAGGCAGCGATCGACAGCGGTCCGGTCATAGCCGCGCGTGGCCATGATCTGGTAGAACTGGAAGTCGTTGGCGATGGCGCGGCTGCGTGTCACGCGGTCGCCGGTGGTCCAACGGGCGTGTTGCGCGGCTGAGGCAGTGGCGAGCGGGCGCATCCAGATCGGCTGGCGGCGCATCATGGCGGCATGGTTGAGGAAGAACTTCTCCTTCGGGCCGCAATTGGTCAGCATCGCGGCGGTCAGATCGATCGGATCGCGCAACAAATGGCGCACCTCGACCGATAGCTTGCCACTCTGGACATAGGCCAGCCGCAGCGGCGAGTGGGCCTGCACCTCGAAATGCGAGCAATGCGGGCACGTATAGCTGACGAACTCGACCAGCTTCACCTCTGCCGCCGGATTGCCAAGCAGATGGCTGCCCGAGGGGAGCAGCACGACCGCATTGTTCCAGTTGCGCGGCGCGGGCTTGGTGGCACCGATGGATAGAGCCGCGGCAAGCGTCAAACCAGTCAGGCGGGCAAAATTCATCAGTTCAACTTTCATCTTTGCTTTGCGATCCAAGGCTTCGGGCGAGTGATTCCAGCACTGTCCGCAACTCCGGATCGCCGATGTCACGCAGGCTTTCGCCCAGTTCCATCGGGATCGGCCGCAGCGAAGGCGGTGCAGTGGTAGTTTTATCAGCAGGTGGCGGCTTAACCTCGCCTTGCCGAAGCTTGACCCGGGCGACCGCCTTATAGCCGAAAAAGCGGTTCACCCGGTCGATAATCTCGGGGATCACATGGCTGATGATCGGCGCATGGGCGGGCACGACGACCAGCTGGAGGATCCCCTCGGACTTCTCGCCCGGCGGAAAGCGGATCGCTTCGGGCGCGCAGATCCGGGCGTGGCGTTGACCGACGATCTCGGGCCAGCGGGTCACCACGCTCGACTGGACAAAGCCGAACCGGCGAAACGCCGTGCGGCCGATTTGCGGCATCAGATCGGAAATGGCGCGCGCCTGCCCGCCGCGCGGACGCTCATACTGGCGGGGGCCATCCACTTTGCCAGAGGTTCCCGGCTTGTCGGTCTTCTTGTCCATTGCGGCCCGTTCCATTGCGGCTGCCGTAATGCCATAGGGCCGCAATGGATGCCAGCGCCGAGACGATTTCCGCCAGACTGCTTGGCTGGTACGATGCCCACGCCCGGAGCCTGCCTTGGCGCAGCCCACCGGGCGCGCCGCCGCCAGAGCCCTATCGGGTCTGGCTGTCGGAAATCATGCTCCAGCAGACCACCACTGCAGCGGTCGCGCCTTATTTTGCCCGCTTTACCGATCGCTGGCCGACGGTCGAAGAATTGGCGGCGGCCGAGGACGGGGAGGTCATGTCGGCTTGGGCGGGGCTGGGCTATTACGCCCGCGCGCGCAATCTGCTCGCCTGCGCCCGGGCGGTGGTGGAACTGGGCGGCGCATTTCCTGCCACCGAGCCAGAACTGCGCAAGCTTCCCGGGCTTGGCGCTTATACTGCGGCGGCGGTTGCGGCGATTGCCTTTGGGCACCGCGCCGTGGTGGTCGATGCCAATGTTGAACGGGTAGTCGCGCGGCTGTTTGCGATTGCCCAGCCGCTACCCGCCGCAAGGCCGTCGATTCGCGCCCGGGCAGACGAGATCACCCCGGACCAGCGATCGGGCGATTTTGCCCAGGCGATGATGGATCTTGGTGCCACCATCTGCACCTCGCGCCGCCCGCGCTGCCTGCTGTGCCCGCTGGCTAGCGCCTGTTTAGCGCGCGCCGACGATCCCGAGCACTTGCCGGTCAAGCCGGCCAAAAAGTCCAAACCGCAGCGCCGCGGCCGGGCCTTCTGGGTTGAGCGTGATAATGCGGTGTGGCTGGTAAGGCGGGCGGACAAGGGGATGCTGGGCAGAATGCGCAGCCTGCCCGATGATGGCTGGTCCGCGCGGAGCGATGGGGCCGGGGACCCTCCGGTCGGCGGGACCTGGATTTCGGCTGGTAGTGTCCGCCACAGCTTCACTCATTTCGATCTCGATTTGCAATTGATGCTTTATTCGGGAGGCGATTGGGCTAGTCTTGACGGCAAAGCCGGTAAGTGGTGGCCGCTTGAGCAGCTGGAACAGGCAGGTTTGCCGACGTTATTTGCCAAAGCCGCGCGCCTTGCGACGGCTTGAACAGACTTTTGGGAGAATTTAAGTGCAGCATGATGTGACCAACCTGATTTCCCGGCGATCGATCTTGCGCGGTGGTGCGCTGCTGGGGGCAGGCTCCGCCATCGCCGCGTTGCCATTTGGCGCAGGATCAGCCTTTGCGGCTGAGGATATCGCAGCACGCTGGCCGGTGGTGACCGCGATGCTGGATAAATATGTCAGCGGCGGCAAGCTCGCCAATATGGTCGCCGCGCTGGGCTGGGGAACGGCTGAGCCGGGTTACATTGCGCGTGGCCGCGAAGGGCTGGACGATAGCGATATGGCCGGGCCGGATAGCCTTTACCGGATCTATTCGATGACAAAGCCGGTCACCGGGATGGCGGTGATGATGTTAATCGATGATGGCAAGCTGGGGCTGGATCAGCCGCTGAGCGATATTCTGCCCAAATTTGCAAAAATGCAGGTGCAGGTGACCGCCGATGGCTCGGTTACCGATCTCAAGCCCGCAAAGGCGCAGATCACCATCCGTCAGCTGCTGACTCACAGCGCGGGCCTCGGCTATTCGATCATCCAGAAGGGGCCGATCAAGGCTGCCTATGTGGCTGCCGGGGTCATCCCGGGACAAGTCAGCCGGATAGCGATCCCTGGCCTCGATCGGGGCGCCCCCGTGCCGAGTCTGACCCAATTTGCCGATCGTCTCGCTGCGCTTCCGCTGGTGTATGAGCCGGGTACGCAATGGAGCTATTCGGTGTCGCTCGATCTGTTGGGCCGGGTGGTCGAAGTGGTTTCGGGCAAGTCGTTCGATGCCTTTCTGCAAGAGCGGATCTTTGGGCCAGCGGGGATGACCCACAGCTATTTCCGCGTGCCGGCGAAGGATGCGAACCTGCTCACCTCCAATTATTCCCCGGTTGGCGGAACGCTGTTTCCGATCGATCCAGCCAAGAGCTCGATCTTTCTCGACAAGCCGGCCTTTCCGTTTGGCGGGGCCGGGTTGGTCAGCTCGCCGCGCGATTATGACCGGTTTCTGCGGATGCTGGCCGGTTACGGCAAGATCGACGGCAAGCGCGTGATGAGCGAGCTGACGGTGCGGGTCGGCACCAGCAATCTCTTGCCCGAAGGTGTCGCAACCAAAGGCACGATGATCGACGGCGCTGGCTTTGGCGCAGGCGGACGGGTTGGCCTGGCGGGCGATCTGGGCACGTATGGCTGGGGCGGGGCGGCAGGAACGGTGGCCTTCGTCAACTTTCGCTACGGGATGCGCGGCTCGCTCTACACCCAGTATATGCCGTCAGACGCCTATCCGATTCACTCGGAGTTCCCCAGAGCGGTGCAAGCGGATCTTGCCGCGCTCCGCCGGGGCGGTTGACCATGGTGCTGGCTTTCGCCGGAGCGGAACTGGACCGGGCCGACCATATTCGCAGCGACCCGGCGGCGCTGGAGGCGCTGATGGACTGGCGCGCCCGGCTGCT
The DNA here is from genome assembly GCA_031383985.1 of Novosphingobium sp. Taxonomy (GTDB): domain Bacteria; phylum Pseudomonadota; class Alphaproteobacteria; order Sphingomonadales; family Sphingomonadaceae; genus Novosphingobium. The sequence continues at coordinate 41,993 of JANNAE010000072.1, read as the reverse complement.
TCAGCTCGATGGCCTCGATCCGGTGATCACCCCCGAAGGCGTGCTGGGCTGGGGAACGCTGGCTGACGTCGACCCCGCGGCCGAGCTGGTGTTTCTGGGCCTGCAGGGCGAGCGCGGCTGCTTTGCCGAAGTTCCGCGCACGCTCACTGGCAGCGTAGCCCCGGCCAATCCGCGGCTGTGGGCCGCCATGGCCAGTCTCGAGCCGCAGGAACTGGCGACCTATGGCGGCGCCCGCAGCCTCGTTGACTGGCACGCCCGTCACCGCTTTTGCGCTCGCTGCGGCAATGCGACCAAGCTGGCCAAAGGCGGCTGGCAGCGCAATTGCACTGACGCCGTCTGCGGGGGGGAGCATTTTCCGCGGGTTGATCCAGTCACGATCATGCTGGTCGAGCATGACGGCCAGTTGCTGCTTGGCCGCCAGCCGCGGTTTCCGCCCAGGCGGTTCTCCGCGCTGGCCGGTTTTCTGGAACCCGGTGAATCGATGGAAGAAGCCGTGGCGCGTGAGATTTTCGAGGAAGCCGGGGTCCGCGCCCGCGATGTCACCTATGTCGCAAGTCAGCCTTGGCCGTTCCCCTCCTCGCTGATGATGGGGTGCCATAGCTATACAGATGATCCGACACTGGTGGTTGATACCAAAGAGCTGGAAGAAGCGCGCTGGTTCAGCCGCGAGGAAGTGGCCTATGCGATGAGCGGGGCTGAAGACGGCGCCTTCATCGCCCCGCCGCCGTTCGCAGTGGCGCATCATCTCCTCAAATGGTGGCTGGAGCGATGAACGCTCCTGCTCCAAAACCAGCCAGCGTCACCATCGATATCTGGTCAGATGTGATGTGCCCATGGTGCATCATTGGATACCAGCAGTTGCAAAACGGATTGGAACAGCTGGCGGGAGAGGTTGAGGCCGAAGTGCGCTGGCACGCCTTTGAGCTCAACCCCGATATGCCGCCCGAGGGTGAGGAGCAGGCCGGGCATATCCAGCGCAAATATAGCCGCACCGCAGAGCAGGCCGCGGCGGGGCGCGAACAGATGCGCGGCATTGCTGAGCAGGCAGGCTATAGCTTTGATTATACGGGGGAAGGTGAGGCCCCAGTGGGGATGATGTGGAACACGTTTGCGGCGCACAAGCTGCTGCTGTGGACGTTGGCGACGGAGGGGCCCGAGCTGCAAACCCGCCTCAAGCTTGCGCTGTTCGATGCGCATTTCCAGCAGCGCCGCAATGTCTCGGACCCCGACGTGCTGGTGACGATCGCCGCCGTCCTCGGTCTTGATCCCGCCGCAGCCCGCGCCGCGCTGGCCGATCAAGGACTGGGCGAAGCCGTCCGCCGCGAAGAGCAAGAGGCCTGGGACCTGAACATCACCGGCGTTCCCGCGATGGTCATCAACGGCAGATACATGATCCCCGGAGCGCAGGAGCCGGAGGTTTATGCCAATGCGGTGCGGCGGATGGTCGCCGCTGCGGGTTCAGTTTCGCACAGCTGACAGCCCACCATCACTTGCCCGGGTGCAGGCGGATCGCCGCACCGCCGCCCGGCGCGAGCCATAGTTCAAGCGTATCGCCCCGCGTTACTGTGCGGGTTTCATAAGCAATCCGGTGGCGTGCATCGGTCAGGTAGGTGGCACCCGTGCCGTCCTTGTAGATCGTGGCGGCATAACTTTTGCCGGGTTCGAGAAAATCGAATTTCACGGTAATGGTGCGTTCGGTTGCGTCATTGACCCCGCCCACATACCAATCCTGGCTGTTCCGATCCTTGCGTGCAAAAATCGCATAATCGCCCACCTCTCCGGCAATCAGGTGACTCTCGGCCCAATCGGCCGGAACCTGGCTGATAAAGGCAAGTTCCTTGGGATGGGCTGCCAGCTTCTCGATGAAATCCGCAATCATCTGGATCGGCGAATAGATCGCCAGGTAAAGGCCGAGCTGCTTGGCCGTGGTCGAGGCCAACGCCACGCCGCCCGAGCCTTCGAGGCTGAGGATGCCGGGCGTGAAGTCCATCGGCCCGGCCAGCATTCTGGTATAGACCAGCGTCGGTTCGTGATCCGGTCCGTTGGCGAACTGACCCCAGGCGTTATATTCCATGCCCCGCGCACCTTCGCGGGCGACCCAGTTGGGATAGGTGCGGCGCAGGCCGGTATCCTTGACCGGCTCATGGGGATTGACCGCGACGCGATACTTCGCGGCGGTCTGGACCACTTTGAGGTGATGGTTCACCTGGCGCTGGCCATCATGGTATTCCATCCGCACTGACCCGGGTGTATCGCCGGGCGCAATGATCCCTCCGGCATCGGCGACATAGCCGGTCTTGGTCACATCGATACCCAATGAGGCATTGAGCTTGAAGGCATCGTCCATCTGCGCTTCATAGACCGCGATATTGCCGCCGGTTTCATGGTGGCCGACCAGATGAACGCCCTTTTTTCTGGCGTAGGCGGCCAGCCCCTTGAGGTCGAAATCGGGGACCGGCTGGGTGAAGCTGAACTCGTCACCGTGCCCGAACCATTCGCCGTTCCAGCCCTTGTTCCAGCCTTCGACCAGCACGCCGCGGAACTTATGCTTGGCGGCAAAATCGATATACTGCCTGGTCCGCGCAGTCGTCGCGCCGTGGTTCGGCCCTTCGGCCCAGCTCCATTTGCCGGAGATCATTCCCCACCAGATACCGATGTATTTGGACGGCTTGAACCAGCTGACGTCACCCAGCTTGTTAGGCTCGTTGAGGTTGAGTTCCAGGTCGTTCTCGACGATCCCGGCCGCATTATCGGCGATCCGGATCGTCCGCCATGGCGTTGCAAAGGGCAGGTCGCGGGTCACCTTGGGCCCGCGCGAGGAGGGCGAAAGCGACGAACGGAACTTTTGTCCCTCGATCCGCTTGAACCACATTCCCGAATAATCGACCAGCGCCGCTTCGTGGAATGACAAATGAGTGCCGTCATCAAGCCGCATGGTGATCGGGGTATGCGCGGTGGAGACCGCATCGATTGCGGTCTGCTGATAGATCTGTTCGTAGCGGTTCCACTCACCCCCGGTGATCCACCATGCCGTGCCCGCCGGCGCAATGTTGAACTCGGTCAATTCCTCGGCAATTCGCATTGTCTTGAACGCTGCCTGTTCCGGGATTTCATAACGCAAACTGAAACCATTATCGAACAGGCGGAAGCGAACGTTCATCATTCGCGCGCCCTTGATATCCGACTGGCGGAAGCGAACCAGCAGCTCATTGTGATGATCGGTGACAAAGCGCCGTTCGCCCCACGGCTGCTCCCAGCGATCACGGAAGCTGGCCGTGTCAGAGCCTTCGATCCTGAAGCCGCGGACCATGTTGAGCCCATCGCTGAGCAGGAAGCCCAGACTGGAGGGTGCAATCAGCAATTTTCCCTTGCGGGACAGCGACCATGAGGCACGCGCGTCATTGTCGGTCGTCACGGCAAGCGTGATCGAGCCATCGGGCGAGCTGGCGTTTATCGTCGGCCGGACGTCCTGCGCCAAAGCCGGGAGCGGTGTAAGTGCGGCCATGGCAAATGTGATCAGCGCGCGGAGCACCAGTTGAGTGTTTGACATTGTCATTCCTCGATCAGTAGGGCAGAAAACGGCGGCAAAGCAGCGGCGGGCTCGGCCCCATTGATAGCCGCCAGACTTCGTCCGGTGGCAGGGATATCGCTTGGCCAGCTATGCGCATCTGCCGACATGTTGAAAATGCACAGCACTGCCTGACCATCCGCTTCACGGCGCAGCACGAGCCGCTGGGCGTCGGCTAACAGCACTTCCACTGTCCCATGACGAAGCGCCGGGTGATCTCGCCGCAGCGCCAGCAGCTCGCGGGTGAGGTTAAGCAGCGAGGCGCTGTCCGCTTCTTGCCGGTCGGCGGCGCGGGCGATATTTTCCTCGCCCAGCGGCAGCCACGGCACGGCTGCGCTGAACCCGCCCTGCTCGTCCTGAACCGTCCAGGGCATCGGGGTGCGGGCGCCATCGCGCGAAAGGGTCAGCGGCCAGTTGGCGATCGCTTCGGGATCCTGGAGGTGGGCATGGGGAATTTCGACTTGAGTCAGTCCCAGCTCCTCGCCTTGATAGAGTATGATATTGCCGCGCAGCGAAGCGAGCAGTGCCATCTTCATCCGGGCGAAGCGATCCTGTTGCTCGGGGCTACACCAGCGTGACAGGGCGCGCGGAGCATCGTGATTCTCGAACGCCCAGCTGGGCCAGCCCATCCCGGGCTCATCTGGCCACTGTTGAAGCGCGTGAGCGACCAGTTCCGGGGTCAGCTTGGGTGCATAAAGGAAATCGAAGCCATAGGCGCTGTTCAGCCGCTCTTCGCCGCTGGTGAACAGCTTCATCTCGCGCTCGGCGTCCTTGCCGCCGACTTCGGCAACGGTGAATACTGCATCATAGCTATCGGTCAGCGACCTGATCCGTTCGATGAATTGCGGGATATCGGAGTGCGACTGGTTGTAGAGCTGCTGTTGAAAATCGAACGACCGGCTGCGCAGCTGGCCATTATCCGGCGCGGGCGGATTATCGCGCAATTCAGGGTCATGCATGGCGAAATTGAGCGCATCGATCCGGAAGCCATCAACGCCGCGATCCAGCCAGAACCGCGCGACATCAAGCAGCGCATCTTGCACCGCGACATTATGGACATTGAGTTGCGGCTGGCTGCTCAGGAAATTGTGCAGATAATACTGCCCCCGGCGGGCATCCCAGGTCCAGGCCGGGCCGCCAAATACCGACTGCCAGTTGGTCGGCGGTGAGCCATCCGCCTTGGCATCAACCCAGACATACCAATCGGCCATGGGCCCCGTCCGGCTCTGCCGGCTTGCGGCAAACCATTCATGGTGGTCGGACGTATGCGAATAGACCTGATCGATCGTCAGCTTGAGGCCCAGCGCATGGGCGCGCATGATCAAGGCATCGAAATCGGCCAGCGTCCCGAAGATCGGGTCGACTTTACAGTAATCCGCGACGTCGTAGCCGAAGTCCTTCATTGGCGAGGTGAAAAACGGCGAGATCCAGATCGCATCGACACCCAGCCGGGCAACATGATCGAGCCGCGCCGTGATCCCGCACAGATCGCCGATCCCGTCGCCATTGGAATCCTGGAAACTACGCGGATAGATCTGATAAATCGCGGCGCCGCGCCACCACGGCAGGGCGTTTGCGGCATCGGCGGCGGTTTCAAGGCGAATTATGCGGTTCATATTGCGTTCGAATTTCGTCAATTCGTGGCCGCACACACGGCAAAACCGAGCGGCGGCAGGGTGATCGCAACGCTTCCGGGAGCGGCTGCGGCGACGGGGCACTGGCCTGCGAGCGCGGTGAAGGCAAGGCTGCGATGATCGATTGCAATCGTATGGTTGATAGCTTTAGTCGAAGTATTGAACGCTAGGATCACTTCGCCGCCGGTCGCTGGATCGATCCGTGAGACGACCAGCAAACCGGGCTTTTCAGATGAGGCCCGGATCACCGTCGCACCATTGGTCAGCGCCGGTGTGGCGCGGCGAACCTGCGCCAGTTCGGCGATAAAGCGATAGAGCGGATGGCGGGTATCGAAATTGGCCTGCGCGGTGGTCGCGTCGGTCCCGATCAGATCATTATCATTGTAGACCGCCACTTTTGACGGGAACATATCCTCGCGCGCCAGCTGATCATTGCCATCGCTGACAAAGCCCTGCTCGTCTCCGTAATAGATTACCGGCACCCCGCGAAGCGTCAGCAGCATGGCATGGGCCAACATCGTGCGTGAGAGCAGCTCGTCCTGGCTAATGGCCGGATTGGCCTGTTTTGCGAACATCGCATACCGGCCGAAATCGTGATTTCCGATGAAAGTAGGCAGACGCAGCGCTGCAGCGGTTCCCCCTGCATAAAGGATGTCATCCTCGAACAGCCGCGCCAGCGGGGCCGTGCCGATGATCCCCGCCGTGCTTTGAATTACCGCGCTGGCGAAAGCCATGTCGAGCACTGCCGGCAAATCGGCAGTCCGGGTCCAGCGCGCCAGCAGCGCCGGATCGATATCCTGCGTCGCTACTTCGCCAAAGATGTGAAAGTTGGGGATGCCGTTTTGTTTGGCCCGATCGAGCATGGCCGGAACGAAGGCGCGCCAGAATTCCGGGTTCACATGCTTGGCCGTGTCGATCCGGAAGCCGTCGATCCCGAAGCGGTCGATCCAGCTATGATAGATTTCGATGAACCCTGCCACAACGCGAGGATTTTCAGTCGCTACGTCATCCAGTCCGACGAAATCGCCATAAAGCGCAGATTCGCCCACCCAGTTCGAGTTGCCGCGATTGTGGTAATAATTCGGATTGTTGAGCCAGGCCGGAACCTTCACCTGCTCTTCGCCCTTGGGCACATAGGGGGTATAGGCAAAGGACGGATCGGTCAGCCTGGCCCAATTGTCAGCAGATGGATGTTCATCGCCAGCAAAGCCCGGGTTGATGGCTGCGCCCTGCACCCCGCCGCGCCGCGAGAAGGGAAAATCCGCCTTGCCGCGATAGGCATATTTGGCCGCGTCGCCTTCGCGATAGAGGATCACATCGGCGGTGTGGTTCACCAATATGTCCATATAAACTTTCATCCCGCGCGCATGGGCGGCATCGACGAAGGCCTTGAATTCGGCGTTGGTCCCGAAGTGCGGATCGACCTGGGTGAAATCGGTCACCCAATAACCGTGATAGCCTGAACTCTCATCGCCCTTGGGGCCTTGCACCGGCTTGTTCTTGAATACCGGCGCGAACCAGATGGCAGTCGCGCCAAGTCCCTGAATATAGTCCAGTTTGCTGGTCAGCCCTTTCAGATCGCCGCCATGGTAGAAGCCCTTGGCGGCCGGATCATAACCGGTCTTGAGTCGATCGCCCTTGAGCCCGCCCTTGTCATTTTTCGGATCGCCGTTTTCGAACCGGTCGGGCAGGACGAAATAGACCACCTCCTGCTCGGGCTTGCGGGCGCGGAAATCCTGTTCAGCCACCTGCTGCCCCGCGGATGCTGGAGCAGAGAGCGCCAGCGCGGTTGCGGCGGCAAGGATCGATCGGATCATGCTCGTGCTCCTTCGGTTTCCGGTTCCGCGCATAATGCGGCCAATACATCGATATGCCGGCCAAGCGGACGGACCTGCTCGATACTGCTGCCTTCGATCGCTTCCATGAACTCGCGCAGCTTGGCCACCGGCATGGCATCGGCTGTGGCATTCCAGCTTTCGGGCACGATCCCCTGTCCGACCAGCACCTGAAACCAGCCGACTTCGGTGAACAGCTCTTCATGGTGATGGTGGATAAAGGCTCCGGCCCGAAATTGCTCGATCCGCGCGGCCAGCGTATCGGGGATCGCCATGGCGCGGCAGTGGTCCCAGAAGGGTTCGCCGATGCGCCCGTTGGCCTTGTAGTGCAAGATCAGGAAGTCGCGGATACTGGCAAATTCGAAATCGGCCTGGCGGTTGAATTCGTCGATCAGTGCCGGCGCCACGGGGCCGCGTGGCAGCATCCGCAGGAACCGGGCGATGGTCGACTGGATAAGATGGATGCTGGTCGATTCCAGCGGCTCCATGAACCCGCTGGCCAGACCGACCGCAAGGCAATTGCGGTTCCACAGCTTGCGGCGCTTGCCGGTAGTGAACCGCAGCGGCCGGGGTTCTGCCAGTGCCTCGCCGTCGAGGTTGGCAAGCAGTTGCCGGGTCGCCTCGGCTTCCTCCATGAAGGCGCTGCTATAGACCAGGCCATTGCCGATACGGTGCTGCAGCGGGATGCGCCATTGCCATCCGGCCGATCGGGCGATCGAGCGGGTGAACGGACTGAACTCGCCACTGGCCGCACAAGGTACCGCGATTGCGCGGTCGCAAGGCAGCCAGTGTGTCCAATCCTCATAGCCGGTTTCCAGAGCCTGCTCGATCAGTAGGCCGCGAAAGCCAGAGCAATCGATGAAGAAGTCTCCTGCCAGCCGCTGACCTTCTACACTCTGGACCGCAGCGATATCGCCGCTCTCGGTGCGTTCCACCTGTTCGACACGCCCCTCTACCCGCACGACGCCCCGTGCTTCGGCGTAGCGCCGCAAGAAGGCCGCATAAAGCCCCGCATCGAAGTGATAGGCATAAGGCGTTTCGGCTGCACCTGGGGATGTCGGTCCAGTAGGCATGCGCATGGTGCGTGCCGCCAGCTCATTGATGGAATAATGCGCCAGCGGCTTGGCAAAGCCGAGGCTGCGCGCACGCGCCCAATGGTCACGAAACGGCACTAGGCCCAGTTGGCGCCCGATCTCGCCGAACGCATGCATGTAGCTTTGGCCCGGCTCGAGCCAGCCGTCGAACGAAATACCCAGTTTGAAAGACCCTGAAGTCTCACGCATAAATTCGGCCTCGTCGATTTCCAGCGCCGCATTGAACACGCGGATCGCCGGAATGGTGGCCTCGCCGACCCCGACCGTTCCGATCTCTTCGGACTCGATCAGGGTTATGCGATAGGAAGGCGGCGCGCAGCGCGCGAGCGCGGCTGCGGCCATCCAGCCGGCAGTTCCGCCACCGACAATGACGATGTTGAACTGTTGCTCAATCGACATGCGCGCTCCTCGTCGGTCCAAACCGACGCGCAGCTAAGCCCGGATTGGACTTGGCGGGCAAGCGTGAAGCGGGCGGGATCCCGGATGCTCCGGAATCCCGCTGCTCCCATCACTCAGAACTTGTAGCTGGCACCGGCCAGGAACCGGCGGCCATAAGTCTGGTAATCAATCACCTGGCGGACATCGCCCGGGTTGGTCGTTACAAACGGCTCGTTCGTCAGGTTCTGGCCCTGGATATAGAGCGAGAGGCCTGCAAGCGAACTGCCCGGCTGGAAGTCATAGCCGATTTGCGCATCGACAATGGTTTCCGGCGCAGCACGGCGGCGTACCCGATTGGCGGCAAAGCCGGAAACCTCGCCAACAAAGGTCGAACGATACCGCACCGATCCGCGCAGATTGAAACCACCGCGCTCGAAGAACAGTGTGCCATTGGCCACCCACTTCGAATAGCCAGGCAGATCTTCGGCCTTGCCACCGGGCGAAGGCAGGATCTTGGTTTCGGTGTAGGACACGCCGCCCGTAATCCCGAAGCCTTCCAGCGCGGAAGTGAAGGTATCGAAGGGCAGCGTTCCCGCCGCTTCAAGCCCATAGAGCTGACCGCCCTTGCCATTGACCGGCTGGTTGATCACTGCTGTTGGAGAAACCGCAATGCCCGGAGGCGGCGGAGCCAGCACCAGCGAAGAGCTGGGCACGGTGATGTCCTGATTGTAGACGTAGCTCTTCAGGTCCTTGTAGAACAGTTGCAGTGCAACATAGCCCTTGGTGCCGAAGTATTTTTCCAAGGTCAGATCAACCGCATCGGCGCGCCACGGGCGCAGTCCCGGATTGCCTGAGCCGCCCGTGATGAAGGCCGTCGGCACGCCTCCCACTGTCGCAAAGCTGTAGCCAAAGCTCAGCGAGTTCTTCATGTCGTCCAGCCGCGGGCGGATGATTTCGCGCGCGGCAGCGAAGCGGACTACGATATCGCTGGGGAAGCGCAGCGACAAGTTCAGGCTGGGCAGGATGTCGGTGTAGCGCACCCTATCGGTCTGGAGGGCGGCACCGATGTTCGGCGCACCGTTGGGTAGATTCCCAAGATAGACCGCCGAAGCCCCGCTCGACTTCTGCTCGGTAAGGTTGGCCTGGACACCGATGTTGCCGGTGAGATCGGCCGAGCCCAGTGTCGATTTGATATTGGCCTGGATATAGGGTGTTAACAGCTTCTCGCTGACCGCATAGCTCTTCACCACCACATCGCCATAAGCATTGGGTACCAGCTTGTAGATGCCGGCATTCAGCAGCGCGAGGGGATCATAGCTGATCATCGGGCCAAGGCCGAGATAGGCCAGATTGGTGGTGCCAAGCCGGAACTGCGCAGGCACCGCAACGCTGGTGGTGCCATTGGTGTTGGCGGTCAGGCCCAGGAAGGCTTCGTCCGGCGTCAGCGACTTGCTGCGATCGGTGTAATTCATGCCCAGCTGGACGCTGGAAAACGGACCTTCGAGTTCTTTTTCGACTTCGGCCCGCACCTGGATGATCTTATCCTTGATGATGCGGTTGTTATAATAGCCATCCTGGCCACCGACGATTGTCGTGCCATTTGGCGCTGTCTGGTTGCCACCCCAGCCTTGCGGAGAGGTCAGCTGGATCAGGTTGTAATCGCCATAGTTGAGGGTCGGCGAAAACACCGTACCGCGGGTGCCACTGGTAAAGCCGATGGTATCAGTTGCGCCAAGCGGGCCGCGCCCGGTGCCGGAATAGCTCTCCAGGTTGAGCTCGTTGCGATCGGTCTTGGAAACGCTGAGATCCAGCATCGCATTCCAGCCATCATCGCCTTCGTACTTGTTGTTCCAGCCGAACGAATAGAGCTTTGCCTTGCGTTGGAACACATCGTTGCGCACCACGCCCTTGACGCCGTTGAACTTGCCGCTGGTGATAAACCCGTCGCTGGCCTGGGTGTTCGATAGGGTGGCGGACGACCAGTAAAGCGGCAGCTCGATGCCGCGCTTGACCTGGTCATCCTTGAAGTCGGAGTAGAACGCGTCCAGCGTCGACGTGAAGGTGGGTGTGGGGCGGAACTGCAGCGTGCCATTCAGGCCCAGACGGGTCAGTGTGGTCGACGTATTGTAGGATTTCGATCCGCCGATGACGGCATTACCGCCATCTGTCGGATAGCCCCAGGCATTGAATTCCTGGATCTGGTAAGGCTCGTTGACGTAGCTTGCCCCCAGCGCAATGCCGACGGTGTTATCTTTGAACTGATCGACATAGGTTCCATTGACGCGATAGCCGAATTCCTTCGACCCGGCGTTCAGCTTGCCAAGATCGGCATAGCTGCCGCGGGCCGCGACCGAAACGATGCGTTTGCCGACATCGAGCGGGCGGATCGTTCGCAGATCGACGGTCCCCGAAAGGCCCTGACCGATCAGTGCAGCCATCGGCGTCTTGTAGACATTGACCTGGCTGATGATTTCCGAAGGATACTGATCGTATTCAACTGCGCGGTTATCACCGGTCGAGGTCTGTTCGCGGCCATTGAGCAACGTGGTCGAAAAGTCTGGCGCGAAGCCGCGAATGGTGATCGCGTTCGAACGGCCCGAGACGCGCTGAGAGGTCAGACCGGGCAGGCGGGCAATCGATTCCGCGATCGATGCATCGGGCAGCTTGCCGATGTCTTCGGCCGAGATCGACTCGACGACCTGGTTAGAGGTCTTCTTCTTGTTGATCGCGCTTTCAAGGCTGGCGCGGAAACCACTGACGATGATCGCGCCGTCTTCAAACTCAGCCGTATCGGCTGCAGCTTCCTGCGCCAGGACGGCGGTTGGAATGGCGATGGTCGAAATGGCGATGGCAATGGCCGAAACCCCCAGGCCACCGGCAAAATTCATGCGAAGTGCCATTGTGTACTCTCCCTCAGTCTCACCGGTATTCTATTCGGGCCCCGGCTTACCGGCCCAATCATTACCGCTTGCATTTAGGGCCAGCAGCAGACTTGCAGCTAGAGGGCATACGTATACGCATTTTATGCAAAGGCTGGCTGTGGCCCTGAGGCAACGGATTTCGGGGAGCTCCGGTCCTTCCATTGCGGGCAGACCCAGAGCGGCCTAGACAGGTCTCAAGCGCGGCCCCTCGAGAGCAGCGGAGAGGAGATGACATGGGCCGCAAGCCCTCAACCAAGCCGACCAGCTTTGACATCGCCTATCTGGCTGGTGTCTCGCAGCCAACTGTCAGTCGGGCACTGCGCGGCTCAAGATCAGTGAGCCTGGCCACGCGTGAGCGGATCGAGGCGATCGCCCTCGAGCTGCATTATTCGGTCGACAAGAACGCCTCGTCGCTGCGTTCGCAACGTTCCAATACCATCGCGCTGTTGTTCTTCGAAGATCCGACGCCGGACGATTCGATGATCAACCCGTTCTTCCTCGCCATGCTGGGCGCAATCACCCGCCACTGTGCCAATCGCGGGCTGGACCTGTTGATTTCGTTCCAGCGAATGGAGGATGATTGGCACGTTCGCTATCAGGACAGTCACCGCGCCGATGGGCTCATCCTGCTCGGCTATGGCGATTATACGCTTTATAAACAGCGACTTACTGAACTGGTTGGGCACGGAACGCATTTCGTGCGCTGGGGTTCGGTCGGGGATGATAACATTGGTCCCACGGTAGGCTCGGACAATTTCGGCGCGGGTCGGCTGGCAGGTGATCATCTGGTCGAGATCGGCCGCAAGCACATCGCCTATCTGGGCTTTGCCGATGAACATTACCCGGAGTTCGCCGATCGTTACGGCGGCCTTTGTGCCGCGCTGACTGACAAGGGGATACAAGTTGACCGGCAGCTGCAGGTCGACGCGATCAGCGCCGAGGCTTCGGGCCACGCCGCTGCGCAAATGTTGCTGGCGCGGGGGGTGAAGTTCGACGCAGTGTTTGCTGCCAGTGACCTGATCGCGATAGGTGCGATGCGCGCGCTCGCCGAGGCGGGCAAGGCGATCCCTGAAGACGTTGCGATCGTCGGCTTTGACGATATTCCGACCGCCAGCTTTACCAATCCGCCGCTCAGCACAATCATGCAGGACTTGAAGGGAGCGGGCGAATTGCTGGTCGAAACACTGCTTGGCCAGATCGAAGATCGCCTGATGCCGCTTCGCATACTCCCGGCGAGGTTGGTAGTGCGCCGCAGCAGCGGCGGCTGAAACCGGCAGCAACGTATTCGTATGCGTGTTGTCGCGCGGCGCTTAACATGCCAGCGCTGCAAGACAACACAGATTGACAAAGCGCTGCCAACGCATCGGGCCAGTCTGCGGACAGAACGGGTAAGGGGACTGATCATGGAAAAGCCGCGTCAAGGATTCGCTGGGCTTTGGAACATCAGCTTCGGCTTTTTCGGCATCCAGATCGGCTTCGCGCTGCAGAACGCCAATATGAGCCGTGTGTTTCAATCGCTCGGCTCAAGCCTCGATGATCTGCCGGCGCTGTGGGTAGCCGCTCCGTTAACCGGGCTGCTGGTCCAGCCGATTATCGGGCATCTGTCCGATCGAACCTGGCTGGGCAGGCTCGGGCGGCGGCGGCCATACTTTCTGTTAGGTGCGCTGCTCGCTGCTGCATCGCTCCTGCTGATGCCGGAGAGTAACGGCCTGCTGATTGCGGCGCTGCTGCTGTGGATGCTGGATGCGAGCCTGAACATCTCGATGGAGCCGTTCCGCGCCTTCGTGGGTGATATGTTGCACAAGAACCAGCATACTGCAGGCTATGCCGTGCAGACCGCCTTCATCGGTGTTGGCGCAGTCGTGGGATCGATCTTCCCCTGGGTGCTGGATTACTTCGGCGTGTCCAACGACGCGGCAAGCGGCGGCATTCCCGATACCGTGCGGTTCAGTTTCTGGGCCGGAGGAGCCGCCTTGTTTGCTTCGGTGCTGTGGACCGTATTCAACACGCGCGAATATTCGCCCACAGAAATGCGTTCCTTCGCGGAAAGCTCGCCGGACGCAGACGGTGCGCAACCGATTCGCGCGCTGGCCGCGCGCAGTCCTGTCGGCAGTTTGATCTGGATCGGCGCGGCTGCGGCCGTGGCGCTGGCGGTTCGGCAATGGGGTCTCGAAAAGGAGGTCTACCTGCTTGCCGCGCTGCTTGCAGCTTATGGCATCGCCAGTATCGCCGCGATCCTGCTCGCCCGCGCGGGTCGGGAAACCAACATGTTGGCCAGTATCGTCGGGGATTTTTCCGGCATGCCCGAGATCATGAAGCGTCTCGCGCTCGTCCAGTTTTTCAGCTGGTCGGCACTATTTATCATGTGGATCAACACCACTCCGGTCGTCGCGCAGAACTTCTTCGGTTCAGCCGATCCCACCAGCGCCGCCTATCAGGACGGCGGCAATTGGGTGGGTGTGCTGTTTTCGATTTACAACGGTGTTGCCGCGGTTGCCGCGCTGACCCTGTTGCCGTTCCTCTCGGCCCGGATCGGTAAGGCGAAGACCCACAGTATCTGCCTGCTGGCCGGAGCGGCGGGATATGCCAGCTTCTTCGTGCTGAAGGATCCGCAAGCCCTGATCCTGAGCGAGATCGGCATCGGCATCGCCTGGGCGTCCATCCTCGCCATGCCTTATGCGATACTGGCCTCCAGCCTGCCGCAAGCCAAGCTGGGCATCTACATGGGCTTGTTCAATGTCTTCGTGGTGGTGCCGCAGCTGCTGGTGGCCACAGCGATGGGCTCGATCATGAAGGCCTTTTTCCCCGATCAACCAATCTGGACCATGGCCTTTGCCGCCGGAACGCTGGTGCTGGCTGCGCTGGCGATGACGCGGGTGAAAGTGCCCGGCGAAGATTGAGGTCCTTGCTGAAAGCCGCCTAGCTGATTGAGCTACCCGGCCACGCAAACCCGAGCTCGGTTTGTCCGCCCACCGCCCCAGCCTCATCAAACCGCCGCTCGACGATGCGTCCCCGGCCCACGCGGTCAACCAGCACCACGGTCGAGCAGCGCGTCCCATACACCGGGCGGCGGATGAAAACCGGGGTTTGGGCGGCTTCATCGACAATATCCGACGGTTCGTCCGGCCCGGTGCCAATTGGCGCGATCTGTTCGTTCCGCAGCGCGGCGAACAAGGGTTCGATGTCTGGGGTCTCGCTTACCATCCAGTCGACTAGCGCCGTTTTCAATTGCAGGGTCTTGGGCCAAGGCTCATCCAACGCGCCGTTGGACAGGCCGTAGATACCGTGCGGGAGAGCGGTGCGAATTTCCTCCGGGCGGTTGGAGAGGAACGCGGCGTTTTTGTTGTCGGCGAGGATCAGGTTGAACGGGTTGAACGCGCCGAGCGGAGCGAAGGCGGGATCAGCGTAAGGACCCGTGCCGCCAAGCAAATCGGTTACGAGGCTGCCGCGCGAAGCTTTGGTGGGATCGGGCAGACCGTATCCGCGCAGATTGGTGACTAGGGCGAAGCGGCCTTGCCCTGAAACTCCCAGCCAGGTTCCGCCCGATTGCAGATCGCGCCCGGCGATGATGCCATTGTCCCACCGGGCCAGCTCTCGAGCGGGCCGGTCATGGTATTCATCGCGATTGCCAATGGCGATCAGTTGCCAGTCGCGGTGCGCCTGCCAGGCGACGGCGGCGACGCACATCTCAGATCAGCCCCTTAGCTTTAAGGCTGACATGGCCCTCGCGTCCGATGATCACATGATCGTGAACCACGATGCCCAACAGCCGCCCAGCCTCAGCGATCTTGTTGGTGATCTGGATGTCGGCGCGGCTGGGCTCGGGCGAGCCGCTGGGGTGGTTGTGAACCAGGATCAGCGCCGTTGAACCCAGATCCAGCGCCCGGCGGATCACTTCGCGGGGGTGGATTGCAGCCTCGTCGATCGAGCCATCGCCGACATGTTCGTCGTGGATCAGCATGTTCTGTGCATTGAGATAAAGCACCCGGACCCGCTCCACGGTCAGATGGGCCATATCGATATGGAGATAGTCGATCAGCGCCTGCCAACTGCCCAGAACCGGCTTTTCTCGAACCATTTGCCGGGCGAGGCGGCGGGTGGCCAACGATACGATCTTGATCGCCGCCGCACTGGTCTCGCCCATTCCGGGATGGTGAGCCAGCGAGCGGGGATCGGCGTTGAATACGCCCGCAAGCCCGCCAAAACGGGCCAGCAGGCTCCGCGCCAGCGGCTTCACATCCTTGCGCGGAATAGCCGTCATCAGCAGATACTCGACCACCTCGTGGTCGGCCAACGCCTCAGCCCCGCCATCGAGCATCCGGGCGCGCAGGCGGGCACGATGCCCGGTAGCGTCCTGGCCGGCATCAACCGGTTTTGTTTCCGCTTCCGCCACCTGCACCATCCTCTTGGTTCATCTCTTTGAACTTGCACTGCATTGCCTTTCGCGGGCCAAACGCGCAAGTGTAGCGGTTATGGCCGACAGCGACGAGGATGCACCGGGATTGAAACCGGATACCGCTGCTGATGCTGGCATGAATCCGCGCGTCCGGCGGGGCTGGCGGATCGCGGCTGTGTTGCTCGGCATCCTGGTGCTGGGGCTGGGCGGGCTATGGCTGACCCGTGAGCGTCTGGCTGACCGGATCATCGCCAGGCAGATCACATCGCTTGGGCTCCCTGCGACTTACCAGATCGAATCGATCGGCCCTGCGCAGCAGGTATTGCGCAATGTCGTGATCGGCGATCCGGCTCGTCCCGATCTTACCATCGACCGCGCGGTGATCGAAGTTGAGCCGACGCTGGGTGTGCCGGTGGTGAGCAAGATTACACTGATTCGCCCGCGGCTTTATGGCAGTTACCGGCAAGGCAAGCTCAGTCTCGGTAGCCTCGACAAATTGCTGCTCACCGACAGCAAAGAGCCGTTCCGCCTGCCAGAACTGAACCTGGCGCTGGTCGATGGCCGGGCGCGGCTCGATAGCGAATATGGCCCGATCGGATTCAAGGCCGAGGGGCGCGGGCGTTTGCGCGATGGCTTTGCCGGAACGCTTGCGGCCATTGCGCCGCAACTTGCGGTCGGGGGCTGCATTGCACAAAGCGCAAGCGTATATGGCAAGGTCAGGATTGCGTCCGAACGGCCGCAATTCAGCGGTCCATTGCGGCTGGGGCGACTAAGCTGCGCCAGGCAGAAAGTGCTGCTCGGCCATGCTGATCTGCAACTGGATGTAACGTCCGATCAGCAGCTGGCTGGCCTGGAAGGCAAGGCCAGCCTCGCAACCGGCGCTGCGGCGTGGCAGGACTTTGCCGCGGGCGCAGTGAGCGGGCAGGGCGGATTCAGCTTGCGCGGCGGTGAGCTCACGATGCGGTACAATCTGAGCGGAACAGCTATCGAGAGCGCCCAGGCGCGCGCCACGAGGCTGAACCTCGAGGGCGTGATCCGCAGCCGCGACAACTTTGCCCGGATCGAAACCGAGGGCACGCTCGGCGCTGGCGGGGTGAAGCTGGGCAGCGGGCTGGATGCGGCGCTGGTGCGAACCCAGACGTCAGCAAAGGCCACCTTTGTGGCGCCGATGATCGAACAGCTGCGCGGCGTGCTTCTGCGCGAAGGCCGAAATAGCAGGCTGTCGGCCAGCTATGTGCTGCGCCAGACCGGCGACCTTTACAATCTGGTGGTTCCGCGCGGGGAATTGCAGGGCGGTGGCGGGCAAAACTTGCTCGCTCTCTCGCGTCTTGACTTGACCGGAGGGGGGGCAGGGGCGCCGCGCTTTTCGGGCAATTTTACCACTGGCGGAGCGGGCTTGCCCCAGATTTCGGGCCGGATCGAGCGGCGCCCCGGCGGCTCTGTCGTTGCCCGGCTGACCATGGCCGAATATGTCGCCAAGGACGGGCGTTTGGCGATCCCGCAATTGACCGTGGCACAGCTTGCCAACGGTGCGCTGGGCTTTTCAGGCTCGGCGCGGATGAGCGGAAGGTTGCCCGGCGGAAGCGCGCAGAATCTGGTGATCCCGCTGGATGGCAATTGGTCATCGGCAAGCGGCCTGGCCGCCTGGCGGGGCTGCGTGCCGGTGCAGTTCGATCGCCTGGCCTATGCCAATCTGACCTTGGAGAAGCGCGGCCTCACGATCTGCCCCGGACCCGGTGGTGCCATTCTGCGGGTCGATCGGCGCGGGATCAGGCTTGCCGCCGGGGTTTCGGCGCTCAACCTTGCCGGGCGGCTTGGCACTACACCGATCCGGATTGTCAGCGGGCCGGTTGGCTTTGCGATCCCCGGCACATTAGCAGCCAAGCGGCTCGATATTCTCCTCGGCCCGCTCGCGAATGCGGCAAGCTTCCGGATCGAGGACCTGAGTGCGCGGATCGGTCGGGATCTTGCCGGGCGCTTTGCTGGCTCGGATGTCAAACTTGCAGCCGTGCCGCTCGATATTTACGCAGCGCGTGGCGCTTGGCGTTATACGAGCGGGCGGCTGACAATCAGTGACACAACTTTCCGGTTGGAAGACCGCCAGATCGATGCTCGCTTCCGGCCACTGATCGCGCGCGATGCGGGCCTGACTCTGGCCGACAACCAGATCCGTGCCATTGGCCTGCTGCGCGAACCAACCAGCGGCCGGGAAGTGACCAGCGTCGTCATCGGCCATGATCTTGCTACGGGGGCCGGGCATGCCGATCTGATGGTTGCCGGGGTGGAATTCGATCGCGGGCTCCAGCCCGATACGCTGACCCGCCTTGCACTGGGGGTCATTGCCAATGCCAAGGGCACGGTGCGCGGCAGCGGGCGGATCAACTGGTCGCCTGAGCGGGTAACGAGCACCGGCCGCTTCACCACCGACGGCCTCGATTTTGCCGCTGCCTTTGGCCCAGTCAAAGGCACCACAGGAACTATCGTCTTCACCGATCTTATCGGCCTCGTCACCGCGCCCGACCAGCGGTTGAGGATCGCTTCGATCAATCCGGGGATTGAGGTCAATGACGGGGAGCTATCATTTGCCCTGAAGCGCGATGGGGTGCTTGACATAAACGGCGCGAGTTGGCCGTTTCTCGATGGAACGCTGACCCTTGCGCCGACCCGCATGGTCTTGGGCGTTGCCGAAGTGCGGCGCTATGTGCTGAGCGTCGAGGGCATGAATGCGGCCAAATTCGTGGCGCGGATGGAACTGAGCAATATCTCGGCCAGCGGCATATTCGACGGCAATTTGCCCCTGGTGTTTGACGAAAATGGCGGACGGATCGAGGGCGGATTTCTCACCTCGCGCGCGCCGGGGGGCAATGTCTCCTACGTCGGCGCGCTGAGCTACAAGAACCTGGGTGCATTCGCCAATTTCGCCTTCGAGGCGCTGAAGTCGCTCGACTACCGGCAGATGCGGATCGCTCTCGATGGCTCTTTGGAAGGTGAGATTGTCACCCGCATTAAGTTCGATGGGGTCAAGCAAGGAGCCGGGGCAAAACGCAATTTCGCCACCCGTCAATTTGCCAACCTGCCAATCCAGTTCAACGTCAACATCCGCGCGCCGTTCTTTCAGCTGATCGGCACGTTCCGCTCGCTTTACGATTCGCGCTATGTCGCCGATCCGCGGACACTTGGACTGATCGACCAGGCCGGACGTCCGATTGCCCCCGCGCCGGTCGCGCCCGCAACACCGGCTGCGTCCCCCATTCAGCCCCCAGTCAGCGAGAAAAAGCCATGACACAGCGTCAATTGACCAACCGCGCCGGTGCTGCGAGAACTGCAACCATGCAGGGATCATCGGATCAGAGCGGGAGGCCGGGCCGAAGCACCGCAAGGGCTTTGGCAACGGTGTTGTTAGGCGGCGCTTTGGCGCTCGGCGGGTGCGTTTCAGTCAATGCACCGGATAAGCCGATCGTGATCGAGCTCAACATCAACATCAAGCAGGAAGTGATCTATCGTCTCGCGGCCGATGCCGGGAACACGATCGAGAGCAATCCTGAGATTTTTTGAGGTCTGGAGTTGAAAATGAGTCTTTCGTTCCGCAACAGTGCTTTGCTGGTGGGTGTGCTGGCCGTTCTGGCCGCGCCCCTCGTCGCGCAGCAGCGTGATCCCGCCTATGCCGCCGCCCGTGCCGCCGGTCAGGTGGGTGAGAAGATTGACGGTTATCTCGGCTTCCCGGCCACGCCCAGTCAGTCGATCCGCGCGATGGCGGAAGATATCAACATCAAGCGCAAGGCAGTTTATGCTGCCAAGGCGCAGGCGCAGGCTGCCACTGTGGAGGAATACGCCTTCACCTCGGGCTGTCTGGCGATTGCGCGCACCGTAGCGGGGGAAAAATATCTGGCGCCCGACGGCATCTGGCGGACCCGCAACAGCGAGCCGCCGCTGCGCGATAGCCGCTGCCCGCCTGCCGCCTGATTGTCGGCCTAACGTCATCTGGCTCTGATTGCGGCAACGCAGCATGGACCCGGTTGACACTATGCCCCCCCTTTCCTAAGGGGTTTGCGCCATGGCGGGGAAACCCGTTTCTTGGCGGTTTTCCTATTCAAGCGGACGAATCGACATCGCAGCGAACGACCCCGTTCAAGACCCGGAAGGTGTGCAGGACCCGCGGCTTACGTCACTCGACGCAAAGCTCGCCAAGGTACGACACGCCGAGAAGGTCCGGACCGGAGTTTCGCCAGGCAACCTTGGGATGACGGGCAAGGGCTCGGCGCAAGGGAACCGGGTCCTTTCAACGCTGATCGGGTTTCCGCTCGGGAGTGCGCTGATCGGCTGGCTTATCGACCGCCAACTGGAAAGTAGCCCCAAGGCGTTGCTCGTGATGCTGTTCCTGGGAATAGTCGCTGCGGGCAGAGAAATTTGGCGAATTTCAAAGGAACGACCGGAATAATCCGGATGCTCTTTTAGTTTGAGATTATAGGGGTTTAACGGTGGCGGCCGAAGCCAAGATCGATCCAATGCACCAGTTCCAGATCCACCCAATTGGTGGCGGTGAACTTACCGGCTCTGCGTTCCAGTTCACCAACAGTGCGCTGTGGATGCTGATTGTGCTGGGCTGCATCTATGTGTTCATGATGGGCGGGATGAAGCGTTCGCTGATCCCCGGCCGCTGGCAAGTTGCGGTCGAGGGTCTGACCGGCTTCATCGGTGGCATGGTCTCGGCCAACATCGGAACCGAAGGCAAGAAGTACATGCCTTGGGTGTTTACGCTCTTTACCTTCATTCTGTTCGCCAATCTGATGGGTATGATGCCGTTCGGCGTGGTTCCGGCTGCGCATCCCTTTACGGTGACCAGCCAGTTCACGGTTACCGGCGTGATGGCGATCATCAGCTTTTCAATCGTGATCATCGTCGGCCTGTGGAAGCATGGCTTCCACTTTTTCTCGCTGTTTGTGCCGCATGGTACGCCCTTCGTGCTCAAGCTGCTGATTGTCCCGATCGAGTTCGTCTCGTTCCTCGTGCGCCCGTTCAGCCTGATGCTGCGATTGTTTATCGCGATGTTCGCTGGCCACATCCTGGTCGACGTGTTCGGCAACTTCATCGTTCAAGGCATCAACGCCGGCGGTTTCGGCTATGCAATCTCGGCGCTGTGCTTTGTATTCATCATCGGGGTGAGCGCGATGGAATTGCTGGTTTGCGTCATTCAGGCTTATGTCTTTGCGCTGCTGACCTCGCTGTACATCAAGGATGCGGTACACCTGCATTGAGTGATTTTTCGACCGTTTGACCTCAATCTTCACAATATCGAATAGGAGTTTTTCATGGATCTCGCTTCTGCAAAAGTTATCGGTGCCGGTCTGGCCGCAATCGGCGTTGGCGTTGCTGCCACCGGTGTGGGCAACGTGTTCGGCTCGTTCCTCCAGGGCGCGCTGCGTAATCCGGCTGCGGCTGATGGCCAGCAGGGCCGTCTGTTCATCGGCTTCGCGGCTGCCGAACTGCTCGGCCTGATGTCCTTCGCTCTGGCGATGATCATCCTTTACGCCGTTTGATTGAAGAGCTCTGCGCCCCGTGAGCCCGGCCTGTCCGGGGGCGGGGTGCCAGTTCAGTGATTGCTGCTCAGGGATAGCTGATGCCACAACTTAACCAACTCATGCTCGCTTATGCGTCGCAGTGGTTCTGGCTGCTGCTGGTGCTGGCTGTCATCTATTTTGTCATCGGTCGGGGCATGGTCCCCAAGATCGAAGCGACGGTCGAGGCGCGTAACAGCCAGATAGCCGACGATCTGGCCGCCGCGCATCGTGCCCGCGCAGCGGCGGATGAAGCCGAAATCGCGTTGCAATCCAGATTGGCCCAGATGCGCGGCGACGCGCAGGCGGTCACTGCAGCGGCCAAGGTGAAATCGGTTGCCGACGCAGAAAAGCGGGTGATCAATGCTGATGCCGAAATTGCTGGACGGCTGCTGGCAGCCGAGGAATCGCTCGCCAAGGCGCGCAATTCTGCGCTTGCCAGCATTGAACAGGTGGCTTCGGAGGCAGCGCAGGACATCGTCGGCAAGATTACCGGCCTGTCGGTTACGGCAAAAGACGCCGCTGGTGCAGTAAAGGCAGTTCTTGCTCATGGTTGAAACTCTTCTGGCAGTCGCAGCCGAAGCTGCAGGCACCCACGAAGCTGCCGAGGCCAGCGCTTGGGGGTTCGATCCGGGTGGCTGGGTCGCTCTGGCGATGATCGCCGTGTTCCTGATCATGTTGCGGATGAAAGTCCCGGCCCTGATCGCGGGAATGCTCGACAAGCAGATCGCCGGTATTCGCCAGCAGCTTGATGAAGCCTCCAACCTGCGTAAGGAGGCCGAAGCGCTCAAGGCCGAATACGAGGCCAAGATGAAGGCATCGGACGACGAAGCCGAGGCGCTAAAGGCCGCAGCGACGCGTGAGGCAGAGGTTATTGTCAAGCAGGCCAAACTTGATGCCGCCGCGCTGATTGTCCGCCGCGAAAAGATGGCTGAGGAAAAAATCGGTGCCGCCGAACGCCGTGCGGTCGACGAACTGCGCGTCAAGGCTGCCGAACTTGCGACCGCTGCCGCGCGCGGACTGATCGCCCAGAACCACAACGCCAAGGCCGATCAGTCGCTGGTCGATGAGGCCATCGCCGGGCTTTGATCAGGCCCTGACTCGCCGGGATTTGAGCCAGTTTCTCAGGTTCCCGGAATCAAAACCACTTTCCCGATAATCTTCCGCGCCGCCATGGCGTCAAACGCTTCGCGCCAATGCGACAGCGGCAGCACACGGTCCACGCGCGGGTGGAGCATGCCGTCCTCGAGCAGGCGGAACAGCGCCTCACGCACCGCTTTTTCACGCTCGGGAAAACGCCGACCGAATTCCCCGGCGCGGACGCCGACCACCGAAAATCCTTTGATTAGCGGGATATTGACCGAAATCGCCGGGATCCGGCCCGAAGTGAACCCCACCACCAGCAGCTTTCCGCCAAAGGCTACACAGCGGGTGCTTTCATCAAAGATGTCACCGCCAACCGGATCATAGACGAGATCGGCCAGCGCGCCGCCGGTGATTTCTTGCACAGCATCGCGGAACCGCCCGGTGGCCAGCAGGGTGGCGTCAGGCCGGTAAGTCTCGGCGATCACCTTCAACTTTTCCGCCGAAGTCGAAGCGGCGATCACGCGCGCGCCCATAGCCTTGGCAAGATCAACTGCGGCCAGACCAACCCCGCCGCTGGCACCATGCACCAGTACCCATTGGCCGGGCTGCAAACCGCCCAGTTCGACCAGCGCGACATAAGCGGTGTGATAGGCCGCGGCAAAGCTGGCGGCGGTGGCATGATCGATCCCGGGGGAAAGTTTGCGCAGGAGCGTGGCATCGATCGCGACAAATTCGGCCATCCCGCCCAACCGGCACGAGCCGACTACTCCATCTCCAATAGCAAAGCCGCTATCCGGATCGGTCTCCGCGACCGTCCCGGATATTTCCATGCCGGGAATGAAGGGCAGGGGCGGCTTGAGCTGGTATTCCCCGCGGGTCATCAGCAGGTCGGGAAAATTGAGCGAGGTCGCGCGAACCTGAACCAGCACCTGACCCGGAAGACGGGCCGGGACGGGCAGTTCGGCAATTCCCGTTCCTGACAAGTCGGGGGACAGCGAGGCAACCACCAGCGCTTGCATCGCGATCAGAAGTTGTCCTTGGCGGCACGCAGCGCGGCGAAGGTTGCGATCGCATCGCCGCCGCCCCATCTGGCCTGCATCTCGGGATCGTCGGCGCGCAGGAACGGGTTGGTCGCCAGCTCCCGGTCGAGCCGGGTCGGCACGGTCCATGCGTTGCGGGCACGCTTGGCGGCTATTTCCGCGGCATAAGCGGCCAGTGCCGCGTTGTCGGGATCGGCATGAAGCGCAAAGCGGGCGTTAGCGGCGGTGTACTCATGCGCACAATACAGCACGGTTTCTGTGGGCAGGGCTTTGAGGCGCGACAGGCTCGCCCAGAATTGCGGCGCAGTACCTTCGAACATGCGTCCGCAGCCCAGCGCAAAAATCGAGTCCCCGACGAAGGCGATCGCGGGTTCGGGCAGGTGGTATGCGATATGGCCCATCGTGTGTCCGCCGACGTCGATCACTATCGCGGTGTGTTCACCCAGCGCAACCGTATCGCCATGTTCCACCATCCGGTCGATCCCGGCGATCTTCTCCGCCTCGGCGGCCGGCGCAACGACGGTGCACCCAGTCGCCGCCTTGATCGCCGCGTTGCCGCCGGCATGATCGGGGTGCCAGTGGGTGTTCCAGATCTGGGTGATCTGCCAGCCCCTGGCATTAGCCTCGCGCAGATAGGCAGCGGCATCGGGCGTATCGATACAGGCGGTCGCTCCGCTGGCGGAATCGTGGAGCAGGTAGCCATAATTGTCGGACAGGCAGGGGAACTGGTGGACTTCGAGCATGGCGGGTCTCCTGAAGCCACAATAGCGCGGTTGCAGGAAAGCAAAAGCCCGCCCGGATTGCTCCGGACGGGCCTTGCGTGTGCCGGTAAAGGCGATGCGTTTACTTCTTGGCCTTCAGCGCGGCACCCAGGATGTCGCCCAGCGAAGCGCCGGCATCCGATGAACCGTACTGCTCCACGGCTTCCTTCTCTTCGGCCAGCTGACGGGCCTTGACCGAGAAGTTCGGCTTCTTGGAACGATCGAACCCGGTGACCATGGCATCGAGCTTCTGGCCAACCTGGAAGCGATCAGGACGCTGTTCGTCACGGTCACGGCCAAGGTCGGTGCGCTTGATGAAGCCGGTCGCGCCATCGTCGCCCGCCTGAACTTCGAGGCCGCCATCGCGAACTTCGAGGACCGTCACGGTGACGACCTGCCCGCGATTGAGCGAACCGCCCGATGCAGCGGCAGCCGCAGCAGGGGTGCCGGCAACCGCCGGAGCGCCCTTTTCAAGCTGCTTCATGCCCAGGCTGATGCGTTCCTTTTCGACATCGACGTCGAGGACCACGGCCTTGACGGGCTCACCCTTGCGGTGGAGCGCCAGCGCGTCTTCGCCCGAGATGCCCCAGGCGATATCCGACATGTGGACCATGCCATCGACGTCGCCATCGAGGCCGATGAACAGGCCGAATTCGGTGGCGTTCTTGACTTCGCCCTCGACGATCGAGCCAACCGGGTGCTTCTCGGCGAAGGCATCCCACGGGTTCGACTGGGCCTGCTTGAGGCCAAGCGAAATGCGGCGCTTGTCGCTGTCGACTTCGAGCACCAGAACTTCGACTTCCTGGCTGGTCGAAACGATCTTGCCGGGGTGGACGTTCTTCTTGGTCCAGCTCATTTCCGAAACGTGGACCAGGCCTTCGATGCCCGCTTCCAGTTCGACAAAGGCGCCGTATTCGGTGATGTTGGTGACAACCCCCGAAAGCTTGGCGCCAACCGGGTACTTGGCAATCACGCCTTCCCACGGATCGCTTTCCAGCTGCTTCATGCCCAGGCTGATGCGCTGGGTATCCTGGTTGATCCGGACGATCTGGACCTTGACGGTGTCACCGATGTTGATGACTTCGCTCGGATGGTTGACCCGCTTGTAGCTCATGTCGGTGACATGGAGCAGGCCGTCGATCCCGCCGAGGTCGACGAAAGCACCGTAATCGGTGATGTTCTTGACGATACCGTCGATGATCTGGCCCTCGGTCAGGTTGAGGATCAGGCCCGAACGCTGTTCTGCGCGGGTTTCTTCGAGGACAGCACGGCGCGAAACGACGATATTGCCGCGGCGGCGGTCCATCTTGAGGATCTGGAACGGCTGCGGCATATCCATCAGCGGCTGGACATCGCGGACCGGGCGGATATCGACCTGCGATCCGGGGAGGAAGGCCACGGCGCCATCAAGATCGACGGTGAAGCCGCCCTTCACCCGGCCGAAGATCACGCCTTCAACCCGCTTGCCTTCGCCAAATTCGCTTTCCAGCTTGTCCCAGGCGGCTTCGCGGCGGGCGCGGTCACGGCTGAGCATCGCTTCGCCGTCAGAATTTTCAACGCGGTCGACATAGACTTCGACTTCATCGCCAACCGAAAGGCCATGCGGCTGGCCGGGCTGCGCGAATTCGCGCAAGCTGACGCGGCCTTCGCTCTTCAGGCCAACGTCGATGACGGCCTTGTCATTTTCAATTGCGGTAATGGTGCCCTTGACGACGCGACCTTCAAAGCCGCCATCGGCGCTGCCGCCGAGTGATTCGTTGAGCATCGCGGCGAAATCGTCGCGCGTGGGAAAAGCCGTAGTGGCCATAGAAGGTGTTCCTAACATCGATGTTTCCGGCCGGGCGGTTTTTCCGCCGGTCTTTCTCCGCCGCGGCACTATTGCCGAAACGGGCCAAAAGGGCCGTCCTGTCTGCCGGGCCGGATGCCATGGCAGGCGCCCTCAAAGCCGGGTGGCTCGTCGGACCGGGCGCGGGTAGGTCAGCATGCGCCAAAAAGCAAGAAAAATGGCGCGAAACCGCAGCGCGATCGCAGTTGACCCAAAATTCACTCCCGTCACCCTCAACTTGCTTCAGGGCAGATCATGCCTCGCGGCGCAAGGTGACACATGCATACCAAAGTCGCAGCGCACCCTGTCAAAGAACAGGCAACAAAAGACCTGTCCGCGCTGGGTGTCTGCACGCTGCAGTGGCGGAGAACTGTTTTGGCTCAGTGGAAGGCGGTTGTCCGGGAATTAGGACTTTGGCCGATTTGCGCCCCAATTCAGACATTTGACGTGCCGCACGATGGTCCAGAAAGCCGTCGTTGCCTAGACAGAAAAAAGGACATATCCTCGACGACATGTCGGCTTGGGAACAATTTGTTACCGCAATGTCCAACGCAGGGCCGATTGCCACCGGGCTGGCGATTGCTGCGGTTCCGGTGGTTGCCGGCATCGCCGTCTATATCGCCAAGCTGGGAATGCAGGCCAGGATCGACGGCCTTGAAGGGGATGCTCGGCGGCTCAAGGACAAGATCGATGACCTTGAGACATCCAACCGCACGGAACTCGACCGATCAGCCGAGCAATATAAGGAACTCGAAGCGCGCTATAACGCCGTCCTCCAGACGCGTGCGCTCCTGCAATCCCAGATTGATCTCATTACAGCGAACGTCGCCGACATCGCGTTGCGACTGAATGTGAAAGACTATTCGATCCTGGTGCCGGCACCGACGATGGTGCCGGGCGATCGACCCAACGAGCTGGTGTTTCTCTGTGCGAGCGGCCCACAGGGCGCGAAGCTGCGCTCTGTGCGCGTCCCCATCGAGTCAAGCATGTCGGGCCAGGTTTTTCTTTCCGGCTCAGCCACGATCGCCAGCCCGGCGCAAAATGGCACCGCCTTCTCGCAACAGACAGACAAGATCGCCGAGTACCACACTGACGAGACGCTGTGTGCGTGTTTGCACTATCGCGGTGAGACCAAGGGTGTGGTCCAATTCCTCAACAAGCGGGGCGGGCGATTTAACGGCGAGGACGTTGAACGCGCGGTCGAGTTCAGCAGCCATCTTTCGAGTCTGGTGGGCGAGTTTGTGTCTGATCCCACGAGGTTGAGCGAACTTGGCTATTCGCCGCGTCGCAATGAATTTTCGGCAACCGTCATGTTTGTCGACTTATCCGGTTACAGCAGGCTGTTCGATCAGCTCGACAATAGCGTCATCAATGACATTCTTAATCAGTATTTCGAGGCGCTTGGAAACATCGCCTTTGCCTACAATGCAGTGATCGACCAGTTCATTGGTGACGGAATGCTGATCATTTTCGGCGGAAATTCTTCTGCGCGTGACCATCGGACCGATGCAGTCAAGGCGGCGCAAGAGATGCTGACCACATTCGCCAACTTACGACAGCGATGGGCCACCATTCAGTATCGCGGCGCGGAGTCGCTGTTTGCTCGCCTGGGACTCTCCACCGGGATGGTCACCCGGACCGAGATCGGTCATCGCCAGTTCCGGCGCGTGACTGTTCTCGGTGCTGCCGTCAACGAGGCTGCGGTAGTGTGCGAACAGGCGCCGCGTGGACGTGATACGATCTGCCTCTCGCGCTCACTGCGAGACAAGGTCGCGAGCCAGACATCTCTCGTCGGCGAGGAGCAATACGGAGTGTACGAATTGCACGGATAGGTTCGCCAGATGGCAGCACTCCGATTCTCTGGATTGCCGCGGGCCCTTGGCTCTCGCAATGACGATTCAAGGTAGGGCGATCAGAGGCTAATTTTCGTGCCTGCGCGCTTCCACCAACCGGATCGCCTCGGCAATCGCTGCTTCGCGGTTCAGCGCTGATGTATCCAGCAGCATCGCATCCGCAGCGGCACGCAGCGGGGCGTCTGTGCGGGTGGAATCGCGCAGGTCGCGCGTTTCGAGATCGGCGGCGATCTCGGCTAGTGCGACTTTGCGCCCCGCCGCTCGCATTTCCTCGAACCGTCGCTCAGCCCGCGCGGGGACGCTGGCGGTGACGAACAGCTTCAGCTCAGCTTCGGGCGCGATCACGGTGCCGATGTCGCGGCCATCGAGCACCGCGCCGCCGGGCTGGGTGGCGAAGGTGCGCTGGCGCTCATACAGCGCGCGGCGCACCGCCGGATGGACCGAAACCCGGCTGGCGAGGCCACCGGCTTCCTCGGAGCGGAGTTCCGGATTGTCGAGCAGGCTGTCCGCGAAGGTGCAGGCGGCAAAGGCATCACGGGCATCGTCCGGATCGCCGCCACTCAGCGCAACCTGCCGCCCGACCGCGCGGTACAGCAGCCCGGTATCGAGATGCGGCAGTCCAAAATGCGCGGCCAGCGCGCGGGCGATGGTGCCTTTGCCCGAGGCGGTGGGGCCATCGACGGCGATGATCATGGTTGCTGGTTCCGCGACTGGGCGCGCAGCGCTGCGATCAGTCCGGCCAGCGCAATAAACCCCCAGGCTATCTCGAGCACAAATGCCGCGAGGTTGAAATTTACCCAGAGCGAGATCGTCAGCAGCACTGCGCCAAGCAGGTTCGCGGCATTGAACCACAGCTTGTTGAGGCTCTGGGCCATGTTGGCATAGGCGAAGGTGGCGATGAACACTGCGCTGCCGATCAGGCCAATCACATCGGCGATACCGCTGGTCATTGCGCCAGCCCATCGAGCAGTGCCGCAAACATCGGAAAGCTGGTGGCGATCGGGCGGGTGTCGTCAACCTCCACGCCTTGGTAGCTGGCGAGGCCGGCCACGGCCATGCTCATCGCGATGCGGTGGTCGAGGTGGGTCGCTATCGGAGGATCGCCGGCCTTGGCGCCTTCAAGCGGTTCGCCATCACTGCCATCAATGATCAGACCGTCCCCGGTTTCGGTCACCCGCGCGCCAATCGCGGTGAGCGCGGCGGCCATGGCGGAGAGGCGGTCGCTCTCCTTGACCCGCAGCTCATCGAGGCCAGTGGTGACGGTGCGTCCTTTGGCCAAGGCGGCGGCCACGAACAGCACCGGAAATTCATCGACCATGCTGGGCACGACGGCGGGATCGACTGTAATGCCGGTTAGCTGCGAATGGCGGACATGGAGGTCCGCCACCGGCTCGCCGCCCACTTCGCGCAGGTTCACCGCTTCGATCTGCCCGCCCATGGCGCGCAGCACAGCATACAGCCCGGCGCGGGTGGCGTTCATTCCGACGTTTTCGATGGTGATGTCGGAGCCGGGGACAATCAACCCCGCGACCATGAAGAAGGCGGCGGACGAGGGGTCGCCAGGAATTTCGATGGTCTGCGGTTTCAGCTCTGCCTCGCCGCGGATGCGGATGGTGCGGACGCCGTCGGCAGCGGTCTCGACCGTCAACTCCGCGCCAAACCCGGCCAGCATCCGCTCCGAATGATCGCGGGTCGGCACCGGCTCGATCACCGTGGTGATGCCGGGGGTGTTGAGGCCAGCGAGCAGAATCGCGCTTTTGACCTGCGCCGAGGCGATCGGCAGCTGGTATGTGATTGGCACTGCCGGAGAAGCGCCGCGCAGCATCAGCGGCAGGGTGCCGCCGGGCGACGCGGTGAAATCCGCGCCCATCTGGCTGAGCGGCTCGATCACCCGGCTCATCGGGCGGTGCGAGAGGCTGGCATCGCCGATGAAGCTGGCGGTGATCCCATGGCTCGCGACCAGGCCCATCAGCAACCGCGTCGAAGTGCCGCTGTTGCCCATGTCGAGCGCCTGACCTGGCTGGAGCAACCCGCCGACGCCGACACCGTGGACGCGCCACTCGCCGTCTGCGGTGCGTTCGATGCTTGCGCCCATGGCGTGCAGGGCGGCGGCGGTGGCCAGCACGTCCTCACCCTCGAGCAGACCCGAGATTCGGCTCTCACCCACCGACAGCGCCGAAAGCATCAGCGCGCGGTGGCTGATCGATTTGTCGCCCGGCACGCGGATGGTGCCGCGCAGCGGGCCTGCGGGCATGAAGCGGCGGGGGCAGGGTGCGGCAGGATCGGCAGCGGTCACGGGTCAGCTTTCGCATCTGGCGGAGTAGATGGCGCAACGAGCGGGGCAGGGCGCGCGGCGGCTTTTGACAGCGCGCGCGTGCTATGGCAAGGCGCGCGCTCGCTTGATTCCGGCAGCTGCCGTAACCATCAAGGCGTTAGTTTTAACCCGCTGCCGAAGGTCGCGGGCGCACCTTAAGGATTTTTCATGGTCAAGGCTGAATGGGGCGCCAAGCAGGGCTGCCCGAAATGCGGCACTCGCTTCTACGATCTGGGCAAGGATGACCCGGTAACCTGCATCGAATGCGGTTATGCCTGGGCCCCTGATCCGGTGCTCAAGTCGAAGCAGCCGATCCCCTACGAAGAAGTCCAGAAGGAAAAGGTTGAGACCACCGAGGATGGCGATCTGGCCGAGGAAGATCTGGAAATCGATGAGGATAGCGATTCGCCTGACAATGATGTCGATCTGGGCGGTGACGATGATCTTGGCGTTCCAGGCGTTGAAGGCAACGACGACGAGCACTAGGTGAATCTGCCCTTGCATTGACGGGAGCGCACTACTAGAGCGCGGCGTCGTGGCTGTAAGGTCGGGGCTGATGGTCCTTCGGGGCAATTGGCGATGAATGGAATGGGGCCTTAGCTCAGCTGGGAGAGCGCCTGCATGGCATGCAGGAGGTCAGCGGTTCGATCCCGCTAGGCTCCACCATTCGGATCGAGTAATGAGTTTTTGCAGCAGGCTGGTCGGCGAGGTTTCGCCCACCGGCTTTTTTCGCGTATTGGAGTGGTTTGGTCCATGTTTGACAGCTTGAGCGCCCATGTTTGACAGTCTGTCAGATCGTCTTGGCGGCGTTTTCGACAAGCTGCGCGGGCGCGGTGCGCTGCGCGAACAGGATGTCCGCGATGCGATGCGCGAAGTGCGAATCGCGCTGCTTGAGGCCGATGTCGCGCTCCCGGTCGTCCGCCGCTTTATCGACGATGTTACCGAAAAGGCGGTCGGCCAGTCGGTCCTGAGGTCGGTGACCCCGGGTCAGCAGGTCGTCAAGATCGTCAATGACGCGCTGGTCGAGATGCTCGGCGGGGAAGACGCCGTCGGGCTGGAACTCGACGCGCTGCCGCCGGTGGTGATCATGATGGTCGGCCTGCAGGGCTCGGGCAAGACCACCACCACCGCCAAGCTCGCCAAACTGCTCAAGGAAAAGCACGGCAAGAAGGTGCTGATGGCGTCGCTCGACGTCAATCGCCCGGCCGCGCAGGAGCAGCTGGCAGTGCTGGGCGAGCAGATCGGTGCTGCCACCTTGCCGATCATCGCCGGGCAGGCGCCGGTCGATATCGCCACCCGCGCGCTGCAATCGGCGCGGCTCCAGGCGGTCGACGTGTTGCTGCTCGATACCGCGGGCCGCCTCCATGTCGACAGCCAGCTGATGGACGAGATGAAGGCGGTCGAGGCGATCTCGGCGCCTCGGGAAGTGCTGCTGGTCGTCGATGCACTGACCGGTCAGGATGCCGTCAACGTCGCACAGAGTTTCTCCGGCCAGGTGAACCTGACCGGCGTGATCCTGACCCGGATGGACGGCGATGCCCGCGGCGGCGCGGCGCTGTCGATGCGCGCCGTCACCGGCAAACCGATCAAATTTGCTGGTACCGGCGAAAAGATCGATGCGATTGAGCCGTTCCACCCGGTGCGGGTTGCCGGGCGCATCCTGGGCATGGGCGATGTCGTCTCGATCGTCGAGAAGGCCGCTGCCAGCATTGCTGAAGCCGACGCCGAGAAGATGGCGGCGCGGATGGCCAAGGGTCAGTTCGATATGAACGACCTGCGGATGCAGCTTGGCCAGATGCAGAAGATGGGCGGCCTTGGCGCGCTGGCGGGGATGATGCCGGGCATGAAAAAGGCCAAGGCGGCGATGGCGCAAAGCGGGATGGACGATCGGGTGCTGATCCGGATGGATGCGATCATCGGCTCGATGACCCCCAAGGAACGCACGCGGCCCGATCTGCTCAACGCCAAGCGCAAGATCCGGATCGCCAATGGTTCGGGAATGCAGGTTCAAGACGTCAACAAGCTGCTCAAGATGCACCAGGAAATGGAGCGCGCGATGAAGCAGATCAAGAAGATGGGCGGCCTGGCCGGCCTCGGCAAGCTGTTCGGATCTGGCGGTATGGGCTCTGCGATGCCCGGCCTTCCCGGTCTTGGCGGCGGCTCTGGCTCGGACCTATCAAAGTTTCTCAAGAAATAGCAATTAACTAGTTTAGAAGAAAGGTAATTTCATGTCAGTAGCTATCCGGCTTTCGCGTGGCGGTTCCAAGAAGCGCCCGTATTACAAGGTTGTCGTATCCAACAGCCGCGCCCCGCGCGATGGCAAGTATCTCGAGCAGCTTGGGACCTATAACCCGCTGCTCGCCAAGGACGATGAAAAGCGCGTTGCGCTAATCGAAGACCGGGTCCGCTATTGGCTGGGCGTCGGCGCTCAGCCGACCGATCGGGTTGCCCGGATGCTCGACAAGGCCGGGATCAAGGAACGCGCCGCGACCAACAACCCTAACAAGGCCGAGCCCGGCAAGAAGGCCATGGAGCGGGTTGAAGACAAGGCCAAAAAGGCTGCTGATGCCGCTGAAGCCGCCGCTGCTGCTGCCGCTGCTCCGGTAGTTGAAGAAGTGGTCGAAGAAGTGGTTGAAGAAGTTGCAGCTGAAGAAGCTGCAGCCGAAGAGGTTGCGGTTGAAGCGGCTGTTGAAGAAATCGCTGCCGAAGCACCTACCGAAGTGGCTGCCCCCGAAGCTGTCGCTGAAGAAGCTCCGGCGGTCGAAGCTGCTGAGGAAGCCACTCCCGAAGCCACTCCCGAAGCTGCTGCTGAAGAAGTTGCTGCCGAAGAAGTCGTTCCTGAAGAAGTTGCTGCCGAAGATAAGGCCGAAGGCTAAACCTTGGCTGAGGACTCCCCCGTTACGCCCGAAATCCAGGTTACACTGGCCGCCATCAGCGGTGCGCATGGCATAACGGGGGAGGTCCGCCTCAAGCTGTTCGGCGAAGGCGTGGCGGCGTTGAAGCGCTATGCCACCTTCATCGTTTCAGGCAGCGGGGGTAAACTCACCCTCGAAAAACTGCGCGATGATACCAAAGGCGGGGCAATCGCCCGCTTTGCCGAAGTAACCGACCGCACCGCCGCCGAAGCCTTGCGCGGCACCGTGCTGGCCGTGCCGCGCTCCACCCTCCCGCCGCTGACTGAGGGCGAGTATTACTATGCCGACCTGATCGGCCTGCCCGCCATATCGACGAGCGGCGAGGATCTGGGCCATTGCATTGGGGTCGACAATTACGGTGCGGGCGACATCCTCGAGATCGAGCGGCCTGACAAGAAGCGCTTTATGGTCCCAATGCGCGCCGAAGCCGTGCCCGAATGGGGCAAACGGTTGGTAATCGAGGCGGCTTTTGCGGTCGATTAAGGTTTGAGCAGCCCTTCCAGCTCGCTGCCAAACTGCTCGAGTTCAAAATTCTGCGGATCGTCATGGGCATCGGGGATTCCCGCATCCACCGTGTTGTGCTGCGCCGGGATCAACCATCTTCCGGCCCGCGCGCTGGCATAGACGTAAAGCGCGGCAAGCATCTTGTACTGTGCCTTTGAAAAGCCGGGCTGCGGCCCATAGGTGTCCGCAAGTGATGTTGCGCCGGGCCTGAAGCGCCGCGGCTGGACCGTTTCGATATGGGCAAACCGGCCACGCGCGGCGGGTCCGATGACATAGGATTCAAGCTTGGTCGCGCGCCAGCCCTGGGCAAACTCGTGTCCGGCCCAGATCTGGCCAAACCGGCTGAGAAAGATATGCGCAACCGGTTCTGCAGCGAATGTTCCGTCCACATAGGGCGCGAAGCTGTTGATCTTGAGGTCGGTGTCGAGCCGCTGTGGGAACGGATCATTGCCATAGAATGGCGTGCTGGTGTCATGAATCACGAAATAGGCCAGCGGCAGCCCCGCTTCGGTTTGCGAGACGGGCGCATCGCCATGTTCAATCGCATAGCTGCGGTAAGGCTCGGGGAGCGCATCCAGCGCCGCCTGTTTCATCGCCGCGCTGGGCGCGCCGCCATCACTCATCAAGCCGATCAGTACCTTGGGCAGTGCCTGCGGGCGCCGCACCCCGCCCTGTTTGACCTTGCGGAGCAGGCAGGTGGCTTGCTCAAGCGGGGTTCCGCCGAAAGTTAGCGAATCGCGATCAAACCGGCACTCGCCGATTTCCTCAGCATGGGCGGGGGAGGTGAGTACGATCGCCAAGCCAAAGCAGATCGTCCGGATGATCATTTGACGGTCGCTCCCATAATGTATATACACAATGTATATACGGAGCATGGACATGAGCAAGGAATATCGCGCGAAGGTGTTCAAATCGGGCAATTCGCTAGCGCTGCGCCTGCCCAAGGAACTGGGCCTCAAGGAAGGTTCGACCATGGTCCTGCGCGAGGATCGGGCTGGATTCATCATTGAGCCTGAGGACGCGCCGAAGCGCAAGATCGACGTCAGCGGGTTCTGGGGCAAATGCCCCGGCATCAAACTGGCTCCGCGCGAAGACTTTGAAGAGCGGCCCAGCACTATTGCAGCGCGCAAGGCGGCGGGATTGGAATGATCCGTTATCTGATCGATGCCAATTGCGCCGTCTATGCGCTGGGGGGCGAATATCCGGCAATGCGCGAACGGATCACCGCTCTTGACCCCGGAGACGTCGCCATTTCCGCGATCAGCTATGCCGAAGTTGCCTATGGAACCTTTGTCGGCAAGCCGCCTAGGCAGGAGATCCTCGACGCTTTCGTTGCCGTAATTCCCTTGGTTGCATTCGACGAGGCGGCGGCGCGCGCCTACGCTACTCTACCCTTCAAACGCGCCCGGTTTGATCGGCTACTGGCCGCTCATGCTTTGAGCATCGGCGCGGTAGTGGTCACGAACAATGAAGCCGATTTCGCCGATGTGCCGGGGTTGATGGTTGAGAACTGGACTGTTTGAATGACCTTCGCCGCCACAGTCCTCACTCTCTACCCCGACATGTTCCCCGGTCCGCTGGGCATCTCGCTTGCGGGCCGCGCCCGGGCGGAGGGCAAGTGGACGCTTGAAGCGGTGCAGATCCGTGATTTTGCGATCGGCAAGCACAAGGCCGTCGATGATACGCCGGCCGGCGGCGGGGCGGGGATGGTGCTGCGCGCCGATGTGCTGGGTGCCTGCATCGACCACGCAGCCACACTGCATCCCGATTGCCCGGTTCTGGCGCTGACCCCGCGCGGAAAGCCGCTCAGCCAGGCCCGCGTGCGCGAGCTGGCAAGCGGCCCGGGCGTCATAATCCTGTGCGGACGGTTCGAGGGTTTTGACGAACGGATTTTCGCTGGCCGGGAGATCGAGGAAGTCTCGATCGGCGACATCGTTCTGTCGGGCGGCGAGCCTGCCGCGCTGATGCTGCTGGACGCTTGCATTCGGCTGCTTCCCGGCGTAATGGGCGCGGCTTCCAGTGGTACCGAGGAATCGTTCGAGAACGGTCTGCTTGAGTATCCGCACTACACCCGGCCTATTGAATGGGAAGGGCGCACGATCCCGCAAGTGCTGCGATCGGGGGATCATGCGAAAATCGCTGCCTGGCGGAAACAGCAGGCGGAGGATGACACACGGTTACGCAGGCCGGATCTTTGGGAGCGTCATTCAGGCGCTCGGGTCCAGTCTGCCTCTGGCGCGCGGCATGACAAGAAGGACAAGGGTTCATGAACCTGATCCAGACGCTCGAAGCGGAAGCTATCGAGGAATTCAAGGCGAAGAAAAGCATTCCCGATTTCCGGGCAGGCGACACGTTGCGCGTTGGCGTGCGGGTTGTCGAAGGTGAGCGGACCCGTGTGCAGGCTTATGAAGGCGTGTGCATCGCGCGCTCGAACCGTGGCCTCGGCTCGAACTTCACCGTTCGCAAGATGAGCTTTGGCGAAGGCGTGGAACGTGTGTTCCCGCTCTACTCGCCCAATATCGATAACATTACCGTGGTTCGCCGCGGTGTGGTGCGTCGGGCCAAGCTGTACTATCTGCGTGGCCGCACCGGCAAACGCGCGCGTATTGCCGAACGCAAGATCGCCAGGACCGACGGAAGCTGAGAAGTTTTTCGCCACTCGGCGGAAATCCCGTAAAGAGGCGCCCTGGCACACCAGCCATGGCGCCTTTTTCGTTTTGGGGGTTCCACGTTTTCAGGGGTTCATAAGTTGTCATGCGACATCACCGATTGCTGCTTGCCGCCGTTGTCCTTGCGCTGTCTGCCACGTTGCAATCAGCGCTTGCGCAAGGCCTGCCCGTGAAACCCCCGGAAACTGCGGCAGCGGCCGGCTCGCTCGATTTTGCGCGGGTCTTCGCCAGCCCGAGCCTCAACGGACCCAGCCCGCGCGGGGTCAAGCTTTCACCCGACGGCCGCTTCCTGACCCTGCTGCGCAACCGCGCCGATGACCGCGAGCGCTATGATCTGTGGGGCTTTGACCGGACCAGCGGCGCATGGCGGATGCTGGTCGATTCGCTCAAGCTTGGCTCGGGCAAGCCATTGTCCGAGACCGAGAAGATGCAGCGCGAACGCCAGCGGATCGGCGATCTCAAAGGCATCGTTGCCTATGAGTGGGCTGCCGATAGCAGCGCGATCCTGGTTCCGCTCGATGGCGATCTGTTTCTCGCCCGGCTCGACGGCACGGTCCGGCGGCTGACCGAGACGAGCGAGGGTGAGCTTAACCCCGCGCTCAGCCCCAAGGGTAGTTATGTCTCGTTCGTGCGTGACCGCCAGCTGTGGACCGGGCCGGTCAGCGGGGCTGCGGCTGCGGCGGCGATCACCCCCAGCGAAGCCGAAAGCGTTCATTGGGGCGAGGCCGAGTTCGTCGCCCAGGAAGAAATGGCGCGCTTCACCGGTTACTGGTGGGCCCCCGATGACAGCCGGATCGCGGTCGAGCGCTTCGATGACGCCGGGGTCGGCGTGGTCACCCGCGCGGCAATCGGCGCTGAGGGGACCAAGACCTTCGATCAACGCTATCCGGCGGCAGGGACTGCCAATGCGCGCGTCTCAATCCATGTCATGAAGCCCGATGGCAGCGAGCGGGTCGAAGTGGACCTGGGCAGCAATCCGGATATCTATGTTCCTCGCGTCGATTGGGCGCCGGATGGCAAGGTTCTTTACGTCCAGCGGCAGGACCGGGCGCAGACCCGGCTCGAGATTTTCAAGGTCGATCCACTCACCGGCCAAGCCCGGGTGCTGTTCACCGAACGCAGCGCCGCGAAAAGCTGGATCACTTTGTCGAGCGATTATCGCTTCCTTGACGATGGCAGCCTGATCTGGTGGTCGGAGCGCGATGGCTTTGGGCATCTGTACCGCTTTGCGAAGGGCAAATGGCAGCAGCTGACCAAGGGTCCGTGGGTGGTCACCCAGCTGGTCGGGGTCGATCAGAGCCAGGGCCGGGTCTATTTTACCGCCACCAAAGACGGTGTGCTGGCACCGCAAATTTATGCACTCCATCTGACCAACCCAAAGAAGGTCGAGCGGCTGAGCGAGCTCGGCTGGGCCAACGCGGCTAGCATGGACAAGCGCGGGCAAACGCTGGTGATCTCACGCTCGGCGCAGATGCAGCCGCCGCAGAGCTATATCGCCGATGGCAGCGGCAAGCGGCTGGCGTGGGTCGAAGAGAACAAGCTTGACCCAAGCCACCCCTATGCCGCCTTCGTGGGCAGCCATCAGGCCCCGCAATTCGGCACGATCAAGGCGGCTGACGGCAGCGATCTGCATTGGAAGATGATCGCCCCGCCGCTCGAGCCGGGCAAGCGCTACCCGGTGTTCTTCGAACATTATGGCGGGCCTTCCGCGCAGACCGTGACGGCCGGCTGGACCGGGGGTTTGGCGCAGGCGATCGTCGACAAGGGCTTCATCTATTTCCAGATCGACAACCGCGGCAGCGAGAACCGGGGCGTCGCCTTTGCCAGCCAGATCTATCGCGCGATGGGCACCGTCGAAGTCGAAGATCAAATTGCCGGGGCCAACTGGCTCAAGCGCCAGGCCTTTGTCGATCCGGCGCGGATCGTCACCTATGGCTGGTCTTACGGTGGCTATATGACGATCAAGCAGCTGGCGGCAGCGCCGGGCACGTTCGCCGCCGGGATCGCCGGAGCGCCGGTGACCAGATGGGGGCTGTATGACACCCATTATACCGAGCGCTATCTTGGCGATCCGCGCCAGCAGCCCGAGGTTTATCGCAAGGCCGATGTGATGGCGAACACCGGGCAGATCACCGATCCGCTGCTGATAATTCACGGCATGGCGGATGATAATGTGGTGTTCGAAAACTCCTCTGCGCTGATCGCCAAATTGCAGGCCGAGGCGGTGCCGTTCGAGATGATGCTCTACCCGGGCTTTACCCACCGGGTCTCGGGACCAAAGGTCAGCCAGCATCTGTGGGAGACGATCTTCGCCTTTATCGCGCGCAACACCGGGGCTGCGAAATGAACGGGATCGGCCCGCGCGGTTCGCCTGAGGCGCTGGCAATGCTCGAGCAGCGCCTGCGCGCCGAACCGGGTGATTATGTCGCTCGCCACAATCTGGCGGTCGAACTGCGCCGGCTGGACCGTGCCGACGAAGCGCTGGCCGCGATCGAGCGGGCCTGGGCAGATGGTGCGCGTGGCCCCGAAACCGCGCTGATGCTTGGGCATATCCGGGCCGACCACGGCGAGTTCACGGCGGCGATCACGGCGTATCAAGCCGCCATTGTTGCCCAGCCCGACCTGATCGACGCGCAAACCACCCTGACCTCGCTGCTGCCCCAGATCGGGCGCGGGGACGAGGCGCTGGCCGGTTTTCACGCTGCGCTGGCCCGCGCGCCCGATACGGGGATGCTGTGGGTTGCCGCGATGGCCGCGGCAAAGGCGCAGCGCGATCACCTCCAGCTGCTGGCCTGGGCCGATGCCGCCGAACAGCGGTTTGGCAGCGACACCATGGTCACCACTTTTGCGGCGCTCGCGCTTAGCGCAATGGGCCGCGACGAGGACGCGCGCCAGCGGCTGGCGAGGGCGCTGGCGCTTGAGCCCGATTATGCCGCGGGACACGCCACCATGGCGCATGTGCTGCTGCGGCTGGGCGATCCGGCAGCGGCGGCTGAGGCGGCGCTTACCGCAACCCGTCTGAGCCCGGGGGACCAATCGGCCTGGGCGCTGCTCGGCGTCGCCTGGCGGCTGCTCGGCGACCCGCGTGAGCATTGGCTGTGCGATTATGAGCGTCTGGTGATGCCAATCGAGATCGGTTTGCCCGCTGGGCTGGACCAAGCGCTTGCAGCGCGGCATCTGGCGCATGCTCATCCTGCCGACCAGTCACTACGCGGCGGCACCCAGACCCGGGGCAATCTGTTTGAAAGCGCCGATCCGGTGATTACCGCGCTGGCCCGCCAGATTGCGGATGCGGTGGGAGCCCGGCTGCGCGCGTTGCCTGAAGATGCCGCGCATCCGTTCCTCGGGCGCAACACCGGCGCGGTAGATTTCGTCGGTTCCTGGTCGGTCCGGCTGGCGAGCGAGGGCTTTCATATCAGCCATATCCATCCCGCCGGCTGGCTCAGCAGTGCGCTGTATGTCAGCCTGCCCGATGCCGTTACAGCGGGGCGGGGAGCCGGGGCGCTGGCTTTTGGCGTGCCGGATGCGGCGTTAGGGCTCGATCTGCCAGCCCGCCGCGTGGTCCAGCCGCGCGAGGGGCTGCTGGTGATTTTCCCATCGTATTTGTGGCACGGCACGACGCCGTTCGCGGACACCTCGCCGCGGCTGACGCTGGCGTTCGATGCGGTTCCAACCAATCCAGAGGTGGACAATGGTGCAGCGCAGCGCTAGCCGCGACGCGCCTTGAAGGAGTAAGTCATGGGTTACCGGGTTGTTGTTGTTGGTGCGACGGGGAATGTGGGCCGCGAGATGCTCAACATTCTGGCCGAGCGCGCGTTTCCGTGCGACGAAATCGCAGCGGTTGCCAGCGGACGCTCCACCGGCATCGAGATCGAGTTTGGCGACACCGGGCGGATGCTGAAGTGCAAGAATATCGAGCATTTCGATTTCACCGGCTGGGATATCGCCCTGTTTGCCGCTGGCTCAGGCCCGGCCAAGGAATATGCCCCCAAGGCGGCGGCGGCAGGCTGCGTGGTGATCGACAATTCGTCGCTCTACCGGATGGACCCCGATGTGCCGCTGATCGTGCCGGAGGTGAACCCCGATGCGATCGACGGCTATTCCAGGCGCAACATCATCGCCAATCCCAACTGCTCGACCGCGCAGCTGGTGGTGGCACTGAAGCCGCTCCACGATGCTGCGAGGATCAAGCGGGTGGTCATTTCCACCTACCAGTCGGTTTCCGGCGCGGGCAAGGACGGCATGGACGAACTGTTCGAGCAGACCCGCAGCGTGTTCATGCCGGCCGGCGAAATGCGCGAGCCGATCAAGTTCCCCGCGCGTATCGCGTTCAACGTGATCCCGCACATCGATGTCTTCCTCGATGATGGCTTCACCAAGGAAGAATGGAAGATGGTGGTCGAGACCAAGAAGATCCTCGATCCCAAAATCAAGATTGTGGCCACTTGCGTGCGGGTGCCGGTGTTCGTCGGCCACTCCGAAGCGGTCAGTATCGAGTTCGAGAACGAGATTTCGGCCAAGGAAGCCCAGGACATTCTGCGCGAGGCTCCAGGCGTCGTGTTGATCGACAAGCGCGAGGATGGCGGATACACCACCCCGGTTGAAGCTGCAGGCAGCGACGCAACTTACGTCAGCCGCGTGCGCGAGGATCCGACCGTGGATAACGGGTTGGTGCTGTGGTGCGTTTCGGACAACCTCCGCAAAGGCGCGGCGCTGAACGCGGTGCAGATTGCCGAACTGCTCGGGCGGCGACACCTCAAGAAGGGCTGATGGATACCAGTTTCATCAAAGGCTTTGGCGGCACGCGCCTTGCCGTCCACCGCATGGGGTCTGGACGGCCGCTCGTGCTGCTCCACGGGCTGTTTTCCAGCGCGGCGATGAATTGGATCAAATATGGCCACGCGGCGTGCCTCGCCGAGGCGGGGTATGAGGTGATCATGCCCGATCTGCGCGCGCACGGGCAAAGCGAGGCACCGCATGATCCGGCGGCCTATCCGTCCGACGTGCTGGCGATGGATCTTGCGGCGCTGGTCTCCGAACTGGGGCTCACCGACTATGATCTCGGCGGGTTCTCGCTCGGTGCGCGGACGGCGGTGCGCTCGGTGATCGGCGGCCTCGAACCGGCTCGGCTGATACTGGGCGGGATGGGGCTGGACGGCCTGGCTGGATGGGCGCGGCGCCGGGACTTCTTTACCGGTGCGATTGATCGCTTTGACGCGGTCAAGCCGGGGGACAAGGACTATTTCGCAGTGCAATTCATGAAGACCACCAAGGTCGACCGGGTCGCCGCACGGCTACTGCTGGCGAGCAATGAGGATACCGCGCCAGAGGCCCTCGCAGCGCTCACCATGGCCACGCTGGTCGTGTGCGGGGAGCAGGATCAGGACAATGGCTCAGCCGAAAAGCTGGCCGATGTGCTGCCCGATGCCCGGCTGGTGATTGTCCCGGGAACCCATATGAGCTCGGTGACATTCCCCGATCTTGGCATCGCGATGCGCGACTTCCTTCGAGTAGTCTGATTCAAATCGAACCACCCCAAAGTCCGTTCGTGTCGAGCGGACTCGAGACACCGCGCACGGGGGCCCCACGTAGCGACACACCAACCGGGGCGGTGATTACAGGTAAAAAGAACAAAACAATTATAC
>JANNAE010000047.1:0-98909 GCA_031383985.1 Novosphingobium sp. | reverse complement strand
GATGGATCCTGAAACAAGTTCAGGGTGACGAGAATATGGAGCTGACGACGTGAAGAACGTAGTTCGCCCGCCAGCACTGATATTTGCTGTTTTGTCTGCGGTCTATTGGAGCGGAATCCAAGGGTTTTGGATGCTCTTAAGTACGGCATATGCCAACGCATACGCCCAAACGCCGCCA
Organism: Novosphingobium sp.; assembly: GCA_031383985.1. Classification (GTDB taxonomy): domain Bacteria; phylum Pseudomonadota; class Alphaproteobacteria; order Sphingomonadales; family Sphingomonadaceae; genus Novosphingobium. Next base: position 98,731 of record JANNAE010000047.1, on the reverse strand, counting down.
CTCGCGATTGATCTCACCGTGACGGCCATTCCGACTGCCATTTACATGGTGGTATGCGTTGTTTTCTCCCATTGGCTGGCACGTCGTGTCGCTCGTCAGTTGTCTAAAAGCGAAGGTCAGTGATGTTCAAGAAAATCCTCATCGCCAACCGTGGCGAAATTGCTTGCCGCGTCATCAAGACCGCGCGCCGGATGGGTATCCAGACGGTGGCGGTCTATTCGGATGCCGACGCGCGTGCGCCGTTCGTGAAGATGGCGGATGAGGCGGTGCATATCGGGCCTTCGCCTGCTGCGCAGAGCTATCTGCTCGCCGACAAGATCATCGCCGCCTGCAAGCAGACCGGGGCCGACGCGGTGCATCCGGGCTATGGCTTCCTTTCGGAACGCACGAGCTTTGCCGAGGCGCTCGCCAAGGAAAACATCGCCTTTATCGGCCCGCCAGTGAACGCGATTGCCGCGATGGGCGACAAGATCGAATCCAAGAAACTTGCGTTGAAGGCAGGCGTCAACGTCGTCCCCGGCTTTGTCGGTGAGATCGACGATACCGAGCACGCGGTGAGGATTTCGGCGGAGATCGGCTATCCGGTGATGATGAAGGCCAGCGCGGGCGGCGGCGGCAAGGGGATGCGGCTGGCCTATAATGAAAAGGACGTGCGCGAGGGCTTCGAGGCGACCAAGCGCGAGGGGCTCAACTCGTTCGGCGATGACCGGGTGTTCATCGAGAAATTCATTCTCAATCCGCGCCACATCGAGATCCAGATCCTCGGCGATCAGCACGGCAATATCCTCTACCTCAACGAGCGCGAATGCAGCATCCAGCGCCGCCACCAGAAGGTGGTGGAGGAAGCGCCGTCGCCGTTCGTGACGCCCAAGATGCGCAAAGCCATGGGCGAGCAATGCGTCGCGCTGTCACGCGCGGTCGGCTATTACAGCGCGGGCACGGTCGAACTGATTGTTTCGGGCGCGGACCCCACTGGCGAGAGTTTCTACTTCCTCGAAATGAACACAAGGCTTCAGGTCGAGCATCCGGTGACCGAGGCGATCACCGGGATCGATCTGGTCGAACAGATGATCCGCGTGGCCTACGGCGAAAAGCTGTCCTTCACCCAGGACGATATCGGCATCGATGGCTGGGCGATCGAGAACCGCGTCTATGCCGAAGATCCCTATCGCGGCTTCCTGCCCTCCACCGGGCGGCTGGTGCGCTACCGGCCCCCCCCCGCCGAATACCACCAAGCCCCGTTCGCCTCGAGCGAAGTCGAGAGGTCGCGCGAAGCCTATATCCGCGTTGATGATGGCGTGATGGAAGGCGGCGAGGTTTCGATGTTCTACGATCCGATGATCGCCAAGCTGGTAACCTGGGGCGAAACGCGCGACGAGGCGGCCGATCTGCAGGTCGCCGCGCTCGATGCCTTCGAGATCGAGGGGCTGGGCCACAACATCGATTTCCTCTCGGCGATCATGCAGCATCCGCGCTTCCGCGCGGGCGAATTGACCACCGGCTTCATTGCCGAGGAATATCCCGATGGTTTCCACGGCGCGCCCGCTTCAGCGGAACTGAAGCGCAATCTCGCCGCGATTGCAGGCTTCATCGCCAGCGCGCGGGCTGATCGCGCGCGGCAAGTGGACGGCCAGCTCGCTGGGCCACTCGAGCCGCCCTATGATTGGAGCGTGAAGATCGGAGGCACTGAGTTTTCGGTCGATCTGGGCGAGGAAGACATCACCGTCGATGGCGTGGCAGTTGATTTCGAGCTGGAATATACCCCCGGCGACCGGCTGGTCGAGGCTGAGTTCGATCACGAGGTGCTGGCGGTGAAGATCGAGGTCACACGATCCGGCCTCAAGATGACGACCCGCGGCGCGATCCATGCAGTCCAGATCCTGCCTGCGCGGATCGCCCATCTGACGAGCCACATGATCGAAAAGACCCCGCCCGATCTCTCGCGCTTCCTGATCTGCCCGATGCCGGGGCTGCTGGTGACGCTGCATGTGGCCGAGGGTGACAAGGTCGAGGCAGGGCAGCCGCTGGCGGTGGTCGAGGCGATGAAGATGGAAAACATCCTCCGCGCCGAAAAGAGCGCCACGGTAAAGTCGATCAACGCCAAACAGGGTGAAAGCCTGGCGGTGGACGCGGTGATCCTGGAGCTGGAATAGCGCCAGTCAGCGGCATCCGGTTCGCCATTTGTGCGGAGATGCCAATTCTGTCATGTTTGCCTCCGGCGTGAAGCCGGGGGCGAGGGGATTGGACGATGCTGCGCAAAACTATCATGCTGGCGGCTCTGCTGCTGGGAGCTTCTGCGGCATTGGCCCGGTCAGCCGGACCGAAAGCAGCGGCCGGTGCGGATGGGCATTATCTGTTCGTCTGGGCAGGCGATCAGGACAAGCAGGGCAATGATTTCCTCGCGGTGATCAATGCCGATCCGGGCTCACCGGAATATGGCCGTCTCGTTACCAGCGTCGGCACCGATCAGAAGAGCGTACGGATCCACCACACCGAATATGAAATGCCCGCCAGCGGCATGCTGTTTGCGAATGATCATGATGTGAACCGCACTTTCATTTTCGATCTGCGCGATCCGAGGCAGCCAAAGGTAGCGACCTCGTTCACCGATATGGCCGGGTACAGCCATCCCCATTCCTTCGTGCGTCTTCCCAACGGCAATGTCCTCGCCAGCTTCCAGCATCGCGCCCAAGCCATGGCTCATGGTGCGATGGATCATTCGACCATGGATCATTCCGCAATGGCGGCCGGGGTTCAGGAAAAAACCGGCGGGTTGGTTGAAATAGATGACGCCGGCCGCGTGATCCGTTCCGCCAGCAGCGCAGACCCTGCCTTTCGCGGCGAAGTGCTGATGCCCTACAGTCTGGCCGTGCTGCCCGGAATTGACCGGGTCGTGTCAACCAATTCTTCGATGCACGATGACAATCTGATGCTGGGGACGACATTCCAGCTGTGGCGTCTGTCAGACCTGAAACTGCTCAAGACCGAATATCTCGGCGTCGGCAAGACCCGCACCGGCCATATCGATCCGGAAGAGCCCCGGGTCGGGCAGGATGGAGCGGTCTATGTGCAGACCCTGTCATGCGGGATCGAGCGGATTACCGAGCTTGCGGGCGAAAATCCGGTGGCAACGCTGGTGCACTCTTTCCCGGGCAATTTCTGCGGTGTGCCGACAATTGTCGGTCATTATCTGATCCAGAGCGTCGAGGCGACGCATGGTTATATCGTGATCGATATAGCCGATGGGGCGCATCCGGTCGAAGTGTCACGGCTGTCGCTGGGTGACGATTACGTTCCGCACTGGACCAGCTGGGATGCCAAAGCGCAGCGCCTGATCGTCACGCCCAACGTAGGCAGCCGCGCATATCTGCTGAAGCTGGATATGGCGACAGGGACCCTGTCGATCGATGATAAATTCCGCGATATTGACGGTAAAGTGGGCTTCAGCTTTGCATCGCGCAGCTGGCCGCATGGCTGGACCGGCACGGGCAAGCCGCATGGTGCGGTAGGATCGCGCTAGAAGGGTACGCGGGAGAATTCGGTATATCTCGAACGTTGACCTCCTTTCCGTTTACGTCAATGGAATGGCGATGAGCCTTCCTGAAATCATTGCCGCCGCCAGCCTGACCGATACCGGGCTTATCGCCGAAATCCCCGAAAACTGGATGCAGGGCCGCACTTCCTATGGCGGGCTGTCGTCGGCACTGGCGCTGGTCGCGGCGCAGCGGCTGGCCGATGATTTGCCGCCGCTGCGCAGCGCGCAGGTCAGCTTTGTCGGGCCGCTGGCGGGCGAGGTTGAAGTGCGGGTGCGAATGCTGCGGCGCGGCCGCAATGCCAGCTGGGTCAGCGCCGAGGTGACGAGCGAGGCAGGCGTTGGCCTGACCGCAACCTTCGTGTTCATGGGTCCGGTGGCAAGCACGCTGCACCTCAATGATATGCGGCCCCCTGCCGGGCTGATCGCGGTGGATGATGCGATGCCGCTCCCCGAAAGCGCCGGACCGGGCTTCACGCGCCATTTTGAGCGGCGCTGGGCCTTGCCGCGCAGTGCTGACAAAGTGCCCGAACTGCTGTGGTGGGTCAGGCTCAAGGATCGCGCCGGACTAGACCCGATGGTCGAAATGATGCTGATCGCCGACGCCTTGCCCCCGGGAGTCATGCCGATGATGACGGCCCGTGCGCCGGTCAGCTCGATGACCTGGCTGTGCAATCTGCTTACCCCGCAACCGGTCACGCGCGATGGCTGGTGGCTGCTGCGCGCAGCGGGCAATTATGCCGAGGACGGTTGTTCAAGCCAGGAAATGGCGGTCTGGAACGCCGATGGCGCGGCAATCGCCGCTGGCATGCAATCAATCGCGCTGTTTGGCTAGGCTGGCTGCTTGGTCAAATGCTTCATCAGCACTAGCTTGTAGAGGGTGAAGGCGATCAGGCCGACCGATGCACTGGCGACGTGGAGCAGCCAGAACTGGGTGGTGTCCATCGTCGAATACCAACCGCCAACGATCCCGACGATCTTGTTGGCTGAGAAGAAGGCCAGATAATAGATCCCGATCACCGTGGCCATGATCGCCCGAGGGGCCACTTTGGAAAACAGTGCTAGGCTGACCGGCATGATGTTTGAAAAGCCGATGCTGTTGAACAGATGGAATAGCAGCGGCCAGAACAGTCCGATCTTGGCATTGCCCTGCGTCGCCGCGGCAATGACTAGGCACAGTCCGCCAATCACGCAAAAAACGCTGCCAATGATCATCTTGCTCAGCTCATCGGGCTCTTGCCGCCGGGTACCGTACCACTTCCAGAAACCGGCAACTGCGACCAGCATCGAAAAGCTCAGCGCAGCGTCGATCGTAATCATATAGCTGGTTGGCAGGGTGACGCCGAAGAAAGTCAGCTGGAACTGCTCATCCGCCCAGATCAGATAGGCGTTGAAGATCTCTTGATTGGTCAGCAGTGAAACCGCCAGAACCGGGATCAGCGCGATGAGCGCGAGCAGCCGCGGCCAATCGGCGCTGGTCAGCTTTTGCCTGGGCGTGGTTTTGGCTCTGCTGCCGGGACGGCTGCCATCAGGCAGCCACGGCCCGGCCTTTAGGTAGAGGATCAGCCCGGCCACCATGACGATGCCGGCGGTACCAAACCCGTAATGCCAGCCAACCTTTTCACCCAGCGTGCCCGAGATGAGCGGCGCGATGATGACGCTGACATTGATCGCGATGTAAAAGATCTGGAAGGCCATCGCCCGGCGCAGATCATTATCCTCGTAAAGTTCGCCCACCTGGCTGGCAATATTCCCTTTGAACAGCCCGACCCCGACGATCAGCGAGAGCAGTGCGAACAGAAACGCGCCCTCGAACGCCATCAGAAAATGGCCCAGCGCCATGATCAACCCGCCCAGAATCAGCGTGATTCTGCGGCCCAGCCAGCGGTCTGCGATCAGACCGCCAAGGATTGGGGTAAGGTAGACGGTCGAGGAGTAATCGCCGAAAATCGCGGACGCGAGCGGCTGTCCTTCGAGCCCCTGATAATGGACCGAGCGCAGCCAATCGAGTCCGATTACCCCGCCAATATTTTCAGGCAACAGCAGATATTTGACCATGTAGAGCACCAGCAGCGTCTGCATGGAATAATAGGAAAACCGCTCACACCCTCGACGAAGGACAGAAAGCCAAGTCCCTTGGGATGGCCCAGAAAGGCGCGATCATGCGGACCCTTTGCAATGATTTCATCCAGCTCGGGAGGCATTTCGGCTGCGGTCATAGCGTCACTCGGTCGTTGCGGATGCAACGAATTACCGCGTCATTTGGCGTTGGCAAGAGCGAGTGGCAAATCCTCCGCCAAGGGGTAGCAATTACCGCGCCAGTTCCCGGTCCAGAAATTCCGCCACTTCACCCAGCGCGACATCCTTGGCCAGATAGGTCTGGCCGATCTCGCGCAGCAGCAGGAAGGGCAGGGTGCCTGCATCCATCTTCTTGTCGTGCAGCATGTGGTTGGCCAGCGCTGCCCCGCTGCATGCAAGGCCAAGCTCACCCAGGCGGCTGCGCAGCCCGACATCGGCAATATGGGTTTCGATCCGTGCCGCAGCATCCGCGTCCAACAAACCGCCCGCCGATGAAAAGCGCGCTGCCAGCACCATGCCCAGCGCCACTGCTTCGCCGTGGAGCAGAAAATCTGAAAAGCCCGTCTCGGCCTCCAGCGAATGGCCGAAGGTATGGCCCAGATTGAGCAGCGCGCGTGTGCCCGTGGTTTCAAATTCGTCGGCCGCCACGATCCGCGCCTTGGCCCCCACCGAATAAGCCACGGCATATTCGCGCGCCGCTGCATTACCCGCCAGCAGGCTCGCGCCATTCGTTTCGCACCAGGCGAAGAACGCTGGATCATCGATCAGCCCGTATTTGACCACTTCGGCATATCCGGCGCGCAATTCACGAGGGGGGAGCGTGTCCAGCGCGTCAAGATCGGCCAGCACCAGAGCGGGTTGGTGAAATGCGCCAACCAAATTCTTTCCCGCGGGCGTATTGATCGCAGTCTTGCCGCCAACGCTGGAATCGACCTGCGCCAGCAGCGTGGTGGGAAGCTGGATGAACTGGCAGCCGCGTTTGAGGATCGCAGCGGCAAAGCCGGTGAGATCGCCGATAACTCCGCCGCCCAGCGCCAGGATGTGATCGCCGCGCTCAACCTCCTCGGCCAGCAGCCAGTCGACCGTCGCAGCCAGCTCTGCCCAGCTCTTGGTGGCTTCGCCGGGCGGCAGAATCCGCCAGCGGACCTCGTGTCCCGCGGCGGTAAGCGATGCCTCGACGACAGCACCCCAGGCGGCATGGACGTGTGTATCGGTGACGACCGGCACGCGCTGTTTGCGCAGCCGGGTACCGCAATGCGCAGCGAGGCCCGCGAGCAGACCGCGACCCACCCGGACTTCATAAGGCCGATTGGCAATATCGACTGCGATTACAGCCATGCCTCTATCTCCCTGAGCACTTTTGTCACTGTACGGTTGTGCGGTCCGCTGGTGCTTTTCACATGGATATGGGCCTGCGAATAGTCGCCTTCACGCTGGGCGCGCAGGCGGGTCAGCACCTCGCGCGGGTCACCCATTTGCAGCAGCGGTCGGTTGTCCTTGCGAGCGACGCGTTCGAGCAGCGTATCCACCTCACTGTCGAGCCAGACGGCGATCGCCTTGTCGAGAATCAAAGCCCGGGTTTCAGAATTGCAAAATGCGCCGCCTCCGGTTGCGATGATCGCGCGACCACCTGTGCCGATCAACCGTGCGATCACCCGCCGCTCTCCATCGCGGAAAAACGGCTCGCCATAAGTGGCGAAAATTTCCGGGATCGACATCTGCGCTGCGGTCTCGATCTCGTCGTCCGCATCCATGAAATTGAGGTGCAGCAGTTGCGCAAGCTTGCGCCCGACGCTCGATTTTCCGACGCCCATAATCCCGACCAGCACCACCGGTCGATCTATTCGCCGGGCCAGCGCTGCGATCTCGTCGCCAGAAAGAGAGGTTTCGTCGACTTCCATTGCGGCCTTGCCTATAGTTGCGCTAACCGGTGGTGCAAGCGCCGCCGGAGCGGTGAATATGGGAAAGGTCGCGGGTGGCAGGACGGATGCGCAAGGACTGGCTGTTGATGGGGACAGCCGTGATGCTGCTTGCGCTGATCGCCTTTGCCTGGATTGATGGCGGAGAAGAGCCGCTGCGCCCGATTTCCGAACCGGTCACGCTGCCAGGCGGCGGCCGATGAAGCGCACTTCGCTGTTGCTGGCCGGGCTGTTGATGGCCGGTGCGGTGCTGACACTGACATCCGCTTGGGCGGTAGCTCAGGATGGACCCGAATCGCTGCTTCCTCCCGGTTTTGATAAGCCCAGTGCGCGTCCGGCCAAACCTGCGGCGAGCAAACCCGCGCCAGCATCATCCGCGCCAACTGCGCCGCGCGCGGGTGATGGCGCCCCATCGGCTACATCGACCCCCGTGGTCCAGGCCATCCCGAGTGGCGGTTCAGCCAGATCGGCACAAGTCGCCGCTCCATCGATCAAGCTGCCCTCGCTCAAAGAGCTTGAGGCGCTTTCGCCTGACCAGCTGGATGAATTGCTGGGACTTAAGCCCAAATTCGATATCCCGCCCGCTGCCCGGCGCTCGCTCAAACAAATCGGAATATTGGGCGAAGGCGAGGGCGGATTTTCGGCGGGAGCGCTTGCCGGTCAGGACAGTTCGCTGGTCCGGGCGGCTTTGGCCGGGAACAAGGGCGTTCTGGTGTCACGCTGGGGGCATATTTTGCTCCGCCGGGCGCTGGCCTCGCGGCTTGATGCCCCGGCGCGGGTGAACCCGGCGGATTTTGCCGCACAACGCGCCGCGCTGCTGGTGCGGATGGGTGAGGGCGAGGTGGCACGATCGCTGGTCCAGGATGTCGATGCGGGCAACTATACCCCGGCGCTCACTCAGGCTGCGATCGACGCCTATGTTTTCACCGCCGATATAACCGGAATATGCCCGGTAGTCGCGGTCCAGGGCGGTGTGCGCAAAGATGCCGACTGGCAAATTCTCCGCGCGATCTGTGCGGCTTTCCAGGGCGAGGGTGCCAGTTCGATGGCCCAATTGGACCGCGCCGCCAATCGCCAGATCTGGCCCAAGTTCGATCTGCTGCTGGCCCAGAAATATGCCGGGGCTGCGGGGACGGCGCGGCGGGCGGTCAAGATCGAGTGGGACGGGGTGCGCGAACTCAACCCCTGGCGCTATGCCTTGACCATTGCCACCGGGCTAGAACCGCCGGCCAGCCTGATCAGGGATGCCGCGCCGCGCTATGCCTATGCCGCAGCGACCGCACCGATGCTGGGACTGCCCGCGCGGGCCGACGGAGCTGACCGGGCTGCGGCTGCGGGAATTTTGTCGAGCGAGTCGATGGTCGATCTGTACGGCCAGATCTATGCGCAGGATGATATTTCCGGCGAGTGGGCGGGTCGGGCTGAACAGCTGCGCAATGCTTATGTCGCCGCAAGGCCTGCGGACCGGCTGGCCGCGATCAAGCAATTGTGGGCCGATGCCGCCGATCCGCAGGCGCGTTATTCACGCCAGGTGCTGACTGCCTATGCCGCCGCGCGGATGCCGGTGGAGAGCAGTTTTGCGCAGGATGCGCCCGATTTGATCGCCTCGATGCTCAGCGCCGGGCTTGATGGCAATGCGCAGCGCTGGGCCGCCCAAGCCGATGTGGGGAGCCAAGCATGGGCGCTACTAGTGTTGGCAGCACCCGGCAAGTCCGGGCAGGTTACCGCCAATGCGCTCGACAGTTTCTACACCGATGATCCCAGCTCGGCCTATCGCAAATCACGGTTCCTGCTGGCCGGCCTTGCCGGATTGAGCCGGGTTGACAGCGAAGTGGCGCGCGATTTTGCCAAGAAGCTGGAGATCAACCTGGCCCGCCAGACCCGCTGGACCCGGCTGATCGAGGCGGCCGCCGACGTCAACAATCCGGGGCTGGTGGCATTGCTGGCCGGGGTGGGAATGCAAGGGGACGGCTGGGACAAGATGACCAGCGTGCATCTTTATCACATCGTTTCGGCACTGAACCGTGTCGGGCTTGGGGCCGAGGCGCGGATGATCGCGGCCGAGGCAGTTGCGCGGGGTTAGCCCGATCGCCACCCAGATCGACGCATTCCTTGCCATGCTCGCAGCCGAGCGCGGCGCGGCGACAAATACGCTGCTGGCCTATCGCCGTGATCTGGAAGGGGCGGAGGAAGCGATCGGTGATCTGGTCATCGCAGACGCACCTGCCCTGGCATCGCTGGGTGCGGCCTGGGCTAGCCTTGCGCCGTCCAGCCTGGCGCGCAAATGCTCGGCCTTGCGGCAGTTTTACGGGTTTCTGGCCGATGAAGGGCTACGCCAGGATGATCCGTCCAGCGCTTTGCCGCGCCCGCGCGCGCGGCGCCCGTTGCCGCGCATTTTAAGCCATGCCGAGGTGGAGGCACTGTTTCATCGCGCCGAAGAAGAAGCGCTGACCGACCGTCCTGATGCCGTGCGGATGCTGACACTGCTTGAGCTGCTCTATGGCTCAGGCCTGCGTGCAACCGAGCTGGTCTCATTACCGCTCAACGCTGTGCCGCGCGATTCCCCGTTCCTGATGATTACCGGAAAAGGCGGTCAGCAGCGGATGGTCCCGGTCAGCACCCGCGCTCAGAGCGCCCTGTCGCGCTGGCTGGCCTTGCGCGGGCAGGGGAGCAAGGTGCTGTTTCCCTCGCGCAGGGGAGCCTCGGGCATCAGCGGATCTCACATCACCCGCATTCGCCTGTTCCAATTGCTCCGCGGCTTGGCGGTGCGTGCGGGAATCGCACCGGAAAAGGTCAGCCCGCATGTCTTGCGTCATGCCTTTGCAACCCATCTGCTCGAAGGCGGGGCCGATCTGCGCGTGCTCCAGATGCTGCTGGGCCATGCCGATATCGCCACGACCCAGATTTACACCCATGTCGACAGCGCGCGGCTGGTGGCGCTGGTCAATGCGTGCCATCCGCTTGCCGATCGGGCGCTTGCCCCGAACGGACGGGCGGGCTAGCGCAGAGCGATGATATCCTATCTTGAATTCGAAAAGCCGATCGCTGCACTCGAAGCCCGGATTGCCGAGCTCAAAGTGACCGCTGCGGTCGGCGATGTTGACCTGTCGGCCGAAATTCGCCGGCTTGAGGCCAAGAGTGCCGATCTGCTCGCCAGCACCTATGCCGCGCTGACCCCGTGGCAGAAGACGCAAGTGGCCCGCCACCCGATGCGTCCGCATTTCAAGGATTTCGTCGCTCACGCCTTTACCGACTTTGTCCCGCTGAGCGGAGACCGCCTGTTTGGTGAGGATGAGGCGATAATCGGCGGCCTGGCTCGCCTGGGTGAGCGGCGGGTGATGCTGATCGGCCATGAAAAGGGCAACGATACGCAAAGCCGGATCCGCCACAACTTTGGCATGGGCAAGCCCGAGGGCTATCGCAAGGCGGTGCGCCTGATGGAGCTGGCCGGGCGGTTTGGTCTGCCAGTGGTGACGTTGGTGGATACATCGGGGGCCTTTCCCGGGGTCGAGGCCGAAGAACGCGGCCAGGCCGAAGCGATTGCCCGCTCGACCGCAGCCTGTCTTGCCTTGCCGGTGCCGATGGTGGCGGTGATCGTGGGTGAGGGCGGCTCGGGCGGCGCGGTGGCGCTGGCCAGTGCCGAACGTGTGCTGATGCTGGAACATGCGGTTTATGCGGTGATCTCGCCCGAAGCCGGCGCTTCGATATTGTGGCGAACTGCCGATAAGGCGCAGGAAATGGCCGAGGCGATGAAGACCACTGCGCAGGACCTGCTTGCACTCAAAGTGATTGACCGGATCATCAAGGAACCGGTGGGCGGGGCGCATCGCGACCCCGCGGCGGCGGCGCAAGCTGTGGCGGCTGCGATCAGCGAGGAACTGGACAAGCTCTGTTCGCTGAAGCCTGAGAAACTGCGGGCGCAGCGCGAGGAACGCTTCCTGCGCATCGGCGAGTACTGAGTCGTCGGGAACTTTGTGCAAGCTTGCGTGGTTCTACTCGGTTGGACAGGGGTTATCCCTGCAATCGTCGGTTGTCGTTAGGAGCCCGAGATGCCTCGTATGAATCGTTTTTCAGTCGTTTCTGGTTTAGCGCTTGCTGCTGCAATGGTTCCAGCACAGGCTGGCCTTGCCCAATCCAGCGCAGTTGCCACATCTGCGAATGTTCAGGCGATCAGCGCCAAGGACAAACAACAGGGCGCCCAGGCGCATCCCCAGCTGATGGCGGAATTTGGTGGAGCCGAAACCGGGTCGCAGGCGTCCTATGTCGAATCAATCGGCAAGAATGTCTCGATCCAGAGCGGGCTCAGCAATGCCCGCGGGGACTTCACCGTGACCCTGCTCAACTCGTCGGTCGACAACGCTTTCGCCATTCCCGGCGGCTATGTTTATGTCACCCGGCAGCTGGTCGCGCTGATGAACAACGAGGCTGAGCTGGCCGGTGTGCTCGGCCATGAAGTCGGCCATGTTGCCGCGCGTCATTCCGCCAAGCGGCAAAGCGCGGCGACCAAGAACGCGCTCCTTGGCGTGCTGGGTCAGGTGTTGGCCGGGGCTGTGCTTGGCAACAGTGCCGCGGGTCAGATTGGGCAGAAACTGTTCTCGCAAGGCTCGCAGATGCTCACACTCAAATATTCGCGCGGGCAGGAAACCGAGGCCGATAACCTCGGGATCTCGTATCTCCAGCGCGCCGGGTATGATCCGCGTGCCATGTCGACAGTGCTGCAAAGCCTGGCCAACCAGAACGCGCTGAATGCGCGCCTGATGGGGTCGAAGAATTCGGTCCCCGTCTGGGCTTCGACTCATCCCGATCCCGCTTCGCGTGTCCGCACCGCACTCGTCCGGGCCGGAACCACTGCCAAGGGCGTCACCAATCGGGATACATTTCTCACCCGGATCAATGGCCTGACTTATGGCGATGATCCCAAGCAGGGTGTGGTCGAGGGGCGCAAGTTCACGCATCCCGATCTCAAGCTGGGGTTCGAGGCACCAAGCGGCTTTTTCATGATCAACGGGACCCGTTCGGTCCAGATTAGCGGGCAGTCGGGCAAGGCTGAATTCACCGCCGGGGCCTTCAGCGGCGATCTTGACGCTTATGTCCGCGCGGCCTTTGGCGGACTGACCGAAGCCAACCAAGCGAAGATCGATCCGGGCACGATCTCGCGAACCACGGTGAACGGGATTCCGGCCGCCTATGCGACGCAGCGGGTCAACAATGGCAACGGCCAGGTGGATGTGACGGTGTTCGCTTATCAATGGTCAGCCGATTCGGCCTTCCACTTCGTCTCGATCTCGCAAGCGGGCAGTGCGGCGGTGTTTAACCCGATGTTCGCATCGATGCGGCGGATTTCGGTAGCAGAGGCCGCCGCAATCAAACCGCGCAAGCTGGTGGTGATGACTGCAAAAAACACCGACACCGTGCAATCGCTGGCGCAGCGCATGGCCTATACCGATGCGCCGCTTGACCGCTTCCTGGTGCTGAATGGCCTAAGTTCGAGCAGCCGGATCAGTGCCGGGCAGAAGATCAAGCTGGTAACCTACTGAGGTTTATTGCGGACAAACGAAAGGGGCGGCAGGTTTCCCTGCCGCCCCTCGCTGTTCAGTGAATGTTAGGCTTACACAGCGGAGTTAGCGCCCTGCATTGCCGAAGAAGTCGTGTTGAAGGTGGTCTGCAGCTCGTTGCCGAGGCCCTGCATTGCAGTGATGGCAGCAACGGCGATCAGAGCGGCGATCAGGCCGTATTCAATGGCGGTCGCGCCAGCTTCGTCACGGAAAAGCTTGGTGATGAACTTCATGATTAGTCTCCTGTTGCAGTCTTTATTACCCGGCTCATTCCTTGATACCCTGAATGAACATCTGTGTGACTAAGGGGTATTCCTTGCCAAATGTTTAACCGCCGGTTGCCTGGCCGATGGCGTCTTGAGTCTTGCTTGATACGGTGGTCCAGGTCAGCTGGCTTTCTCCGGCAAAATTCTGCAGGGCAGTCAGCATCGCCAGCACGATCAGCGAGCAAATCAGACCCATTTCGATAGCGGAGGTTCCGTTCTCGTCCCGAAGCAGCCGGTATAAGCAGTTCTTGATCATTGGCCTTCTCCGCGCCTGTTGAGGGCTGATGAAGGGTATTTGGCGGTTTACCCCTAAAAATTGGTTTACAAGGCGGCGCATGTTGAAAAAAAATCCGACAATGATCCCGGTGGTCGCCGTAGCTCTGGTTGCACAATCGGGTCAGGTGCTGATGCAGCAGCGGCGGCTGGGCGGGGCGCATGGCGGGCTTTGGGAGTTCCCAGGCGGCAAGGTCGAGCCTGACGAAACCCCCCCAGACGCATTGATTCGCGAGATTGCCGAGGAACTGGGTATCGCGCTGGACAGCGCCGCGCTCACCCCGCTGACCTTCGCCACCGATCCCGGCCAGCCACATGTCATCCTGCTTTACACCTGCCGGTGTTGGAGCGGTGAGCCGCAATGCCTTGAGGGCGAGGCGATCGGCTGGTTTGCCCCCGATGCGCTGTTACAGTTGGCGATGCCCCCGCTCGACATTCCGCTGGCGCAAGCGGTGCAAGCTTTGTTGCGCTGAGACCATTTACCTGCTTGCCAACCCGGTATGCCGCTCCTAATAGCGCCTCTCTCGCGCCCGTAGCTCAGCTGGATAGAGCATCAGACTACGAATCTGAGGGTCGGACGTTCGAATCGTTCCGGGCGCACCATATCTTCTTCTTTTGGCCGAAATTCCCTGCCTGCTGCTGCGGGCGCGGTGCCCTATCGTCAGGCCAGAATTTTTACCTCGGCTGCTTGCAGTAAAGCACCGGCAGTACCTCGGGCGCAGCGAGGCGCTGGTTGTCCGGGCCGTAGAGTGGCTCGGCGGGTTGTTGACCGGGAAGCAGCAGCGGATCGGCGTCGTACCCGGCTGCGGCCCAGGTATCGCCAAAGCGGAAGTGGCTGTGGTGGATGGCGAGCCAACCGCCGGGGACCAGGCAGGCATCGAGCCCGGTGATCGCCCGATCGACCTGCGCGAACGGCAGGATCGCGGCGCAGCTTGCGGGGCGTTCCGCTTCCAGCGCGCCATGGCGAAAAATGGCAAGGGCGAGGATCGCGTCATAGCGATCGGCTGAATCCGGTGCGGCGGCGTGGCGATAGGTTGAGGCAGGATGACGATCGGCGCGCTGGGCCTTGGCAAGCACCCGCGGGTTGAGATCAAGTCCGGTTATTTGGGCCGAAGGCAAACGGCGCCGTAGGGCGCGTACTTCCGCTCCGCTCGAGCAACCGAACGAAAGGATGCGCGGAGCGGGAAGATGCGCAAGGCGCACAGCCAGTGCATCGAACAGTTCAGGGTAGCGATTTTCGGCAGTGTCGGGGAAGGGCTGGAACAGGCGGCCGCGCTCGGCCCGGATCAGGCGGTGTATGGCGCGCAGGTCCAGATCGACAAGGCGGTGCAGCCAACGGCCCACCGCCATCCCGCCCGGCACGGCGCGGGCCAGGCGGCGCAAGCGCTCAAGCCGATCGGAAGAAGGAGCGGGCTGGGTCATCGCTTGATGGTCATGTCACAGCGCTGCCGGGAGTGGAAGCGCCGGAACGCTTTCACGGCTGGGAAGTTACAGCTGCGGAAATGCCAAAGGCCAGATGACGGGCGGCTTGGCTCCAGCTATGACGGTGCGGCAAGCCAGGGAGTCAGGAACAAGTGGAGCAGATCGAGGCAGCGGCGCAAGAAGACGCGAAGGACGCCTCGGTCTGGCGCTTCGTCCGGGCCAGTCGCGCGCATGTGGTGGTCGATGCGGCAGCCTATTTCGAACTGATGCAGCAGGCGATGCTGGGCGCTCGGCAGCGGATCATGATGGTTGGCTGGGATTTTGACACCAGGGTCCGGCTTGGTTCCGGGCGGCGCTGGTGGAACGTGCCAAGCCGCAGGACTTTTCCGGCCCGGCTCGGAGCCTTTGTGATCTGGCTGTGCAACCGCACCCCGACGCTGGAAGTGCGGGTGCTGAAGTGGAACTTCGGCGCACTCAAATTCCTGCTGCGCGGTTCGATGATCATCGATCTGATCCGCTGGTGGCGGCACCCGGCGATCGATTTCAAGTTCGATTCGGCTCATCCGCTGGGGTGCAGTCACCACCAGAAGATTGTGGTGATCGACGATCGCTTTGCGGTGTGCGGCGGGATCGACATGACCACCGATCGCTGGGATACGCCGGCTCATATCGACGAAGATCCAAGGCGGCGGCGCGCAAACGGGCGACTTTATGGACCGTGGCACGATCTGACGATGCTGGTCGAAGGCGATGCGGCGCGCGCACTGGGTGATCTGGGCCGCGAGCGCTGGGAACAGGCAGGCGCCGCGCCGATGCTGCCCTGCGCGCCGCAAGGGCAGAGTCCCTGGCCGCAAAAGCTCAAGGCTGAGTTCCGTGATGTCGAAGTGGGGATCGCGCGGACCCGTTCGGCGTGGCGCTCGATCACCGAATTGCACGAGATCGAGGCGTTGTTTGTCAAACATATCCGCCGGGCCAAGCGCTTCATCTATGCCGAGAGCCAGTATTTTGCCTCACGCGCAATCGCTGAGGTGATCGCTGAGCGGATGACCGAGGCCGATCCACCGGAGATCGTGCTGGTCAATCCGTCAAGCGCCGAAGGGTGGCTGGAACAAACGGCGATGGACGGCGCGCGGGTCCAGCTGTGCCATGCGATCGGCGAGAAGGATCAGCAAAACCGCTTTCGAATTTTTGTGCCCTTCAATGCCGGCGGGACGCCAATCTATGTCCATGCCAAATTGATGATCGTGGACGATGAAATCGTCCGGATCGGCTCCGCCAATATGAACAATCGCTCGCTGGGGCTCGACAGCGAATGCGATATATTTATCGATGCGGCGCGGCCTGGCAATGACCATGCCGGCCCGCCGATCAAACGGCTGCGTCACGCGCTCCTGTCCGAGCACACTGGTCTTACGATCGAGGCGGTCGCAACACAGCTTGAGCGCGATTCGTCAATGATCACCCTAATCGAAACTGCCCCGAAAACCGGCAAGCGGCTCGAAGCTTTTTTGTTGCGTCCGCTGACCGATGCGGAGAGAGCGGTGGCAGACAACGCGCTGCTCGATCCTGAGCGTCCAGAACAGCTGTTCGAGCCGTTCAGCAGCAAGCGCGGGTTGTTCCGCCGCGGTGGTATTTTGCGCCGGCCGCGCTGAAGGAGTTGGTTTCCAATGAGCAGATCCCTTGAAGCGGCAGAGCGGGAGCCTGCCTTAAAGGCGCCGGTGCCAGACGAGGTGCAGGAAGCCATTCGCACTTTGATCCGCTGGTCAGGCGATGATCCGGACCGCGAAGGGTTGCTGGATACCCCGGCCCGCGTCGGTCGGGCCTGGAAGGAATATTGCCAGGGTTATGGCGAGGATCCCGCCTTCCACCTCTCGCGTCAGTTCGAGGAAGTGGGCGGCTATAACGAGCTGGTGCTGTTGAGGGATATTCCGTTCCAGTCGCATTGCGAACACCATCTGGCGCCGATTACCGGCAAGGCGTCGATCGCCTATATGCCCAAAGACCGGGTGGTCGGAATTTCCAAGCTTGCCCGGGTGCTCAATGGCTATTCCCGGCGTCTGCAAATCCAGGAGCGGCTGACTGCCGAAGTTGCGTCATGCATCTGGGACAACCTCAAGCCGCAAGGTGTGGCGGTTGTCATCGAGGCCCAGCACGGCTGCATGACCGGCCGGGGGGTCCGCACGCCTGGTGTCAGCATGGTCACCAGCCGCTTGCTGGGATGCTTCCTCGACGATTCACGCAGCCGGAAGGAAGTCATGAGCCTGATGGGGTATTAAAAGGGCAAGCCGATCCGCTTGCCCAGCCAGATCATCGTCAGATAGCCGGCCAAGCCGACTGCCAGGAAAACCGCCAGTGCCAAAGGGATCGCCAATCCGCGGCGCAGCAGCATTGCCAAAGCCAGAAAGGCCGGCAGCGAAGCGATGACGAAGGCGGTCGACGAAATTGCGAAATCGGCGATCCGCGCGCTGTCCCCGGTGTCACGCCATATCCACAGCATAGCCAGGAACGAGACCAGCGGCAGCGAAGCTATCAACCCGCCCCAGCCGGGGCTGCGGCGGGCGAATTCAGAGGCAGCGGCGATCAATGCGCCCGAAATCAGCGCCTTGATCGCCAGCTGGCCCCACAGCATCGATCAGAGCTGCTCAAGCATATGTTCGGCCGAACTGACCTTGAAGTCACCCGGTGCTTCGATGTTGAGCTGCTCGATCACGCCATCGTTGACTACCATCGAATAACGCTGGCCGCGCTTGCCGAGGCCGTAAGCCGAGCCGTCCATGGTCAGGCCGAGTGCTTCAGCAAGATCGCCGTTACCGTCAGCCAGCATGGTCAGGTCGTCCGAACCCGAGGCCTTGTTCCACGCGCCCATGACGAATGGATCGTTGACCGCAGTGCAGGCGATCTCGTCGATGCCTTGCGCCTTCAGGTCTGCGGCCTTTTCGACATAGCCCGGCAAGTGCTTGGCTGAACAGGTAGGCGTGAAGGCGCCGGGAACCGAGAACAACGCCACGCGCTTGCCCTTAAAATAATCGGCCGACTGGACCGCTTCGGGGCCGGCTTCGGTGGACTTGACCAGCTTCACATCGGGCAGCTTGTCGCCAACAGCAATCGTCATGGGAGAGTTCCTTTCAGGCAGATGAAATTTGCTCGACCAATATAGGAAGGTGTGACGAAGCGGCAACGGCTACGGATGGTAAATTTCGCTTTACTGGACCCCTTTAAGATTCCGTAAAGCTGCGAGCAGAATGTCGGTCCTGCGGGGTTCGCCCGTGGGGAGACTGCAAATGTGGATCGTGAAGGGAGTGGCGGCATGCCTTGCCGCTGGATCGATGCTGATATCCGTGCCGGCCAGCGCTGGCGGCATGAGCCAGGCCGAAAAGCTGCGCCGGCTTGATATCATGCTGATGGTGACCGGGCTGCGCTGCCGGACCGGGGCAGATAATTTCCAGGCCGACTACGGCCGCTTTACCACCAATCATCTCGCTGAACTGAATGCCGCGAGCAACACACTGAAGGGTGATATGTCGCGCCGTTATGGCGCTGCGGGTGCGAACCGGGCGCTCGACCGGTTCAGCACAACCATGGCCAACGCCTATGGCAATGGCCATCCCTGGCTGAGCTGCGGCGAACTGAAGAAGGTTGCGCGCAATCTGGCGGCAGCTCGCGGTCCGGCGCCACTGGTTGAAGCTGCGGATCAATTGCTGGCTGAGAGTAGTCCGCCACAAATGACTTGGGCCCGGCGCTGACCCGGATCATATAAAGACTTCTTTATATTTGCTTCGGGGGAGGCGAACGGCTAAGGGCGGCGTCAGAATTGGCGTCGCCCTTGGTGTTTCGGCAACCAGCAACCGGGCGTTGCCTTCCCATTGATGCAGGAGTCTTACCCGTGGCAAACGTCCTCGACGCCAAGAACGATTATGTCATTGCCGATATCGGCCTCGCCGAATTCGGCCGCGCTGAAATCCGCATTGCGGAAACCGAAATGCCTGGCCTGATGGCGCTGCGCGATGAATTCGGCGTTTCGCAGCCGCTCAAGGGTGCGCGGATCACCGGCTCGCTCCACATGACGATCCAGACCGCCGTGCTGATCGAAACGCTGGTCGCGCTGGGTGCCGAAGTGCGCTGGGCCACCTGCAACATCTTCTCGACTCAGGATCACGCCGCCGCTGCCATTGCTGCGGCAGGCGTCCCGGTGTTCGCGATCAAGGGCGAAAGCCTGGCCGATTACTGGGATTATGTCGGACGGATCTTCGATTGGGCTAATGACGGTTCGGGTCAGCGGACCACCAACATCATCCTCGACGATGGCGGCGATGCCACCATGTTCGCGCTGTGGGGCGCGCGGCTTGAAGCCGGCGACACCATGGGCGAGCCGACCAATGCCGAAGAGATCGAATTTCAGCGTGCGCTGAAGGCCTATGTCAAGGCCAAGCCGGGCTACCTCACCATGTCGGTTGCCCACATCAAGGGCGTTTCGGAAGAGACGACAACCGGCGTCCACCGGCTCTACCAGATCGCCAAGGACGGCAAGCTGCCGTTCCCTGCGATCAACGTGAATGACAGCGTCACCAAGTCGAAGTTCGACAACCTGTATGGCTGCAAGGAATCGCTGGTCGATGCGATCCGCCGCGCGACTGACGTGATGCTGGCTGGGAAGGTCGCTTGCGTCGCCGGTTTCGGCGATGTCGGCAAGGGCAGCGCGGCCTCGCTGCGTCAGGGCGGGGCCCGCGTAATGGTCACCGAAGTCGATCCGATCTGTGCGCTGCAGGCGGCCATGGAAGGCTATGAAGTCGTCACCATGGAAGAGGCGGTCACCCGCTGCGACATCTTCGTCACCGCCACCGGCAACGAAGACGTCATCACCGCCGAGCACATGAAAGCGATGAAAAACATGGCGATCGTCTGCAACATCGGCCACTTCGACAGCGAAATCCAGATCTCCGCGCTCGACAATTACAAGTGGACCGAAGTGAAGCAGGGCACCGATCTGGTTGAATTCCCGGACGGAAAGCAAATCCTGATCCTCGCCAAGGGCCGACTGGTCAATCTGGGCTGCGGCACCGGCCACCCCAGTTTCGTCATGTCGTCCAGCTTTACCAATCAGGTGCTGGCGCAGATCGAGCTGTTCACCAAAAATTCCAAATACAAGAACGAAGTCTATGTGCTGCCCAAGCACCTCGACGAAAAGGTCGCCGCGCTGCACCTTGAAAAGCTGGGTGTGAAGCTGTCGACCCTGACCAAGCTGCAGGCTGATTACATCGGTGTTCCCTCGACCGGGCCGTTCAAGCCGGATCACTATCGCTATTGATTTCTCGTCGTCCCCGGCTTGCCCGGGGACGACGATTGCAGCCGCGCAAAGCTTGCCAATATCCGCGCCCCCGCATAGCTGGACGGCATGATCCTTTCACAGACCGCACTCGTCCTGATCGGGCTGCTGCTGGCAGCGTGGACGCTGGCGGCTAGCTGGGCGATTCTGACAGCGCAAGCCAAGGCGCGCCGGATTGAGGCGGGACAGCGTCATGCCCGGCGGCTGGCGCGGATGGTCGATGAATCGCCTGCACTTCCGCTGCTGGTCCGGGCTGACGGCAAGATCGAAGCCCCGGCCAAGCTCGCCGGATGGCTGGGGCTCGATGCGGTCCCGCAGTTCCTTACCGAACTCGATAGCGGCGAACGGGGCCTGACCCGCGAGCAGCTGGCCGAGCTGACCGAGGCGGTCCGCCGCACGCAAAAAACTGCTGCGCCGTTTCGCATGGTCGTCACCCCGCGCGGCTCGAAGCGCAGCCTCGCCTTGCGCGGTCATTTGGCCGATCCGCAAGTGTCGCCGGGCGGTGCCGCGCTGGTCTGGGTGTTCGACTTCAGCGACAGCGAGAGCGAACTGGTTAAGTTGCGGGCCGAGGCCGCGCACGCCCGGAACGATTTTTCGGCGCTGGTCGGACTGATCGAGGCCGCGCCGATGCCGATGTGGTTTCGCGGCCTCGATGGCGACTTGCGGCTGGTCAACACCGCTTACGTCAAGGCCGTCGCGGGCGAGAGCGCAGAAGCGGTCGTGGCGGCGGGCATCGAGCTGATCGAAGTGGTCGACGGGCTGACTGCGGCGCAAATCGCGGGTCAGGCCGCAGCCCGCAAGATGCCGATCGAACGGATGGTCTCGGCCACGATCGACGGCCAGCGCCGCGCGCTGCGGGTGAGCGACTTGCCGCTCGGCGAAGAAGGCGTCGCCGGTTACGCGGTCGACGTTGAAGACATGGAAGAATTGGCCCGCGATTTCCGGGCCTTCCGCGAGGCGCAGCGCTCGATGCTCGATCAGTTGTCGGCCGGGGTGGCGCAGTTTAACGCCAAGCGCCAGCTGACTTTCGCCAATCAGCCGTTCCAGCGGCTGTTCGCGCTGGGGCCTGCGGTGATGCTCGATCCGCCGCCGTTCGAACGGTTGCTGGAAATTGCCCGCGATGCCGGGCGTGTACCCGAAGCGCGCGATTTCCCGGTCTGGCGGCGCGAACGGGCTGGCTGGTTCATGGCCAGCGAGGCGCAGGAAGAGCCGTGGACTTTGGCCGACGGCACGCATCTGCGGGTCGTTGCCCAGCCCTTGCCCGATGGCGGCCTGCTGCTCATCGCCGAAGACCGGACCGAGCAGCTCCGGCTGTCTGCCACCCGCGACACCTTGCTGCGGACCCGCACGGCGACATTCGACAGTCTGTTTGAATCGGTTGCGGTATTCGCCCCCGATGGTCGGATGCAGCTGTGGAACCGGCGCTTTGCGGCGGATTGGGGGCTCGACGACAGCTTCCTTGACACTCATCCGCGCGTCGAGGTCTTGCTCGAGCGGATCGCGGCAAGGCTCAAAAAACCGGACCGGGCCAAGGCAGTGGGTGATGTGGTCAGGGCAGCGACGCTTGACCGGCGCCAGACCGGAGGCCGTGCGATCCTCGCCGATGGGCGGACGCTGGAATTTGCCGGGGTTCCGCTGCCCGATGGCAACGGACTGCTCACCGTGCTGGATATCACCGACTCGCAAAAGGCCGAAACCGCCCTGCGCGAACGCAATGCGGCACTGCTCGAAGCCGATGGGGTCAAGACCCGCTTCCTCGCCAATATGAGCTATGAATTCCGCACGCCATTGACCTCGATCGGCGGATTCGCCGAATTGCTTCAGGCTGGAATCGGTGGGGAACTTGCCGAACAGGGCAAGGAATATGTCGAGGCCATTCTGACCTCGGTCGCGCGGTTGGGAGAGCAGATCGAAAATGTCCTCGACTTGTCGCAAAGCGAGGCAGGAATGCTCCCGCTGGCCAATGAGGAGATCGAGCTGTTCGCGTTCCTGACCCGGATTGTCGAGGATCGCGGGCAGCGCATCCGCGACGCCGGGCTGATTCTCGACTTGCGCGGCAACAAGGGGGCCGGGCGAATCATGGGGGACAAACGCCGACTTGCGCGCGCCGTCGGCCATGTTGTCGACAACGCGATTGCTGCAACCCCCAAGGGCGGCCGGATCCTGGTCGAAGTGACGCGCCGCCGGTCAAAGGGTCTTGAGCTGGCGAGAATTGTGGTTTCGGACAATGGTTCGGGAATGGATGCGGCGACTCTTGCCCGGGCGCTCGACGGACTCAAGATCAGCAGCGACGGCAAGGCGGTCGAACGGCGGCAGGGGCTGGGCTTACCGCTCGCTCGCCAGCTGGTGGAAGCCCATGGCGGGACGCTCCAGCTGCACTCCGAACCGGGGCAGGGCACCACTGCGATCATCGAACTGCTGTGAGGCTGGACTTGCCTGACCTGAATGCGATGCAACGGCTTGGCAACCGCATTGCAGATGCGTTGCAGCGGGGCGACGTGGTCGCCTTGTCCGGTGGGCTCGGCACAGGCAAAACCACGTTGGCGCGCGCGATTATCGCCCGGCTTGGACACTGCGGCGAAGTGCCTTCGCCCAGCTTTGCGATCATCGAGATATATGATTCGCCGGCGCTCCGGCTGCCCGTGGCCCATGCCGATTTTTACCGGCTCAAGCATGTCCAAGAGGCGGAAGAGCTGGGTCTGGACGATTATCGCGACAACGGCGCCCTGATTGCCGAATGGCCTGAGCAGGCAGGCGGCTTTGCCCACGAGCCGGGCTGTCTTTCAATCACGCTGGAAATTGCGGAGAATGGCAGGATCGCCATTGCCCGGCCCGGGGCGGATTGGCTAGGGCGCGAACCATGGATGTGACCTTGCCCGCTGGCGTTGATGCCTTCCTCGCCCGCGCCGGTTGGGGCGATGCCAAGATCGAGCCCCTGATCGGCGACGCCTCGTTTCGCCGCTATTTCCGCATCAGTGAGCCGACCCGCAGCGCGATGCTGATGGATGCACCGCCACCCAACGAGGATCCGGCCCCGTTCCTCCGCGCCGCCAAATGGCTCGACGCCAATGGCATGCGCGCGCCCCGGATTTTCGCTGAGGATGCGTCGCGCGGTCTGGTATTGCTTGAGGACTTCGGCGAAGTGCGGATGCGCGATTACCTTGATCAATCGCCTGCTGACGAGCGCGAGATCTATACCGCCGCGGTCGATGCGCTGGTGGCATTGCATCGTCTGCCGGCGGGGCCGTTTGTCGATTATAACCTCAGCGAGTACCTGCGCGAAGCCCGGCTGTTTGTCGATTGGTACTGCACCGCGCAGGGACTTGCGGTTGATGTGCCGGGTTTTTCGGCCGCATGGGAACAAGCGCTGAGCCCGCTGCTGCCGCGTCAGCGTGAGGGTGTCACGGTGCTGCGCGATTATCACGCCGAGAATATCATGCTGCTTGGCCCGGTAGCCAATCAGGGGCTGCTCGACTTCCAGGATGCCCTGGTGGGCCACCCCGCCTATGATCTGGTTTCGCTGCTGCAGGACGCCCGGCGCGATGTGTCGAGCGCGCTGGAGGCGGAGATGATCGAATATTATCTCACAGCCGCCACTGCCGATGACGATTTTCGTGGTGATTATGCCCGGCTTGGTGCGCAGCGCAACGCCAAGATAGTCGGGATTTTCGTCCGTTTGTGGAACCGAGACGGCAAGCCGCGCTACCTTGATCTCATTCCCCGGGTCTGGGCGCTGCTCGAACGCGATCTCGCCCATCCCGCTCTGGCGCCGGTAGCGCGCTGGTTCGAGGCCAACATTCCGGTCGAGCTGCGCGTGGCGGGTGGGGGCGGTTTCGCGACATGAGCACCGGGCCGCTCGCCAGCGATACCGCGATGGTCATGGCGGCTGGGCTGGGCAATCGGATGCGTCCGCTCACGGAAACGCGGCCCAAACCGCTGGTCGAGGTCGCGGGCAAACCGCTGATTGATCACAGCCTGGATCGGATGGTTGAAGCTGGACTGGCGCGGGCAGTGGTCAACGTCCATTATCTCGCCGACGCATTGGAGGCACATCTGAACGCGCGCCAGATGCCCGCCATTGCCCTTTCGGATGAGCGCGCATTGCTGCTCGAAACCGGTGGCGGGATGGTCAAGGCGCGGCCGCAGCTGCCCGATCCATTTTTCTGTATCAACAGCGACAACATCTGGCTGGATGGTCCGCGCAATGCCTTTCGGGAGCTGTCCGATGCCTGGGATCCGGCGAGAATGGATGCCCTGCTGCTGGTGGCTTCGCATGCCCGGGCCCGAAATTATGTCGGCAAGGGCGATTTTCACCTCGATCCGCATGGCAAGATCAGCCGCCGGCGCGCCGGACGCGTGGCGCCGTTCATCTACACCGGGATCCAGCTGGTCTCGCACCGCCTGCTGCGCGATGCCCCGGAAGGACCGTTTTCGACCATGGTGTTGTGGGAACGGGCTATTGCGGAAGAGCGACTGTTTGGTCTGGTCCATACCGGCGAATGGTTTGAAGTGGGCGAACCCCGATCGATCGCGCCAACCGAGGCGCGGCTCTCCGGTGGCTGAGCGGGCGATTATATAGTGGCTCCGGGGCCACAACTCTATTCCATCGCCGCGCATCGCGGTTTCGCCGACGCGCTCGTCGCAGGGTTGGTCCCGCGCTATTCCGACGGTGACTTCGGCCTTGCCCGGCTCACCCTGTTGCTCCCTAACCGCAGAGCCGAACGGATCGTGACCGAGGCTTTTATCCGCGTGTCGAAGGGCGGATTGCTGCTGCCAAGAATGGCCGTGGTCGGCGATCTGGATATTGACGAAACGCTCGGGCCTCTGCTCGATCCGCTGGGAACAGGCGCGTTGGTGCCGCCAGCCGCCGAGACGACGCGGCGCTGGTTGCGCCTGGCCGAAATCCTGCGTGACGTGATGGGTGAAAAGGCGCCGCATGGTCCGGCCTTGCTGCGTCAGGCGTTCGAAACCGGGCGGACGATGGACCGTTTGCTGGTCGAGGGCGTCGGTCCGGAAGAGCTGCTGTCCGAACGGGTGGTCGGCATCGTTGGCGAACAATCGGACCATTGGCGCAACTCGGTGCGCGATTTCGCCAGGGCGCAGCTGTTGTGGCAGGCCGAGCTCACCGAACGCGGCGCGGTCGATGCCGCGACCCGGCGCAATCTGCTGTTCGATCACGCCGCGCGGCGCTGGCGGGAGAATCCACCGCCGCATCCGGTGGTCGCGGCCGGTGTGACCAGCGCTTCACCTGCACTGGCGCGGCTCCTCAGGGTCGTATCCGAATTGCCCCGCGGGGCAGTGATCCTGCCCGATCTGGATCTGGCGCTGGACGATGAGACCTGGGCTGCACTGGGTACCGCCGGGATGCCGGAAGGGCCGGACGATCCGCCCTTTGGCCGCGATGATGCGGTGACGCATCCGCAATACCATCTCAAGCTGCTGCTCAATCGGATGGGCTTGGCGCGCGCTGAGGTACAGCCCTGGCACCGCGCCGGGATGGCCGCCGCTCCACCCGAACGAAGCCGGGCCATCTCCAGCCTGTTCCTGCCCCCGGCTGGCAGCGCCGGGTGGGTCGACCTGCCGGCCGATCGCCGCCGGCTGTCGGGTGTGCGTCTGATGGAAACCGCTCATCCCGGTGAGGAGGCGCAGGCCATCGCGATCCTCATTCGTCAGGCGCTGGCCGAACCGGAACGGCGGGTCGCGTTGATTACGCCGGACCGTGGTCTGGCCGGAAGAGTCGTGGCGCATCTGCGGCGCTGGGGGATCGAGGCTGACGACACTGCGGGCCTCCCGTTGGCGCAAACCGCGGCGGGCCGGGTGCTGTTGCTGCTGGCCGAGGTTCTGGCCCTGGATGCTGCGCCGGTTCCCTTGCTGGCGCTGCTGGAGCATCCGCTGGTGCGCGCCGGGGAGGGACGAGCTGCGTGGCTGGAACACGCTCGCGCGCTCGATCTGGCGCTGCGCGGGCCGCGTCCCGCCCCTGGCCTTGCCCCGCTGCGGGGGGCCGTTTCACGGATTGCGCGGGACGATCCGGCTGCACCGATTGCGCGCTGGTGGACCGAGGTTGAGGCGGTGCTGCTGCCGCTTCTTGAATCGGCTAACGAATTGCCCCTGGCCGATGGCATTGACCTGCTCTGTACCGCTGCCGAGGCATTGTCGGGGATTGGCCTGTGGGGCGGGGCCGATGGCCGCGCCCTGGCAGCGTTTGTCGAAGAATTGCGCGACGCCGCGCGTGACGTCGGCACGGTGATTGCGCGGCGCGATCTGCCTGCGGTGCTGCGCGACGCGATGGACCGTGTCGCGGTGCGCCCGCCGTGGGGCGGGCACCCTCGGGTTGCGCTTTATGGATTGCTCGAGGCGCGGATGAGCCGGGCCGATCTGGTGATTTGTGGCGGGTTGACCGAAGGCAGCTGGCCGGCCCGGCCTGCGCCCGATGCGCTGCTGCCGCCGGCGGTGCTGCGCGGATTGGGCGTGCCCGGACAGGAATTTCGGATCGGCCTGTCCGCGCATGATCTGGCGGCGGCACTTGGTGCGCCTCAAGTGGTGCTGAGCCACGCGCTGCGCGACGAAGCCGGGCCGGTGATCCCATCCCGGTTTGTCCTGCGGGTCCGCGCCTTGCTGGGCGAGCTGGCCCCGTCACACGAGGAACATGAGGCGGTTCGCCTGGCCCGGGCGATCGATGATGCGCCGCCCGCTCCGCCTTATCCGCGTCCCGCGCCGCGACCCACATCGGCTCAGCGCGACGTGGGTATATCTGTGACTGCGCTGGACCGGCTGCGCGGCGATCCCTACCAGTTCTACGCCAGTGCAATACTGGCGCTGCGCGCGCTCGATCCAATCGATGCGGATCCGACAGCGGCATGGAAAGGAACCGCGGTCCACCGGATCCTCGAGCGGTGGCACAAGGCTGGGGGCAAACCCGGCGAACTGCTCGCGCTGGCAGAGGCCGAACTCGATACGATGAGTGCTCATCCGCTGATGCGCGGGCTATGGCGGCCCCGTCTGTTGGCCGGTCTGCAGTGGATCGACGCTGAAATCGTCAGGTTGTGCGAAACCGAAGGCCGCACCGTGCTGGTGAGCGAGGCGCAAGGCGAGATGCGCTTTGCCGGAGTGCGAATCCATGGGCGGGCAGACCGGATCGACCAGCTCGGTGACGGGGCCTTGGGGATTGTCGACTACAAAACCGGCAAGCCGCCGACCGGGACGATGGTCGAAGCGGGATTCGCGCTCCAGCTTGGCCTGATCGGCCTGATTGCCCGCGCGGGCGGTTTCCGCGATGTGGCGGGGGAGGCGGACAAATTCGAATATTGGTCGCTGGGTAAAAGCGATAAGAGCGAGACCCTCTTTGGCTATCGTCTGGAACCGGTCAAGGAAGGCCAGAAGAAGACTGGCCTGCCGCGAGAGCTGTTCCTCGACAAGACCGAGGAGTTTCTGGCCGACGCGATCGATCGCTGGATCAAGGGTGACGAGCCGTTCACCGCGCGGCTCAATCCCGATATCGGCGGCTACAATGATTTCGACCAGCTGATGCGGCTCGACGAATGGCAGGCCCGCGCGATCCATGAGGAGGACGCGGAATGAGCGGGCCAGCTAAGGTCTGGCCGCTTGCGGGCAATCAGCATCCCGCGGTGGATCCGCGCGAAACGGTGTGGCTCTCTGCCTCTGCGGGCACGGGCAAAACCCAGGTCTTGTCGGCGCGGGTGTTGCGGCTTTTGTTGCAAGGCGATGTTGCCCCCTCGCAAATCCTTTGCCTGACTTTCACCAAGGCCGGTGCAACCGAAATGGCGAGCCGGATCAACGAGGTGCTGGCGAGCTGGGTCCGCGCCAGGCCCGAGGCGCTTGCGCGCGACCTGAAGGCGATTGGCGCGGATTTCTCGCCCGAGGTGCAGGCCCGCGCGCGGATGCTGTTTGCGCAAGTCCTCGA
The DNA here is from genome assembly GCA_031383985.1 of Novosphingobium sp. Lineage (GTDB taxonomy): Bacteria > Pseudomonadota > Alphaproteobacteria > Sphingomonadales > Sphingomonadaceae > Novosphingobium. Next base: position 70,441 of record JANNAE010000047.1, on the reverse strand, counting down.
TTGCCCGGGAGGAGGGCTGCGGATCGACACGATCCATGCCTTCGCTCAATGGCTGCTGGCTGCCTTCCCGCATGAAGCGGGTCTGGTCCCCGGCGTGCGGGCGATGGAGGACCGGGACCGGGCGTTGCTGCTGCGCCAGGTGCTTGCCGACCTGCTGGTTGATGCCGAACAGCGCGGCGATACAGCAACGCTGGATGCGCTGGCGGCCCTAAGTCTGCGGCTCGGTCCGGATGACGTTCAGCGCTATCTGCTGCGCTGCGCCGAAGCACGCGAGGCCTGGTTCGGGATCGGGGCCTGGCAGCCGCCAATGCGGCCGCGGGTCAACCAGCTTCTCGGGCTGGCTGCGGATGTAGGCGAGGCAGAGCTGGCCGGACTGTGTTCGGACCTGGCGTTCGATACAGCTGCGCTGCGCTGCTGTCACGCCGCCTACAGCCAATGGAACGGGGTCAAAGGGCTGGCGGGACGAGCGGTGATCGCCGATTGGCTCGCCGCCGATCCAACTGGCCGGATGGCCGGGATGGATGCACTGCACAGAGTTTTGTTCACCCAGAAAGATACTGTCCGCGACGTCAAATCGCTGGAGAAATTCGAAGAGCATTTCAGCGCTGCGGCGGACAGCATCCTGGAGTGTGCGCTTCGATTCCGCGAGCTTCGCGAACTTCTCAAACTTGCCGAGTGGCTTGCTCCGGCATTGGAACTTGGCCGCCATTTTGCGTTGGCCTGGGACGAAGCCAAGGTGCGCGAGGGGTTTATCGATTTCGATGACCAGATCCGCCAGGCTTCGGACCTGCTCAACCGATCCGAACTGGCCGACTGGATCCGCTATAAGCTGGACCGGCGGTTCGATCATATCCTGATCGACGAGGCGCAGGATACCAATGCGGCGCAGTGGCGGATTATCGATGCGCTGACCGGCGATTTCTTTGCCGGCGAGGGCGCGCATGGCAGCAAACTCCGCACGCTGTTCGTGGTGGGTGATTACAAGCAGGCGATCTTCCGCTTTCAAGGTACCAGCCCTGAGAATTTCAAGGATGCCCGCAATCGTGTCCGTGCTCTGATGCTTGGCGCGGCCGAGAATGCGCAAATGCTGCGCAGCAATTTCGCGGTACGGGCGTTGCAGGAGCTGGGGCTCGACCAGTCATTCCGTACGGCGCAGACGGTGCTCGATTTCGTCGACATGGCGATTGGATCGATCGGGCATGTCGGGTTTGGCCTGGTCGATCCGCCCGAGGCTCACTTTGGCGAGGATCGGCCCGGCTACGTCGCGCTATGGCGGGTCGTTGCTCGGGACGCGGCCGACAGCGAAGAGCCGGCTGAGGGTGAAGAAGGCAATGAGGGCTGGCTGGCCCGCTCTGACCGCCAGTTGGCTGACCGGATCGCGCGCCAGCTTCGGCGGTGGATGGACGACGGATTTCCGCTGCACAAAGGCCAAACTCCGCAAGCATTGCCGCGCCGGGCCGGCCCCGGCGATGTCATGGTGCTGGTCCGCAAGCGCAAGGAGCTGGCCGGGTTGATCGTGGCGCGGCTCCATGCCGCGGGAGTGCCGGTTGCAGGGGTTGACCGGCTGCGTCTGGGTGCCCCGCTGGCGGTCCGCGATCTGGTGGCCGCGTTGCGCTTTGCCGCCCAGCCGCTCGATGATTTGACGTTAGCCAGCCTGCTGGTCTCGCCGCTGATCGGGTGGTCGCAAGCGCAGTTGCTCGAGCACGGCTATCGCCCCAAAAATGTTCGTCTGTGGGAGCATCTTCGGCGCACTAGCCACCGCGATGTCGCGGCGGCGATGGCGCAATTGCTCGACTTGCTCGCTCGGGCCGACTTCGAGCCGCCGCAAGCGCTGCTGCATTGGCTGCTGGTCGGCCCTTGGCAGGGGCGCCGCAAGCTGATCGCAAGGCTGGGACGCGAGGCCAATGATCCGATTGATGAGCTGCTCAACGCCGCAAATGCCTATGCCGCCAGCGACGCCCCCAGCTTGCAAGCTTTTCTGCGCTGGTTTGATGCCGGTGAGGGCGAGCTGAAGCGCGAGTCCGGGAAATCGGGCGGGCTGGTCCGGGTGATGACGGTGCATGGCTCCAAAGGCCTCCAGGCCCCGATCGTCATTCTCGCCGATGCCGCCGATAATCCGGAGAGCACACGCGGTGGTGCGATTGATCTGATCGACCCGGCCAGCGAGGTGTCAGGCCATGACGACCCGCGCCGCATCCCGCTGCCATTGCTGCGCAAGGAAGAAAAGCTGGGCCGGATTGCTGCAGCCGATGAGCTGACGCGCAAGGCCGAACGCGAAGAGCACTGGCGGCTGCTTTATGTCGCGATGACCCGGGCAGAAGAGGCGCTGTTTGTCGGCGGATCGCTCGGACCAAAGGAAAAAGAGCCGGCTCCGGACAGCTGGTACGCCCGCCTTGCCGGGCTGTTCGCAGCGGAAGAGTGGCTGGAAGATCCGATCTGGGGCGCCCGGCTTGACCATGGCGATCTGCCGCTGCTCGGCGGTAATCAGGACAGTTCCTTCGAAGTCGCGCTGCCCGAAACGCTTCCTGTTTGGTTGATCGCGCCGATCGGTCCCGAACCGCGCCCGCTCCGGCCGCTTGCGCCGTCCGCGCTGGGTGAAGATCTCACGCCCGACCCGCCATTACCGGCCGGGGCAGGGCAGGAGGCGGCGCGCCGCGGGGTGCTGATCCACAAGCTGCTCGAGCGCCTGACCGAATTGCCTGCCGCTGACCGAGCAGCAGCGGCGGAGGTCTGGCTGGCCCGTTCAGCTGCTGAATTCGATCAGGCCGCGCGCTCGGAACTGGTCCGGGCTTCGCTGGCGGTTCTGGACCATCCGGACTGGCAGGACTTGTTTTCGCCTGCCGCGTTGGGCGAAGTGCCGATCGTGGCGCTCGTCGGTGATCGCGTCGTGGCAGGCACGATTGACCGCTTGTTGATCACGCCGGAACGCATCCTGCTGGTCGATTTCAAAACTACCCGCCGCCCGCCAGACAGCCTCGCAGCGGTGCAGCCGGCCAGCTTGCGCCAGATGGCGGCCTATGTTGCCGCGCTTGAAGTGAGCTTTCCCGGTCGCAAGGTCGCGGCAGCCTTGCTCTATACCCAGTCGCCGCAATTGATCGTGATACCGGACAGCGTCCTCTCCCTGCACAAGCAGGCATTGACGGCGGCGGAATAAAGCTTCTCCGCTTTGACCGTTGCCTTCGCGCCCGCGCACCCTAGATTGAGGTGACGCAAACAGGAGTTTTCAAATGTCTACCATCGCCGTTACCGACGCCAGCTTTGAGGTAGACGTGCTCAAGTCCGACAAGCCCGTGCTGGTCGATTTTTGGGCCGAATGGTGTGGACCCTGCAAGATGATCGGGCCGTCGCTCGAGGAAATCAGCGACGAACTGGCCGGCCAACTGACCATCGCCAAGATGGACATCATGGAAAATACCAGCGTTCCGGCGGATATCGGCGTCCAGTCGATCCCGCTGATGGTGCTGTTCAAGGATGGCAAGGCGGTTGCGCAAAAGCTCGGAGCGGCGCCCAAGAGCCAGCTCAAGGCCTGGATCGAGAGCGTTCTTTAAAGGGCAGCCAACCGTTCGGCGAGTGCATCCCACAGCTGCGGTGATGCTGCACCGATCAAACCGGTGCGGTGTTCATCGACGCGATAGGGTGTGCCGTCGAACCGGGCGGCTTTGCCTCCCGCCTCGTTGAGCAGCAGCACACCTGCGGCATGATCCCAGGCCAAGGTGCGCTCAAAGATCGAGACATCGTTCTGCCCCAGCACCAGCCGGGGATATTGCTCGGCGGCGCAGCGCGGAATATCGACCAGCGTGTAATGCGGCGCGACGTGAGCTTTCATCGCCTCGCGCCGGTCGCCGTCCATGAACAGCATTGAAATGCCCGCAATGGGCTGCGTCAGCCCGCTGGGACGTGCGGCGATCCGCTCGCCATCGATAAATGCGCCGTCGCCACGCTGCGCATGGCAAAAGCGCCCAGTGAGCGGATCGAGGATCCAGCCGCCGATTGTCTCCCCCCGCTCGGCCAGCGCGACCATGATCCCGAACGGCGGGCGGCCTGCTGCAAAATTGTTGGTCCCGTCCAGCGGGTCGATGATCCAGCACAGCGCATGACCCAGCCGATCGAGCAGGGCGGGATCGGCATGGGCCGCTTCTTCACCGACGATCGCAGCTTCGGGCAGCAGCCGCGCCAGTCCTTCGGCAAGGATCGCCTCAGCCTCGCCATCGGCAATGGTGACCAGATCGTCGGCCGCCTTTTCCACGATCTCGCTGGCGGCAAGCTGCTGGTAGCGAGGGAGGATCGCCCGGCTTGCCGCTTCCTGTAGCAAGCTATGGACCGAACGGGTCAGTGCCTCGCTCACGAGCGGTAGTCTGCATTGATCGAGATGTAGCCGTGGGTCAGGTCGCAGGTCCACACTGTCGCCCGGCCCGAGCCCAGACCCAGATCAACCTCGATCGAAATGTCCTGTCCCTTGAGGTGCGCGGCGACCGGCTGCTCGTCATAGTCCGCCAATGGCTGACCATCCTTGGCTGCCCAGATGCCGCCGAAGCCGATCGAGAGCTTGTCGCGGTCCGCTGGCTCGCCCGCCTTGCCGACTGCCATGACCACGCGGCCCCAATTAGCGTCCTCGCCGGCGATGGCGGTTTTCACGAGCGGCGAGTTGGCGATGGCGAGGCCGACCCGGCGGGCGCTCTCGTCGCTGACTGCGCCGCTCACGCGAACCGCGATGAATTTTTGCGCGCCTTCACCATCGCGCACGACCAGATGGGCCAGCTGGCGGCAGATATCCTCAAGCGCGGCAGCAAAGGCATCGGCCCCGGCGCTGTCGAACGAGGCAAGGGAGGTATTGCCCGCCTTGCCAGTGGCGAAGGCCAGCACGGTGTCGCTGGTCGAGGTGTCGCTATCGACGGTGATGCAGCTGAAACTGTGCTGGTTGGCGGCAGCAAGCAGCGCCTGGAGGAAGCCGGGCTCCACCGCAGCGTCGGTGAAGATGTAGCCCAGCATCGTCGCCATATCGGGCGCGATCATCCCGCTGCCCTTGATGATTGCGGCAATGGTGACGGTCCGCCCATCAACGACCGCCCGCGCGCATGCACCCTTGGCGAAGGTGTCAGTCGTGCCGATGGTATTGGCGGCCTCTTCCCATGAGCAAGGTGCGGCGAGCAGCGCGGCTTCGATCCCGGCACGGGCCTTGTCCTTGGGCAGCGGCACGCCGATTACCCCGGTCGATGATACGAACACTTCGCTGGTTGCGCAGCCCAGATGTCCCGCCACCTGCGCCATGATCGCCTCGACTGCCTCGCGCCCGCGGTATCCGGTGAAGGCGTTGGAATTCCCGGCATTGACCACCAAGGCGCGGGCGCGGCCTTGCCTCACGTGTTGGCGGCCCAGCTCGACTTCGGACGAGCAGCAGACATTGCGGGTGAAAACCCCGGCCACTGCCGTTCCCTCGTCCAGCTCGACATAGGTAAGGTCGCTGCGTCCCCAGTCCTTGTAACCCGCGCGGGCTATGCGCAGCGTTACCCCGGCGATCGGCGGCATGGCGGGGAACGGCCGGGCGAGGGGGGAAATAGCGTCTGACATGGCCCGGCGACTAGCCTCCCAATCCGCCGATGGCTAGCTCCCCAATCGCACCAGCGCTGTTGGCGCCGCGGTCGTTCGGGGGGATATCTTCCATTCCAGCCTTTGGCCTGTGGTAAAACTTTCCGGGCCATCATCGGTGTTATTGGCAAGGATTGCGCCGTCGGTGGTCAGGACCAGCGTGCCTTCGAGGGTCGGAAATTTCGGCATCGCGTCAGCGCCATCCTTTTTGCCTTCGCTCATCGCGGCACCCATCGTCGCGAGCTGGGCCAAGCTGCTCATCCCCGCGCCGCTGTTGGCGGCACCGAAACCGGGCGCGTCCATGCGGACCGAACCATCCGCGCGACGGTTCAGGATAACAAAAGCATTGGCCATCGGAAAGCGCTCAACCGTCGGGAAGGTGAAATCGTGGTCGATGCGTCCGCTGATTGCGAAGTCGACCTGATAGAGTCCGTCGCCCTGGTAGACGACGCTCCTCCAGCCAGCCTGTTTGCGCAGCCGGTCGGCGAATTCCTCGGCAGCCTTGGGGCTGGTCGGATCGATTCCGCCGAGCAGGACGCGCATCATCTCGGCGTCCCGCTTGCCTTTTTCGGCACGCGATTTCTGCCCATCGTCCCATTCAGACCTCTGCTTTGCCAGCTCGTCCCTGGTGCAGGCCCGCTTAGCCCCTGTGCCGTCTTTCTGGTAGCAAGGGGTGGGAACATAAGTGGTCGATGACTTGCCCTTGTTGCCCATCTCGGCCAGCTTGCTCAGCCCGAGCATATAGATCTCACCGGTATAGCTGTAGCTGAACCGCCCATCCTTGCGGATATCCAGCGCAGACGTGAACTTGCCGGGTGAAATCAGGCAAGCAGTCAGCAGCAGGCAGAGGCCAGCCAGCAGGGCAAATCCGATGCTATTGCGAAACTTCATGACCTTGCCCCATCTAAATCAACTGCGCGTGGCAATCGCATAAAGCGCAATTGCCGCCGCATTGGAAACATTGAGGCTCTCGATCGCATCGCCGATCGGCAACTTCGCCAGCGCATCGCAATGCTGCTTGATATTATGGCGCATCCCTTCGCCTTCTGCGCCAAGGACCAGCGCGACCGGGCCGGCGGGCAGAACTTCGGCCAGCGTGTTCGGCGCGCTGCCATCCAGCCCGATCCGCCAATATCCTGCCTCGGAAATCTCGTCGAGCGCGCGCGAGAGGTTCACAACCCGCAGCCAGGGAACCACTTCCAGCGCGCCCGAGGCGGATTTGCCGACCACGCCGGATTCGGGCGGCGCATGGCGATCCTGGGTGATGATGGCCCGGGCGTTGAAGGCCGCAGCCGAACGCAGGATCGCGCCGACATTATGCGGATCGGTCACCTGATCGAGGATAATCAGCGGCCGCAACGGATCACCGTCGAGCACATCTTCAATGAAAATGTCGTCCAGTGGGTCGCATTCGAGCACCAGTCCCTGATGCGGTGCATCGCGCGCGACAAAGCGAGCGAGATCGGCCGCCTGAGCATACTCGACCGGGAAGTTCTCGGGCAACTCGCCGTCTAGCGATTCGACCCCTTCACGTGTCGCCCACAGTTTGCGGTGGACGCGATCGGGATTTTTCAAGGCAGCCTCAACCGCATGGCGACCCCACAACCGGACCGCCCCGGTGCTGGCCCGCCCGCTGCCGCGACCGCCCTGCATACGCCCGGCCCGGCCCCGCAGTGCTCGCTTGGGGCGGACTTCGCGGTCGTTGGTCATGCTTGATCCTTCCAGACTGAACTTCAGCGCCGCCTCTGCCAGCCGCTCCTGTAACAGGCAAGTGATTGACACGGGGTCATCGCTTCGCCATTAGCGCGCCTTCTCGGCCGGAAGGCCCGTTCGCGGGCCGCATTTTCGGGGTTCCGGCATGCTGGTGTGGACAGGTGGCCGAGTGGTTAATGGCAGCAGACTGTAAATCTGCCCGCGAGAGCGTACGCTGGTTCGAATCCAGCCCTGTCCACCACCCGGCCTTTTTGTTGCATAGTTATCAATGATTTGACCGGGTTTTCTTGGTGCACTTTTGATTGAGATCCATCCATGTGGTTTCGGTCAGTGCATCATGCGTGAGCTGGATCGACGTGTCGCCGTCGATGCCACAATCTACCTCGCCGAGGCTCGCCGCTCTCTTCTCTCATTTTCTGCCGATTGAGGCCCGATGGGGCTTGCCCCTTGTGAGAAGAGTTGCTTAAGGATAGTGAACGTTCACAGGAGAGAAAATTGCGAGTTTCCGGCCACCTTTTCGCCGCCGCTGCGATGACCCTGACGGGCGGTTGCGCTGTGATCCCGTCCGCGCAGGTCGCTGCTCCGCTGCCAGCAAGTCTGGCCCCCTTGTCACCCGCATCAACCGCCCATGCGGAGCTATGGCCCGCAGCCCGTAGTCCTGACGCGATACGGGATCGGACCAGCGAACAACTGATAGACCGGTTGCTGGCGCGAATGAGCCTTGAACAGAAAGTCGGACAGATCATCCAGGGGGACATATCGTCAGTCACTCCGGCAGATATGGCGCGCTATCCGCTCGGCTCGATCCTCGCAGGCGGTAACAGCGGTCCTTACGGCGACGAGCGCGGATCATCCTCCAAATGGGCGCGGTTGGTTGGTGATTTTCGCGCCGCTTCGGCCAAGGCAGTGATGGTGGATGGCGTGGCGGTTCCGACATTGTTCGGGGTCGATGCGGTCCACGGCCACAACAATCTGCCAGGCGCTACAATTTTTCCGCATAATATCGGGCTCGGAGCGGCGCATGACCCGGACCTGATCCGCCGGATTGGCGAAGTCACCGCCGAAGAAATCTCCGCCAGCGGTATTGAGTGGACCTTTGCGCCGACGCTGGCAGTGCCGCAGGATTTGCGGTGGGGGCGAAGCTACGAAGGTTATTCGGCTGACCCGGCACAGGTCGCCGAATATGGCCGGCAGATGGTGCTGGGGCTTCAGGGCCCATTGACCCAAGGTAATCCCATTCCCGCCAATCGCGTTGCCGCAACCGCCAAGCATTTCCTCGCCGATGGCGGGACCGCCGGGGGCACGGATCAAGGCGATGCCCAGATTGACGAGCGCACGTTGGTTGCCATCCATGCACAAGGCTATCCTGCTGCAATCAATGCCGGTGCACTGACGATGATGGTCTCCTTCTCCGGCTGGAATGGCACCAAGCACCATGGCAATCGTTCGCTGATGACCGATATTGCCAAGCAACGGATGGGCTTTGATGGGCTGCTGGTGGGTGACTGGAATGGTCACGGCCAGGTCCAAGGTTGCACAAACACCCATTGCCCGCAGGCAATCAACGCCGGGCTCGATTTGTTTATGGCGCCCGATAGCTGGAAGGACCTCTACGGCAATACGCTGGAGGATGTCCGTGCTGGCCGTATTTCGACAGCGCGTCTTGATGACGCCGTCCGGCGTATCCTGAGGGTCAAGGCCAAGCTTGGCTTGCTCGGCAATGCGCGTGCGGTGCGCGATGCACCGGGCGCAATTGGCAGCGCCGCGCATCGCGCCATTGCCCGTGAGGCGGTCGCCAAGTCGCTCATTCTGCTCAAAAACGAAGGCAGTGTCCTGCCGATCCGTCCGGGCGCAAAGGTTCTGGTGGCTGGTGACGGCGCTGACAATATGGCCAAGCAAACGGGCGGCTGGACTATTACGTGGCAAGGTACCGATACCAGCCAGAGCGATTTTCCCAACAGCCAGACGATCTGGGCGGGGATTGCCGGGGCGGTAGCTGAATCCGGCGGCCGCGCGGTGCTCAGCGCCGATGGCAGCTTCACCCAGCGCCCTGACGTCGCGATCGTGGTAATCGGCGAGAGCCCCTATGCCGAGTTCCAGGGCGACATCGAAACGCTGGATTACCAGCCGCATGGGGCAACTGACCTGGTGCTGATCCGCAAGCTCAAGGCTCAGGGCATTCCGGTTGTCACGGTGTTCCTTTCGGGGCGGCCGATGTTCGCTGGCCCGGAAATCAATGCGTCGGATGGTTTCGTTGCCGCATGGCTGCCGGGCAGTGAAGGCAATGGAGTTGCCGATGTTCTTGTTGCTGGTCCCAAGGGGCGTGATTTTGTTGGTCGGCTGCCGTTTTCCTGGCCGGCCAATGCCAGATCTCCGGTGGTCGGCACGGCTTTCCCGGTTGGCTATGGCCTGAGCTACACGCGACCTGCGCCTGTCGGCTTACTCAATGAGGACCCCCAGGTTGAAGTCACCGCACAGCGCAATGTATCGCGCTATTTCGCCAAGGGGGCCGTCGTGGCGCCATGGGCGATGTCGCTGGGGGATAAGTCAGGTGCGTTTGAAATGGGCAGCCGCGAAGGTCGCAGCCCGCTGGGGCAGGTCACCAGCCGCCCGGTCGATGCAGCCGCGCAGGAAGACGCCCGGCTGATTGAATGGACCAACGAAGGTTTCTTCGAGATTACCGGTCCCGAAAGTGATCTGCGGCAACAACTGACAGGTAGTTTCATTCTTTTGCTTGAGCTTGATGTCACCCAGCCGGCGACATCCGAGGTGCTCCTCACATCCGGCGGCGCTTCGGTTCCAATGACCGCACTGGTCAGCCGATCCGGTCCTGTTACAATCAAAGTGCCACTGCGCTGTTTTGCCGAACTGGGCGCCAGTTTTGAGCGCGTGCGCACACCACTAAGGATTGCCAGCAAGGGCAGGCTTGGTATTGTCCTCAAGTCCGCAAGGCTTGAGCCGACCGGCGAGCCACTGACCTGTCCGCGTTGACCAAATAGAAAATAACTTCGGGAGAATAATCACATGGCACTGGCGCCGGCTGCATCGAGCAGCACCGATCCGCTCACAACCGAGCCCGAAGGCACGCATATCGATGCACCGCAGCTGCGGCTGTTCGTGATGGCGCTGTTTTTCATCTTCGGCGGGATCACCAGCCTTAACGATGTGATCATCCCCAAACTGAAAGAGCTGTTCACGCTCAATTACACCCAGGCGATGCTGGTCCAGTTCTGCTTTTTCACCGCCTATCTTTTGATCGGCATACCCGGCGCGCGGCTGGTCAAGCGGATCGGCTATATGCGCGGCGCTGTGGCTGGCTTGCTGACGATGATGGTAGGGTGCCTGCTGTTCATTCCAGCCTCGCAAAGCGCGGTCTATGGCTTGTTCCTGTTTGCGCTGTTCGTGCTCGCAAGCGGCGTGGTGATCGTCCAGGTGGTGTCCAATCCGCTGATCTCGCTGCTTGGGCCGGCCAAAACCGCGCATAGCCGGTTGACCTTTGCCCAGGCGTTCAATTCGCTGGGCACCACGATCTTCCCGGTCGTCGGCTCGATCCTGATCCTTGGCAGCTTGGCAACGATGAACGCCAGTGAACTGTCGGGCGCTGCGCTCGATGCCTATCGGACCGCTGAAAGCCAGGCGATCGTCAATGGCTATATCGGCCTCGCAGCGGCGCTGGCGCTGGTTGCTGGCGTGGTCTGGCTGTTCCGCAACAAGCTGCCCGAAGAACAGCATGCTGAAAGCTCTGCCTTGGGCGGAATAGACCTTTTGAAGCGCCCGCGCTTTGGGTTCGGGGCATTGTGCATCTTCCTATATGTCGGTGCCGAAGTGTCGATCGGATCGCTGGTCGTGAACTATCTGATGCAGGCCGATGTAATGGGACTGCAAGAACAGGCGGCGGGCAAGCTGATCGGGCTTTATTGGGGCGGGGCAATGGTCGGCCGCTTCATCGGCTCGGCGGTGCTGCGCGTGGTCAGTCCGGGGAAGGTGCTGGCCAGCGTCGGAATTGCTGCAATTGTCCTGATTCTTCTCTCCGCCAATACCACTGGGGCTTTTTCCGGCTACAGCCTGCTGGCGATCGGTCTGGTGAATTCGATCATGTTCCCGACGATCTTCTCGCTCGCCTGCGAACGGCTTGGTGGACGGACTGCGGATGGCTCGGGCATCATCAACGTCGCGATATTTGGCGGTGCGGTTATTCCGCTGCTGACCGGAGTGATCGCGGATACCAGCGGGAGCCTGGCCTTCGCATTGGTCCTCCCGGCGCTGTGCTATGCGGTGATCGCCGCCTTCGGGATCTACGCCAGGAGGCCAGCGCCTGCGAGCGCTTGAGTAACAATTGGCGCAAGAGCTTGGGCAAGCTTCGGCTTGGGACTTTTGGGCCGGTTGAAAAGTATGAAATCGGCTGGTCCGGGTTGGTGAGCGCAATCTTCAACCCTTGCCGATCTGCGTATGCCTCGGTAATCCCTGCTCATGACCGAATTCATCCCCGTAATCTCCGCTACAGGGCTGTTCACTCCGCCTGAATCGATCACCAACGTGGAGCTGGTGGACAGCTTCAACCGCTATGTCGCAGGCTTCAATGCGGCCAATGCTGCTGGGATTTCTGCAGGCGAAGTGACCGAATTGCTGCCCAGCTCGGTCGAATTCATCGAGAAGGCGAGCGGGATCAAAGCCCGGCACGTCATGAGCAAGGCGTCGCTGCTCGATCCGCAGATCATGGCGCCCCGCTGGGCCGAACGGCCCGACGACGAAATCTCGGTTCTGGCCGAGATCGGCGTGGCGGCGGCGCAGGACGCATTGGCGCGGGCTGGGCGGGATGCCAGGGATGTCGATGCGGTGCTCTGCGCAGCGTCCAATCTGCAACGGCCTTATCCGGCCATGGCGATCGAAATCCAGCAGGCGCTGGGGATCGAGGGCTTTGCCTTCGACATGAATGTTGCCTGCTCTTCGGCGACCTTCGGCATCCAGACCGAAGCGGATTTTATCCGTTCGGGCAATGCGCGGTCGGTGCTGGTGGTCAGTCCGGAAATCTGCTCGGGGCATCTCAACTGGCGCGATCGCGACAGTCATTTCATTTTCGGCGACGTGGCGACCGCCGTGCTGGTCGAGGCCGAGGATATGGCCCCGCACCCCCATTGGTCGATTGTCGGGACACGGCTGAAGACGGTCTTTTCCAACAATATCCGCAACAATTTCGGTTTCCTCAATCGCGCCCATCCCGAAAGCCGCGATGCAGCCGACAAGCTGTTTGTCCAGGAAGGGCGCAAAGTGTTCAAGGAGGTGGTGCCGATGGTTGCCGCCATGATCGTTGAAGAGGCCGAGCGCCTCGGGATCGACCCGGCCAGCCTGCGCCGGATGTGGCTACACCAGGCCAATGCCGGGATGAATCGCCTGATCGCCCAGCGGGTGCTGGGTCATGAAGCAAGCGAGGACGAAAGCCCGACAGTGCTTGATACCTATGGCAATACGTCGAGCGCCGGGTCGATTATTGCTTTTCATCTCAACAACATCGACCTTGCCGTGGGCGATGTCGGATTGATCTGCTCATTTGGCGCTGGTTATTCGGCGGGCACGGTATTCGTGCGAAAGGCGGCATGAACCACCTCTCACGGCTTGTCCTGTCCGCGCGCAACACCTAGATGTCAGCAATGCCCGGAGAAATATTAGATAATCGCGGACGCGGCGAAGCCAGCTGGAATTGGCCGAGCGTTCACCCTGAAGGCCGCAAGTTCGCGTTGATCGCGGCAGCGCTCTGCGCAGGCGCAGCGTTCATGGCGTGGGAAACCTTCGCCTGGCCATTGGCCTTGCTGGTCGGCGGAATTCTCGCCTTTTTCCGCGATCCTCACCGCGTAACCCCGCAAGGTGAGCAATTTGTTGTCTCGCCCGCCGATGGCCTGATCACGCTGATCCAGAAGGTACCGCCACCACGCGAGCTCTCGGTCGATGATGGCAGCGGCAGCGCCGGGCTTGGCACCGATCCGGTGACCCGGATTTCGATCTTTATGTCGGTGTTCGACGTTCATATCAACCGCGCGCCGATTGGCGGGACGGTGAAGCGCGTGGTCTATATCCCGGGCAAGTTCCTCAATGCCGATCTCGACAAGGCCAGTGACGAGAACGAACGCCAGCATCTGTTGATCGAGCGCAGCGACGGCACGATGATCGGCTTCACCCAGATTGCCGGCCTGATCGCGCGGCGGATCGTGCCCTTTGTCAAGCCGGGCGATATTCTTGCTTGCGGCCAGCGGGTTGGACTGATCCGCTTTGGCAGCCGGGTCGATGTCTACTTGCCGGCGGGAACCGAGCCGCGGGTGCTGATGGGACAAAAGATCATCGCCGGTGAAACGGTCCTCGCCGAAATCGGCCAGCAGCCGTTGATCGAAGGTGTTAGCCAGTGAGCCAGCGCGAGGATGCCAGTCCCGCCGCGCACCCGCGAGGCCGGTTGCCCGGCGGGCTGACGCTGCGCGCACTGGTTCCTAATGCCATCACTGCGGCAGCTTTGTGTTTTGGCCTGACCGGCATTCGGTTCGCGATTCTGGGTGAATGGGAGCGGGCGATCTTCGCGGTCGTCCTGGCCGGTTTGCTTGACGGGATAGACGGCAGGATCGCCCGGCTGCTCAAGGCTGATTCGCGTTTTGGGGCCGAGTTGGACAGCCTGGCCGATTCGATTTCCTTCGGCGTTGCCCCGGCATTGATCTTGTTCCTGTGGTCGCTGGAAGACCTGCCGCGGCTTGGCTGGTTTGCCTCGCTGGCCTTTGCGCTGGGCTGCGTGCTGCGGCTGGCACGGTTCAATGCCCGGATCGACATGATCGAGCAGCCTCATAAATCGGCGGGTTTTTTGACAGGTGTTCCCGCACCGGTCGGGGCCGGGCTGGCGTTCCTGCCGCTCTATCTGTGGATCGCGACTGGGCGTCCCGAGTTTCGTGAGCCGGTATTGGTCGGCATCTGGCTAGTGCTGATCGCGTTCTTGCTGATCTCCAGCGTAGCGACGCTGAGTTGGTCGTCAATTCGGCCGCGGCGCAGTGTCAGGCTCGAGCTGATAGCGCTGTTCGGCCTTGTCGGTGCGGCGCTGCTGACCGAACCCTGGCTGACGCTGGTGGGCATCAGCCTGGTTTATCTTGCACTGATTCCGGCCGGCATAATCAGCTATGCACGGGTCAAGCGGCAGCGCGCAGCGCGGGTCGCAATGCCGGACGATACCCCGCCGGTCTGACCGGCAGTAGGATAACCTGAGCTGGACCGCGCCCGGGCTGATTGTGTGAAACAATCCGGTATTCGACGCTTCGATTGTCCTCGCACTGTTGCAGCATTTTGCGCAGGGCGAGCACCTGGGCGCCATATTGCTTCCAGCTGCCAGCAATTGCCAGCAAAGCCAGCAAGGTTGCGGAGACAAACAGCGCAGTGAGAGCAAGAGCGATCATTGTTGCAGTCCTTCTCGATCCTGCCATCCAGCCGTTGATAAGGCTGTGGATGGCTTGTGGATAACTTGGCTCTGGGCTACTTGTTCCGTCCAGAAGCACATTGCCGACCCTGTGTTCTTTGTTTGTTCCTAACAGTCAAGCCCTTTTTGCGACCAGCCGCGCAACTGCTTTGCATTCAAGACTGGATTTCATTTGTGATCCGGGCTAGGGGCCGCGCCGTCAGGACAGGATTGGGCTATTCGGCCAGATCCTCTCGTTCCTGACAAATCCACATGGGAAGCGCCCATACCGGTGCCGCAGCGGGCAAAGTATCCTTCGGGATGATCCGCACGGTTCCTGCTTTCCAGAGGTTGAACCGGAAAGGAAATACTTATGGCGGCTCCAGTCGTCACAATGCACCAATTGATCGAGGCCGGCGCACATTTCGGCCACCAGACTCACCGTTGGAACCCGCGGATGAAGCCGTATATTTTCGGCGCGCGCAACGGGGTTCACATCCTTGACCTGTCGCAGACCGTGCCGCTGATGGCGCGCGCGCTCGATTTCATCGCCGCGACGGTCCAAGCCGGCGGTAAAGTACTGTTCGTCGGTACCAAGCGCCAGGCGCAGGAGCCGATCGCGCAGACCGCCCGTGCGTGCGGGCAGCATTTCGTCAATCACCGCTGGCTGGGCGGGATGCTCACCAACTGGAAGACGATTTCCGGCTCAATCAAGCGTCTCAAGACCTTGGAAGAGCAGCTTTCGGGCGACACGGCCGGCCTGACCAAGAAGGAAGTGCTCCAGCTGACCCGCGAACGCGACAAGCTGGAACTTTCGCTCGGCGGTATCCGCGACATGGGCGGCATTCCCGATGTCATGTTCGTGATCGATGCCAACAAGGAAGAACTGGCGATCAAGGAAGCCAATGTGCTCGGTATTCCAGTCGTTGCGATCCTCGATTCGAACGTCAATCCGCACGGTATCGCTTTCCCGATCCCGGCCAACGACGATGCCAGCCGCGCCATCCGCCTCTATTGTGATGCGGTCGCCCAGGCTGCGACCAAGGGCCGCCGTGAAGGTGTGGTTGATTCAGGCGCAGATATCGGCGCGATGGATGAGCCGTTGCCTGAAGTCGTTGCAGCGCCTGAGGAAGTTGTAGCGCTCGAAGCGGTTGTCGAGACTCCCGCAATCGAAACTGCGGCGATGGAAGTCGCTGCTGCAGAACCGGCCGCCGAAGCTTGAACCTGGCGGTCATGCGCTGACAGCATGCCGGGCCTTTGCGGGTCCGGCGGCTGTAAGTTCATGTGAGAGACAATATTTTTCAGAAGGATAGGCGCAATGGCTTACACCGCCACTGACGTGAAAAATCTCCGCGAGCGCACCGGCGCGGGCATGATGGATTGCAAGAAGGCACTCGAAGAGACCGCCGGCGATATCGAAGCCGCGGTTGATCAGCTGCGCGCCAGAGGCTTGGCCGCCGCCGCCAAAAAATCCAGCCGCACTGCGGCCGAGGGTCTGGTCGGCGTGGCCGTATCGGACAAGAAGGGCGTTGCCGTCGAGGTAAACTCCGAGACCGATTTCGTCGCCAAGAACGACCAGTTCCAGGATTTCGTCCGCAAGGCTACCCAGGTTGCGCTGGTGCAGGCTTCGGATGACATCGAAGCATTGAAGGGCGCTGCTTA
Source organism: Novosphingobium sp. (assembly GCA_031383985.1). Lineage (GTDB taxonomy): Bacteria > Pseudomonadota > Alphaproteobacteria > Sphingomonadales > Sphingomonadaceae > Novosphingobium. Next base: position 54,060 of record JANNAE010000047.1, on the reverse strand, counting down.
TCCCGATGGCGGAACCGTGGTTGAAAAGCTGACCAACAATGTCGCCACCATTGGCGAAAACCAGCAGCTGCGCCGGATGAAGACTGTTTCGGTCACCAGCGGTGTGGTCGTGCCCTATATGCACAATGCCGCGGCACCGAACCTCGGCAAGATTGGCGTGCTGGTAGCGCTGCAATCCGATGCTGGTGCCGACGTACTGGAACCGCTGGGCAAGCAGATCGCGATGCACATCGCCGCAGCCTTCCCGCTGTCGCTGAACGCCGATGGCCTTGATCCCGAGATGATCGCGCGGGAGCGGGCTATCGCGGCGGAAAAGGCGGCCGAAAGCGGCAAGCCGGCCGAAGTGCAGGCAAAGATGGTTGATGGCGCGATTGCCAAATTTGCCAAGGACAACGCGCTCCTCAGCCAGGTCTTCGTCATGGACAACAAGACCCCGATCGCCCAGGTCATCGAGGCAGCTGGCAAGGCTGCCGGGACCAGGATCGAGTTGGTGGACTATGTCCGCTTCCAGCTCGGCGAAGGCATCGAAAAGGCTGAAACCGACTTTGCCGCCGAAGTTGCGGCGCTGTCTGCCTGAACCAATTGTATCTGAGTTAGCCTGCGACGGTAGGCTTTGGGGGGCGGCGTCCGAAAGGGGGCCGCCCTTCGCATGTGTGGACAGCTTGCCTCTTCGCTTGGCATGTCCCGGCCTTGGCCCTATTGCACCGCCAAGCACCAATTCGAACCTTTCAGGAATGAGCCGCACCGATGCCGATGCCCAAGTTCAAACGCATCCTCCTGAAGCTGTCTGGCGAAGTGCTGATGGGCGAGCAGGAGTATGGAATCGATACCGAATTCGTCGCGCGGCTGGCACTGGAAGTGAAGGCGGCGAAAGAGACCGGGCTTGAGCTGTGCCTGGTTATCGGCGGCGGAAATATCTTTCGCGGCGTGGCGGGCGCGGCCAAGGGAATGGACCGGGCGCAGGCCGATTACATGGGCATGCTGGCGACTGTCATGAATGCTTTGGCGATGCAGAATGCGTTGGAGCAGATCGGAGTTCACACCAGGGTCCAGTCGGCCATCCAGATGGATGCCGTGTGCGAGCCGGTGATCCGCCGCCGCGCCGAGCGTCACCTTGAAAAGGGCCGGGTGGTGATTTTTGCAGCGGGTGTTGGCAGTCCCTATTTTACGACTGATAGTGGAGCCGCCTTGCGGGCCGCGGAAATGAACTGCGACGCGTTGTTCAAGGGGACCAGCGTGGATGGTGTCTATGATGCGGATCCCAAAAAGGTCAAAAGCGCAAAGCGTTATGACACATTGGATTATGGTACAGTTCTCGCAAAAGACTTGAAGGTTATGGATGCTTCCGCAGTCGCATTGTGCCGCGACAACAAGATTCCAATCGTGGTGTTCTCGATCCGTGAGCAGGGCAACCTTGCCAAGGTGCTGGCGGGCAAGGGGATCCAGACCATAGTGCAGGAGGAGGCCTGACATGGCCAAATATGACAAGGCCGATCTCGAACGGCGCATGAAGGGCGCGGTCGAGGCTTTGAAGGGCGACCTGTCGGGTCTGCGCACCGGGCGTGCCAACACCGGGTTGCTCGATCCGATCACGGTTCAGGTCTATGGCAGCCAAATGCCGCTGAATCAGGTTGCGACCGTTTCTGCGCCTGAACCGCGGATGCTGACGGTGCAGGTCTGGGACAAGTCGAACATTGGCCCGGTAGAAAAGGCGATTCGCTCGGCCGGGCTGGGGCTCAACCCGATCAATGATGGCAATACCCTGCGCCTGCCGATTCCGGATCTGACCGAGGAACGTCGCAAGGAATTGGCGAAGCTGGCGGGGCAATATGCCGAAAAGGCTCGTATCGCGATCCGCAACGTCAGGCGCGATGGCATGGAAATGCTGAAAGCCGATGAAAACAAAAAAGAAATCTCGGAAGACGATCGCAAGCGTTGCGAAACCGAAGTCCAGAAACTGACCGACGACATGATCAAGGCGGCGGACGAGGCGGCATCGCACAAGGAAAAGGAAATCATGACGCAGTGACTGCCGCGGCGGCCTCTTCAGGCGGTGGCGCCGGGCATGGCGCGCGGCACGTTGCGATCATCATGGACGGCAATGGCCGCTGGGCCACCAAGCGCCATTTGCCGCGCGTGGCCGGCCATCAGCGGGGGGTCGAAGCCGTTCGTACGTTGGTTCGGGCGGCGCGGGACATGGGCCTGGAGGCGTTGACGCTCTATGCCTTTTCGACCGAGAACTGGCGGCGGCCAGAGGATGAAGTGTCGGCGCTGATGGGCTTGCTCAAGCGCTATATCCTTGCCGATCTTGCCGAATTTGTCGCCAATAACGTCCGCTTGCGGATCATCGGTGACTATAGGGCCTTCGCAGCCGACCTGGTGGCGCTGATTGACGATGCCCTGGCGCAAACCGCATGCAACGACGGTACAACGCTGGTGATCGCGCTCAATTACGGTTCGCAAGACGAAATTGCCCGGGCGGCAGCCAGGGCCGCTGCCAAGGGTGCGATAACTCCAGCGACGATCGAAGCAGAACTCGACACCGCCGGCCTCCCGCCGCTCGATCTGCTGATCCGCACTTCGGGTGAGGTGCGGCTGTCGAATTTCCTGCTGTGGCAGACGGCTTACGCGGAAATGTGGTTCACCGATGTGCTGTGGCCTGATTTCACGCCAGCTCACCTGGAAGAGGCTCTGGCAGCGTTTTCCGGACGGGAACGGCGCTATGGCGGGCGCTAAGGTGAAAGCGCAGTCTGACCTGCCGGTGCGGATTGTTTCGGCAGTGGTCATGCTGACCGTCGCGGGCACCGCGGTGTGGCTCGGCGGCTGGGCTTGGGTTACGCTGGTCATGGCGGTTGCGCTGGGTGTTCTGTGGGAATGGCGCGCGCTGGCCTATGCGATCTCGTCGTCGGCTGGATCGCGGACACTGTGGATGCTCGCCGGGATGGTCTATATCGGCATCGCCGCGCTGGCTCTCCTGCTCCTGCGCCACGAAATGTACGGGGGCCGCGCGATTGTGCTGGTCCCGCTGATCGTGGTGATCGCCACCGATGTCGGTGCCTATTTCGCCGGCCGGGCGATTGGCGGGCCCAGGATCGCTCCGGCGATCAGCCCGTCGAAAACCTGGGCAGGCCTCGCCGGTGGGATGATTGCGGCGACCCTGGTCCTGTGGCTGAGCACCCAGCGCCTTTTGGACCTCAACTGGTCCGCCAGTCTGCCCGACCTCCTCGTGCTCGGACCGCTCGCGGCAATCCTCGCGCAGGCTGGTGACTTTTTCGAGAGTTGGATGAAGCGCCGGGCCGGGGTTAAGGATTCGGGCACTCTGATCCCGGGTCACGGCGGCTTGTTCGATCGCGTGGATGGGTTGTTGGCGGTACTGTCGGCCGGCGCGGTGCTGGTGCTGCTGTCCGGCTTGCTTGGTCTGAACTGAGCGATGCGCACGATCTCCATCCTCGGCGCAACCGGCTCCATCGGCGCTTCCACCCTCGACCTGCTCCGGCGCGAGCGGGACAAGTGGCGGGTTGTTGCACTGACCGCCAATTGCCAGACGGAGGAGCTGGCGAAGCTGGCCCGCGAATTTTCGGCCGAACTCGCGGTTGTTGCCGACGAAAGCTGCCTGCCCGCGCTGCGTGAAGCGTTGGCGGGTTCCGGGATTGAAACTGCGGGCGGGGCAGGGGCACTGGTCGAGGCAGCTTCGCGTCCCGCCGATCTCACCCTTGCTGCCATAGTTGGCTGCGCGGGGCTGGCCCCGACTATGGCGGCAATCGAGCAGGGACGGACGGTCGCGCTCGCCAACAAGGAAGCGCTGGTTTCCGCAGGCGAAGTGATGATCGCCGCCGTCGCACGCCTTGGCGCGACATTGCTGCCGGTTGATTCCGAACATAATGCTATCTTTCAGTGTCTTGCTGGAAATAGCTTAGACCATGTCCGCAGTATAACCCTCACCGCCAGCGGTGGCCCGTTCCGCGACTGGAGCCTTGAACAGCTCCAATCCGCCACCCCGGCCCAAGCGGTAAAGCATCCCAACTGGGATATGGGCGCCAAGATCAGCGTCGATTCGGCCACCATGATGAACAAGGGGCTGGAGCTGATCGAGGCACATTATCTGTTCCCGGTCGGGCTGGACAAGCTGCGGATCATTATCCATCCGCAATCGGTGGTCCATTCGATGGTCGAATATCGCGATGGCTCGACGCTGGCGCAGCTTGGTCCCTCGGATATGCGGGTGCCGATCGCCTCGGCGCTGGCCTGGCCGAGCCGGATGGCCACGCCCTGCGCGCCGCTCGATCTGGCCGCGTTGGGTGAGCTGACCTTCCGTGCGCCCGATGAGCTGCGCTTTCCTGCCACGCGGATCGCCCGCGAGGCTGCCGAGGCTGGCGGGGCGGCTCCGGCGGTGCTCAATGCGGCGAACGAGGTAGCCGTGGCTGCCTTCCTTGCTGGTCAACTGCCGTTCACCCGCATTTCGGTAATGGTCGAGCAAGTGCTGGCGCGGTATGCACCTGCGGCGCCGGGGTCGCTGGCGGATGTCATCGCCGTCGATGCAGAGGCGCGGGACCACGCGCGGACGATGGTCGCGCCGGGTTTTGTCGGAGTTAGGCTGAATTGATCGAATCCCCCTCTGTCTTGATGATGATCGGTGCGTTTTTCCTCGTGCTTGGCCCATTGGTGGTCCTGCATGAGCTGGGCCATTATCTGGTAGCTCGCGTGTTCGGGGTCCGCGCCGATGCCTTCTCGGTCGGCTTTGGCAAAGAACTGCTGGGATGGAACGACAAACGCGGCACGCGCTGGAAACTTTCGGCGCTGCCGCTGGGCGGCTATGTCCAGTTTGCGGGCGACATGAACGCCGTCAGCATGCCCGATCCGGCGCTGGCCGATGCGCCGCCCGAGCAGCTTAAGGGCATATTCCAGGCCGCTGCGCTGTGGCAGCGCGCGCTGATTGTCGTGGCCGGCCCGCTGATGAACCTGCTTGTGGCAGTGGCGATCTTCGCAGCCTTCAACATGGTCTATGGCCGCCCGATTGCTCCCCCGGTGATCGAAGGATTTGCCGAAGTCTCTTCGGCAAGGGCCGCCGGGTTGATGCTGGGAGACCGGATTACCGCGATTGACGGCGACAGTGTGTCCAGCTTCGGTGAAGTAGCGCAACAGGTTGCGATCTATCCTGGACGAACAGTCAGCATATCGGCCTTGCGCGGCGGGCAGACACTGGTGATTCCGGTGAAGATCGCGGCGATTACCGAACGAGACCAGTTTGGGAATGAAGTGCGCCGCGGGCTGATCGGGATTCGCTCGCCGCGGCTGCAGTATGAAAAAGTCGGCCCGGTTCGTGCAGTCGGGATCGGGTTTGAACAAAGCATCGGCATCGTCAAAATGATGGTGACCGGGATCGGCCAGATCTTCACCGGCGAACGCTCGGTCAAGGAATTGGGCGGCCCGTTGAAGATCGCGAAATTCTCTGGCGAGCAGCTTTCGCTCGGCTGGCCGGAATTCGTCTCGTTCGCTGCGCTGATTTCAATTAATTTGGCATTCATCAACCTCCTGCCAATCCCCGCGCTCGACGGTGGGCACCTGGCTTTCTACGCTGCGGAAGCGATCCGCCGAAAGCCGCTTGGTGCCCGCAGTCAAGAATGGGCGTTCCGCACCGGCATGGCATTCGTGCTTGCGCTGATGTTGTTCGTGACGCTGAACGATCTGATCTCGCTTCCGCTGTTCGGGCGTTAGGGGCCAGACTTCAGCCGGAAATACCACCTGGCCGGAAGGACTCGGGAACTGCGGATTACAGGGCGGTTCTGCTTGATTGGCGTGACGGGCTTGATTGGCGTGACGGCATCGGGCAGAGGGCGACGACTTGTCTGCAGCAAGCTTCGGCCCCGCACGGGGGTGGGCCGGATGCTCGACGCATATTAACGGGATAATCCGTGCCGATGATTGGATTCAAGATGGTTCGCAGTGTAACGACCCGCGCAGGAAAGCCAGGCGGGGCGAGCCGTCTGGCGGTGATCCTGCTGGGAACCTCGATCCTCGCCGGTACGCCAGCCGCGGTCCATGCTCAGCAGGCGGCACCGGTTGCCGCAGCACCGGTTTCCTCTGCTCCGGCGGCTATTGTGGCTGCGCCGACCGAAGCTGCGAGCTTGATCCAGTCGATTACCGTGACCGGCGCGCAGCGGCTCGAGCCCGATACGATCCGCTCCTACATCAAGCTGCGGGTGGGCCAGGCTTATACCCAGGTCGCGGCCGATCAGGCGCTGAAGGATCTGTTCGCGACCGAGTTGTTCACTGACGTCCAGATCCGCAACGATAATGGTTTGGTGGTCATCGAGGTTAAGGAGAATCCGGTGATCAACCGGATTATTCTGGAAGGAAACAAGCGGTTGAAGGAGGAAAAGATCCTTCCCGAAATCAAGCTTGCGCCGCGCCAGATTTTCACCCGTTCCAAAGTGCGGGCCGATGTTTCCCGGATTATCGAGCTGTACAAGCGTCAGGGCCGCTTTGCCGCCTCGGTTGAGCCGAAAATGGTGATGCTCGACCAGAACCGGGTCGACATCGTTTATGAAATCTCGGAAGGCCCCAAGTCCAAGGTCCGGCAGATCAACATCATCGGTAACGAGCAGTTCTCGGACGGGGATCTGCGTGGGGAGATGGTCACCAAAGTCTCCAGCCTGACCCGCATCTTCAGTTCGGGAACCAGCTATGATCCTGACCGGATGGCGTTTGACCAGCAGAAGCTGCGTCAATTCTACCTGACTCAGGGCTATGCCGATTTCCGGATTGTTTCGGCGGTGGCCGAACTTACCCCCGACAAGAAGGATTTCATCCTGACCTATGTGGTCGAGGAGGGGCAACGCTACAAATTCGGCGATGTGAAGGTAGACAGCCAGCTGCGCGATTTTGACAGCGACCGTCTGGCCGATCAGCTGCCGATGAAGAAGGGCGATTGGTACAACGCCAAGCTGGTCGAAGACACGATCGATAAGCTGAACGAGACCGCCGGTACCTTTGGCTATGCATTTGCCGATGTCCGTCCCAGTTACAATCGTAGCAAGGACGACCTCACCATGGGGCTGGTCTTCCAGATCGCCGAAGCACCGCGGGTCTATGTCGAGAGGATCGACGTCAACGGCAACACGCTGACGCAGGACAAGGTCATCCGCCGCGAATTCCGTCTGGCGGAGGGCGATGCGTTCAATTCGCTTCAGGTCAAACGATCGACCAATCGAATCAACTCGCTCGGCTATTTCCAGGAAAAGTTCGAGATCGAGCAAAAGCCCGGCTCGGCCCCTGACCGGATTGTGCTGGAAGCCAATATTGAGGAAAAGCCGACCGGTCAGCTCCAGCTCTCTGCCGGGTTCTCCTCGATCGAGAGCTTCATTCTTCAGGCTTCGATCGAACAGCGCAATTTCCGGGGCCGCGGCCAGACAGTCGGGGCAAGTCTCAGCTATTCGCGCTATTCGAAGAGCGCCGAGCTGAGCTTTACCGAACCCTATCTGTTCGATCGTAACATCTCGGCGGGGGTCAACCTCTACCGCCGTGATTACAACAGCTTCAACTACCTCAACAATGCCCGCAACACGACCTACAAACAGGCCACCACCGGGTTGCAGTTGCGCGCCGGCGTGCCGCTGACCGAGTATATGTCGCTGGTCGGCAGCTACACCTTCAACATCGATGATGTGACGCTGGACAAGAACCAGTTCTTCTCCGACCTTGATGGCGACGGGATTTCGACCTGCGAGCCGCTGCTGGCCGGTCGTTATCTGTGCGAAGCAATTGGCAAGCGGACCAGCTCGATCCTTGGCATGTCGCTGATCTATGATGCGCTCGACAATCGGGCTCGTCCGTCACGCGGGCGTTCGGCCTCGATCACGACCGATTTTGCTGGGCTCGGCGGCTCGGTCAAATATGCCCGGGTTCGCGGCAATGCCGCGCAATATTGGCCGCTGGGCAAGGGCTTTATCTTCTCGATTTCGGGTGAAGCCGGCGCGATCAAGGGGCTGTCGAAGGCCACTGCGGCGAATGTCGACAAAATCCGGCTGACCGACCGCTTCTATCTCGGCGAACCGCAGATCCGCGGCTTCGATATCCGCGGCGTTGGCCCGCGCGTGTTGCGCAAGCCGCTGATTGACAGCAACAATGATGGCATCCCTGAAACAGTTACGGATCGCAACCAGATCTCGGACGATGCGATCGGCGGTCACTATTATTATCTGGCGCGAGCCGAGCTGGAAATTCCGCTGGGTTCGGGCGCCAAGGAGCTGGGGCTGCGGCCGTCGATCTTCCTCGATGCAGGCGCGGTGTGGGGCGTAACCCGTCCGGTCTTGCAGCAAAGCCCGTTCCCGAACGGGATATTCCTGGCGTCACGCGATACCAGCGGCAATCCGCTGTATCTGCAAACTGCTGCCGATGGGACGACCAGTACGGTCACCAGCCCAACCGCGCCCAATGGCTCGGCGAATACGGCACTCGGCAATTCGATCGCGCCGTTTGTCGAGGAATTCCTCGGCAATTCACCCAAGCCGCGCGTGTCGATCGGGATCGGGGTTAACTGGAACTCGCCGTTCGGGCCGTTCCGGATTGATTTTGCCAAGACGCTGCTCAAGCAGCCGGGCGATGATGTCAAAAGCTTTACTTTCAACGTGGGAACACAATTCTGATGACCAATATTTTCAAACCCATCCTGGGTGCCGGCTTGTTGCTGGCGCTTAGCGCCCAACCCGCCCTGGCTGCCAAAAAGGAGGCCGCTTCGGCTTCTGGAAATCCGGTTCTGGCCGGTATCGCCGTTGCCAACGTCGATGCGATCAAGGTCAACTCGAACGCCTATAAAGTAGCGCAGCAGCAGCGCCCGACAACTTACAAAGCGCAGATCGATCAGGCCAATGCCCGCGCTGCGCAGATCCAGGCGCAGCTCAAGCCGCTGGCAGACAAGTTCGAAGCTGATCGCCGCTCGGCGAACCCCAACCAGGCCGCGTTGCAGCAGCAATATGCGCAGATCCAGCAGCTCCAGCAGGCCGGGCAGCAGGAGATCAATCGGATCCTTCAGCCGGTCGCTTACTCCGAGGCCTATGTCGACGAGCAGATTGTCGAACAGCTGGAAAAATCGATTAACCAGGCCGCAGTCAAAAAGCGCGTTAGCCTGATTATCACGCCCGACTCAGTGCTGTTTGCCGAAGCAGCTTACAATATGAACCAGGCGGTCCTGGATGAGCTGAACATCATCCTGCCCAGCGCACAGCTGGTCCCGCCGCAGGGCTGGGAGCCGCGTCAGGTTCGCGAGCAACGGGCGCAGCAGCAGGGTGCCCAGCCCGCAATAACGAGCGCTCCCGCCGCCGCGGCGCCTCGTCCGGCAAAACCGCAGCCTGACGGCCGCTAGGCTCAAGGCTGGGGGCGACGATGAGCGATACACCAGAGCAGGGCGCGGCAGCGAATGCCGCGCCCGCTTATGACATCCGCCAGATCCTGGCAGCCTTGCCGCATCGCTACCCGCTGCTGCTGGTTGATCGCGTGCAGTCGATGGAGATCGGTGAGAGAATCCATGCGGTGAAAGCCGTCACCTTCAACGAGCAGTTCTTCCAGGGCCATTTCCCCGGTCGCCCGATCATGCCCGGGGTGCTTCAGATCGAAGCGCTGGCCCAGGCGGCTGCGATCCTAGCGATCGAATCGCTCGATCTGGCAGGGTCGGGAAAGCTGGTCTATTTCATGGCAATCGAAGCGGCCAAATTCCGCATGCCCGTAGAACCCGGCTGCTTGCTCGATCTCCATGTCGGCTTCGTTCAAAAGCGCGCCAGGGTCTGCAAGTTCTGGGGCAAGGCGATGCTGGGTGACAAGGTGGCCTGCGAAGTCCAGTTCACCGCGATGATCGCCGATAGCTGAAGCTTGATTTCCCCGCGAGCGACGGCTAAGGGCCGCGCTTCCTTTTCAGGCCGGTCGGAACCGGCACCAGCGAAAGACCATACCGATGAAGGCCGAGATCCATCCCGATTATCACATGATCAAGGTCCAGATGACCGACGGCACTGTGTTCGAGACCCGCTCCACCTGGGGCAAGGAAGGCGCCACGCTCACGCTTGACATCGATCCGACCTCGCACCCGGCATGGACCGGCGGCCAGCGCCAGCTCGAAGCAGGTGGCCGCGTTGCTCAGTTCAACAAGCGTTTCGGTGGGCTCTCGCTCAAGAAGAATTGAGCGCAACTTGCCTTGCAAAGCGGGAAAAGGGCGGCCTCGGGTCGCCCTTTTTGCATCGAAAGCGCGGGTGCCGCTACTAGCAGTCAGCCTGCGCTGACAGCAGTTGCCGCCAGCCCGCCTGGTTGGACGACAGAGGCCGGAAGAACTCCGCGCCAGCCACCCCGTCACGGACCCAGCGGGTGATCACTTGCACCGGCGGTTCGGCATCGAGCCTGAGCGCAAGGATCATCCCCAGCCGCAGCATCGATGTGTCGCCGCCGAGGCTGCAGCCATGCAGGGAAATGTCGCCCACCGTCATAGTGACGCTCAACCCGGCCGAAGTCGCAACCTGAATCTCCTTGTTGACGCGATGTCTCGCGGCTTTTCGGTTGTCCGGACGCATCGGAATTTCCGCAACCGCCTCGGATATTGTCGGTCTGCTATCACTTCGCACGCGCTACCCTCTCCGATGCTCGGCCAACTGCCAGGGAATACCTCGCCAGTGTTGCTGGCGAGGGTCCGATACGGACTGGGTTAGCCGCGATGTTTTAACATTCAATTTTCGCAGTCAGCCGACCTCGATCGGATTCGCATCGGCGTGATGGGACGTCACGCAAAGCCCCGGGAAACAATATTACGTCTGGGCGGCCAGGACGAACTTTTCGCTTTCAAACCCCACGCCCTTGTGCAACAGGCCGCACCCGCGCTAATCGCCGCTTGCGGAGAGGCTTTGCCCTCCCTACCAGCGCGCTCCGTGGCATGCGTGCAAGACTATGGCGACCGTAGCTCAGTTGGTTAGAGCGCCGGTTTGTGGTACCGGAGGTCGGGGGTTCGAGACCCCTCGGTCGCCCCAGTCTTTTCGCAAGATGCATGCCCGCAAACGGAGGCGCGCGTGCCCGCATTCTGGCAAGAAGCTGATTTTGACGATCACGAGCTGGTCCAGCTGGTGCGCTGCCGCAGTTCGGGGCTGACCGCAATCATCGCATTGCACTCCACGCACCTTGGTCCCGGTGCAGGCGGAACGCGCTTCTGGCACTATGGCGAACCGGCGATGGCAATGCGCGATGCGCTGCGCCTCTCGCGCGGAATGAGCTACAAGAACGCCATGGCTGGCCTGCCGATGGGCGGGGGCAAAGCGGTGATCCTGGCCGGCGCCGATCGCATCAAGACCCCGGCCATTTTGGCCGCGTTTGGCGACGCGATCGAAGGTCTGGGTGGACGGTATGTCACTGCCGAAGATGTTGGCATCAACGAGGCCGACATGGTCGCCGTGGCGCAGCGCACGCGTCATGTCACCGGCCTGCCCAATCTTGATAGCGGCGCGGCAGGCGGCGATCCCGGCCCGTTCACCGCGATGGGGATTTTTCATGGCGTCAAGGCGGCGGTAGCGTATCGGCTGGGCAAGGACAGTCTCGCGGGGGTTCACATCGCCGTGCAGGGCACGGGCAGCGTCGGCGGCGGGCTGGCGCGGCTGTTGGCGAGGGACGGGGCCAGACTGACCCTGGCCGATGTCAACGCCGATCGCGCTGCGGCGCTGGCAACTGAATTGGGCGGCGAAGCTGTTCCTGCCGATGCCATCATGGATGTCGCCTGCGATGTCTTCAGCCCGAATGCGCTGGGCGCGATCCTGGATGATACGGGCGTTGCCCGGATCAATGCAGCGATCGTGGCTGGCGGGGCGAACAACCAGATTGACCGGCCCGAACATGGCCCGGCGCTGGCTGCACGCGGAATTCTCTATGCCCCCGATTATGTCATCAACGCGGGCGGAATCATTGCGGTGACGCTGGAATATCTGGCCCGGCAATCGGGCCAGCACTGCGCGGTCGAAGAAGTTCATGCCCGGCTTGAGCAGATTCCGGCGCGGTTGACCGCGATCTGGCAAGAGAGCGATGCTTCGGGCCGCTCGTCCGATCAGGTTGCCGATGCGATGGCCCAGACGCTGATCGGGCGGTAGCCGATCTTGCGGTAATCCTGCTTGCCGGGCCTTGCGGCACCTGCCAAAGGGCGGTGACTTTCGGACACCCAAGCTCATGCACGGTTTCGCCAATCCCGCCCGTTTTCTGCGCATTGCGCGGTGGTTGACACCGTTGTTGCTGCTGAGCGGGATTGCGATCACCGGCGCGGCGTTGACTTGGGGCTTTTGGCAAGTCCCGCCCGACCGGTTGCAAGGCGAAACGGTCCGCATTCTGTTCATTCATGTGCCCGCCGCCTGGCTGGGTATGGGCGGCTGGACCGCGCTTGCGGTGGCGAGCCTAGCGCAGCTCGTCTGGCGCCACCCGCTGGCCGGAATCGCGGCCCGGGCCATTGCGGTACCGGGCGCGGTCTATACCGCGATTTGCCTGATAACCGGTTCGCTGTGGGGCCGTCCGGCTTGGGGAAGCTGGTGGGTGTGGGACGGACGGCTGACCAGCATGCTGGTGCTGTTGTTCCTCTATTTCGGCTATCTGGCGCTAGCCGATGCGGCGCAGCGCGACGGACAAGGCGAAACGCGGGTGGCGGCGATTTTCGGGCTGGTCGGGGCGATTAACCTGCCCATTATCAACCGCTCGGTAGTGTGGTGGAACAGCCTGCACCAGCCGCCCAGCATCACCATGTCCGCATTTGGGGGAAAATCGGCGATCGACGCTGCCTTTCTGTGGCCGCTGCTCGCCGCGACCATCGGCTTTTCGCTGATCTTTGGCGGAGTTGTGCTGGCCCGGATGCGAACGATCCTCGCCGATATCCAGGCCGAGGCGCGGTTGCGCCGGATGGCGATGGAATAGCCATGCGCGAAACGCTTGATCCCTGGACCTTCGTGTTGGCCGCCTATGCTATCGGTATTGGCGGCACTGTGCTGATGGTCGGCTGGAGCTGGCTGAAGATGCGCAAGGCCGAAGCGCGGCGCGATCGGGTGCGCGGCAGATGAACACGATCAAGCGTTCGATCATCAAGCCCAAGCACCAGCGGCTGGTGCTGCTGACCATCGCGCTGGCCGTGCTGATCGTTGCCGGCCTGCTCGCGACTTGGGCGTTGCGCAGCCAGGCGTCTTACTTTTACGTGCCCAGCGAAATCATCGTCAGCCGCCCTGAACCGGGCCAGGCTGTCCGGTTGGGCGGAATGGTGGAGCGTGGCTCGCTCAAGACCGAGCCGGACGGGGTGACGATCAACTTTGTCGTGGGTGACGGCAAAGCGCGGGTGCCGGTGCGTTTTAGCGGGATCATGCCGTCACTGTTCGTCGAAGGTTCGGGTGTTGTGGCCGAGGGCAAGCTCGGCGCTGACGGCACTTTCGTGGCCGACAATCTGCTTGCCAAGCACGATGAGAAATATGTCCCGCGCGAGATGAAGGACATGACCGCCGCGCAAGCTCGCCAAGCGGTGGCCGAAACGAAATGATTGCCGAATTCGGCCTTGCTGCGCTTTGGCTTGCGGCCGCTCTGGCTGGATTGCAGCTATTGGCCGGCGCGCTGGCGCTGACCGCGCGCGGGGCCGGGCTGGGGGCCATCGTGCGCCCGGCGGCGATCGTTCAGGGCGGACTGATCGCGCTCGCTTTCGCTGCGCTGATTGTGCTGTTTTGTCAGACCGACCTTTCGGTCAAGCTGGTCGCGATGAACTCCCATTCGGCCAAGCCGTTCCTTTATAAATTTGCCGGGACATGGGGGAACCACGAAGGCTCGATGCTGCTGTGGGTGACGGTGATGGGGCTCGCCGGCGGGGTTGTGGCTTTGGTTGAGCGCCGTCTGTCTGAGCCGGCGATGCTGGCAACGTTGGCCGGACAGGCATTTGTCAGCCTAGGCTTTTACGCGTTCCTGCTGTTCGCGTCCAACCCGTTTGAACGGCTCCCGGTCCCGGCGCCCGAGGGCCAGGGGCTTAACCCGCTGCTCCAGGATCCCGGCCTCGCGTTCCACCCGCCGACGCTTTATCTTGGCTATGTCGGTTTGTCGGTGGCCTTCAGTTTCGCGATCGGCGCGCTGGTGACGCGCGAGGTTGGCCCTGCGTTCGCCCGCGCGATGCGGCCGTGGGTGCTGGGAGCGTGGATTTTCCTGACGCTGGGGATCACCGCAGGCTCCTACTGGGCCTATTACGAACTTGGCTGGGGTGGCTGGTGGTTCTGGGATCCGGTCGAGAATGCGTCGCTGATGCCGTGGCTGGCGGCGACTGCGCTGCTCCATTCGGTCAGCGTTCTGGCGGCACGCGACGCGTTGCGGGCATGGACCGTAATGCTGGGCGTGGTGGCGTTTTCGATGTCGATGGTCGGCACATTTCTGGTTCGCTCAGGCATCCTGACCAGCGTCCATGCTTTCGCCGTCGATCCGGAGCGCGGCACGTTTATTCTCGCGCTGCTGGCGATCAATATCGGCGGTGCCCTGATCCTGTTTGCCTTGCGCGCCTCGACCGTGTCTGAGGGTAAGCGGTTTGCCATGATCAGCCGCGAGGGTGCGCTGGTGGTCAACAATGTCATGCTGACAGCTACGCTGGGGATTGTTCTGATCGGGACGCTTTACCCGCTGCTGGCCGAGACATTCGGGGCTAAGGTTTCGGTCGGCCCACCCTATTTCAACCCGATGACGGCGCTGTTCGTGTTGCCGATGCTGGTGGTCATGGCGATCGGGCCGCTGCTGCGGTGGTGGGGAGACAGCTTCGCCCGGGTGCGGCCCAGACTGGTGGTCCCGGCGCTGCTGGTGCTGCTGGTGATGGCTTTCCTGGCAACGCGCAGCTCGATCGGGGTGCTGCCTCTGCTCGGCATGGGGCTGGCGGCGGGACTTGGACTGGCGAGCCTGATGCCGCTCAGGGGCCGGGCGCTGCGCCGCGTGCCTTTGCCCACCTGGGGCATGGTCGTGGCCCATTTCGGCATTGCCGTAGCCCTGTTCGGGATCGCCAGCGACAGCGCCTTTTCGGTCGAGCGGCTTGTTGCTGCGCGGACCGGTGAGGTGACTGCGGTCGGTCCCTGGCAGATCAAGCTTGCCGGGGTCGATCCGGTTGCCGGCCCTAACTGGACCGCGCTCGAGGCGGATCTGCAAGCCAGCTACAAGGGCGCTGCTCCCACTACGCTCCGCCCGCAGGCCCGCAGCTTTTGGACTCCGCCGCAGCAAACCAGCGAATCCGCGCTGCTGACCCGCTGGAACGGGCAGCTTTACGTCGTGCTGGGCGATGAGGCTGAGGATGGGCGCTGGCAGCTGCGGCTGTGGTGGAAGCCGTTCGTGCCGATGATCTGGTATGGCGGCATGCTGATCGCGCTGGGCGGAGTGCTTGCGCTGATCGGCCGCGTGGCAAGCGACCTGCGCCGCATCATCGCCCGCCAGAAGATCGCGTTCCGCCGCGAACGGCAGGACCGATGAGCGAGAGCCCCAAGGCTCCGCGCTGGGCGCTGTGGTTGCCGCTGGCGATTTTCGGCGGCTTTGTCGCGCTGGTATTGTTCGGCATGCTGCGCCCGGCGAACCGCGAAGTGGAAAGCGCGATGATCGGCAAGCCCCTGCCGGCTTTCAACCTGCCCGCTGCGGTGGCCGATCACCCTGGCCTGGCGCTCGCCGACCTCAAAACTGGCAAGCCGCAGCTGCTCAATATTTTTGCAAGCTGGTGCGTGCCCTGTGCGGTCGAGGCGCCTCAGCTGGCATTTCTCAAATCGCAAGGCGTGGAGATCGCCGGAGTTGCGATCCGCGACCGGCGCGAAGATCTGGCTGCATTCCTTGTCCGCAGCGGCAATCCCTTCACCCGAATCGGGGCCGATGACGTCAGTTCGGTCCAGCTCGGCATCGGCTCTTCGGGCGTCCCGGAAACCTTCGTGATCGATGGCAAGGGCGCGATCCGCTATCAGCACATCGGCGAAATCCGGCCCGAGCATGTCGCACTGATCCGCCAGAAGTTGCAGGAGGCCGGGCAATGAGGCGGTGGCTGCTGGTCTTGCTGCTGATGCTGCTGGCTGGCCCACTGGCGGCGCAGGACAGCCTCCCGCCCGCACCCTTTGCCTATCGCCAGCTCGACGATCCGGCGCTTGAGGCCAAGGCGCGGGCGCTGATGGAAACGTTGCGCTGCCTGAAGTGCCAGAGCCAGACGATCGCTGATTCGGATGCGCCGATGGCGGGCGACATGCGCAGCCAGGTTCGCCAGCGGATTGCCGCCGGGGAAGATCCCGATGCCATCCGTGCCTGGCTGGTCGAGCGGTACGGCGACTATGTGTCCTATGCCCCGCGGGTTACCGCGATGACCTGGCCGTTGTTCGCGGCGCCCCTGGTCCTGCTGCTGCTGGCCGCCGCGCTGCTGCGCCGCCGTTTCATGGGGAATCGCCCACGATGAGCTGGATTGTGGTTATAGGCCTGGCCGCGCTGGCGTTTGCGGCCGCCGCAGGGCCGCTCAAAGTGCCGCGCAGCGGATGGGAGGCGATCGGCGCCGCGCTGCTGCTCGGGATTGCCGGTTACGCGCTGCAAGGCCGTCCGCAGCAGCGCGGCACGCCCAAACCTGCATCCGAACAGGTCATGGGCGATGGCGCAGCGCTGGTCGCGGCGCGGCAGGAGCTGCGCAGTACCTCTGGCAGCGGGGCCAACAGCTGGCTGGTGATCGGCGATGCGCTGGCCCGCAACGGACGGTATGCCGATGCCGCTCGTATTTTACAGGGCGCGGTGCGGCAGAATCCTGCGGACCCTGACGGCTGGTTGGCGCTAGGCAATGCGCTGGTCGGGCATGCCGAGGGGACGCTTTCCCCGGCTGCTCTGTATGCCTATCGCCGCGCTGCTGCGGCAGATCCGGAGCATCCGGGACCGCCGTTCTTCCTCGGTCTGGCGCTGGCGCAGACTGGCCGGCTGGGCGAGGCTCGGGCGATGTGGGCAGAGCTGCTCGCGCGATCGCCCAAGGACGCGCCGTGGCGCGCCGATCTGGCCCTGAGGCTGGACCGGCTGAACCAATTTATCGCTGCCAATGGCGCGCGTTAGGCTGTGTTGCGAGGGGCATGGCATGCTGCTAAGCGCTGAAGCCTTGACGCCGCCGGATGGTGAGCGAAGCAGTGAGTTCTGCCAGGGGCACGCGATAGAATGACCGATGCGGTTCACGATAGCCCGGCAATGCCATCTGGCGGCCAACCTGACGCAACAGGCACTCGAATTAGCGAAGGCCACGGCCAACACAGTGGCGGGCTGGCCAAGCTGACGATCGGTGCAGTGGGGGTCGTCTTTGGCGATATCGGGACCAGCCCGATCTATGCGTTCCGCGAGACCTTTGCCGGGCATCACAAGATCGATGTCGATCCGACCCATATCTACGGGGTGCTCAGCCTCGTCTTCTGGTCGATGATGATCGTGGTGACGATCAAATATGCGCTGACGATCATGCGTGCCGACAATAAGGGTGAGGGCGGCAGCCTGGCGCTGCTGGCACTGATCAACAAGGAATCGCCGGGCAAAAGGTGGTCGGCCGGAATCATTCTTCTGGGGGTTTTCGCAACCGCGCTGTTCTATGGCGACAGCATGATTACGCCCGCCATGTCGGTGCTTTCGGCAACCGAGGGGCTGAGCTACGTTCACCCCGGCTTCGAGCGCTGGATCATCCCCATCGCGGTGTTCATCCTGTTCGGCCTGTTCGCGATTCAGTCGCGCGGCACGGCCAAAGTTGGCGCGCTATTCGGCCCGATCATGATTTTGTACTTCCTTACGCTGGCGGCACTTGGCCTGATGCATATGGCCAAGATGCCCATGATCATCCTTGAGACAATCAATCCGCTGAATTTCGTGCGGTTTTTCATGGTCGACGGGTTCCGGGCGTTTATCGCGATGGGCTCGGTCGTGCTGGCGGTCACCGGGGCTGAGGCGCTTTATGCCGATATGGGCCATTTCGGGCGCAAGCCGATCACGATCGCCTGGATCTGGTTCGTGTTGCCGGCGCTGATGCTCAACTATATGGGTCAGGGCGCGATGGTGCTGAGCCTGACCTCGGCCGAAGCAGCCGAAGTCATCAAGGATCCGTTCTTCCTGATGGTGCCCGATATGGTCCGGATCCCGGTGGTGTTTCTGGTGATCATGGCAACGATCATCGCCAGCCAGGCAGTGATTACCGGGGCATTCTCGCTTACCCAGCAGGCAATCCAGCTTGGTTTTATCCCGCGCATGACGATCAAGCACACCAGCGCTGCGGCGGCCGGGCAAATCTACATTCCAATCATCAACTGGGCCTTGATGATCATGGTGCTGGCGCTAGTCCTGTTCTTCCAGTCATCCAGCAATCTCGCCGCCGCCTATGGCATCGCGGTGACCGGTGCGATGGCGATCGATACCGTCCTGCTCACGGTTGTGTTGTTCAGCCTGTGGAAGTGGCCAGCGTGGAAAGCACTGCCGCTTGTGGCAGTCTTCTTCCTGGTCGATTTTGCCTATCTTGGCGCCAATCTGCTCAAGGTGCCCGATGGCGGATATTTCCCGCTGCTGATCGGGCTGGTGATATTCACCCTGTTGACCAGCTGGTCGCGTGGGCGGGTGCTGATGCGCCAGAATATGGCGGAAGGCTCGATCCCGATCGAGGTTTTCGCCAGAAGCGCCCATTCCAGTGCGGCGCGGGTGGCGGGAACCGCGGTGTTCATGGCGTCCTCCAGCTCGGGCGTGCCTTCGGCGCTGCTTCACAATATCAAGCACAACAAGGTGCTGCATGACCGGGTGGTGATCCTGACCGTCGCGATTCAGGATGT
Source organism: Novosphingobium sp. (assembly GCA_031383985.1). GTDB lineage: Bacteria > Pseudomonadota > Alphaproteobacteria > Sphingomonadales > Sphingomonadaceae > Novosphingobium. The sequence continues at coordinate 35,263 of JANNAE010000047.1, read as the reverse complement.
TCCCTATGTCGAAGCTGATGAGCGCTATTCGGTCAAGGACCTGGGGCAGGGCTTCTATCGCGTGGTGCTGCGGTTCGGCTTTCTGGAAGAAACCGATGTCCCCGCCGCGCTGAAGGGCGTCACCATGTGCGGTGAACCGTTCGAGATGATGAAGACCAGCTTCTTCCTCTCGCGCCAGACGCTGATCGCCTCGGCCAAGCCGGGGATGGCGATCTGGCGTGAAAAGCTGTTCGCCTGGATGCTGCGCAACGCTGCCAGCGCGATGGAGTTCTTCCGCCTGCCCTCCAACCGTGTGGTCGAACTGGGCAGTCAGGTCGAGATCTGATGGCGCGCGCTGACCGGCTCGAGCGGATGGATGTGCTGCGTTCCGAGCTTGAAACCGAATATCACGATGCGCTGATCGCTGCGTTGCAGGTCACTGCGGGTGGTGTCTGGGGTCTGTTTGGCCACAGCAAGGACAAGCACATTCAGGCTGCCGCTGCGCCGACTGTCGAGCAGCTGTGCGATCTTGGGCGATCAATCGATGATCTGCGCGACAAGCTCGATCTGCCGCGTTTCGAATTGCATGAGCAGTTCGAGGCATCGCGCGGGCCCGTTGCGGCCAGCGCGGTGGGTGAACCCCGGCAGGCCAGAGCGTGGCTTGAGCGGTTGAGCCAGGCATAGAAAAAGGCGCGGCACCCTGCGGCACCGCGCCCTTTCTTATGGTCGGAAGTGAAGCTGGATCAGTTTATGAGATTCGCGCTCACCATGGCATAAAGCATCGGCAGCGAGAGCAGCAAATTGGTGCGGCTGGCAGCCAGCGCGCGCGGCGCGGCAGCGGCCTTTTCTTCCGCCGTAGCCTCAACGATGCCGAGGATCTTCTTCTGGGCCGGCCAGATGATAAACCACACGTTGAACGCCATGATCAGCGCCAGCCACATGCCCAGGCCGATCAGCTTGACGTTGCCTTCGCCCGAGAAGGCCATCGCCTGATGCACATAGCCGCCAACATAGGCGATCACCAGCCCGGTCACCACAGTCAGCAACGCTGACCAGCGAAAGAAGAAGAACACCTTCGGCGCAATATGTCCGGTAATCGCGCCCTTCTGCTCGGCCGGGATCGATGGCATGGTCGGCACCTGAACGAAGTTTAGATAATAGAGCAGCCCGATCCACAGAATGCCAAAGAAGACGTGGAGCCAGCGGAACACCGAGTTTGTATCAACGACGGCAGAACCGGCAAAATGCCACATCGTTAGAAGGGTGAGTACCAGCCCGGTGACAAGCACCAGATGCAGGTTTCCGAAAAACTTGGCCATTGCGTTCCCCTTGTTTTGTAGAATTGTTACCCGGCGCGGACTATCGCCCGATTCCAGCCGCTTGTCACTAGGTTTGCGAAACCAACTCACTCATGCGGTGGGTCGGACAAGACTTCACCCTCAGCCGCTTCGGCCATGCCGTGGCGCAGCAGCATCGGGATTTGCACGATCGTAAACAGGAACGACAGCGGCATGAAGACCCACAGCTTGGCCGCTATCCAGGTGCCGAAATTGCCGTTCTCGACGTTGTAGAAGTACCGCAGCACCTCATTCATCGCGGCGAGCACGAAGAAAAACCAGCCCCAGTTTCGTGACAGCTTCATCCAGCCATCGTGGGTTAGCCCCTCGAACGCGGCTTCGAGCAGATAGCGCAGCAGCGCCTTGCCGCGCATCACCCCGATCAGCAGTGCCGTCCCGAACAGCAGGTAGATGATCGTCGGCTTGAGCTGGATGAAAAACGGATCACGCAGCATGACGGTAACCCCGCCAAACACCACGATGAGGCCGGTGGACAACCACAACATCGGCGAAACCCGTCCCAGCCGCCACTTCGAGACTGCCAATGCGATGACTGCGGCGATCATGAAGGTCGCGGTGCTTTTGACCACGGCCAGCACTTCGCCCACGATATTGTCGCGGTCGGCGGGGGAGAAATGCCGATATGTCAGGAAGAATACCAGCACCGGGCCGTAATCGACCAACAGGTTGAGCCAGCCCGATTTGGGCTTGGGCTTGGCCGGGTCTGCGGCTTGATCAGCACTTACGCCTTGATCGGAAGTCATTGGGCTACTCCGGCAATGACCCGCGCGACCAGATCGGGATCGAAGGGGCGCAGATCGTCGATCTTTTCGCCCACCCCGATGGCATGGATCGGCAGGCCGTATTGCTCTGCCGCCGCGACCAGCACCCCGCCGCGCGCGGTGCCATCCAGCTTGGTCATGATGATCCCGGTCACTCCGGCGACTTCCTTGAATATCTCGATCTGCTGCAAGGCGTTCTGCCCGTTGGTTGCATCCAGCACCAGCACCACATCATGCGGCGCTGCGGGGTTCAGGCGGCCCAGGACCCGGCGGATCTTGCCCAGCTCGTCCATCAGCTCGCGCTTGTTGTGCAGCCGCCCAGCGGTATCGACGATCAGCGCGTCGATCCCTTTTTCGGTTGCCGCCCTGACCCCGTCGAACACCACGCTGGCCGGATCACCGCCTTCGGGACCGCGAATGATCGGCACCCCCAGTCGCTCGGCCCAAATCGCCAGCTGGCCGATCGCGGCGGCGCGAAACGTGTCTCCGGCGGCCAGCATCACGCCATAGTCCTGCTCCTGAAACAGGTGCGCCAGCTTGGCGATGGTGGTGGTTTTTCCCGATCCGTTGACCCCGATCACCAGGATCACCTGCGGGCGCGGGAATGCGATGATCTCCAGCGGCTTGGCCACGGGGCGCAGGATCGCCGCAATTTCAGCGGCGACCGCTTCACGAATCCCGGCCTCGTCCACGCCGCGCTCAAACCGCTCCTCGGCCAGCCGCGCGCGGATCCGCAGCGCAGCGCGCGGACCAAGGTCGGACTGGATCAGCGCATCCTCAAGATTATCCAGCTGCGCTTCATCGAGCTTGGTGGTCGAGACGATGCCAGCGAGGTTTTCGGTCAGACGTTCCGATGTCTTGCGGAACCCGCCAACCAGGCGCTCCGTCCAATTATTGGCAGACCTGCTTTCGGCGCTCATGCCAGCAGGCCTTCGATAATCCGGGTAGGGGTGACAGTCACAAGGGTTCCGGCCGGGGTGCCGGGAGCCAACTGCACCCGGGCGAAGTTGGCGGCATGGCCGGTCCCGTCACGCTCTGCAAGCACTTGAAGCGGCGATCCGACCAGCGATTCGAGCCACAGCCGCCGCTGGGCCGCCACAGCGTCTCGCAGAGCAGCGGCGCGGGTGCGGACCAGCTGCGGATCGACTTGCGGCATCCGCGCGGCGGGAGTTCCCGGGCGGGGCGAATAAGGGAAGATATGCCCATGAACGATATTCAGCTCGGCAATGATCGAGCGGTTGCTGGCATGCATCGCCTCATCCTCAGTGGGGAAGCCGGCGATAATATCTGCGCCAATCGCCATCTCCGGGCGGCGCGCCCGCAGTCGCTCGACCAGCGATACCGCGTCGCTGCGCGAGTGCCGCCGCTTCATCCGCTTGAGGATCAGATCATCGCCTGACTGGAGCGAGAGGTGAATATGCGGCATCACGCGTGGCTCGCTCGCCAGCAGTTCGAACAGCTCGGCATCGATTTCCACCCCATCGAGCGACGACAGCCGCAGCCGTTCCAGCGCCGGGTAAGCTGCCAGGATCGCCGCCGTGAGCGCGCCAAGCCGGGGCTCTCCCGACAGGTCATGGCCCCAGCTGGTGACATCGACCCCGGTCAGCACCACTTCGCGCGCGCCGGCGGACAAATGGCGCTCGACCTCGCCCAGCACCTCGGGCACGTTACGCGACCGGCTCGGTCCGCGCCCCTGCGGAATGACGCAAAAGGTGCAGGCATGGTCGCAGCCGTTCTGCACCGCGATGAAGGCGCGGGTGTGCGTGCGGACGATCCGGGGCGGCGTGGCCGCGATATTCCAGGCGCGTGGATCGAGCTTGTCGGCGTTGGCAATCAGCCCGTCCACCTCTGGCATGGCCGCCAGCGCAGTCCGCTCGACTTCAGCCGCACACCCGGTAACGAGCAGGCGGGCATCTGGCCGGGCCTTGCGCGCGCGGCGGATGGCCTGGCGGGTCTGGCGAACAGCCTCGGCGGTCACCGCGCAGCTGTTGATCACGATCAGGTCTTCCGCACCGGCCAGCAGCCCTCGCAGTTCCTCGCTTTCCGACAGGTTCAACCGGCAGCCTAGCGTAATCACCTCAACCGTCACACCGGGGCTCCCAGCGCGGCAGGATCAAACTCTCCGCGAAAGGATTCGGCGGCGCTCCCGGTCATGATGATCCGGCCGGCCTCATTCCAATCGATCTGCAATGTCCCGCCGGGCAGGGTAACCGCAACGCTCCGCCCGACCAGCCCGCGCCGCATCGCACCCACCGCAGTCGCGCATGCCCCGGTGCCGCAAGCACGGGTGAGACCGGCGCCGCGTTCCCAGACGCGCAGCCGAATGGCCGTGCGGTCAATTATAGTCGCAACATTGACGTTGACCCGTTGAGGGAACAGCGGATCGTGCTCGATCAGCGGGCCGAGCCGTTCGAGCTCGACCGCATCGCAATCCGGAACAAAAAAGATCACATGCGGATTGCCGATGTTGACCGCGGTGGGGCCTTCCAGATCTTCCCAGCCGACCGGCAGTGTCAGACTATCCATCGGATAGGCGAGTGGGATCTCGTCCCAGCCAAAACGGGGCAGGCCCATATCGACCGCCGCGCCGGTTGCCGTGGGGGAAGTGGTGAGGATGCCGCCCGACGTTTCGATGGTCGCGGGTTCACCATGCAACATGCTCAGTGCGCGGGTGGCATTGCCGCAGGCTTCCACCTCGCCGCCGTCGGGATTGAATATCCGCATCCGAAACGTAGCACTTTGCGAAGGCTCGATCACGATCAATTGATCGCAGCCGATCCCGGTACGGCGATCGGCAATCGCGCGGGCAAGCACGGCGTTGATGGCCGGCAGCGAGCGAACGCGCCCGTCTAGCACGACGAAGTCATTGCCGAGGCCATGCATCTTGATGAACGGAACGCGCATTTAGGGCTCGGACTCACTGCCAACAGGTTCGAGGCGACAAAATGGCAAACATATCGAGCGGAAATGCGCACCGCTAAGGCTGGCTGCCTTTGCCAGCGCATTTCCGTTCGAGATGGAAGCCATTTTGGCGTCCTAATCGGATTTGATCGATTTGGTCCATTGCAACGTCGAGAGCGCTTGAAATATTGACATATTCCTGCGCCCTCTCTCCTCGCACTGGACCAAATCGCTTCAAACCTCGGACTTGTTGGCAGTGAGTCCGAGCCCTTACGCGATCCTCTATGCGCTGCGGCGGTTGTCGTCCAGTGTCGGGAGGACTTCCCGATCGGTTGCCTCTGCCTCAGGTGCCCCCGTAAGATCGGACAGCAGGCCAAGACTGGCGAGCCGATCACGGGTCTGATGTGCTGCCTCAGGGCGGCCGTAGAAATAGCCCTGACCTTTGAACGTTCCGAGCTTTTGGAGAATACGAAGAACCTCTTCGGATTCAATTCCCTCAGCGGTGATAGGCAGACCCAGCCCTTCGCCGAGCGAAGTGATCGCCTGGATGATCGTCGTGCTATCGCTCCCGTCACACAGGCTCGAGACAAAGCTGCGATCGATCTTGATCCGGTCGAACGGCAGGGTTCGCAGCTGGGCGAGCGAGCTGTAACCGGTACCGAAATCGTCGAGGCTGATGCTGATCCCCTGGTTCTTGAGGCTGGCGATCAACGAGCGAACCTCGCCCAGATTTTCGTGCAAGCTGCTTTCGGTGATTTCAATATCGAGCCGGTTAGGCGGGAAATTGCCCTCGACCAGCATTTTGAGCAGCTTTTGTGCAAACCACGGATCGCGCAGCTGCAATGGCGAGATGTTGACCGAGAGGGTCAGTTTGGAATCCCAGCCCCGGGCATCGCGCAGCGCCTGAGTGATTAAGCTTTCAGACAATTCGCCAATCAGCCCGATTTCCTCGGCTATCGGGATGAAAATATCCGGCCCGATTGTGCCCATTGTCGGGGAGTTCCAGCGGGCGAGCATTTCAAAGCCGACGAGGTCTCCACTCGTGATATCGATCTGCTGCTCATAATAGGGCACGAATTCGCCAAGCGGGATACCGCGCCGGATCCCCGCTTCAAGCTCACTGCGAAACCGCAGTTCGGTTTCCATTGACTGTTCGAACCAGAAGTAGCGGTTTCGGCCCTGTTTTTTGGCATGGTACATGGCAATATCAGCCATATGAAGCAGGGTCTGGGCCGGCTCGCTGCCGATATCGCTGCTGGATTTGGTTATCCCGATCGAAATCGTTGTCTGTAGTGCGGTCCCGTCAACGTCCACCGGGCGGGCCGCGACTTTGATCAGCAGTTCCGCAAGTTCGTCAATTTGCTGGACGCGGGCTGGATGAAATGGCGTAACGCAGGCAAATTCATCGCCACCTAGACGCGCCACGAGCGAGCCATGGGGCATCGCACGGATGATCCGGCTGGACAGCTCGCGCAGGATATCATCGCCGGCCTTGTGCCCGTTGAGATCGTTGACCCGTTTGAAATTATCGAGATCGAACATCAGGAAGGCCACTTCCTCGCCGCGGGCCCGGGCGGTTGAAAGCAGCCGGTCGGTGGCTTGGCCAATGCTGCGCCGGTTTAGGCAGCCGGTCAGCGGATCGGTCTCGGCAAGAATCCACGCCTGAGCTTCAGCCTTGCGCCGCTCATTCACTTCCTCGGCAAGCATCCGGTGACGCCGCCAGCCAAAGATTACCAGTGCAATGTTGAGCAGCAGCGCGTTGGTCAACAGCAGATCCGGCCCAGATCCCCGGCCGGACAGCGCGCGATAAATCTGCGGCAACACGGTTCCGCCGATGCCGACAAACATGATGACTGCTGCCGCCGCGATCCCCAATGCGACAAAATCGCGCCGGGCAAAGATACGCCGCGGCTCGTTTGAAGCCATTGGGTTTGCCCTGCTGAGTTCTTTTGCGTCCAAGTCTACGCGGCCCTTTGCCGTTGTATGTAATAGACACTATGCTCAATCAGACTGAAATTTGCGTTAATTTCGAACCAATACCCTGTTTTCCTATTGCTTCAGGCCGATTTCGCGCAAGCGTTCTTGCAGATATTCGTCAGCGGTAATCGAGGCGGGATAGCGGTCAGGATTGTCCGGCGTGATGCATTGCGGCAGGGTCACGAACGGAAAATCGCTGCGCAGGTGGAGGAAGAAGGGCATCGAATAACGGCTGAAGCCGGTCCTTGCGCCCGCTGGGTTGCGGACCCGGTGAGTGGTCGAGGGCAGCAGGTGGTTGGTCAGCCGTTGCAGCATATCGCCGATGTTGATCACCAGCGCGCCATCCGGCGGAAATACCCCCATCCATTCGCCCTGTTTGGTCAACAGTTCCAGTCCAGCCTCTTCGGCGCCGAGCAGCAGCGTGATGAGATTGATGTCTTCATGCGCTCCGGCCCGGATCGCGCCGCTTTGCGCCGTCTCGACCGGCGGATAATGCAGCAGTCGCAGCACCGAGTTGCCATCTTTGATCGCGAGATCGAACCAGTCCGCACCAAGCCCCAGATAAACCGCGATACGCGCCAGAATGATCGCGCCGACCCGGTCCAGTTCGGCATAGAGCATATCAAAGGTCTCGCGGAAGCCATCGGGCGCGGTGGGCCAGACATTTGGCGGCATCGAACTGTCGGCCAGCGGGTGACCGGCGGGCAGATCGCGTCCGACATGCCAGAACTCCTTGAGGTCATGCAACTTGGCCCCTTTGGCGATTTCGGTCCCGAACGGAGTATAGCCGCGCGCGCCGGACTGACCCGGGATGAAATAGCTGCGTTTCTCGGCTTCGGGCAGGGCGAAGAATTCGGCGGTCATTCGCCAGGCGCGGGCAATCAGCGCGGGGTCGAGCCCATGATCCTGAACCAGCGCAAAGCCAAAGGTCTTGAAGCTTTCGCCGATTTTGCGAGAGAAAACCGCAGCATCATCGCTCAGCGACAGCACGGGCAGGGTTTGGAGTTCCATTCTGGTCGTATCCGCTAGTTGCAGTTATGGGGCTGCCTTACGGCATTTGCGGAGCGCTGACATGACCAAAATCAAATCCCACTGGCTGATGAAATCGGAGCCCGATGCCTACAGCTGGGATGATTTGGCGGCGCAGGGGGAAGGGACCTGGGACGGGGTCCGCAATTACCGGGCCCGCAACAATCTGATCGCCATGCAGGTTGGCGACGAAGCCTTTTTCTATCACTCCAATGTCGGGCTGGAGATCGTCGGGATCGTGACGGTCAGCCAGGCGGGCATCCCCGATCCCACCGACGAGACAGGCAAATGGGCGGCGGTGAAGGTCAAGCCGGTCAGGAAGCTCAAGCGCGCCATTACACTTAAGGAAATCAAGGCCGATCCGGCGCTGGCCGAGATTGAACTGATCAAGCTGTCACGGCTGTCGGTAGCGGCGATCACCCCGCAGGAGTGGGATTACATCCTCGCCCTGTCGAACCGCTGACGGGTTCTGGATTTCAAGCCCGGGCCCGCAATCCCGAAACAGTTGCGCCGCCAGCGCTGAGCTGTTCGATATTCGTCACCAGATGGAGCAAGCGCAACCCGGTCCGGCCCTTCGCTTGCGCCAGCGCCGGGGCGAATTCCGCCGTGGTCTCAACCCGTGCCGCCCAGCCGCCATAGGCGCGGGCGAGGGCGGCGAAATCGGGATTGGCGAGCGTGGTGGCCGAGACTCGTCCCGGAAACTCGCGCTCCTGATGCATCCGGATCGTGCCATAGGCGCCGTTATCGACCAGAATTACCAGCAGATCGCAGCCGTATTGGACTGCGGTGGCGAGTTCCTGCCCGTTCATCAGAAAATCGCCGTCGCCTGCGAGCGCGATAACGGTCCGCTCAGGATAGCGCTTTGCCGCTGCGACGGCGGCCGGCACCCCATAGCCCATTGCCCCTGCCGTAGGCGCGAGTTGGGTGGGAAAGCCATCGTAATGCCAATAGCGGTGCCACCAACCCGAAAAATTCCCTGCGCCATTGCAGATGATGCTGTCGGCCGGCAGCGTCTCGCGCATCGTTATCACGCAAGCGGCGAGATCGAGTTTTGCGGCTGAAGGTTTCGGCGTGGTCCAATCAAGCCATTCGCCATGCGCCTCGCCGCCAGCATCGAAGGGCACGATATCATCGTCCCACAGCGCGGCGGTCTCGGCGAATTCGGCCATATCCGCACAGATCGCCAGGTCAGGGCGATAGACCCGGCCGAGTTCCTGCGGGTCGGGGTGGACATGGATCAGCAACTGGCCGGGGTGATCGGGTGTGATCAGCGTGTAGCCATCGGTGGTTGCCTCACCCAGCCGCGCGCCGATTGCCAGGACCAGATCGGCCTCCTTGATCCGCTGGACCAGCTTGGGGTTGGGGCCATAGCCAAGATTGCCCGCCCAGGCCCCACTTGCATTGGGGATCGCATCTTGGCGGCGGAACGCGCCTGCGACCGGCAGGCCGATCCGCTCGGCAAACAGGGTGAAATGCTCGCGGGCCTTGCGGTGCCAGCCGGCGCCGCCGACAATCGCAATGGGCGAGGCGGCATCGGCGATCAGCCCCATCAGTGTCGCCATGGCGTCGGGGCAGACTGCCTGCGCCGGGCGGTTTACCGCAGCACGGGGGGCAATTCCGCAGACTTGCTCCAGCAGCATGTCTTCGGGCAGGGCGATAACCACCGGCCCGGGACGACCTGATATGGCGGTCGACCAGGCCCGCGCGACATATTCAGGAATCCGCGCCGGATCGTCGATCCGCGTCGCCCATTTGCACAGCGGCGCAAACATCGCCTGGAAATCGACCTCCTGGAACCCTTCCCGGTCTCGCATCGCGCGGTCGACATCGCCGATGAACAGCAGCATCGGCTGCGAATCCTGCATCGCCACATGCACGCCGATGCTGGCGTTGGTCGCGCCGGGGCCGCGCGTGACAAAACAGACGCCGGGTCGGCCGGTCATCGTTCCGTCGGCGCAGGCCATGAAAGCCGCCCCGCCCTCCTGGCGGCAAATCACGGTGTCGATAGCTGGCGAATCGTGCAGCGCATCAAGCACCGCCAGGAAGCTCTCACCCGGTACGGTGAAAATCCGGTCGCAGCCCTGTTCGAGCAGGCAATCGACCAGCAATCGTCCGCCAGTGACGGGGGAGCTTAAGGGAAGTTGTTCAGTCATTCCGGCCTTCTAGCGAGAGACTGCGCGAGCGGCAACGCGCGGGAGCGCGGTAACGGAGGGCAAGGTTAATGTCCCGCTTCGGGATGGTGCCGGTTAACCACGAATTCCCGGCTGGTGCAGTGGTAAATCCCGGCTTAACGATCATGCTATGAGAAGGTCGCTGGTCCTCGGAGATGAATCCGCTCGCAACCCGTTCTTACGGGCTCTCCCGCCGCATGTCCGGAGGGGCACCAAGCCTGTGCCGGTGCGCCGCTCGCGGTTCAGGGTGACGGACGTGCGCGAGTTCCTCATGGCCTATTGCGCCTGTTTCATCGCAGTCAGCGCGTTCATCGCCTGAACCGCCGGGCTCAAACGTGTTCGGCTTTGACGAGTTGCTGGCTGATCCGCGCCGAAACCAGGCACATTGCCGCGCTGAATAGCAACTGCTGGACGATCGGCACACCCGCCGCGCTTAATCCAATGGCGAGCAGCGAGCCGATCACCATCGCGCCTGAATTGACGATATTGTTCGCCGCAATGGTCCGCGCGGTTTGCGACTTGTCGACGAAGGTGGTGAGGAAGGCATAGAGCGGGACGACAAACATCCCACCGGCGATGGCGATACCGAGCAGGGACAACAGCAACGGGATGGCCAGGGGCTGGGCGATGAAGTGCCCGATGTCCATCAGCCCATTGCCGGGATGTGGAGTCCACGCCCGGCAGACGAGGTAGAACGCCACCACGAATAACCCCATGATCAACACCGAGGCGGGCGAATAGCGCGCCGAAACCGTGCCCCTGAGCAATGCGTTGACCGACATCGAGCCGATTGCGACCCCGATCGAGAAAATCACCAGAAACAGGCTGGCGACTTCCTTGCTGGCGGCCAGCACGTTTTTGGCGAGTGGCGGAAACTGGATGAAAAGCACCGCACCAATCGTCCAGAAAAAGCTGATCGCCATGATCGCCAGAAACACGCGGCGATCATGGCTGGTGTTGCGAACCAGCGTGATCGAGGCGCGGATAAAGTGGAAGTCGAGCGGCTCGGCCGGAATTTCCGGCGGGGCAGGGGGGACCTGCCGGCTGACGAAAAAGCCCAGAATGGCGGTGAGAACAACGCCCAGGGCAGCCCATTCAACCGGAATCCAGCCCGCCAGGATTGTCCCTGCCAGAATGGCGATATAGGTTCCTGCCTCGACCAGTCCGGTCCCGGCCAGCACTTCGCCGGGATGGAGGTGCTGCGGCAGGATCGCATATTTGATCGGGCCAAAGAAAGTGGAGTGCACCCCCATCGCGAACAGCGCCAGCAGCATCAGCGGGATCGCCAGCTGAGTCACGGCAAAACCCTGCCAGGCCATCACCAGTCCCGCCGCGCCAACCAGCATGATCCCGATCTCACAGGCTTTGACGATCCGGATGATCCGGGCCTTGTCGCGCATATCGGCCAGCTGGCCGGACAGGGCGGACAGGACGAAAAAGGGCAGGATGAACAGCCCCGAGGCAATTGCGCTGAACAGGGCCTCGTCAGCCTCGGAATTATAGACGCTGTAAACGACGTAGAGCACCATCGCGTTCTTGAAGAGATTGTCGTTGAATGCGCCGAGCAGCTGGGTGATGAACAGCGGCAGGAAGCGGCGGCTGTGCACAAGATGAGTGGATGTTGTCATAGTCTCGCTTGTTGCTGCCCCGATTGCGCCGGACCCTAGCGCCGCGCCGCCAAGTCACAAGCAGCTTAGTTTGGCTTTTGTACAGAACCGTTAATCGCTATGCGGGTGAGCGATGCTGACCCTGCCCAACCTGCTCACCCTGTCGCGGATCGTAACCGTCCCCCTGCTTGTTGCGCTGTTGTGGTGGCCGGGCTGGGAGCTCGGCTATGCCTTGGGCTTTGCGATGTACTGCCTGATGGGCCTGACCGACTATTTCGACGGCTATGTCGCGCGCTCCTATGGCGCGGTATCGAAGCTGGGCGCGTTCCTCGATCCGATTGCCGACAAGATCATGGTCGCGGCGGTGATCCTGGTGCTTGCCGCCCAAGGCGTGCTGCGCGGGCCTTATGTGGGCGACATGCATGTCATCGCGGGCCTCGTCATCCTGATCCGCGAAATCGCGGTGTCGGGGCTGCGCGAATTCCTTGGCGGGCTGCAAGTCTCGATCCCGGTCTCGAAGCTGGCGAAATGGAAGACGACCTTCCAACTGGTCTCGCTCGGTGCGCTGATCCTGGGCCGCGCCCTGCCGGGCTGGACGGTCGAGATCGGTAGCCTTGTTGCCAACGTACCCCACACGATCGGCCTGACAACGCTATGGGCCGCAGCGGCGCTGACGGTGATTACGGGCTGGGATTACCTGCGGGTCGGCTTGAAGCATATGGATTGAAGTTGATACAGTCTAACTTAAAGGGCCTGGTCATCACCCAACTCGCGCGTCCTACAGACCGTCCAGACCCTTGCTGACGAGGACATTCACCGAAACGCGCCGGTTCTGTGCCTTGCCTTCCTCGGTGTCATTGCTCGCCAACGGGTCCGATTCGGCCATCCCGGTGGGGGTTAGCATGCGATAGGGCTTCCAGCGGCAGGCCTGTTGAAGATAATTGATGACGCTGCTGGCCCGTTTCTCGCTCAGCGTCTGGTTATATTCATCGCTTCCGACCGAATCGGTATACCCTACGACAAGCATCAAGGCATTATTCGTCGCATCGGCTTGAGTTGCCGCAGCGCAGAGATCGACTTTGGCCTGAGCGGACAGCATCGCCTTGCCAGTATCGAAGTACACATTCGCCGTGCTCTTGATATTATACTTGTCGATATCACCCATGCGGCCGCGCAGCGCCTCTGTAGCCGCAGTCTGTTCTGCAAAGCCTTGGGAAGTGCCATTACGGATCATTGTCGCGGTCTTGAGGTCGTTGTTCTTGAAAGTGACCTGGCTCGCCAGCAGAACAGCGCCCGCTTGCATCGTCTTGACGGTAACCGGCAGGCCATTGAGCAGTGAGGTCGCGCTCAGCTTGCTTTTCCCGCCGCCGAACAGGCCCCCGCCGGCCTTAAACTTGGTGGCATCGTTAATGAAGATGACTGTGGCGGTGCCGTCGGCGGCGGTGATCTTCATCTTGTCGCCGCTGCGCGCGGTGATGACGCCCTTGATTTCGGGCCCGGCGGTCATCGCAGTCGTGTCGGGCAATTGCTCGCCTGTTACAACTATGTTGGGATCGGGCGAATCCTGCTGTTGCGCCGACAAGCTGCCCGACGCAGGCACGACAAGCATGGCGAGCAGGAAGCGAACTCCTGACCTTTTGGAAATGGCACGCATCAGGCTTCTCCTTCAAGCTACACCGGCGAATATGCCTGTTCAGATCAACCTGTCTGGAACATGAATAGTTCCGGCACCGTCGGCGGTTGTGCGGGTAATGCGAGCGCAAAGTGCGGCGAACCGATGCTGACTGCGCCGCCCTGGCGCAAATCTAACCCTGAACGACCACCATCAACCCAACAGCTACCTACCCAAACTATCCCGCCCGCAGTTCCTCTGCCAGCAACCGGAATTCCTCGCCGCGCGGCGAGTTTTTCCGCCACACCAATGCGATCTCGCGGTTGGCGTTGGCGGCTTTGAGGGGGCGGGCGACCACGTTAGTACCGTTCAAAATCCCCGCATCGAGCGCCATTTCGGGCAGCATGGTCAAGCCCAGGCCGTTATCGACCATCTGCACCAGCGTATGCAAACTTGTCCCGATCATCGCGGCGCTGGCGCGCAGTTCGGGGCGGTTGCAGGCGGCGAGGACATGATCTTTGAGGCAGTGGCCGTCTTCCAGCAGCAACAGGCGGCTCTCGTCGATCGACGCGGGCGAGATTTCTGCCGGCGGATCGCGCGGGTCGTCCTTGGGAAATGCGACAAACAGCGCATCGAGCTCGATCGTTTCCTTTTCCACCTCACCGGTGGCGAAGGGCAGCGCCAGCAGCACACAATCCGAGCGGCCGTGGTGGAGCGATTCCATCGCCGCTGCGCTGGCTTCTTCGCGCAGGAACAGCTTGAGCGCGGGGCGCTCGCGGCGCAGTCGCGGCAGCATCCGGGGGAGCAGAAATGGGGCGATGGTCGGGATCACGCTCATCCGCACTTCGCCAGACAACGGCAGTCCGCCCGACTGGACCAGATCGGTCAGCTCCTCCGCCTCGCGCAGTACCCGGTGGGCCTTGGCGACGACGCTGTTGCCCAGCGGAGTAAACCTCACCGTGCGCTTGGTCCGCTCGGCCAAAATCACATCGAGCACGGTTTCCAGATCGCGAAGGCCCGCAGAAAGGGTCGATTGTGACACGAAACAGGCCTCGGCCGCCCGGCCAAAATGGCCATGTTCATGCAGCGCGACCAGATATTGGAGCTGCTTGAGGGTGGGCAGGTACGAGCTCATCGAAGGCTCACCCGGCTTCCACCTCAGGCGCTCCCGCCACCTCTGTCGCCAACCCGGCCGTCTCTTCCACCACCACATCATCGATATGCGTCATCTTGAGCTTGCCGTTCACCACGGCGAAGGCCATTTTTCCTTCAACCAGATCCAGCGCATCCTTGCCGAACTGGTCAAACCGCCAATTTTCCAGCATCGGCAGGCCTTTGCGGATGCCGGCCGCGAGCAGCTCCAACTCTTCGCTGCGGGCGAGCAACCGTGAGGCGACGTCGATCTCGCGGCTGCGGATCTTCAGCAACAGCTTGAGCAGATCGGCGACCAGCGCGCCTTCCTTGCCCAGCGGCGCGCCGCGCGCGGTGCGCAGCGGCATCTCGGCTTCGGTCATCGGTTGCGCCGCAGCCAGCGCGGCCATCATCCGCCGCCCGATCTCATTGTCTTTCCACCCTGCGGACAGCCCGCGGACCTTGGCCAGGTCAGCCTGGACCTTGGGCGGGTGGCTGGCGATATCGGCCACCGTTTCATCGCGCGCGATCCGCCCGCGCGGCAGGTTCTTGTCCTGGGCTTCCAGTTCGCGCCATTGCGCCAGCGCCTTCAACCGCCCGAGCATCGCGGGATTGCGCCCGGCGGCCTTGATCCGCAGCCAGGATTTAGCCGGATCGTTGCGGTAATTGGCGGGGTCGGCCAGCTTTTCCATCTCGAGATCAATCCACGCGCCGCGTCCAGTTTTCTTCAGCCGGGCGAGAATTTTGGGGAATATCGTGGCGAGATAGGTGACATCGCCGATCGCATATTCGATCTGCCGCTCGGTCAACGGACGGCGCGACCAATCGGTAAACCGCGCTCCCTTGTCGACCACCACGCCCAGCCAGCTTTCGACCAGGTTCGAATAACCGATCTGTTCGGACTGGCTGATCGCCATCGTCGCGATCTGGGTATCGAAAATCGGATGGGGGGTTTTGCCGGTGAGGTTGTAGATGATTTCAACATCCTGCCCGCCGGCATGGAAGATTTTCAGCACATCCTCATTGTTGGTCATCAGCTCAAGCAGCGGGGTCATATCGATGCCTGGCGCAAGCGGATCAATCGCCGCGGCTTCGGTGCTATCCGCGATCTGGATCAGGCAGAGTTCGGGCCAGAACGTGTTCTCGCGCATGAACTCGGTGTCGACGCAGATGAAGTCGGCTGTCGACAGGCGCTCGCACAGTTCGGCCAGCGCCTTGGATGTTGTAATCAGTGGATGTATTTTCATGGTGCTTTTCTATATGAGTCCGTGCGGACCCGCGGCTTGACAAAACGGCGGCCATCGCCTGTTAGCCGCCGCCACCCCCTGCCTGATTGGCGGTCGATTGGAAAGAGTTTCAATGCATCTTTATCGTAGCCACACTTGCGGTGCGCTGACCGCCGCTGAAGTCGGCCAGACCGTTCGTCTGTCCGGCTGGGTCCACCGCAAGCGCGATCACGGCGGCGTGCTGTTCATTGATTTGCGCGATCATTATGGAATCACCCAGATTGTGGCCGATAGCGACAGTGCAGCACTCCCGGTCCTCGAAGGGCTGCGCGCTGAAAGCGTCATTACCATCGATGGGGTGCTGAAGCTGCGTGCCGCCGGTACCGCGAATGCCAATCTGCCCACCGGCGAGGTGGAGATCTATGCCTCGTCGGTCACCGTGCTCAGCCGCGCCGAGGAACTGCCGCTGCCGGTAGCAGGCGAACAGGAGTATCCCGAGGAAGTTCGCCTGAAGTACCGCTTCATCGATCTGCGCCGCGAAACCCTCCACGGCAATATCGTCAAGCGCACCAGGATCATTTCGGATATGCGGCGGCGGATGGAGGCCACCGGGTTCACCGAATATTCGACTCCGATTCTGACCGCCTCCAGCCCCGAAGGCGCCCGCGACTTTCTGGTCCCAAGCCGGATTCATGCCGGAAAGTTCTATGCGCTGCCCCAGGCTCCGCAGCTGTACAAGCAGCTGCTGATGGTTGCGGGCTTTGACCGTTATTTCCAGATCGCTCCTTGCTTCCGCGATGAAGACCCGCGCGCCGACCGCTTGCCCGGAGAGTTCTATCAGCTCGATCTGGAAATGAGCTTCGTCACTCAGGAAGAAGTCTGGGAGACGATGGAGCCGGTGCTGGCCGGGGTGTTCGAGAGTTTCGCAGAGGGCAAAAGCGTGACCCCGGCGGGCAGTTTTCCGCGCATACCCCATGCCGAAGCGATGCTGAAATACGGCTCGGACAAGCCCGATCTGCGCAATCCCCTGCTGGTCAGCGATGTTACCGACCATTTTGGCAAGTCGGGTTTTGGGCTGTTCGAGAAAATCGTCGGCTCGGGCGGCGTGGTCCGTGCGATCCCGGCTCCGGCCACCGCCGAAAAGAGCCGCAAGTTCTTCGATGAGATGAACGACTGGGCCCGCAGCGAAGGCCATGCCGGACTTGGTTATGTCACCCGCAAGGCCGGTGAGTTCGGCGGGCCGATCGCCAAGAACCACGGCGAAGAAGGCATGACGGCGCTGTATGACGCGCTGGGCCTGGGGCCCGACGATGGCTGCTTCTTTGCGGCTGGCAAGGAATCGCAAGCGGCCAAATTGGCTGGCCTCGCCCGCACGCGGGTCGGCGAACAGCTTGGCTTGATCGACCAGACCAGCTTCAATCTGTGCTGGATCGTCGATTTCCCGTTCTATGAATGGGATGAGACCGAGAAGAAGGTCGATTTCGCGCATAATCCGTTTTCGATGCCGCAGGGCGGGATGGACGCGCTTGAGAACCAGGATCCGCTGACGATTCTGGCCTACCAGTATGATCTGGTTTGCAACGGGTTCGAAATCGCCTCGGGCTCGATCCGCAACCAGCATCCGGATTTGATGGTCAAGGCGTTCGAGCTGACCGGGCTGTCCAAAGCCGATGTGGAAGAGCGCTTCGGCGGGCTTTATCGGGCGTTCCAGTATGGCGCACCGCCACATGGCGGGATGGCAGCCGGGGTTGACCGGGTCGTGATGCTGCTGTGCGGGGCGCAGAATCTGCGGGAAATAACGCTGTTCCCGATGAACCAGCGGGCCGAAGATCTGCTGATGGGCGCGCCCTCATTGCCCGCGAACAAGGCGCTGCGGGATCTCCACATCCGTATCATCGAGCCGCAAAAGGGATGAATCTGGGGTTGGCGCTTGCCAGCGCCGCTCCCGTTGATTAGGGCAATTTTCTGATTTCATCTGCCGTTCACGAAGGGGTTTATCCATGAGCGACACTGCCGACCGGGTTAAGAAGATTGTCGTCGAGCATCTTGGCGTAGAAGCTGACAAAGTTACTGAGGACGCCAGCTTTATCGATGATCTGGGCGCCGACAGCCTCGACATTGTCGAGCTGGTCATGGCGTTCGAAGAAGAGTTCGGTGTCGAGATCCCTGACGATGCGGCTGAAAAGATCGCCACCGTGTCGGATGCGATCAAGTTCATCAATGACAACAAGGGCTGATGGCTTCAGTCCTACTTCCCCGATTGCCCTGAGCGTGTTGAAGGGCTGTTCGCCGCTTTGACAGCTCAACGGGGTTTCGACAGGCTCAGTCCGTAAAGGGCTGGGCCTGTTGCATTTTCAAGTTCGGAGATTTGCATGCGTCGTGTTGTTATAACCGGTCTTGGACTTGTCACCCCGCTGGGTGCGGATGTTGAAACGGTCTGGAAAAACCTGCTCGCCGGAATGTCTGGCGCGGGCCGCATCACGCGCTTCGATGCCTCAGACCAGAAGTGCCTGATCGCTTGCGAAGTTAAGCCGGCCGACCATCCCTATGGATTCGATCCCAACAAGCGGGTCGATCACAAGGTCCAGCGCCAGGTCGATCCGTTCATCATTTACGGTATCGATGCCGCAGGGCAGGCGCTGGAAGACGCAGGCCTCACCGAAATGGACGAAGCCATGCGCTTGCGCGCGGGCTGTTCGATCGGCTCGGGGATCGGCGGGCTGCCGGGAATCGAGAGCGAATCGCTGGTGCTGGCGGAAAAGGGCCCAAGCCGCGTTTCGCCGCATTTCGTCCATGGGCGGCTTATTAACCTCATCTCCGGTCAGGTCTCGATCAAATATGGCCTGATGGGCCCGAACCACGCGGTGGTAACTGCCTGTTCGACCGGCGCCCACTCGATCGGTGACGCCGCCCGGATGATCAGGGATGACGATGCCGATATCATGCTGGCAGGCGGCGCCGAAGGCACGATCTGCCCGATCGGTATTGCCGGGTTTGCGCAGGCCCGCGCGCTCAACATGACATTCAATGATCGCCCTGAGCAGGCCAGCCGCCCCTATGACAAGGACCGCGATGGCTTCGTCATGGGAGAGGGCGCCGGCGTCGTGGTGCTCGAGGAATATGAGCATGCCAAGGCGCGCGGCGCCAAGATCTACGCCGAAGTGGTCGGCTATGGCCTGTCGGGCGATGCCCACCATGTCACCGCCCCGCATCCCGACGGCTTCGGGGCCTACCGTTCGATGGAAATGGCGCTCAAAAAGGCCGGGATGCAGCCGTGTGATATTGATTATATCAACGCTCACGGCACTTCGACCATGGCTGACACAATCGAACTGGGCGCGGTCAAGCGGCTGTTCGGCGATGCGATCAGCGGTGTGTCGATGAGCTCGACCAAATCGGCCATCGGGCACTTGCTCGGCGGTGCAGGCGCGGTTGAGGCGATCTTCTGCGTTCTGGCGATCCGCGACCAGATCGTTCCGCCGACGCTCAATCTCGACAATCCCGATGAAGGTTGCGATGGCGTCGATCTGGTGCCGCACAAGGCGAAAAAGCGGACCGTCAAGGCTGTCCTCAACAACAGCTTCGGCTTTGGCGGGACCAACGCCAGTCTGATCATGAAGGCAATCTGAGTGATGCCGCGGCGCGGCTGCCTGCTACCGGCGATGGCCGCGCTGTTGCTGGCGCTGGGCGCGTGGAGTCTGCTGGGTGGCTGGTATGGCTCAGGCCCGCTAACGGGGGAGAAGGCCTTCATCGTTGCCGATGGGGCGAGTCTCGGCTCGGTTGCCGCCAAGCTTGAGGAAGCCGGGGCGATCGAATCCGCCGCCAGCTTCCGCGTGCGCGCCCGGATATTCGCGGGCGGCGCACCGATCAAGGCAGGCGAATTCCTCTTGCCCAAAGGCGCCAGTGCCTCAAAAATACTTGCCATCCTGCAAGGCGATGAAGTCCTGCGCCGCTTTGTCACCGTGCCCGAAGGCATGCCTTCGATCATGGTCTATGAGCGGCTGATGGCCCAGCCGCATCTGACCGGCCGCATCCCGGTGCCACCAGAAGGCTCGATCCTGCCCGATACGTATGAGTTCGAGCGCGGGGAAGCCCGTCAGGCAGTGCTGGTGCGGATGCAAACCGCAATGCAGCGCACGGTGGCGCAATTGTGGGCCAAACGCGCGCCGGGGATTGCAGTCAGCACGCCGCAACAAGCCTTGGCACTGGCCGCGATTGTCGAGAAGGAAACCGGCAAGCCAGCCGAGCGCCGGATCGTTGCCGGGCTCTATTCAAACCGGTTGCGCCAAGGGATCATGCTTCAGGCCGATCCAACGATCATCTATCCGATCACCAAGGGTAAGCCGCTGGGTCGCCGGATCCGCCAGTCAGAGATCCAGGCGATCAACGATTACAACACCTATTCGATGGTTGGTCTTCCCAAAGGCCCGATCACCAATCCGGGCAAGGCCTCGATCGCGGCGGTACTCAACCCGGCCAAGACCGATGCGCTCTATATGGTGGCCGATGGCACCGGCGGGCACCAGTTTGCCTCGACCTTGCAACAGCACAACGCCAACGTCGAACGCTGGTTCGCGATTCGCCGGGCGCGCGGGGAAATCTGAGCCGTTCTCAAGGCTCGGCGATATTGAAGCTCCCCGGCAGCGGGTCGAGCGAATGGGCCCAGGCTTCCACTGCACTGCGATCGCCTTCCACCTTGAGACCGGCCGCTTCGAGCTGCGCCAGCGGCAGCTTGAGGAAAACCAGCCCCAGCAGCAAACGACGTGACCCGGTAATAGTCGCGTCCGGCTGTGCAAGCGGCGTCATCCGCCCGATCATCGTAGTAGCCGTGGCCTCGATTCCGGCGCTCTCGTTGCGCTCGGGCAAGATCAGATTGATCGCCAGCTTTCTTCCGCCGAGCTTGGCCGGATCGAACCGGGTTGCAACCGAATCGAGCAGCGTTTGCGTGGGTATGGCTGAGACCATGTCGGTGCTCTGCGTGCTCATCGCGCGTTTTGGTGCACCCTCGCGCAGATCGCGCGCTGCGGAGAGGAACTGGTTGCGCCAGATGCCACTTTCGGCCTGATAGCCTTGCTGCTCATAGCTATCGGCCAGCGTGGTGCGTGCGATGCTATTGCCCGGCTGTGCAAACACCATTTGGTTTAGCAGATCGGACGACCAGCGATAATCGCCCGTCGCCATCGCCCGCTTGGCCAGTGCTAACACCTTTGTCGCCCCGCCCAATGCCGCGACATAGCGCCGGGCCCGCTCGACCGGGGGATGCGGGTTCAAATTGGCGGGCACGGCATCGTACCAGCCGAGGTAGAACTGATAGACCGCCTTAGAATTGTGGCTGTAGGTGCCATAGTAGCCGTGATTGTACCACCGGCTGGCGAGGGCCGGGGGCTGCGTGAGCGCCTCGGCGATTTCCACTGCCGTCTCGCCGCGGTTCATCAGCCGGATCGTCTGATCATGGAGGTAGCGATAATTGTCGCGTTGCCCCGTCAGCGAATCTGCCACTTCTGCCCGGCCAAACCGCGGCCAGCAGTGGCTGGAAATCATCGCCTCGCTGCGGCTCCCGTACAGCTGCAACGCCTTGTCCAGATATCCCGCCCAGGCGCGCGCGTCGCGCACTTTGGCGCCGCGCGGGGTGAGGATGTTGTGGAAGCTGCAGGTTGACATTTCGGCGGACAGGAACGTCTTGGCCGGCACGATATAGACATTGAGTTCGGACGGGGCTTCGCTGCCCGAAACCATCTGGAACTCGAGGTTTACCCCATCGACCAGCCGCGTTTCACTGGTCTTGTGAATCGTATCGGTGGGCGTGATCAGCGTGATTTCGCCAGAGGCCACTCCGGTGCCGATCCCGCTGCCCATCTGGCCTTGCGCACCTGGCACAAGTCCGACGCCGAACTGGTAATTCGCTCGCCGCCCCATCGCCCCGCCGGCCATGATGTTTTCCGACGCGGATTCTTCGATGAATTGCGCCGGGGCGATGATCGCCACCTTGCCCGCCGCGACATCGGCCTCGCTCACTACTGCGCGCACGCCGCCGAAATGATCGGCATGGCTGTGGCTAAAGATCACCGCGCTGACCGGGCGAGGGCCTAGCTGCTGGCCCACCAGTTCGAGGGCGGCGGCCGCAGTTTCCCGCGTGGTCAGCGGATCGATCAGGATCCAGCCGGTATTGCCCCTGACCACGGTCATGTTCGAGACGTCAAACCCGCGAACCTGCCACACCCCCTCGGCCACCTTGAACAGCCCATGGCCGCGCAGCAGGCCGATGTGGCGCCACAGCGAAGGATTGACCGTGGCGGGCGCAGCGCCACTGACAAAGTCATAGCCGGCCAGATTCCACACCGGACGGCCATCCGCCGCCTTGATCACCGGATCGCTGCGTGACGCCATGAAACCGCGGGCGGCAAATTCCGCATCGCGCCCGTCTTCAGCCGGAAGCGAGGCAGCGACGGCCTGTTGCGCGGCGATTGTTGCGGGAGATGCGGGCTTGGGGGCCACAGCCGGGGCGTTGCCGAGCATAAGCATGGCGCCCCCGATCAGCAGCGCCGATTTGGCAGTCCGGTGCATTGGCTATCCCCCTCCAAGGTTTGCTTTGCGCGATAGTGCGGCGCTGGCGGGGGCTTTGCAAGGCGCTTGCCTCTTGTGTTCGGGACAGGCAGGTAACCGCGATGTCTGATCCGGAAAAACGCCCGTTTGCGCCCTTCATCGTCACGGCTGAATTGCCGGGCGATATATTGGCCTGGGCCGATGGGCTGCGCCGCGCGCATTTCCCGCCCGAGCGCAACTGGCTGCAGGCGCATGTCACGCTGTTTCACGCCTTGGCACCGTCGCTCCGTGAAGAGCTGCGCGGCCTGCTTGGCCAGGTTGCGGGCGAATTCGCCCCGCCATCGGTCCGCATCGAAGGGCTGATGAACCTCGGCAAAGGGACCGCAATCGCGCTGCGCAGTCCCACCATGCTTGCGATCCGTGAGCGCATCGCCGAACACTTTCACGGCGCGCTTACGGCGCTGGTCGCCCATCTGCCACGCCTGCACATCACGATCCAGAACAAGGTCACGCCCGAGGCCGCCAAAACCCTGCAACGCGAGCTGGCCGAGGCTATCCCGTCGCGCGATTTCGCCTTCACCGGGCTAGGACTTCACCTCTACATGGGTCCGCATTGGGAGGGGCAGGGGGTGTGGCCTTTTCGCGGCAAACAGGATGGTTGACCCCGCCGCACGAGCAACCTATGTGCGCCGCCTGCCCGGCAGATCGCTGCCGTGCCGCAGGCCTCTCGGGGCGGAGTAGCTCAGCTGGTTAGAGCAGCGGAATCATAATCCGCGTGTCGGGGGTTCGAGTCCCTCCTCCGCTACCAGATTTTGCAATCGCAAGCGCTGCCCCGGAGTTGATCGCCGACATGTCGCGCGTGACTGGGCGAGATCAATTGTACTGTGGGTTGCGCTGGCCGATGGACGCATGCACCGGCGTTCTGATCGTGGTTGACCGCATGGGCACGCTTCCCGCAGTGGACGCAGCTCTGCTCGAACGGCTTGCCGTCGATGTCGGCTTGGGCAATAGGCTTCGTCGAAGCCGCATTCGACCTGATCGATCTCGATCGGATTGAAATGGACATAGTCGCTGCGATCGCGCGGGAATGCATTCGATCCCGTTGTACAGCGCGCCGCGCATCACGTTCTCGTCCACGGCGATGTCGATCACATGGCTGATATCGTCGGCCTCGATATCGGTGACCTGGCCCAAAATCGTTCCCGAGTTAGTCCTGCATCTTGCGCACCAATTCAAGCACCCGCGCGGCCCATTCGGGGCGGCAGATCAAGAGGTCGGGCATATAGATATCCGGCTGGTTATAGACCAGGGGCGTGCCGTCAACGCGGCTGACGTGCAGGCCGCAAGCCATCGCCACGGCGGCTGGTGCGCAGGAGTCCCACTCGAACTGCCCGCCGGTGTGGAGGTAAATCTCCGCCTCGCCGCGCACGATTGCCATGGCCTTGGCTCCGGCGCTGCCCATCGGCAAAAGTTCCGCGCCAATCGCTTCGGCAACTACGACCGCTTCTCTGGCCGGGCGGGTACGGCTGACCACCATGCGCGGGATCGCCGCGGCGGCGGGAAGGGGATGCGGCCGATCGGTGCGCAAGACCACGCCAAGTGCGGGCAACCCCACTGCGCCAATCTCTGGCCTGCCATCGATCGCCAGCCCGACGTGGACCGCCCAGTCGCTGCGCTCCTCGCCGTATTCGCGGGTGCCATCGACCGGGTCGATGATCCACACGCGTGAGTGCGCGAGACGTTCGAAGTTGTCCTTTTCCTCCTCGGACAGCAGCCCGTCGTCGGGCCGGTGTTCGCGGATCGCGTGGATCAGGAACTGGTTCGCGGTCTGGTCGCCCGCTTTGCCGAGTCCCTTGGCCGAGAACAGCCCGGCGGCGCGGACTTCGAGCAGCAGGCGGCCGGCCACTTCGGCAAGGTGTGCGGCGAGCTCGGCGTCGCTCATCATTTGAGCGGCATGATCTGGCGGACGATAAACTCTGCCGCTTCCCGCGGGGTCATCTCGACAGTGTTGACCGTGATCTCGGGCGCATCCGGTGCTTCATAGGGACTGTCTATCCCGGTGAAGTTCTTGAGCTGGCCCGACCGCGCTTTTTTGTAGAGCCCCTTCACATCGCGCGCTTCGGCCACTTCGAGCGGCGTGTCGACAAATATTTCAATGAACTCGCCTTCGGGCAGCATCTTGCGCACCATGTCGCGCTCGGCGCGGAACGGCGAGATGAATGCGGTCAGCACGATCAACCCGGCGTCGGCCATCAACCTGGCGACCTCGCCGACCCGGCGGATATTCTCGATCCGGTCAGCCTCGGTGAAGCCTAGGTCCTTGTTGAGCCCGTGACGGACATTGTCGCCATCGAGCAGGAAGGTGTGGCGGTTCATCAGCGCGAGGCTTTTTTCGACCTCGTTGGCGATGGTGCTCTTGCCCGAGCCGGAGAGCCCGGTGAACCACAGCACGCGCGGCTTCTGGTTCTTGAGGCCGGCATGCACTTCCCGACCGATGTCAGTGGCCTGCCAGTGGACGTTCTGTGCGCGGCGCAGGCTGAAGTGCAGCATCCCCGCGCCGACCGTGCGGTTGGTCAGCTTGTCGATCAGGATGAACCCACCAAGCGCGCGGCTCTCGGCATAGGCCTCGAATACCACCGGCTTGTCGGTCGCGAGTTCGACCACGCCGATCGCGTTGAGTTCGAGCGTCTTGGCGGCAAGATGCTCGAGCGTGTTGACGTTGATCACGTATTTGGGTGCCTGAACCGTCGCCGAGACCAGCTGGGTGCCAAGCTTGAGCCAGTACGAACGCCCGACGTGCAGCGCTGCGTCGTCCATCCACACCAGCGTCGCCTCGAACTGGTCGGAAACTTCGGGCGGCGCGTCGGCCACGGCGATCACGTCACCTCGCGAACAGTCGACTTCGTCGGCGAAGCACAGAGTCACCGACTGCCCGGCGACCGCCTCATCGAGGTCGCCATCGCCACCGGCACCGCTTGCGGTGCCGGACCCGGTTGGCATCGTCACAATCCGCGTGATGGTGCTGGTTTTGCCCGAAGGCAGCACCCGTACCGGATCGCCCGGCTTGACCGAACCGGTCGAGATCAGCCCCGAGAAGCCCCGGAAATCGAGGTTGGGGCGGTTGACCCACTGGACCGGCAGACGGAACGCCTTGCGCTGGTCGGCCTCATTGTCGAGTTCGACCGTTTCGAGGCGCTCGATCAGCGGCTTGCCGGTATACCAAGGGGTGTTAGGCGAAGCGGCGGTGATATTGTCGCCCTTGAACCCCGAGATGGGCATCGGGTGGAAATTGGTCAGCCCGATCTCGGTCGCAAAGGCGGCGTAGTCGGCGACAATCGCGTCGTATTTGGCTTGATCATAGTCGATCAGGTCCATCTTGTTGACCGCGAGTATCACGTTCTTGATGCCGATCAGCTTGGCGAGGTAGCTGTGTCGCCGGGTCTGGACGAGCACACCTTTGCGCGCATCGATCAGGATCACCGCCAGGTCGGCGGTTGAAGCGCCGGTGACCATGTTGCGGGTGTACTGCTCGTGCCCGGGGCAGTCGGCGACAATGAATTTGCGCTTCTCGGTGGCGAAAAAGCGATAGGCGACGTCGATCGTGATACCCTGCTCGCGCTCGGCAGCGAGGCCATCGACCAGCAGCGCGAAATCGATCTCCTGCCCCTGCGTGCCGACGCGCTTGGAGTCGGCCTGCAAGGCTTCGAGTTGGTCCTCGAAGATCATCTTCGAATCATACAGCAGCCGCCCGATCAGGGTCGACTTGCCGTCATCGACGGAGCCGCAGGTGATGAAGCGCAGCAGGCTTTTGTGCTGGTGCGTTTCGAGATAGGCGTCGATGTCCTCGGCAATCAACGCGTCGGTCTTGTAGATGGGGTCTGCCGCCTTTTCGAGAGTATCTGGCATCAGAAATACCCCTCTTGCTTCTTCTTTTCCATCGACGCATCACCGCTGTCTCTGTCGATCAACCGGCCTTGGCGCTCGCTGGTGGTGGTCAGCAGCATTTCCTGAATCACTTCCGGCAGGGTCGCCGCCTCGCTCTCGACCGCGCCGGTCAGCGGGTAGCAACCCAGCGTGCGGAAGCGGACCGAGCGTTCAACCGGCACTTCGCCTTCCTTCAGCGGGAAGCGGTCGTCATCCACCATCAGCAGCATCCCGTCGCGCTCCACCGTTGGGCGCTTGGCCGCGAAATACAGCGGCACGATCGGAATGTCGTTGAGGTGAATGTACTGCCAGATGTCGAGCTCGGTCCAGTTCGAGATCGGGAAGACCCGGATCGACTCGCTCTTGGCCTTGCGCGCGTTGTAGAGGTTCCACAGCTCGGGTCGCTGGTTCTTGGGATCCCAGCCGTGAGTGGCGGTGCGGAACGAGAAGATCCGCTCTTTCGCGCGGCTCTTTTCCTCGTCGCGCCGCGCGCCGCCAAAAGCAACGTCGAAGCCGTACTTGTCGAGCGCCTGCTTGAGCCCTTCGGTCTTCCACATATCAGTGTGCAAGGGGCCGTGATCGAACGGGTTGATGCCACGCTCTTCGGCCTCGGGATTTTTATAGACGAGCAGTTCCATCCCGCTCTCTTTGGCCATCCGGTTGCGCAGCTTGTACATCTCCTGAAACTTCCAGGTGGTATCGACGTGGAGCAGCGGGAAGGGCGGGGGCGAGGGGTAGAAGGCCTTGCGGGCAAGGTGCAGCATTACTGCCGAATCCTTGCCGACTGAATAGAGCATCACCGGATGTTCGGCTTCGGCCACCACCTCGCGCATGATGTGGATGCTTTCGGCCTCGAGCCGCTCAAGATGAGTCAGGGTGCGCGTCATCGCAGGCAGGTTCCTCAATCCGTGATGGCGTCTCATGGCAGGCAAAACGAATCATTGAACCTCCCATATGGGAGGATAAACAGATGGTATGCGTTTCGACGACGATCTACTCCTAG
Source organism: Novosphingobium sp. (assembly GCA_031383985.1). Taxonomy (GTDB): domain Bacteria; phylum Pseudomonadota; class Alphaproteobacteria; order Sphingomonadales; family Sphingomonadaceae; genus Novosphingobium. The sequence goes on along the minus strand of JANNAE010000047.1, from coordinate 8,041 downwards.
CGCTGCATCGCGGGATGTTCGAAACCCCGCTGTGGCAGGGCTTCCTCGACCGGTTGTTGGCGCAGACCGGGGCGCGGTTCGTCTCGTTGGTATTTCGCCCTGTCGGGCAGGATGCAGTGGTCGATCTTCATGCCGGTGCGGCTATATCCGAGGACCTGCGCAGCCTGCTCGGTGCGACCCCGCTGCGCGATCCACTGCCCTATGGAACGATGCGGGAAGGGCGGGTCTATTCGCTCGAGGACCTGCTCGATCCGGGCAATGCCGAGCAGGCTGCCGATGTGCGAGGGCTGATGCAGCCACTCGGTCTGAGTAGCCTGCGCTGCCTGCGCGTGACCGAGCCGGGCGGGATTGACGTCTGGCTGTCGTGTGCGGGAGATAAAGCCTTGGGCTCGTCGGCTGGGGCGCTGCTGCTTGCGCTCACACCGCATCTGCGGATCGCGCTGCGCGCTTTCGCCGCGCTCGAACGCGAGCGGTTCCGCTCTGCGGTCACCGGCGAGGCGTTCAACCGGCTCAAGATTGGTTGGCTGACGCTCGACGCGCAGTGCCGGATTGTCGAAGCGACCGACAACATGGAGCAGATGTTCCAATGGGGCGGGCTGCTGCGGCGCGGACGTTATGACCGGCTGGTTCCGGCCGGACCCGCGATTGACCGCCAACTCACCGCGCTGGTTCGGCGCTATTCCGAAGAGCGCGATGCGCGCCCCCAGGCCTTCAATCTCAGCCGAGATCCGTGGGTGGATATGCTGGTGACCCCAGTTTTCGGCCAGGTTTTCGGCGAGACTATTTCGGGCCACGGGACCGCCGCCGCGATCGTTTACGTCAGCGGCGACCGCCGTTCGCAGGCCGATCGCTGCGAACAATTGGTCGATCTGTTCGGGCTGCTTCCCAGCGAAGCTCGGCTTGCCTGGCTGCTCGCCCAAGCCACCAGCATTGCCGAGGCGGCGCAGGCGCTGGGGATCACGGTCGAAACCGCGCGCAATTATTCGAAGAAAATATACGCCAAGACCGGCGCGAAGGGCCATGCCGATCTGGTCCGGATCGTGCTCACCAGCGTGCTCGCGATCAGCTGATCAATCTTCGCTCAACCGCCGTTCGGCATCGGCGATTTCCGACCTGAGCCACATCGTTTCTGACAGGTTGTGTGCCCCGCTCGCGGCAAGCAGCGCCTCGTGCGCGGCCTTGACCGTGAGCGCCGCACGGTGAGCAGGAGAACGGGATCGACAACTAGACCGGGCCGACCAGATTACCGATGAAGGCGATCCGGTCGTCGGACAGCCAGACGATCAGATTATCGATCGTCTCGCCCTCTGGCGCGTCGATCAGTTCGAAACGGCGGCCACCCTGCTCGAAGGGGAAGGTCCGGTCGCCCAGACTGTCGGGCAGTACCTCCGGCGCGGGTTTGGGTGTACCGCCGCGTTTCAATGTGTTGCCCCAGAGCTTTATCAAAATGGTCCCCGTTCCGGGAAGGATTTTGTGATACTCAACAGGCTCTAGACCACCCGCTTCGCGAGCCATTCCTCCAGCCATTTGATCGAATAATCGCCGTTGATGATATCCGGCTCGGTCAGCAGCGCCTGGTGGAGCGGGATCGAGGTTTTGACACCGGCGATCACCATTTCTTCCAGCGCGCGCCGCAGCCGCATGATGCAGCCTTCGCGGGTGCGGCCATAGACGATCAGCTTGGCGATCATTGAATCATAATAGGGCGGAATCCGGTAGCCGGCATAGAGCGCGCTATCGACCCGGACATGCATGCCGCCCGCTGCATGGTAATTGGTGACGAGACCAGGCGAGGGGGTAAAGTTGAACGCGTCTTCGGCGTTGATTCGGCATTCGATCGCGTGGCCGTGGAATTCGATCTGGTCCTGCGTGACCGACAGCGGCTTGCCATCGGCAATCCGGATCTGTTCGCGGACCAGATCGACCCCGGTGATCGCCTCGGTAATCGGGTGCTCGACCTGAATCCGGGTGTTCATTTCGATGAAATAGAATTCGCCGTCTTCCCAAAGGAATTCGATCGTTCCGGCCCCGCGATAGGCCATGTCGGCCATCGCTTTGGCAACGATGCCGCCCATCCGCATCCGGTCTTCCTGCGAAATGACCGGCGAAGGGGCTTCCTCGAGCACTTTCTGGTGGCGGCGCTGGAGTGAGCAATCGCGTTCGCCCAGATGGATGGCATTGCCATTGCCATCGCCGAATATCTGGAATTCAATATGGCGGGGATTGCCTAGATATTTCTCGAGATAGACCGTCGCATCGCCGAACGCGGCTTTCGCTTCGGAGCCTGCCTGCTGCATGAGCGTTTCAAGCTCGTCAGGCCCGGTGCAGACTTTCATGCCCCTGCCGCCGCCGCCAGAGGCCGCTTTGATGATTACCGGATAGCCAATTTCTGCCGCGATTATGGCCGCTTCTACCGGATCTGAAATGGCACCGCCTGAACCTGGGACGAGCGGCATGCCCAGCGCGCCAGCGGTGCGCTTGGCCTCGATCTTGTCACCCATGGTGCGGATATGTTCAGGCTTCGGGCCGATCCAGGTGATCCCGTGAGCCTCGACAATCTCGGCAAACTGGGCGTTTTCCGAGAGGAAACCATAGCCGGGATGGATCGCATCGGCATGGGCAATCTCAGCCGCCGAAATGATCGCGGCGACGTTGAGGTAGCTGTCCTTGGCTGCTGGCGGTCCGATGCAGACGGCATGATCGGCCAGACGAACGTGCATCGCATCGGCATCGGCGGTGGAATGCACCGCAACCGTCTCGATCCCCATTTCATGCGCGGCGCGGTGGATCCGCAGGGCGATCTCGCCCCGGTTGGCGATGAGCAGGCGCTGGATACCCATGGGACTTACGCGACCACCACCAGCGGCTGGTCAAATTCGACCGGCTGTGCGTTTTCAACCAGGATGGCGGTGACCGTGCCGGCGGTCGGCGCGGTGATGGTGTTCATCACTTTCATCGCCTCGATGACAACCAGCGTATCGCCGGCCTTGACCTTGCTGCCGATGTTGACGAAGTTGGCCGCACCGGGTTCGGCGGCCAGATAAACCGTGCCGACCATCGGGGATTTGATTGCGTTGGCATCCACTGCCGGAGCCGCGGTCGCCGCAGGAGCGGCGGCGGCGGGAGTCGGTGCTGCAGCAACCGGTGCCGCCACAGGCTGCATCGCCGCGGCAGGAGCCGTCTGGCGGACCACCTTGATCTTGCGATTGCCGTCTTCGACCTCGATCTCGGTCAGGCCGGTTTCTGCCAGCAGTTCTGCCAGTTCGCGCACCAGCGCGGTATCGATTGTCATGCCTCCGGAATTCCGGCTGGCGCTCTTTTCGTCGGCCATGCGATCCTCAAATTTGAGTGTTCTTAAGTCTATGCGCGGGGTGTCGGAGAGAGGCAAGGGTCGAAATGGCAGTTTTGCCTCAGAGCGCGGCGGCGGCGTCCAGCGCGAGGAGATAGCTTTGTACGCCAAAGCCCGCGATCGACCCCTTGGCGGCCATGCCGACATAGCTCGTGTGGCGGAAGGCTTCGCGCGCATGCGGGTTCGAGACATGAACCTCGATCACCGGGGTCTTGATCGAACGGATGGCATCATAAAGCACCAGGCTGGTGTGAGTCAGCGCGCCGGCATTCAGCAGCACCGCCTGCGCGCCTTCGGCCTGCGCCTCGTGCAGCCAGTCAACCAGATGGCCCTCATGGTTGGACTGGCGCAGTTCGATTGTCAGCCCCAGCGTCTGCGCCCGCTTAGTCAGCTGCGCAGCGACATCGTCCAGCGTCTCAAAACCGTAAATCTCCGGCTCGCGACTGCCAAGCAGGTTCAGGTTGGGTCCATTGAGGACATAGATGGTCGGTTTAGCCATGATAACTCCCCGGCGGTTAGGCATCCGTGGCGTGTTTCATAACTGCCGGTTGCGCGCTGGCAAGCGCGGAACGCCAATCCTCGGCGCGTGACGCCCCCATGATGGGCAAGTGATTGGGCGATGGACTAGCCTACCGAGTTATTGAATGCCCCGGAATTGGGATCCTGCGCCGCCGGATCGGCGCTGGTTCCGTCATCTTCGGGATCGACTTCGGCCTCGGCGGTCTGCTGGGCCGAAGCGCTGGAACTGGTTTTGGCGGCGCTTTCTGCGCGCGACGCAGCCGCTTCGGCCCGCCTTGCAGCTGCATCGACTGCGGCCAATTTTTCCGACATGTCGGTATCGCGGCCCGAGCAGCCGCTCAACGCGATGGCGATTGCCGCGGCAAAAGCCAGCGCAGCGCCTATGGATGGCCGGAATTCGGCGGTCCTGCTCACATCGTGACTCCTTGTGCACCCCGGATGGGTGTTGTCCAGAAACTGCTGTTAACAGGAAAAGATTACCCGAAACTAACCAACCGGCGCTGCGCAGCACTTCAAATGTCGGTTCCGGCAATTTTGCCCCACTGCCGGGCGACGGTATATCCAAGATAGCCAGTGCCAAACAGGGCATAGAGCGGTTCGGGCAGACCATTGAGATAAGCGGACATCCCTGCCGCGATCGCCAAGGCAGCTTCAGGCTGAACCGCCGCGACCAGTCCCATCGGCAGGGCCCACAGGATCATCACGTACATCACATAGAGAAAGCTTGGCCTGGCGCGGCTGGTCCACGGATCGGGAGAGCTCGCCTCGGCAACTACCGCCGCAAGCCGCGCCTGCAACGTCTCGAGCTCTTGGGAACCCTCCAGCTTGATCAGCTCCAGCTTGGCGCGCTCCCGCGCGCCCTTGTCGGGGATGACCTTGTCGATAATCGCGGCGAGGGGAGAAATCAGCGATTCGAGAATGGGCATGGATTCGCTCCTTTCAGGGGTGAGAGGGCAAATCATGTAACCAAATTGGTTCTTGTAGGAAAATGGAGCCTTGGTTCGAGGTGGGATTTCTCAAGCGGCACCGGATGTTGCTCCGGGGTCTCTGCCCAGCTTGAGTTTACCGGCAAACAGCCTCAGGCTGTCTGCTCCATCGAAAAAACTGGTCGGGACGAGAGGATTCGAACCTCCGACCCCCACACCCCCAGCCGCTAATTTGGGGGGTTCCGGTTGCACCATGTCGCACCTGAAAAACCTTGCCTTACCCGCAGAAATCCAACACTTTTTGGGCATGAAGGGTGTTGCGCCCGGTGCCATTCCGTTCCGTTCTATTTCGTCAAGTTGCACCACCACAGCACCACCAGAACGATTCGCAGGCGAAACGAGGCGGTAAACGTATGCGTGCAGCACTAACCTAAATGGCTATCGACAAGCTGCCGGTCCCATCCCCGAAAGTGGACCATCGTGACACGCGATTGAAGGGCCTGGTGCTGCGCGTCATGCCCAGCGGCGCCAAATCTTGGTACTGCGAATATGTGCGCGGCAAACGGGTCTGGCTCGGGCGCGCCGATGTCCTGGGCGTGACCGAAGCGCGCGAAAGTGCGCGGGCCATTCTCGCCGATGTGTATCGCGGCATTGATCCCATCGAAGCGCGCAAGCCCAAGCCGGTTATCCGCCCGCAACGGTGATTGCCGAAAAGTTTCAGGCCATTGTTGCGCTCGGCGTCACCAACGGACGGATGAAGGATTATTACGACCTGTGGGCGATACCCAACGCATTGTCGTTGGAACCCGCTGCGCTCGACGCAGCTATCGCTGCTACATTTGCGCGACGCGAAACCGCTATTCCGTCGGTTGCGCCCCCTGGCCTGTCGAATTTGTTCACCGCGATCCGCAAAAGGTCACACAGTGGGCGGCCTATGCAGAGTCTATCAGTCTCGAAGCGGTCACGTTGGTCCAAGTCGTTGCCGCGATCTGGGCTTTCCTCGGCCCAAGCTGCGAACGCCTCAACGAGGAAAGGTAGCGATCCCTTCTTTTCAAGCTGATCGCCACGCTCCGCTCGACCGCAAGAAACCGCGCGCCAAATCGCTGTCAACGTGCTGTGGCGGCAGTATATGCCGCCGCCACAACTGACGTTCAGTCGTGCTTCTCGTCCTCGGCAGGGCCGCCGTCCTTCTTCGCTAGGATCGTGATCCCGTCGGCGATCAGATCGACGTCGTAGCGGGTGGTGCCACCCGCCTCGTAGTTGTTCTGGCGGACGCGGCCGGTGATGTGAACCAGGTCGCCCTTGCCGGCGGTCAAACGCTTGGCGAGCTTGTCGAACAGCGTGACGCTGTTCCAGTGTGCGTCGGACTTCCACTCGTCGCCGTCCTTGCGGTTGTAGTTCGAGGCCACCGAGAGATACGTGACCTTCTCCTTGACCTCGACCTTGCCGATGCGGCCGATGATCCGAAATTCTGCGATGTTCTGCATGGGTCTTACTCCGTCTTGGATTGCAGGATGATTTCCTGACGGTCTTCAAGGGGGCCGCGAAGGAGCCGCGATCCAGCCAAAAAACGGAGGCTCCGCGCTGGTGAAACACGGCGGGGAAACCGTAGGACGCCCCGCCCGCCTTGGCGGGCATCGGGAGGCGTCCGGTTTTTTGCTTGATCGTATGAGGCGACGCGCGCGGCCACGAAACCGGCAAACAAGGAAATCGTACTGCCAACCCTGGATATGAAGCCGACATGCTGAACTTTCGCGCGAATGGTTCTGGCCGTATCGACAACGAGGTCTGCAAAGTCACCGCAGGGGGCCAGCTCAACCGCTGCCTATGGCGTCGCTAGACCAGCCTTACCGGAAGCGCTTCGCTATCCCCAAGCACGCTCGATCTGCGCGAAGGGCCATGACCTTTAACCCGTCACAGCGATCCGCCGCAGCAATGGTGGTGGCATTTCAACGACGGCGATCGATCGACGCGACGAATTGGTCTGGCAACGACGACGCAATTGCGATCAGAGCGGTACCGGCAGTCCAGCGGCAAGCTGCTCCAACCGCTTCGGCAAAACTCTGAGAATCGCGCGCTGCCGTTCGGCAGTCGCGCCGCTCCATTCGCCGATCTCGGCGAGGGTGCGACCGCAACCGGTGCACAGCCCTGCGCGCGCGTCGAGCGCGCATACATCAACGCAGGGAGATTTCGGACGTTCGATCATTGCCCCTCCTAAACGCGAAGCGGCTTACCTGCCTATCCTTCGCGTGCATTGGCACGGCAGCTATAAGCTGCCGTGCCAATTTTCAGGCCGGTCGGAACGGCGGGCCTGCGCCCGACCCGCAAGGTCGGGCCACGCGAACACTTGAACAGGAACACGAGGGCGGGCCTGTCGGCCCGCCCTCCCGATTATCAAGCCGCTTCCTGCTCCTCGAACTCGACGGCTTCGCCGTCGTCGCCTTCTTCATCATGATCGCAGTCGGCAGGTTCCTGCGCGACCTCGGCGGGCGGCTCCGCGATCAAAAGCGCGGGCGGCACCCATCCGCGCCCTGCCATCCGCTCGGCGGCGGCAGCGGCAAGTTCGCCCTTCTTCATCTTCGCGCAATTGTCGGCGGCGGACTTGCCGAGCACCTCGGTCATAATCTTGGCGATGACAGGCTTTTTGAGCCGGTCGTAAAAGGCGACCGGCGCTTGCCACTTGCTGACCATATCGACGCCAGAGGCGAAAGCGATCTGGTCGAACCGCTGATGGCGACGGTCGCGGCGCATCCCCGACGACTGCCCGCCATTGATCTGGCGGGCGACGAGCAATGCCAGCAAGCGACCCTTGGCCTCGGCATCCATCGCCCGAATAACCGCAAACCGGTTGACCTCGGGCATGGCGGCGAAGTCGCTGCCGCCGATCTTATCGACCGATGCAATGTTCCCAAGCGTCATCATGTCGTCGGGAACGCCAGCGTTGAACCCTTCCAATCGCAACGACAGCGGGGAGTAGTAGGACGGTTCGCGGTGGATGCCCTGCCCGACAAGGCAATCGAGCAAGATGTCGAGCGCCAGCGCGGGATTAGTGGCAACCGCCTCTTGCACGGCCAGCGTCTTGATCTTCGATAGCCTTGTCGGGCAGGGCATCCACCGCGAGCCGTCCTACTACTCCCCGCTGTCGTTGCGACTGGAAGGGTTCAAAGCTGGCGTACCCGACGACATGATGACGCTTGGGAAAATTGCATCGGTCGAAAAGATCGGCGGCAGCGACTACGCCGCCATG
>JANNAE010000042.1:0-12749 GCA_031383985.1 Novosphingobium sp. | reverse complement strand
GCACCAACCTGACGCTGGGCCAGATCGAGCAGCGGCATCACGGCGCTGCGCTGACGGCCTAGCGGATAGCGCGCAATGATGACTTTCGCCTGTTTGGCGTTGTCCGTGGTCCACGCAAAGCTGCCCCACCGCGCGCGCAGTTCGGGAGTATCGGGTTCGAGATGACGACCGGCCATTAGCGATCACACTCCCCGAACACCACGTCAATCGCGCCGATAATCGCGGTGACGTCGGGCAGCATGTGGCCCTTGCTCATGAAGTCCATCGCCTGAAGGTGACTGAACGCCGTCGGGCGGATCTTGCAGCGGTAAGGCTTGTTGGAGCCGTCGCTGACCAGATAGACGCCGAATTCGCCCTTGGGGCTTTCGGTGGCGACATAGACTTCGCCGGCCGGAACGTGGAAGCCTTCGGTGTAGAGCTTGAAGTGGTGGATCAGCGCTTCCATCGATTGCTTCATCTCGGCGCGCTTGGGCGGCACCACTTTGCGATCATCCGAGGCAATCGGGCCGGAGGGCATTTCGGCGAGGCACTGCTTCATGATCTTGGCCGATTGGCGCACTTCCTCGACCCGGACCATAAACCGGTCATAGCAATCGCCGCGCGTGCCCACCGGTATCTCGAAGTCCATCCGGTCATACACGTCATAGGGCTGGCTCTTGCGCAGATCCCACGCGATCCCGCTGCCGCGGATCATCGGGCCGGAGAAGCCCCAGCGCACCGCATCGTCCTTGCTGACAATGGCAATATCGACATTGCGCTGCTTGAAAATGCGGTTGTCGACCACCAGGCTCATCGCGTCTTCGAACAGGGTCGGCAGGCGGGTGTCGAGCCATTCCCCGATATCGACCAGCAGCTTTTCGGGCACGTCCTGATGGACCCCGCCGGGACGGAACCAGGCGGCGTGCATCCGTGCGCCGGATGCGCGTTCGAAGAAGTTGAGGCAATCCTCGCGCACTTCGAACAGCCACAAATTCGGCGTCATCGCACCGACGTCCATCACGTGGCTGCCCAAGTTGAGCATGTGATTGCAGATGCGGGTCAGCTCGGCAAACAGCACCCGCAGATACTGCGCGCGGATCGGCACTGCGAGGTTGAGGAGCTTTTCGATTGCCAGCACATAAGTATGCTCCATCGCCAGCGGACTGCAATAGTCGAGCCGGTCAATATAGGGCAGCGCCTGCAGATAGGTCTTGTGCTCGATCAGCTTTTCGGTGCCGCGGTGAAGCAGCCCGACATGCGGATCGATCCGCTCGATAATCTCGCCGTCCAGCTCCATCACCATCCGCAGCACACCATGCGCGGCGGGATGCTGCGGACCGAAGTTGATCGTGTAGTTGCTGATCACCTCGTCGCCGGTGGTGGGCGAATGCTCAAGCTGCATGCTCATGCCTTTTTCCCCTTCGGCTTGGCCTTGCGCGGGGCAGTTTCGGTGTGCTGGCCGTCGTTCGAGCGGGCCCTGCGCGATGGGCGGCTTTCGGTGGGATCGGGCGCGCCGGGTTCGTCCTGCTTGCTGGATTCTTGCGCGGGCGAACCGGCGGAGCGATGTTTAGCCGCCTCCTTGTTGGCCACCTTGCCAGCACCGGTTTGCGCCGGACTGTCGGTGGTCTTGGGGGTCGGCGCAGTGGCAACCGGAGGGGGCGGAGCCGGCGGAGCAGCAGGCGTTGCCGCCTTTTCATCGCCCGGCAACACATAATCGGCGCCTTCCCATGGGCTCATAAAATCGAACTGGCGCAAATCCTGCGCCAGTTGGACCGGCTCGTACACCACCCGCTGGTCTTCTTCGGAATAGCGCAGCTCGACATAGCCGGTCAGCGGGAAATCCTTGCGGAACGGGTGCCCCTCGAAGCCATAATCGGTGAGGATCCGGCGCAGATCGGGGTTGCCCGCAAAGATCACGCCGTACATGTCGAACACTTCGCGTTCGAGCCAGCCTGCGACCGGCCACAGCGTGGTGACGGTCGGCACCGGAGTATCCTCGGCGGCGCTGACTTTCACCATGATGCGGTGATTTCTGGTCAGCGAGAGCAGGCAATAGACCACCTCGAACCGCTCGGCCCGATCAGGGTAATCGACCCCGGCGATCTCCATCAGCTGCTGATATTCGTGATCGTCGCGCAGCAGGCGCAAGGTATTCTCGATCTCGTCGCGCGCGACGGTAAGCGAAATTTCGCCGTGCTCTTCCTTGGCTGAAACCAGCATTGGCCCGAGCGCGGCTGACAGCGCTGCAAGCACGCCCTCATTCGAGCATATCTTGGGGGCAGAGTGAAACACCGCGCTCACCGTTCGATCGTCCCCACCCGGCGGATTTTGCGCTGGAGCTGCATCACGCCATACAGCAGCGCCTCGGCGGTCGGCGGGCAGCCCGGGATATAGATGTCCACCGGCACGATCCGGTCACAGCCGCGCACCACCGAATAGCTGTAATGATAATAGCCGCCGCCATTGGCGCAGCTGCCCATCGAGATCACGTATTTCGGATCCGACATCTGATCGTAAACCTTGCGCAGCGCCGGGGCCATCTTGTTACACAGCGTGCCGGCGACGATCATCACATCGGATTGACGCGGGGATGCGCGCGGGGCGACGCCGAAGCGCTCCATATCATAGCGCGGCATGCTGACATGGATCATCTCGACCGCGCAGCAGGCGAGGCCAAACGTCATCCACCACAGACTGCCGGTGCGGGCCCATTGGAACAGATCCTCGGTGCTGGCGACAAGGAAACCCTTGTCATGCACTTCGGCGTTCAAATCGTTGAAATACGCTTGGTCGGGCGCCTTCATCGCCGTGCCATCGGCATTTACAAGCGCCGGGGCCAAGATCGGGGTTGGTTCTACTCCCACTCGAGCGCTCCCTTTTTCCAGGCATAGATGAAGCCGATGATCAGCTCGAACAGGAACACCATCATGGTGATCCACCCCGCCCAGCCGGTTTCGCCCAGGCTAACCGCCCAGGGAAACAGGAAGGCTGCCTCAAGATCGAAGATGATGAACAGGATCGCGACAAGGTAGAACCGCACGTCGAACTGGCTCCGCGGGTCTTCGAACGCGGGAAAGCCGCATTCATACTCGCTGTTCTTCTCGGCATTGGGATTATGCGCGCCGGTCAGCCGGGAAACCCCCATCGGCAGAAAGACAAACGCCGCCGACAGTCCCAGCGCAATGGCCAGAAAGATCAGGATCGGCAGGTATTGTGACAGGTCTACCAAGGGGCTGACTCAGCTTTGCAAATGGATGCCCGCGCCCTAGTCCGGCCATCGCCGTGGCGCAAGTGGCTCAATCGTCGTCATCCCCGCGAAAGCGGTCACGACCAAACCGCCTATTTCTTCAATTCGCGGGCCAGTGTGCTGCGGGTTGCCTTGCCATAGGGCGGCTTGAAGCCCGAAAGTTTGGCGATATCCAAGCCGGACTGGCGATAGACCGCGCGGGCGTGGCTAAAGGTCTTGAAGCCATCCTGGCCATGATAATTGCCCATTCCCGATGGGCCGACGCCGCCGAATGGCAGGTCTTCCATCGCATTGTGGAACAGCACATCGTTGACCGTAACCCCGCCGGAAATGGTCTTGGTCAAAACCTTTTGCTCCTCGGCTTTATCGCTGCCGAAATAATAGAGGCCGAGCGGGCGATCATGGGCATTCACGTAATCGAGGGCCTCTTCGATCTTGCCATAGGTCTTGACCGGCAGGATCGGGCCGAAAATCTCATCCTGCATGACCTTCATGTCATCGGTAACGTTGCGCAGAATCGTCAGCGGCATCTTATTGCCGTTGCTGGCGCTGAAATCCTCATTGCCGGGATTGACCTCGATCAGTTCGGCACCCTTTTCCCTGGCATCGGCAAGATAGCCCTGCAGCCGCTCAAAGTTCCGGCCGTTGACCACCGAGGTGTAATCATCATTCTGGAGCAGCGCCGGATACATTGCCGAAACTGCGGCAACGACGTTCTGGATCACTTCGCTCTCCTGCTCTTCGGCAACCAGCAGATAATCGGGGGCGAGGCAAATCTGACCGGCGTTCATCATCTTGCCCAGGGCAACCCGCTCTCCCACTTTCTTCTTGTCAGCGCTGCGACCGATGATGGTCGGTGACTTTCCGCCCAGTTCCAGTGTTACGGGCACAAGGTTTTCGGCCGCGGCGCGCATGATGTGCTTGCCCACGCTGGTCGCGCCGGTGAAAATCATGTGATCGAAGGCGAGTTTGGAAAAAGCCGTTCCGACATCGACCCCGCCGGTGAAAACCGCGATTTCATCCTCGGCGAAATACTTTGGAACCGCCTCGGCAAAGACTTCCGCCACGCGCTCGGTAAACTCGGACGGCTTGATCATCGCGCGGTTGCCCGCAGCGAGGATCCCGGCCATCGGGACCATGACCATACCGACCGGGAAGTTCCACGGGGCGATGATCCCGACAACGCCCTTGGGCTGGTAGGTCACCTCTGCCTTGGCGCCGAGCAGACCCAGCGGGAACATCGCCTTGCGCCGCTCATTGCGTGACCAGCCCTCGAAATGCTTGCGTGCGTGTTTGAGTGCGCCAACCGAAGGCATGATGTCGGTCATCAGCGTCTGTTCGGTGCTGCGATGGCCAAAATCAGCCGAGACCGCCTTGGCGAATTCGTGCTGGTAGTCGATCAGCAGCGCGATCGCCCGGTCTATCCGGTCGCGCCGCACCGACATGGCCTCAGGCAAGGCTGCCGTAAACGCTGCGCGCTGACTGGCGAGAACAGTGTCCATCCGGACGATTTCTGAGGCGGCCATCGTGTGCTCCCGTTGCGATTTGCCACTCTCTTTCCCCAGAGTGCACCGCTTGGCAAGGTTCCATGCTATCGTATGCATAATTGCAAATGCCGCAGTGCACCATTATGCGGTAGCAAGACTCATCAAATTTCCCCCAGAAAGGCGCAATGCCATGGCCCAGCTTTCCGCAAATGATCCGATCGTGATCCTCTCCTATGCCCGCACCCCGATGGGCGGGATGCAGGGTGTGCTGTCCGATGTTTCGGCAACCGATCTGGGGGCCACGGCAATTCGCGGCGCGGTTGCGCGCGCCGGGATCGATGGCGCGGATGTCGAGCGGGTTTACATGGGCTGCGTGCTCCCGGCGGGCCTCGGCCAGGCCCCTGCCCGTCAGGCGACGATCAAGGCCGGCCTGCCCAAATCGGTCCAGGCAACCACGGTCAACAAGGTCTGCGGCTCGGGCATGCAGACCGTAATCATGGGCGCAGAAGCGCTGGCCTGCGGCTCGATCGACATGGTCGTGGCGGGCGGCATGGAGAGCATGACCAACGCGCCGTATATCCTCAAAAAGCACCGCTCGGGCGCGCGGATCGGCCATGATACGGCCTATGATCACATGTTTCTCGATGGGCTGGAAGATGCCTATGAGGCAGGCCGCGCCATGGGTACGTTCGCGCAGGATACCGCCGATGCCTATCAGCTGACCCGCGAAGCGCAGGACAGCTATTCGATTGAATCCCTGCGCCGCGCTCAGGCTGCGATCAGCGAAGGTGCTTTTGCCGACGAGATCGTGGCTGTAACCGTGGTCAGCCGCGCGGGTGAGAGCATTGTTGATACCGATGAACAGCCCGGCAAGGGCCGCCCCGACAAAATCCCGACGCTGAGGCCCGCCTTCGCCAAGGACGGTACCATCACCGCCGCGACATCCAGTTCGATCTCCGATGGCGCTGCCGCATTGGTTCTGACCCGCGCCAGCGTTGCCGCTGCCAAGAGCCTTGCGCCGGTCGCCAGGATTGTCGCTGTTGCGGCCCATGCGCAGGAGCCGAAGGATTTCACCACCGCCCCGGTTGGCGCGATCAACCAGGTGCTGGCCAAGGCCGGTTGGGTCATCGGCGATGTCGATCTGTTCGAAGTCAACGAGGCCTTCGCCTGCGTCGCGATGTTTGCAATGCATGACCTGGGCATTGCCCACGACAAGATCAACGTCCACGGCGGCGCGACCGCGCTGGGCCATCCGATCGGCGCTTCGGGCGCCCGGATCATCACCACGCTGATTGCGGCACTGAAACGTCACGGCAAGACCAAGGGCATCGCCAGCCTATGTATTGGCGGCGGTGAAGCTACGGCGGTGGCAATCGAACTCGATTGAATACTATTCTTTGATTCTGAACAGTTTTAATTCGATAGTTTACCAAACATTGATGTGTTAACCTCGTCTTCTTACTACTAGTGGGTACACTTATGCGCCGTCTAATGATTATCGCCAGTGTTGCTGCATTGACCGCTTGCTCAAAGCCTGCTGAAGAAGCGCCGGTCGCCACTGAAGCGGCGGCCAGCGCTGCGGCGACGCCTGCAGCGGTGTTCACTCCGACTCCCGGCACCTACGATGTGACCCCTCCCGGCGGCACCACCTCAACTAACACGCTTATGGCCGACGGTGTCTTTGTACGCCGCGATGCCAAGGGCACAGTTACCGCCAAGGGCAAATGGGCGGTCAGGGACGGCAAGACCTGCTTCGTGCCCGAGAAGGAAGCTGAAGAGTGCTATACCGACAGCATGCCTGCTGCGGCAATTGTATACTTGACAAAGCACGCTTGATAATCCATTACAATTTGCATGGACATCACCGCACCTCGCTTCACTGACGAAACCGCAGCCCGCGAACACCTCGAAAGCCTCAATTGGCCCGATGGTCCGTTCTGCCCGCATTGCGGTTCGCTCAATGCTACTCGTTTGCTTGGCACCCATCACCGCGCCGGATTGGTTCAGTGCAATGATTGCCGCCAGCAGTTTACCGTTACCGTTGGAACCGTGTTTGAACGCTCCAAGGTTGCCCTCAACAAGTGGCTGCTCGTCAACCATCTGCTTTGCTCGTCAAAGAAGGGCATGAGCGCCCACCAGATCGCCCGCATGATCGGTGTCAGCTACAAGACCGCTTGGTTTATGTGCCACCGTATCCGCGAAGCGATGAAGCCCCTTAATCCTGAACCGCTCGGCACTGGTCCCGATAGCGTTGTCGAAGCCGATGAAACCTATGTCGGTGGCAAAGCCCGTAACCGTGCAACCCGCAAGCCTGCCCCCAAGAAAGCCGTTGTCGCCCTTGTCGAACGCGACGGGCAGGTTCGCAGTTTCCACGTTGCCAATGTGAACTCGAAAACCTTGCGCCCGCTTATCGTGACCAATGTTGACCGCGCCGCTCACCTTATGACCGACGAAAGCCCGGTCTACACCCGCGTAGGGCGCGAATTTAACGGCCATAGCAGCGTCAACCATAGCGCCAGCGAGTATGTCACCACCGGCGGCTTCAAGCACTCCAACACCGTCGAGAACTTCTTCTCTATTTTCAAGCGCGGCGTGATCGGCACCTATCACCACCTTAGCGAAGCGCACCTTGGCCGCTACACCGCAGAGTTTGATTTCCGCTACAACACCCGCAAGCTGAACGATACCGAACGTGCCGATATTGCCTTGCAGGGCATCACCGGCAAGCGCCTCACCTATCGGCGGACTGACAAGCTCGCCGCCTAAGCATTACAAGGTTCCCAAAGAACGCGGAGAGAAACGCAAGCGCTGGACTCGTTCCTAGGAGCAGTCATTGTGTGGTTCGCAAAGCGGAGGGAATCGTATGGTCTCGGGAACAGAAATTATGGCTGCCTATCAAGGCCTCAAGACTGGCCTTGGAGTGCTGCAAGCCCTCCATGCTACCGCCAAGGGCGCGGCGATCAATGAGGTCAAGTTCCAACTCACCCAACACATTCTTGATGCCCAGCAAGCGTTGACGGCGGCAAGCAATGCGGAAGCGGAGGCCACCCAGACGATACGAAATCTTGAACAGCGCATTATGGATCTCGAAAACTGGGACGCACAAAGCGAAAGCTATGAGCTTGCAGATACCGGGCAAGGGTCGCTCGCCTACCGATTTAAGGACGCTGTGGAGGGCGGCGAGCCACCCCATTGGCTTTGCCCCCATTGCTATGAGCACCGCCAGAAGTCGATCATGAAGCATGAAAAGCTCCCCGTTGGGCGGTGCGACACGCTTGTTTGCCACCCTTGCGGGCTAGAGCTTGTGACAAAAGGGGTCAGGATGCAGGCAGCCCCATCCCGGCCAATACCTAAGGCGGTGAACCCTTGGTCGGGCGGACGGCGGTAGACCTCCCCTTGGGGTCGCTCGGCTTGTGCGGCGTCGGCGGGGTCTTCAGCATCCGCCGCAACACGTCATCCTCTAGCTTTTGATCGGCTACAGTCATGCAGCAACCTCCTGATTCACCCGCCGTTATGGCACTACACCAGCCTTTCATCAAACTCAGGCGAGCGCGCACTCATATTGACGAACTTGAGGCGTTATTTCTAACATATCTCCGAGAGACACCACCAAGGGTTTCTACAAAGCTGGTTAGCTCGCCTGATGGCGGGTGGGAGGTTAAGTTCAACTTTAGCAGCGAACCTGTGCCCGACGAAGCCGGGGCGGTGTTTGGTGATGCCATTCACAACATACGCGCCGCCCTGGACCTAGCTGCATGTGAGTGTGTTCGAGCAAATGGAAATAGCGACAAGGGCGTGATCTTCCCCTTTTGCGAAAAGGCCGCCGATTTAGACAAAATGATTAAAGACCGGAAGTTGCTGCGGGCAAGCCCAGCGGTTGTGCAATATGTTCAATCTCTTAAACCCTACGCAGGCGGGAATGCTGCGTTACGCGCCATCCACGATTTGGATTTGCGCGACAAGCATCGCGGAATGATGCCTCAGCCAACAAGCTTTGCCTCTCCTGCAATCGAGATGCTGGACAAAAACGGGAAGCCTCATGCTTTCCCGCGCATAGTCGGCGATCCGAACACACCCGCCGATGTCAAAATCGTGTTTCCCTCAGACACCATCTTTGCCAACGATGAAATCATCCCAACTCTGCATAAGCTGGTGGCTCTTGCGGATAGCATCGTCGCGGCGCTGGCGAGCATTATTGAAAGTGACGCTCTGAACGCCACCAAGAGCGCACCCTAAAACCACGTCGGTTAGCACCGGCCTGTCACGCCCTGAAAGTGGTAGCTGGCTCATTCTGCTTTCTCAAGTATATAATTGCCCCTGCTGCTGACGGCAGCTTCACTGCGACCGACGCCAACGGCGTAGTAATGCAGATCAAGCCGCACGCAAAATAGCGGCGGGGGCGATCCGTCAGGGTTCCCCCGCCCCCCACAGCCGATCCTGCCTGACAAAGCCGTTCCTGACTCCTATTGAAAAAGCGCACCACTTGTCCTCGCAGTCGCCCAGCTGGCCGACCACGCCGGGCTGAACCCGCCATAGCAATCGCGCGCCGTTTTCGCCCTTCTCACGCATCTCGGCAAGATCTTTGCCGGTTACCACCGCACCCCGTTGGCGGGTCAGGAAGCGCGCCATCATCCAGCCCCGATTGCCCGCCGAATCCACGACCAGTCGCCAGCCATCCTTAACTCGCAGCACTTTGAGCGGCAGATGCGGGCGATGGTAAACCCAGCTGATGCGATAGTCTTCACCGGGACCGACCCGCAAGTTGACCTCCTCAGGCCGGATCGATGCCCAGTATGGCGTGTTCGCGATGTCGGCGTCGGCCGGGGCAGCCACAGCCAATCCGGCAAGCCACAGCGAAATTATAAATGCCATTTTCATGAAGCCACGATAGCGGCAGAGCGCCCTCCGGTTCAAGGCCGCTTGACCACTGGCCCTCGCCCGGCCTAGCGATTGCGCATGCCCGTAGTTTCCGACAGCACTTTGACCCGCCGCGTATCCGGCATTCCGCGCGTGATCGTCACGCGCCGGCTGATGCCCTCGGTCGAAGCCCGCATGGCCGAACTGTTCGATGTGGTTTTGAACACCGACGATCACGCGCTAAACCGCGCTGCGCTGGTGGCGGCGATGCGCGATGCCGATGTGCTGGTGCCGACAGTGACCGACCGGATCGACGCGGCCATGATCGCCGAAGCAGGGACGCGGATCGGCCTGATCGCCAATTTCGGCGCCGGAATCGAGCATATCGATCTGGCCGCGGCCCGTGCCGCCAAAATCATCGTCACTAACACCCCGGGTGTCTTCACCGACGATACCGCCGACCTGACCATGACCTTGATCCTCTCGGTCCCCCGGCGCGTCGTTGAAGGCGTACGGCTGGTCCGGCGGGGCGAATGGACCGGCTGGGCGCCGTCTGCCATGCTCGGCCACCGGATCGGCGGCAAGCGGCTGGCGATCGTCGGGATGGGCCGGATCGGACAGGCGGTCGCGCACCGTGCCCGTGCTTTCGGGCTCGACATCGCCTATTTCAGCCGTCACCGCCTGCCCGCCGCGCTCGAGAATATGCTGGGTGTCCGCTATGAGTCCGATCTCGACCAGTTGTTGGCCGAAGCCGATATCCTGACGCTGCATTGCCCGGCCAGCCCTGAAACGCACCACATCATCAATGCCGCCCGGATCGCGGCAATGAAGCCCACCGCCTATGTGGTCAACACCGCGCGCGGCGATCTGATCGATCAGGATGCGTTGATCGCAGCGCTGGAAGCAGGCAAGCTCGGCGGAGCGGGACTGGATGTCTATGCGCAGGAGCCAGACATCGATCCGCGCCTGCTGGCGCTGCCCAATGTCATAACCCTGCCTCACCTCGGCAGCGCGACCATCGAAGGCCGCGAAGCTTCGGGTGAGCGGGTGATCGCCAATATCCGCTATTGGGCCGATGGCCATCGGCCGCCCGATCAAGTGCTGGAAGGCTGGGTTTAGGCCATAAATTGCGCCTGTCCCCAACTGGCGCAACAATCGCTTGCCGACGGCCTTGTCCACGCGCCTTTCGTTGCCTAGAGGCACGATGAAGGTTTGAGGGGAGTATCCGGACCATGCGTAGATTTGCCACTTGCTGCATCGCAGGCCTTGCCGCCCTTGCGTCGGTATCTGCGCAGGCGCAGGAACAGCTGATCGATGCCGCCGATAGCGGCGATACCGCCTGGATCCTGATGGCTTCTGCGTTGGTCCTGCTGATGATCATGCCGGGGCTGACGCTGTTCTACGGCGGGCTGGTCCGGGCCAAGAACTTCCTCTCGGTGCTGGTCCAGGTTGGCGCGATTGCGGCGGTGGCCTCGCTGCTGTGGATCATGGTCGGCTACACCATGGCTTTCGGACCGGTCACAAACGGCTGGCTGGGCGGGTTCAGTGCGGCAATGCTGGGCAGCCTCGGCAATGTCCGCGAGGGCTATGCGGTTCCCGAAAGCGCCTTTGCCCTGTTCCAGATGACGTTTGCAGCGATTACCCCGGCGCTGATGGTTGGCGCGTGGGTCGATCGCGCCAAATTTGGCTGGGTTGTGGCATTCTCCGCGCTGTGGGGCCTGATAGTCTATGCGCCCGTCGCGCATTGGGTGTGGGGCGGCGGCTGGCTCGCATCGCAGCTCGGCACGCTGGATTTTGCGGGCGGGATTGTCGTCCACACGACAGCGGGCGTGTCCGCGCTGATCGTCGCCTTGCTGCTGGGCCAGCGCAAGGGCTTCCCCAAAACGCTGATGCTGCCGCACAGTCCCTCGCTGACGATGGCGGGCGCGGCATTGCTGTGGGTCGGCTGGTTCGGCTTTAACGGCGGCTCGGCTTTGGCCGCCAATGACGATGCGGCCAGTGCGATCATCAACACACACGTCGCGGCTTGCGCCGCCGCGATGATGTGGCTGCTGGTCGAGCGGTTCACTGTCGGCAAGCCAACCAGCGTCGGCTTTGCCACCGGCGCGATCGCCGGGCTGGCGACGGTTACCCCGGCGGCTGGCTTCATCTCACCGGGCGCAGCGATCCTGTTCGGGATCATCGCGACGGGCGTGTGCTATCCGATGATCCAGCTGGTCAAAAAGCGGCTCAAGATCGACGATTCGCTCGACGTGTTCGCGGTTCACGGCGTCGGCGGGATCACCGGCTCGCTGATGCTGGCGGTGTTCCTCGCCCCCAGCCTTGGCGGTACCGGCTACGCCGAGGGCAAGGACATGATCAGCCAGCTCGCCGCGCAGGCTGTGGGCGTTGGCGTGGTTGCGCTCTGGTCGGCGGTGGCGACGGCGGTGATCGCAGTTACTGTCTCGCTGATCTGGCCGATGCGGGTGAGCGAGGACACCGAACGCGAGGGGCTGGATCTTGCCAGCCATGGCGAGCGGGCATGGGAGTTTGATTGACCTTCTGGCGAAGGTTAATCCCCCGTTAAAATCCGTTCCACCAGCTGCTTCACACTCGGGGTGAAGTTGTTGGAATAAAACGGATCCTGTTGGAACCGATAAGCCGCGTGCCCCGCAAACATCAGATTGTCGTTGATCGGGCCGCCGTGGGCGATGTCTTGCAGGGTTTTCTGGATGCAGAAGCTGCGCGGATCGGCGAGGCGCCCGGTGGTGTAATCGTCATGGTCTTTCCATGACGAAAAACCGCAGTGCGAGAGGCAACCCATGCAGTCCTTCTGGTCTTGCTGGATCATCCCGCGCTCGGCCGGCGCAACGAAGATGATGGTATCGTCCGGCGTGCGCAGGCCCTCGGTAAAGCCATCGAACACCCAGCCGCGCGCGCGCTGGAGATCGCGCGGGGTGACCCAGAAATTCTTGCCCTTGACCCCGACATCAAGCCGCACGGTATGATCCCCGGCTTCGACCTTGGAATAGGGAATCTGCCGTTCCGAGCGCGCCTCAAGGCTGCGCAGGAACGGATTGCGGACCGCGGAGGAATAGAAGCCCGTCGGCGAAAACCGGTGGAGCAGCACGTCTCCTGGCTTGATCTCACGCAGCGCATCCTTCCAGCCCTGCGGGATCGGGCTTTCTTCGGTCAGCAGC